>NZ_PDWL01000149.1 GCF_010093185.1 Pseudoxanthomonas jiangsuensis | reverse complement strand
AAATTGTTGGGTGGGCGTGGATGGCGCGCAGGAGCCCGGTGTCGATCAAGTGCACATGCGGCGTTCCGAGCCCCGCCCCGCGCTCCTGTCGGCCGCATTGGTCTGTTGGACGCAATCGCTACATCTATGAACATCTGCAGCGGGTACCACGCGCTCTACACGAGGCTGCAACGGGCTGAACTGCACACTGGCCGCCTTGCCCAGTTGGGCCATGACACGAGGCGATGCGATGAAAGTTTTGATGGTGCTGACGTCCCACGACCAGCTCGGCGACACCGGCAAGAAAACCGGGTTTTGGCTGGAAGAATTCGCCGCGCCGTATTACGTGTTCAAGGATGCAGGCGCGGACATCACCCTGGTTTCGCCCAAGGGTGGCCAGCCGCCGCTGGATCCCAAGAGCGACGAGCCCGACGCACAAACCGACGCCACCAAGCGCTTCAAGCAGGATCCCGAGGCGCAACAGGCCTTGGCAAGCACGCACCGTCTGGCCGACGTCAAGGC
>NZ_PDWL01000148.1 GCF_010093185.1 Pseudoxanthomonas jiangsuensis | reverse complement strand
CGCTTGAAGGCCATCAACGCCTCGAGCACGCACTTGCGCTCGTCCAGCCAGCCATTGGCCGCTGCCGCCTTGAGCATCGCGTACTCGCCGCTGACCTGGTACGCAAAGGTCGGCACCCGGAATTCCTACTTCACCCGGCGCACCACATCCAGATTCGGCATGCCTGGCTTGACCATCACCATGTCCGCGCCTTCTTCCAGATCCAGGGCGATCTCGCGCAAGGCTTCGTCGCCGTTGGCCGGGTCCATCTGGTAGGTGGTCTTGTCGGCCTTGCCCAGATTGCCGGCGCTGCCCACCGCATCGCGGAACGGGCCGTAGAACGCCGAGGCGTACTTGGCCGAATACGCCATGATGCGCACGTTGAGATGATCGTCGGCATCGAGCGCGCGGCGGATAGCACCGATTCGGCCCTCCATCCTGTCCGACGGCGAAATGCAGCACACGCCCGCCTGCGCCTGCGACACCGCCTGCTTGGACGCGTCCCCGCGCGGGACCTAGGTAG
>NZ_PDWL01000147.1 GCF_010093185.1 Pseudoxanthomonas jiangsuensis | reverse complement strand
TATGCCATTAGTCGCGGATCGAGTACGTCTCCGCCGCTCTGATTTATGTGATACTTCCTTGCTGTCTATTTTTTCTTTTTTTTTTTCAACCAGAAGCGGCCATACAAGAGCCCCAGGGGTCGCGTGGGCGGGGGAAAGCTGCTCGACGACAGCACCCGCCTGTTCGAGGCGTTCTCGTCGTTCGGTTCGGTCCGCGACACCCGCGTGTTCCCGAACTTCTGGATTTCGGTGTTCTCCGGCGGCGCCCTGCTGCTGCCGATCATCGGCCTGCTGTGGAGCCTGTACCGCAGCCGTCAGCGCGAACAGGAAATCCGCTACCAGACCCAGGTCGAATACAACAGCCGCAACCAGCAGGCGATCATGCGGTTGCTGGACGAAATCAGCTCGCTCGGCGAAGGCGACCTGACCGTGCAGGCCTCGGTGACCGAGGACATGACCGGCGCCATCGCCGACGCCATCAACTACGCGGTCGACGAGCTGCGCAACCTGGTGACCACCATCAAC
>NZ_PDWL01000146.1 GCF_010093185.1 Pseudoxanthomonas jiangsuensis | reverse complement strand
GCCCTCGGCGATGGCCTCGGCGGCACGGGTGGCGCGGTTCAAGGGCTGGGTCAGGCTGCGGGTGATCAGCCAGGCCAGCAGGCCGCTGATCACGATGACCGCAATGCCCCCGGCGATCAGCAATGCCCGGCCACGATCCATCGCGGCATTGGCATCTGCATAGGCCGCCGCGCCACGGGTGCGCTGGCGCGCGGCATATGCATTGAGCGCGTCCTGCCATTGCTGGTTCGCGGGTACGGCCTGCTGCATCAGTGCCTTGAGCGCCTCGTCGGGCTTGTAGTTCATGCCCAGGTCCAACACCTGCTGGGTGGCGACACGGGCGTTGTCGGGAGCAAGATCGAGCTGCCGAGGCATTGCTGCACCATGGGCATCGGAGGGCGGGATGGCGTTCAGCTTGTCGTGGATGTCGCTGTAGTACGGCCGTTGCTGCTCGATGATTTGTGAGAAGCCGATGTTCTCTTCCTGCGTGGTTGGAAGCACGATGTTGCGCAGGTTGATTGCAATGTC
>NZ_PDWL01000145.1 GCF_010093185.1 Pseudoxanthomonas jiangsuensis | reverse complement strand
GTGCCAGCGCGCCTTTGCAGCCAGCAGCAATCGCGCCGCATCCCTGCCGATGATCAGCGCGCCGGCGCACACCGGCCAACAATGCTGATACCTCGATGGCCGCACCAGGCGCAGATGGCGCCCGGCGACATCCGCCACTTTGGCATCGAGCTTGATGCGGTTGTAGGACGGCTCCAGCCGCACGATGCTGTTGCCGCCGGGCAGCCAATCGGTGCTGCGCAATAGCGCCGGCAGCGCATCGGACAGATGCATGTCGTCTTCGAAAATCGCCGTGTAGGCGTCGTCGGAATCGGCCGCAATGCGCCACGCTGCCTGATGACTGAGAAAGCAGCCGATGTTGGACGCTGTCCACTTGCGTGGGCCGGTGCTGAAGGCATCGCCCGACCCTTCCAGTGGACGCTCGCGTACGAAGTCGGCGATCTGCTCGTCCGTCAACGTGGCGCCATCGACGGCAGCAATGCGCTCGAACGGCAGGCCCAGCGCATCCAAGCGCGCCGACATGGCCTGCAGC
>NZ_PDWL01000014.1 GCF_010093185.1 Pseudoxanthomonas jiangsuensis | reverse complement strand
CTGATCTGCTGTGGTATGGTTTATTGTGAGGACATGGGAGCGCTGGGAGACCTCACCCTCCCGATTCGGCGGCAGCGTCAGATGTGTATAGGGGACAGGGGCGGCGATGGTGGAGGCGAGCAGGTGCGGCTTCGGAAGCATGGGGGGAAACTCCGGGCTTGGAACGGGATTGCGGTCCGGCCGGGGCGGGGGAGTGGCGGATCCGCCGTGTTGCTGTAGCCCCGCCCCCGGCGCGATGTCAAGTATTCGTTAAAGGTAGAATGCCGTCGCAGGATGCCTCGGCATCTGCTGATTCCCGATTCTTCTTAGCCCCTCCCCACGATGATCTCACTGCGCAATTTCGCCCTGCGCCGCGGCGAACGCCTGCTCCTGTCCAACGTCGACCTGGCCCTGCACGCCGGCTACCGGGTGGGCGTGGTCGGCCGCAACGGCACCGGCAAGTCCAGCCTGTTCGCCGCGATCAAGGGCGAACTGGAAGCCGACAAGGGCGACGTCGACCTGCCCGGCAAGGTCCGGATCGCCTCGGTCGCGCAGGAGACGCCCTCTTTGCCGGACCCGGCGCTGGACTTCGTGCTCGGCGGCGACGAGGTGATCGCGCAGGTCATCCGCGAGGAAGCCGACGCCAACGCCCGCGAGGACTGGGAGGCGGTGGCCGCCGCCCACCAGAAGCTGGCCGAGCTCAACGGCTACGACGCCGAGGCCCGCGCCGGACGGCTGCTGCACGGACTGGGCTTCCCGGCCGAGACCCACCGCCGGCCGGTGTCCTCGTTCTCCGGCGGCTGGCGGGTGCGGCTGAACCTGGCCCGGGCGCTGATGATGCCCAGCGACCTTTTGCTGCTGGACGAACCGACCAACCACCTGGACCTGGACGCGGTCTACTGGCTGGAGCAGTGGCTGCTGAAGTACCCCGGCACCCTGCTGCTGATCTCGCACGACCGCGAGTTCCTGGACAACGTCGCCACCCACACCCTGCACCTGCACGGCGGCGGGGCGAAGCTGTACGTGGGCGGCTACACCGACTTCGAGCGCCAGCGCGCCGAGCACCTGCGCCAACAGCAGATCGCCCACGACAAGGAACAGGCCGAGCGCGCCCACCTGCAGAGCTTCATCGACCGCTTCAAGGCCAAGGCCAGCAAGGCCGCGCAGGCGCAGAGCCGGATCAAGCGCCTGGCCAAGCTGGCCGGCACCGAGGCGGTGCGCGTGGAGCGCGAGTTCCGGATCGAGTTCGCGCCGCCGGCGAAACTGCCGTTCTCGCTGATCCGGCTCAACGACGTGGAGGCCGGCTACGGCCGGGACGCGGTGATCCTGCACCAGGTCGGCTTCGGCCTGGAGGCCGGCGACCGGATCGGCCTGCTCGGCCCCAACGGCGCCGGCAAGACCACCCTGGTGCGGACCCTGGTCGGCGACCTGGCGCCGGTGGCCGGCGAGCGTTCGGCCCACCCGGACCTGCGGATCGGCTACTTCGCCCAGCACACGGTGGAGTCGCTGCACGAAGGGCAGTCGCCGATCGACCACTTCCGCGAGCTCTCGCCGGATTCGCCGACCCAGGCCTTCCGCGACTTCCTCGGCAAGTGGAACTTCCCCGGCGACCGCGCCTTCGAGACCGTGGACGGCTTCTCCGGCGGCGAGCGCGCGCGCCTGGCCCTCGCCCTGATCGCCTGGCAGCAGCCCAACGTTTTGCTGCTGGACGAGCCGACCAACCACCTGGACCTGGAGATGCGCGAGGCCCTGGCCGAGGCGCTATCCGACTTCGATGGCGCGATCGTGATGGTCTCCCACGACCGCCATCTGATCGGCCTGGTCTGCGACACCTTCTGGCGGGTGGCCGACGGCGTGGTCGAGCCGTTCTCCGGCGATCTCGACGACTACGCGTCCTGGCTGCGCAGCCGCCCGGCGGCGCAGGGCACAAAGCAGCGCATGGCCGAGGCCACGCCGGCCGCAGCGGCGCCGATCCCTGCCCCGCCGGCCGCGGCGAAGAAGCCGGTCAACCCGGTCAAGCTGGCCGCGGCCGAGAAGAAGGTCGGCGAGCTGGAGGCCGAGGTGGCCGACCTGGACCGGCAACTGGCCGATCCCAAGCACCTGGCCGACGCCGCGCGCCTGGCCGAACTGGGCCGCGCCCGCGAAGCGGCGGCCCAGCGCCTGGAGCAGGCCGAGCAGGCCTGGCTGGAGATGATGGATGGGGCCTGAGCCGGTCGCCCGCCGCCCTTGAATCGGCCGCCTATGCCCTAAGATTCCCTGCCGCCGGGCCGTCCCGGCGGTCTCCCCGAACATCGCAACGCCACCGCCATGCCGATCTATGCCTTCCAGTGCGCCGAATGCGGCCACAGTTTCGACCGCCTGCAGAAGCTTTCCGACGCCGATCCGGAGACCTGCCCGTCCTGCGGGACGCAGGGCCAGGTCCGCCGCCAGCTGACCGCGCCGTCCTTCCGCCTGGCCGGCGGCGGCTGGTACGAGACCGACTTCAAGAAGGACGGCGACAAGAAACGCAACCTGGCCGACGGCGGCGAAGGCGCGGCCAAGCCGGCCGCCGCCGCCGACAGCGCGCCCAAGGCCGAACCCAAGGCCGAGTCCAAGCCGGCCGCCGCGACGGGCGGCACCGGCAGCTGAGGCGCCTACAGGCTGCCGGCCGCCAATGCCGTAGCCAGCCGCCGCATCGGCGCGGCCAGCTGCAGCCGTGCCAGCCAGGGCAGGGCGCGCAGGGCCGCCTCCGGATCCGGCACCGCCGCCAGCGGGTCGCGCCAGGCGAACACCACCCGGTTGTCCACCCCGGGTTCCTGCAGGGTCTTCAGCCGCGGTCCGAACACCCGGCGCATCCGCCCGAGGTGCGCGCGCACGTCGGTGGCGTAGAGGTTGGAGGCCAACGCCCCGCCCGGCGCCAGCGCCGCGGCGCAGTCGCGATGGAAGCCCACCGCCGACAGCGCCGGCGGGATGCCGTCGACGTCGTAGGCATCGACCAGCAGCAGGTCGTAGCGGCCGGCGCGTTCGCGCAGCCAGGCCGCGCCGTCGCCCAGCTCCACCGCCAGCCGGGCGTCGTCGGCCGGGACCTTGAACGCATCGCGCAGGGCCAGCACCCCCGGGTCGTACTCGATCACCTCGATCCGGCTGTGGCGCAGGTGGCGATGGCAGAACTTGGCCTGGGCGCCGCCGCCGAGGCCGACGATCCCGATCCGCGCCGGCCGCGGTCGCAGCAGCAGCGCGGCCAGCATCGTCCGGGTGTAGCCGACCTGCAGCCAATCCGGCGCCCAGCGCAACATCCGGGTCTGGGCCACGCCGCCGCGGAACTGCAGCTCCAGATAGCGCCAACTGCGGTACAGGTAGGGTGTGCCGGGCGGCCGCGCCGGCCCGGTGGCGCTCATGGGGCCATGTCCCGGGGCGCGGGGGCGCGGGGACCGAATTGGCGGGACGGGGACGGAGGGCGACCGGGCATCGGCCGATTATCCGGCAACGCAGCGCTCCGCCGCGGGGACCAACGGGCGTTGCGGCGGGCGCGACCGCGCCGGTAGGGTGGGGCCATGTTCTCGACCCTTCGCATCCTCCCGCTCGCCGTGCTGCTGCTCGGCGCCTGTACCCCCCAGGCCGAGCCCGCCGCCAGCGCTACTCCCGCCGGGACGGTGGCACCCCCGACGCAGGCCCCGGCCGACGCCTTCCTCGCCGCCATCGCCGGCCACTGCGGCCATGCCTACGCCGGCCGGGTCGTGGCCGACGTGCCGGCGGCCTCCGGCCCGGACCCGTTCGCCGGCAAGGCGCTGGTCGCGCACGTGCGCGGCTGCGAGGCCCCGGAGCGGGAGATCCGGATCCCGTTCCATGTCGGCGAGGACCGTTCCCGTACCTGGGTACTCACCCGCACCGCCGGCGGCCTGCGCCTGAAGCACGACCATCGCCACGTCGACGGCACGCCCGATGCGGTGACCCTGTACGGCGGCGACAGCACGGAGGCCGGCAGCGCCCGGCGCCAGGCGTTCCCGGTGGACGCCGAGTCGGTGGCGATGTTCCGGCGCGAAGGGCTGGCCGCCTCGGTGGACAACACCTGGGCGATGGAGATCGAGCCGGGGCGGCGCCTGGTCTACGAGCTTTCGCGCCCGGGCGGGCGGCTGTTCCGGGTCGAGTTCGACCTGACGGCGCCGGTGCCGCCCCCGCCTGCGCCGTGGGGCGCGCAGGAGGGCTGAGCCTTCCTGCCCGGTGCCGGCGGCGCCTCAGCGCGTCCCGAAGCGCGCCCGGCAGCCGCCGTCGACCCAGATCGTGCCGCTGCCGTCCCAGCCCCAGTTGCGGTTTTCCTGGCAGCGGGTGCTGGAGATGTTCTCGATCACCTGCGGCCGGCCCTGGCGGCGGTCCCAGGCGCAGCTGCGCTGGCGGTTGTCCTCGCTGCTGCAGGTGACCGAATAGCCGGAATTGCCGCCGCCCCAGTTGCCGCCGCCCCAGCCGCCGCGGCCTTCGCCGAACTCGCCGCGGCAGCCGCCGCTGACCCAGATCGCATTGCCGCGCTGGCCCCAGTTGCGGCCCTCCACGCAGGTGGTGCCGGACAGCTGGCGGACCAGCACCGCGCGGCCGCGGAAATTCGTGGCGCAGGTGCGCTCGCGGCGGTTGTCGCTCTCGCAGCGCACGGTCTGGCCGGTGCTGCCGCCGCCCCAGCCGCCGCGGCCCTCGGCGAAGCGCCCGCGGCAGCCGCCGTCCACCCACATCACGCCATTGCCGCCGCCGAAGTTCTGGCCTTCCACGCAGCGGGTGCCGGAGACGTTCTCCACCAGCATCGGGCGGCCGTTGAACGGGGTGCGGCACTCGCGCCGGCGGCGGTCGTTGCTGGAGCAGATCAGGGTCTGGCCGGTCCAGCTGGAGCCGTTCCAGCCGCCCCAGCCCGAGCCCGGCCGGCCGCCCTGGCTGCCGCGCAGGGAGGTGGCGATGTCCTGCTTGATCCGGCTGAAGCCCCATCCCGAATCGATCTGGTCCAGGTAGAACTCGAGCTGGTCGTCGGGGATCTGGCGGCCCCGGGACTGGTCGGCGTATTCGCGCTCGACCACCCGCACCCGGTCGGAGAACGAGAGCTGGCGCAGGTTCTCCGGGGCGTAGGCGCGGGTGGACTGGGCCGCGGCGGGGGCGGGGAGGACGGCGGCCGCGAAGGCCAGGCCGAGGACGAGACAGACGGCGGACAACGGACGGACCATGACCAACTCCCTGGAAGGCGCCTTGCGGGACCGCGGCGTTGGCTGGATTCGGCCATGCGCCGGCTTAATGCCGGCCTACCGCCACACGGCGCCGGCGGGGCGGAAAGAGCGGTATCCGGGGCCGGTTTGCCCGGACCGGTCCCGGGCCGCAAAATATCGCGTTTTCCGGTGCCGCTGGCGCCGGCCCCCTGCGGAGTTCCCATGCGTACCCATTACTGCGGCCTGGTCGACGAGACCCTGATCGGCCAGACCCTCACCCTCGCCGGCTGGACCGACGTGGCCCGCAACCTCGGCGGCGTCTGCTTCATCGACCTGCGCGACCACGAGGGCATCGTCCAGGTGACGGTCGAGCCGGACAATGCCGAAGTGTTCGCGGTGGCCGCCTCGCTGGGCTACGAGGACGTGATCCAGGTCGAAGGCGTGGTCCGCGCCCGACATGCGGTCAACGACAAGATCCGCACCGGCAAGGTCGAGGTGATCGCCACCCGCATCACCATCCTCAACAAGGCCGCGCCGCTACCGTTCCACGCCCACGAGAACCCGGGCGAGGAGACCCGCCTGAAGTACCGCTACCTGGACCTGCGCCGGCCGGAGATGCAGCGCATGCAGCGCACCCGGATCAAGCTGGTGCAGGCGCTGCGCCGGCACCTGGATGCGGACGGCTTCCAGGACATCGAGACCCCGATCCTGACCAAGGCCACGCCCGAGGGCGCGCGCGACTTTCTGGTCCCGGCGCGGATGCACCCGGGCGAGTTCTACGCGCTGCCGCAGTCGCCGCAGCTGTTCAAGCAGATCCTGATGGTGGCCGGCTTCGACCGCTACTACCAGATCGCGCGCTGCTTCCGCGACGAGGCCCTGCGCGCCGACCGCCAGCTGGAGTTCACCCAGCTGGACATGGAGTTCGCCTTCGTCCGCGAGCGCGACGTGCAGGACTACGTCGAAGGCATGATCCGGGCGATCTTCAAGGAAGTGGTCGACGTCGAGCTGGACCCGCAGTTCCCGCGCATGACCTGGGCCGAGGCCATGCGCCGCTACGGCTCGGACAAGCCGGACCTGCGCATCGCGCTGGAGCTGGTGGACGTGGCCGAGCTGGTCAAGGACAGCGGCTTCGCCGTGTTCACCGGTCCGGCCAGCGATCCGGACGGCCGGGTCGCGGCGCTGCGCATTCCCGGCGGCGCGGCGCTGTCGCGCAAGCAGATCGACGAGTACGCCGCGCACGCGGCCAAGTACGGCAGCAAGGGCCTGGCCTACATCAAGATCGACGAGGCCGGTGCGATCAGCTCGCCGATCCAGAAGTTCTTCGGCGAGGAGCAGTTCGCTGCGCTGGTCGCCCACGTGGGCGCCGGAAACGGCGACATCGTGTTCTTCGGCGCCGGTGGCTACAACAAGGTCTCCGACTTCATGGGCGCGGTGCGGCTGAAGGCCGGCAAGGACTTTGGGCTGGTCGCCGAGGGTTGGCGTCCCTTGTGGGTCACCGACTTCCCGATGTTCGAGTGGGACGAGGAGGCGCAGCGCTACGTCGCCCTGCACCATCCGTTCACCGCCCCGGCGGTGGACGACATCGCCGAGCTGCGCGCGCATGCGAAGACTGCGGTCTCGCGCGGCTACGATATGGTCCTCAACGGCAACGAGATCGGCGGCGGCTCGATCCGCATCCACCGCCCGGAGATGCAGAGCGCGGTGTTCGAGCTGCTCGGCATCGGCGCGGAAGAAGCGGCGGCCAAGTTCGGCTTCCTGCTCGACGCGCTCAACTACGGCGCCCCGCCGCACGGCGGCATCGCGTTCGGCATCGACCGCATCGCCGCACTGATGGCCGGCACCGAGTCGATCCGCGACGTGATCCCGTTCCCGAAGACCACCTCGGCCCAGTGCCTGATGACCGGCGCGCCGTCGCCGATCGCCGACGAGCAGTTGGCCGAAGTGCACATAACGGTTCGCGAAGCCTCACTGCCGAGGCAGTGAGGCCTCCCCGGCATTCCGCGGAGCGGAATGCCGGGCCCCGCTCACCTCTTCCACAACCCCCGCGGCTGTCGCCGCGCCCCCCTTGACTCAAGGGGGGCTCTTTGTCTGACGGAGTGCGAGATGACTGGTTCTGCGTTTGCCCTGCAGTGGGAGCGGCTGGACAACGAGGGTTCCGAAGCCGGCCTGGTGACCGAGCGCGCGCGCGTGTTCGGCGGCTGGCTGGTGCGCGTGGGCGGCTCGCCGGCGGCGATGGCCGTGACCTTCGTCCCCGACGGCCAGGGCCGCTGGGACGGCGAGGACTTCGGCGAGGACGACTACGAGTACGACGAGGACGAGGAAGAAGAGGGCGACGAGGACGAAGACGACCTCGACGGGGAAGAGGACGAAGACGAGGACGAATGAGCCTTCGCATCCGCCGCGCCGTGCCCGCCGACGCGGCGACCCTGTCGTCGCTGGCGGCGCGCACCTTCACCGAGACCTTCGGCCACCTGTATCCGGCGCAGGACCTGGACTTCTTCCTGGGCGATGCCTACGCGGTGGAGAAGCAGGCGGTGATCCTCGCCCATCCGGACTATGCGGTGTGGTTGCTGGAGGATGGCGGGACGGCCGTCGGCCACGCCGCCGCCGGCCCCTGCGGGCTGCCGCATCCGGACGTGGCCCGGGGCGATGGCGAGCTCAAGCGCCTGTACGTGCTGGCCAGCCACCAGAACGGTGGCTGGGGCGGCAAGCTGTTCGACGAGGCGCAGCGCTGGTTGCTGCGCGACGGCCCGCGCACGCTGTGGATCGGGGTCTGGTCGCAGAACCTGGGGGCGCAGCGTTTCTACGCCCGCCACGGCTTCACCCAGGTCGGCACCTACGAATTCCCGGTCGGCCGGGTGCGCGACCTGGAGTTCATCCTGCGCCGGCCGGCGGCCTGACGTCCGCGCGGGACGCGGGAGGCCTCCGCTCCTTCCGGCACGACGACGGACGCGGCGGACCTTCCGGCCCGCCGCATCCGCCTCGCCTGCCTCGCGGCCTACCGTGCGGCCGCCTGCGCGGCCTGGTCGACCAGCGCGGCCACGGCCTCCGGCTGCGAGGTCATCACCACGTGCGAGGCGCCCGGGATCACCACCGTGCTGCGCGAGCCGGCGCGGTCGGCCATGTACTGCAGCGCCTGGGCGGGGATGTTCCTGTCGCCGTCGCCGTAGACGAACCACGACGGGACGTCCTTCCAGCGCGGCTGGCCGCTGGCTTCGGTCAGCGCGGCCTTGGCCACCGGGCGCTGGGTCGAGGCCATCACCGCCGCCTCGGCCTCGGGGACGTCGCTGGCGAACTGCTGCCAGAACGCATCCTGGCGGATGTACAGGTCCTCGCCGCCGCCGGCGCGCTGCACCGGCTCGGCCAGGGTGCCGGGCAGGGTGCTGCCGGGGAAACGGCCGGTCAGGTCCAGCACCGTCTCGCCCTGTTCGGGGGCGAAGGCGGCCACGTACACCAGGGCCTTGATCTTCGGATTGGCGCGGACGTTGGAGATCACCGCACCGCCGTAGGAGTGGCCGACCAGGACCACCGGGCCCGGCGCCCGGTCGACCAGGCCATCGACCAGTCCGGCGTCGCCGGCGACGCTGCGCAGCGGATTGGCCGCGGCGACCACGGTATAGCCGCGGGCCGCCAGGCGGGGCACCACGCCGTTCCAGCTGGCCGATTCGGCGAAGGCGCCGTGGACCAGGATGACGGTGGTATTGCGGGCGGCGGCGTCGGCCGCCGAAGCGTCGGCACCGAAGGCGGCGGTGGCGATGGCAGAGGCCAAGGCGATGGACTTGAACGACTTCATGGCGGATCTCCTCGTGGTCTGTAGGGGCTGGCCGGTCGGCCAGTGGGTTCCACGATACGGACCCGCTCCGGACGCCAGGACGCGCGCAGTCCTGGAAACATGATCGTTCGTCCGGATGGCGCGGACCCCCGGAGCCAGGCGCCGTCCTCCCGCCCGTCATCAGCGGACGGCCCCACCCTCCTGTGCCCTGGCGCCGGCGAACGGCGCCCGCGGTGCGCGGCAGGCGATGAACCCGCCGTCGAGCGCGGCGATGGCCGCGTTGACCCGGCGCGGATCCTGCTCCGTGCGCCCGGATGCCGGGGCGATCCCCAGGCGCGCCATCTGCACGTCGTCGAAGTACAGGAAACGGCGGGGCGCCTGCGAGGGGCCGCCGCACAGCGCATCGTCGAGCGATGCCACGTCCAGCCCGTCGAATCCGTGCACGATCCGGGGATCGACCCCGGCCCGGCGGTAGAACGCATCCTGGCGCACCTGCAGCGCGTCCAGCGACTGCCCGATCGCGCGGCGGTTGGCCTCCGGTTCGGGCACCGATGCGCCCTGCGGTCCGGCCACGTGCGCCTCCAGCGCGGCCAGCGCCCGGGCGCGGTTGCCGGCGGAGAAGCCGCCGTGGAAGAGCAGCAGCGACGCCTGCTGGACATGGCGGTCGCGCACGCCGGCATAGAGGTAGCTGGCGCACGCCGACGCGCAGACCCCGACCACGTGCACGCTGGCGCCGCGTTCCTGCAGCTTCTCGGCCAGGCCCAGCGCGGTCTCCGAATCCCCGCCGCGCGAACGCACGACCAGCACCGGCCGCGCGGTCCCGGCGGCGGCATCGATCCAGGCGTGCAGCGCCTCCAGCGCGCCGGCCGCGATGGCCCCGTCGAAACAGGCCGCCCCGGCGGAGACGACCCGGGTCTGCGGATCGTCTTCCTGCGCGCTCCAGGCGCGGCCCTGGATCCATTCGCGGCAGGCCTGGACCGGGTCGGAGGCTTGCGCCGCGTCCTGGGCCGGCGCGGCGGACGCCAGCAGCATCAGCAGGGGGAACAGGGATGGGGGCATCGCACTCGTCCACGGTCGGGGGTGCACAGGATGCGGCCTGTGCCATGCCAGGTCATCCGCCAGGGGGCGGCGTCCGGTGGCGCCTCGCGCGGATCGGTCGAGCCTGTCCCATCGCGGCTGGAACCATGGCTGCCCGGCGATTGCCGGGCTGCTGGCCGGACCTCACCGCACCGCCCGCCCTGTTGGCCGCACCCTTGTGCCGCGGGCGGAAAACCGCCGGCAAGCCGGCGCGGACGGAGGCACAAGGAAACGGCCGCACCTGGGCGCGGCCGTTCCGGTTCGCGGGCGCGGGCCCGCCTACTTGCGCAGGAACGCCAGCAGGTCCTGGTTGACGCGATCCTTGTGGGTGTCGGTCAGGCCGTGCGGCGCGCCCGGGTAGACCAGCAGCTCGGCGCCGTCGACCAGCGCGGCCGAGGCCCTGCCGGAGCTGTCGATCGGCACGATCTGGTCGTCGTCGCCGTGGATCACCAGGGTGGGGACGTCGAACTTCTTCAGGTCCTGGCGGAAGTCGGTGGCCGAGAACGCGGCGATCGAGTCGTAGGTGTTCTTGTGCCCGCCCTGCATGCCCTGCGCCCACCAGCTGTCGATCAGGCCCTGCGAGACCTTGGCGCCGGGGCGGTTGAAGCCGTAGAACGGGCCGGAGGCCAGGTCCAGGTACAGCTGCGAGCGGTTTTCCAGCGAGGCCTTGCGGATGCCGTCGAACACCTCCAGCGGCAGGCCGCCGGGGTTGTCGGCGGTGCGCAGCATCAGCGGCGGCACGGCGCTGACCAGGACCGCCTTCTTCACCCGGCCGGTGCCGTGGCGGCCGATGTAGCGCGCCACTTCGCCGCCGCCGGTGGAGAAGCCGACCAGGGTGACGTCCTTGAGGTCCAGGGCCTGGATCACCGCGGCCAGGTCGTCGGCGTAGTGGTCCATGTCGTTGCCGTCCCACGGCTGGCTGGAGCGGCCGTGGCCGCGGCGGTCGTGGGCGACCACGCGGTAGCCGTGGCCGGCGAGGAAGATCATCTGCGATTCCCAACTGTCCGAACTCAGCGGCCAGCCGTGGCTGAAGGTGACCACCGGGCCGTCCTTCGGGCCCCAGTCCTTGTAGTACAGCCGCACGCCGTCGGCGGTGGCGATGTAGTCGCCCTGCACGGTGGCGCGGGCGGCGGTCCGGGCGGGGGATTCGGCGGCGTGGGCGCCGGTGGCGGCGATGGCCAGCAGGGAGGCGGCGAAGCTGCGGGTGATGGCGTTCATGGTCGGGGTTTCCTTGGCGTGCGGGGAATGGGGGAGGAAGCGGGGAAAGAAGGAGACGGTCAGTCGGCGATCACCAGCGCCACGTCGATGTTGCCGCGGGTGGCGTTGGAGTACGGGCAGACGACGTGGGCCTGTGCGACCAGCGCTTCGAGGGTTTCGCGCGGCACGCCGGGGGCGGCGATCGTCAGTTCGGCCTCGATCCCGAAGCCGGTCGGGATCTGGCCGATGCCGATCCTGGCGCTGACCGTGGCGGTCGTCGGCAGCGCGACCTTCTGCTTGCCGGCGACGAACTTCAGCGCGCCCAGGAAGCAGGCCGAGTAGCCGGCGGCGAACAGCTGCTCCGGGTTGGTGCCCGGGCCGCCGGCGCCGCCCAGCTCGCGCGGGGTGGACAGCTCCAGGTCGAGCACGCGGTCGGAGGTCTGGGCGCGGCCTTCGCGGCCGCCGGTGGCGGTGGCGGTGGCGGCGTAGAGGATCTTCTCGATGGACATGGCGGTTTCCTTGGGTCGGGTGGGTGGTGCCCGGCGGGCAGGAGTTACTTTGCGCGTCCGGCTGCTACGATTCGGTACGCGAAATCCTGAAAACTTGATCGGGAGTACGAAGAGATGGTGGACCGCCTTGCAGCCCTGCTGGAGCGCTTCCCGGTGAGCGCGCAGGTCTTCAATGCCGGCGCTCTGTGCGGGGTCAACCTGCTGGAAGCCGACGACGTGCACGGCCAGCTGCACCTGGTCCGGCGCGGACCGCTGGAGGTGTCCCACGGCGGGGCGCCGGTGCGGATCGAGGCGCCCAGCCTGCTGCTGTACCCGCGCCCCCTGTCGCACCGCTTCAGCAGCGATCCCGAGCGCGGTGCGGACATGGCCTGCGCCAACCTGCGTTTCGAGGGCGGGCCGGGCAATCCGGTGGCCGCGGCCCTGCCGGCGTTCGTGTGCATGCCGCTGACCGCGCTGGAGGGCAGCGGGCCGGTGCTGGAGATGCTGTTCGAGGAAGCCTTCGAGCGGCGCTGCGGGCGCCAGGCCATGATCGACCGGCTGTTCGAGGTGGTGATGATCCAGCTGTTGCGGCAGTTGATGGAACGCGGCGAGGTGACCGGTGGCCTGCTGGCCGGGCTGTCGCATCCGCGGCTGCGGCATGCGCTGGTGGCCATGCACGAGGCGCCGACCCGGGACTGGACGCTGGAGGACCTGGCCGCGGCCTCGGGCATGTCGCGCAGCGTGTTCGCGGCCAGCTTCCGCGAGGCGGTGGGCAGCACGCCCGGCCAGTACCTGCTGGGGTGGCGGGTCGGCCTGGCCCAGCAGGCCCTGCGCCGCGGGCGGCCGCTGAAGGTGGTCGCCAGCGAGGTCGGCTACGGCAGCGAGGCGGCGCTGTCGCGCGCGTTCAAGGCCCATTGCGGGCTTTCGCCGCGGGCATGGAAGCAGCAATACGCGGCCGCCGCGTGAGCCACCGCAGCGGCGGACCGGCCGGAGCGGGCGTGGCATGGCGGACCGCGGCTTGAATCCGCACGACCTCGCCCCTGCGCCCGGCCCGGTCCGCGCCCGCCCGCACGGCTGCAACCGCGTGCTGCTGGTCCACGGCCTGTGGAACGCGGCCTGGTGGCTGGCGCCGCTGGCCTGGCGGCTGCGGCGCCTGGGCTTCGAGGTCGGGACGTTCGGCTACCCGAGCATCGTCGGCGGCCCGGAACCGGCGCTGGAGGCATTGGCCGCGCGCCTGCGCGGCGGACCGCCGCGGCACCTGGTCGGCCACAGCCTCGGTGGCCTGCTGGCGCTGGAGGTGCTGCGCCGCGCGCCGGAGTTGCCGGTGGCGCGGGTGGTCTGCCTGGGTTCGCCCTTGCGCGGCAGCGGCACCGCCCATGCCCTGGCCGCGCATCCGCGCCTGGCCTGGGCGCTGGGACGCAGCAGCGCCCTGCTGCAGGCCGGCTGCGAATCCTGGGACGGGCGGGTGCCGGTGGGCATGGTCGCCGGCGACGTGGCGCGCGGGATCGGCCGCCTGCTGGCGGCGGTGGGCGCCGATTCCGACGGCACCGTGGCCCTGGCCGAGACCCGCCTGCCGGGACTGGCCGCGCATTGCCGGGTGCACGCCAGCCACACCGGCCTGGTGTTCTCGGCCGCGGCCGCGCGCCAGGTCGCCGCGTTCCTGCGCGACGGCGCCTTCCTGGACGCGGACGCCGGACCGGCATAGCCGACCCGGGCGGGCCGGTATAATCGCCGCCTTCGCACACGCAGTCTGGAATTGACCATGGGTCGCGGCCCCTCGATCGAAGCACGCAAGAACGCCACCGACGCCCAGCGCGGCAAGGTCTTCACCAAGCTCATCCGCGAGATCGGCGTGGCCGCGCGCGCCGGCGGCGGCGACCCGGCCAACAACCCGCGCCTGCGCGCGGCGATGGACAAGGCGCTGGCCGCCAACATGTCCAAGGACGTGATGGAACGCGCGGTCAAGAAGGCCACCGGCGAACTGGAAGGCGTGGAGTACGAGGAAGTGCGCTACGAGGGCTACGCCCCCGGCGGCGTCGCGGTGATCGTCGACTGCCTGACCGACAACCGCGTGCGCACCGTGGCCGACGTCCGCCACGCCTTCAGCAAGAACGGCGGCAACATGGGCACCGAAGGCTCGGTGGCCTTCATGTTCAAGCGCCTGGGCGTGCTCAGCTACGAGGGCGGCGACGAAGAGCGGATCACCGAGGCGGCGATCGAGGCCGGCGCCGACGACATCGTGGTCTACCCCGAGGACGGCGCGATCGACGTGGTCGCCGGGCCGGAGAGCTTCGAGGCGGTCAAACAGGCGATGGAGGCCGCCGGCCTGGCCCCGGGCTACGCCGAGGTCACCTACCGCGCCGACAACGACATCGCCGTGTCCGGCGACACCGCCGCGCAGGTGAAGAAGCTACTGGCCATGCTCGAGGACCTGGACGACGTCCAGAACGTCTATTCCAACGCCGACCTGGGCGACGCCGGCTGAGATGTTCCCGTCCGGGGGCGAAGCGGTGGCGGTCGCGGTCCGGGTGCTCCTGCCGGAGGCGAGCGCATGAACGCGCCGCGGCCGGCGCCGGCGGCCACGGTGCGGATCCTGGGCATCGACCCGGGTTCGCAGCGCACCGGCATCGGCATCATCGACGTGGACGCCGGCGGCCGCGTGCGCCACGTCCACCACCAGCCGCTGGTCTTGCTGGGCGAGGGCGAGTTCGCCGACCGGCTCAAGCGCCTGCTGCACGGCCTGGCCGCGCTGATCGAGGAATACCGGCCGCAGGAAGTGGCGATCGAGCAGGTGTTCGTCGGCCGCAGCGCCGACTCGGCGCTCAAGCTCGGCCAGGCCCGCGGCGCGGCGATCAGCGCGGTGGTCCTGCGCGACCTGCCGGTGAGCGAGTACGCCGCGCGCGAGGTCAAGCTGGCCGTGGTCGGCACCGGCGCGGCCGACAAGGCCCAGATCCAGCACATGGTCGCGGCCATGCTCGGCCTGCCCGGCAGGCTGCAGGCCGACGCCGCCGACGCCCTGGCCATCGCCCTGACCCATGCCCACGTGCGCGCCACCGCGCAGAGGCTGGGCGTGAACGCGCGCCTGGCGTGGAGCCGCAAGTGACGAACGCCGGGAGGCAATGATGATTGGACGCCTGCGCGGCATCCTCGCCCTGAAGCAGCCGCCGTGGCTGGTGGTCGACGTCAACGGCGTCGGCTACGAGCTGGAGGCGCCGATGAGCACCTTCTACGACCTGCCCGAGCTGGGCCGCGAGGTCGCGCTGTTCACCCACTACGCGCAGAAGGAGGACAGCGTGTCGCTGTACGGCTTCCTGCGCGAGTCCGAGCGGCGGCTGTTCCGCGACGTGCAGAAGGTCAGCGGGATCGGCGCGAAGATCGCCCTCGCCGTGCTGTCGGGGGTGAGCGTGGACGAGTTCGCGCGGCTGGTGCAGGCCGGCGACGTCACCGCCCTGACCCGGATCCCCGGGATCGGCAAGAAGACCGCCGAGCGCATGGTCGTCGAGCTGCGCGACCGCGCCGCCGACCTGGCCGGCGGCGGCGCCACCGCCGGAATGCCGACCGCGGCCGGCGATCCGCTGGCCGACGCCGCCACCGCCCTGCAGCAGCTGGGCTACAAGCCGGCCGAGGCCGCGCGCATGGCCCGCGACGCCGCCGCGCCCGGCGACGAAGCGGCCGCGATCATCCGCAAGGCGTTGCAGTCGGCCCTGCGCTGACCGCCTCGCACTCCCCTCACGTCCCACGCGCCAACCTCGAGCCGCCATGTCCGCAGCGTCCACCCCCACGCCCGGTTCCGGTCCGCACGGCCAGGACGGCCACGGCCACGGCGGCGCCAGCCGCTTCGCCCTGGTCATCGGCGCGATCGGCGTCGTCTTCGGCGACATCGGCACCAGCCCGCTGTACACGCTCAAGGAGGCGTTCTCGCCGCACTACGGCCTGGACAGCGGCCACGACACCGTCCTGGGCGTGCTGTCGCTGGCGTTCTGGTCGCTGATGATCGTGGTCACGCTCAAGTACGTGACCATCATCATGCGCGCCGACAACGAGGGCGAGGGCGGGATCATGGCGCTGATGGCGCTGGCCCGGCGCACCCTGAGGAACGGCTCGCGTTCGGCCTATGTCGTGGGCATCCTCGGCATCTTCGGCGCCTCGCTGTTCTTCGGCGACGGGGTGATCACCCCGGCGATCTCGGTGCTGGGCGCGATCGAGGGCCTGGAGATCGCCGCGCCCGGCCTGCACCACTTCATCGTCCCGATCACGGTGGCGGTGCTGGTGCTGGTGTTCATGGCCCAGCGCTTCGGCACCGAGAAGGTGGGCAAGGTGTTCGGGCCGATCACCTCGCTGTGGTTCCTGTCGCTGGCCGCGATCGGGGCCTGGAACATCGTCGAGGCGCCGGAGGTGCTGAAGGCGTTCAACCCGTGGTGGGGCGTGCTGTTCTTCATGGAGCACGGCTGGCACGGGGTGTTCATCCTCGGCGCGGTGGTGCTGGCGGTGACCGGCGGCGAGGCCCTGTACGCGGACATGGGCCATTTCGGCGCGCCGCCGATCCGCCACGCCTGGTACTTCTTCGTGCTGCCGTGCCTGGTGCTCAACTACCTCGGCCAGGGCGCGCTGGTGCTGCAGCACCCGGAACTGGTCAGGAACCCGTTCTACGAATCGGTCCCGGACTGGGCCCTGTACCCGATGATCGTGCTGGCCACCCTGGCGGCGGTGATCGCCTCGCAGGCGGTGATCACCGGCGCGTTCTCGGTCTCGCGCCAGGCCATGCAGCTGGGCTACATCCCGCGGATGCGGATCAAGCACACCTCGCACGACACGATCGGCCAGATCTACATCCCCGGGATCAACTGGCTGCTGATGGTGATGGTGCTCGGGCTGGTGCTGGTGTTCCGCAGCTCGACCAACCTGGCGGTGGCCTACGGCATCTCGGTCTCGGCCACGATGCTGATCGACACCCTCCTGCTGGCGCTGGTGGCGCGCGCGCTGTGGCCGCGCTGGCGCAACTGGGTGCTGCCGCTGTGCGTGGTGTTCTTCCTGATCGACCTGGCGTTCGTGGTCGCCAACGGCGCCAAGCTGCTGCAGGGCGCCTGGTTCCCGGTGGTGCTGGGCATCGTCCTGTTCACCCTGATGCGCACCTGGCGCCGCGGCCGCGAGCTGCTGGGCGAGGAGATCCGCAAGGACGGCATCCACACCGACACCTTCCTGCCCGGGCTGATGCTGGCCCCGCCGGTGCGGGTGCCGGGCACCGCGGTGTTCCTGACCGCCGATGCCACCGTGGTCCCGCACGCCCTCCTGCACAACCTCAAGCACAACAAGGTGCTGCACGAGCGCAACGTGTTCCTGACCGTGGAGACCCTGCCGGTGCCGCACGCCCCAGCCGGCCAGCGCCTGCGCATGGACCAGATCGGCGACGACTTCTACCGGCTGGTGGTGCGCTTCGGCTTCATGGAGACCCCGGACGTGCCGCTGGCGCTGATGCGCGCCTGCGACGTGGGCGGGATGTCGTTCGACCCGATGGACACCACCTACTTCGCCAGCCGCGAGACCATCGTCGCCGGCCGCCGCCGCGGCATGCCGATCTGGCGCGACAAGCTGTTCGCGTTCATGCACCGCAACGCGGCCCCGGCCACCGGCTTCTTCCGGATCCCGGGCAACCGGCTGGTGGAGCTGGGGTCGCAGGTGGAGATCTGAGGTCCATAATCGCCCCATGACCGCAGACCGCCTGATCGCTTCCACCTCCACCCGCGAGGACGAGGCCCTGGAAGCCTCGATCCGCCCGAAGCGGCTGGACGAATACCTGGGCCAGCAGCCGGTGCGCGAGCAGCTGGGCATCTACATCGAGGCCGCGCGCGGCCGCGGCGAAGCGCTGGACCACGTGCTGATCTTCGGCCCGCCGGGGCTGGGCAAGACCACGCTCAGCCACGTGATCGCCAACGAGCTGGGGGTGAACCTGCGGGTGACCTCCGGCCCGGTGATCGAGAAGGCCGGCGACCTCGCCGCCCTGCTGACCAACCTGCAGCCGCACGACGTGCTGTTCATCGACGAGATCCACCGGATGTCGCCGGTGGTCGAGGAAGTCCTGTATCCGGCGATGGAGGACTTCCAGATCGACATCATGATCGGCGAGGGCCCGGCCGCGCGCTCGATCAAGCTGGACCTGCCGCCGTTCACCCTGATCGGCGCGACCACCCGCGCCGGCCTGCTGACCGCGCCTTTGCGCGACCGCTTCGGCATCGTCCAGCGGCTGGAGTTCTACACGCCCGAGGAGCTGACCCGGATCGTGCGTCGCTCGGCGCAGATCCTGGGGATCGACTGCGAGGCCGAGGGCGCGGGCGAGATCGCGCGGCGCGCACGCGGCACCCCTCGCATCGCCAACCGCCTGCTGCGGCGGGTGCGCGACTACGCCCAGGTCAGGGCCGGCGGGCGCATCGACAAGGCGGTGGCGGACGCGGCAATGGCGATGCTCAAGGTCGATCCGGAAGGTTTCGACGAGCTGGACCGGCGCATGCTCAACGTCATCATCGGCCACTTCGACGGAGGGCCGGTGGGGGTGGAGTCGCTGGCGGCCTCGCTGTCGGAGGAGCGGGGAACGCTGGAGGACGTGATCGAGCCCTACCTGATCCAGCAGGGCTTCCTGGTCCGCACCGCGCGCGGCCGCATGGCCACCGCCAAGGCCTACCGCCATCTCGGCCTGATCGCCCCCGCGCGCGAGGCCGGCGAGCTGTTCTGAGTCTTCCGCGCTAGAGTTCCGCTCATGCAAACCGACCCGCGTCCGATCGATCGCCTGCTGGCGATCATGGCCCGCCTGCGCGACCCGCAGGGCGGGTGTCCCTGGGACCTGGAGCAGGACTTCTCCAGCATCGCCCCGTACACCATCGAGGAGGCGTACGAAGTCGCCGACGCGATCGACCGCAAGGACCTGGCCGCGCTGAAGGACGAGCTGGGCGACCTGCTGCTGCAGGTGGTGTTCCATGCGCAGATGGCGGCCGAGCAGGGTGCGTTCGGGTTCGACGACGTCGCCAACGCGATCAGCGACAAGATGGTGCGCCGACACCCGCACGTGTTCGGCGAGGCCAGCTTCGCCGATGCCGAGGAGCAGACCCTCAACTGGGAAGCGATCAAGCGCGCCGAACGCGCAGCCGCCGGCGAGCAGGACACCTCCGCCCTGGCCGGCATTTCCCGCGGGCTGCCGGAATGGCAGCGGGCGGTGAAGCTGCAGTCGCGCGCCGCGCGCACCGGCTTCGACTGGCCGGGTCCGGAACCGGTACTGGAAAAGCTGCACGAGGAGATCGCCGAGGTGCGTGCCGAGTTCGCCCGCGGCGACGTGGCTGGAAACCGCGAGCGCCTGGAAGACGAGATCGGCGACCTGCTGTTCGTGGCCGCCAATGTCGCGCGCCACGCCAAGGTCGATCCGGGCGCCGCGCTGCGTCGTGCGAACCACAAGTTCGAACGCCGCTTCCGGGCCATGGAAGCACTCGCCGCCGCACGGGGAACGACGCTGTCCGCGCTGACCCTGGAGCAGCAGGAAACGCTGTGGACCCAGGTGAAGCAGTCGGAGCGCGAGGCCGCGGGGGCGGCGTGACCACCTTCCTGCTGTTCGTGGCCACCGCCATTGCCGAGATCCTCGGCTGCTGGCTGGTGTGGGCATGGCTGCGCAACCACGGCAGCGCCTGGCTGCTGCTGCCGGCGGCCTTGGGCCTGGCGGTGTTCGCCTGGCTGCTGACCCTGCATCCGACCGCCACCGGCCGCGTGTATGCCGCCTACGGCGGCGTCTACATCGCCACCGCGCTGGCCTGGCTGTGGGCGGTGGACGGCGTGCGTCCCACCCGCTGGGACCTGCTCGGCGTGGGCCTGTGTCTGGCCGGGATGGCGGTGATCATGTTCGCGCCCAGGCAGGCCTGAGCGCGTCGCGCGCGGCTCAGTGCGCCGCGGCGCCGGGACCGTCGTAGAACATCAGGAAGGCCGCGCCCACGATCAGGGCGAAGGCCGCGTAGTGGTTCCACTTCAGCGGCTGGCCCAGGTACCAGGCCGAGAAGCCCGCGAACACCACCAGGGTGATGACCTCCTGGATGGTCTTGAGCTGGACCACCGAGTACACCCCGCTGCCCATGCGGTTTGCCGGCACCATCAGGCTGTACTCGAAGAAGGCGATGCCCCAGCTGACCAGGATCGCCATGAACAGCGGCGCGCTCTTGTACTTGAGGTGGCCGTACCAGGCGAAGGTCATGAACACGTTGCTGGCCAGCAGCAACAGCACCGGGACGAGGTAGTTCGACGGGGACAGGGCGGGCATCGTCGGGCCGCAGGTGGGGATGAGGCGCGCAGGATAAGCCACCCCGGGCGAACCGCGCGGCCTCAGGGCACGGGCGCGGCGAAACGGCGGCGGTAGGCCACCGGGCTGGTGCCCAGGTGCTGGCGGAAGTGGTGGCGCAGGGTCATCGCCGTCCCGAAGCCGCTGCGGCTCGCGACCTCGTCCACGCCCAGACCGGTCTGCTCCAGCAGCTGGCAGGCGTGTTCGATCCGGGCCCGGGCGAGCCATTGCCCGGGCGTGGCGCCGGTGGCGGCCTGGAACTTCCGCAGGAAGGTGCGCTCGCTCATGTTCACCCGCGCCGCCAGCGCAGCGACCGTGTGCGGCTGGTCCAGGTGCCTGCGCAGGTGGTCCAGCAGCGGGGACAGTGCATCGCGCCGTTGCGGCGCCACCGGACGCTCCACGTACTG
Source organism: Pseudoxanthomonas jiangsuensis (assembly GCF_010093185.1). Classification (GTDB taxonomy): domain Bacteria; phylum Pseudomonadota; class Gammaproteobacteria; order Xanthomonadales; family Xanthomonadaceae; genus Pseudoxanthomonas; species Pseudoxanthomonas jiangsuensis. Next base: position 89,134 of record NZ_PDWL01000014.1, on the reverse strand, counting down.
GGCCTGGCCCCCGTCGCGGTGCGGCGGGATGACCAGCCGCCGCGCCACCAGGTTGGCCTTGCCGCTGCCGAAGTCGCGTCGCACCAGGTGCAGGCACAGGTCCAGCCCGGCCGCGCTGCCGGCCGAGGTGAGCACCTGGCCGTTGTCGACGTAGAGCACGTCCGGGTCGACCTCGACCTGCGGATGGCGCTCGCGCAGTGCTGCGGCGTGCCGCCAGTGGGTGGTCGCGCGGCGGCCGTCGAGCAGGCCGGTGGCAGCGAGGACGAATACCCCGGAGCAGATCGACAGCAGCCGGCTGCCACGGCGATGGGCGCTGCGCAGCGCGGCCACCAGCGCGTCCGGGACGGGAGCCTCCGCGCCGCGCCAGCCAGGGACGATGATCGTGCCCGCGGCCTGCAGCAGCTTCAGGTCGCCCTCCGGCTGCATGCGTCCGCCGTACTGGGTGCGCACTGGACGGCCGTCGACCGAGGCGGTGTGGAAGCTGTACCAGCCGGGTCCCGCCTCGGGGCGCTCCAGGCCAAAGACTTCCGCCGCGCATGCGAACTCGAACATGCACAGGCCGTCGTAGAGCAGCACCGCGACCTTGCGGTTGGGGATTGGCGGGATTTGATCGGAGATCGTCATTGCAGCCAATCCTGCACGGGCGGGTGCCCGCACACAATGGCCCTGCCACCACGGAGGACACCATGGGAAATCCCGTCACTGAAACCGCCGCGGCAACGCCCGCGCAGGCGCTGGAGCACTTCGGCGCGCAGTTCGCGTTCGAGACCGATTGCTGGGACGTGCACGAGGCGCTTTCGCGCCCGGATCCCGGATTCGTCCTGCTCGACGTGCGTGGGCCCGAAGCCCATGCCAATGGCCATGTGCCGGGTGCGGTGCACCTGCCACACCGCAAGATCATCGCGTCCACGATCGCGCGCTGGCCGCAGGACACGCTGTTCGTCGTCTACTGCGCCGGGCCGCACTGCAATGGCGCCGCGCGCGCCGCGGTGCGGCTGGCCACGCTTGGACGCCCGGTGAAACTGATGGCGGGCGGCATCACCGGCTGGCTGGACGAGGGCTTCGGACTGGCTACGGGCATGGATGCCAGCTGATGCCGGCGCTTGTCCGCCGCGCCGCACCTGGCGACATGCAGGCGCTGCTGGAGCTTGTCTCCGAGCACGCCGCTTTCGAACAGGCCACGGCACGGCCGGATGCACAGGCCTTGTCGGAAGCCATCTTCGGCCCGCGGCCACGCCTGCTGTGCTGGGTCGCGGCAGTGCAGGGCGCGGTGGCTGGATACATGACCGCAACCTGCGATTTCTCGACCTGGCAGGCGCGCCCGTTCCTGCACATGGATTGCCTGTACCTGCGTGCCACCGCACGCAACCAGGGCCTCGGCGCGCGGCTGCTGGATGCACTGCGCGAGCATGCGCGCGTGTCCGGCATCACCCAGCTGCAGTGGCAGACACCGGAATGGAACCAGGCCGCGGCGCGCTTCTATCGCAGGCAGGGCGCGCGGGAACTCCGCAAGCGACGCTTCGTGCTCGAGCTGGAAGAGGGCGAAGGGTAGGGCCGGGCCGCGCAGGCCCGGCTCCACGCCTCAGGCCTGGCGCAGGGCAAGCATCGGCGGCGTACGCAGGATCGCGCGCGTGCCCGACCATCCAGCCAGCAGGCTCAGCACGATGCCGCCGGCACCACCGGCGAGCAGGGCCGGCCATGGCGGCGACAGCGCCAGTTCGAACAGCTGGCGCGAGACCAGCACGCCAATTACCGCTGCGGCCGATACCGCCAGCGTCGCCGCGACCAGGCCCAGCACGCCGAACTCGACCAGTACCGCGCCACGCAACTGGCCATGGCGCGCGCCCAGGGTGCGCAGTACCGCGCTGTCGTAGCGGCGCTCGCCGGCGGTGGCCTGCAATGCCGCCAGCAGCACCAGCACGCCGGCGGCGAGGCTGAAGCCCATCACCAGCTGCACCGCCTGGGCCACGCGCTCGATCACCTCGCGCACCCGCTCGAGCAGCGCCTCGATCTCCAGTACCGACACGTTCGGGAACTCGCGCACCACCGGTGCCAGCGCCGCGGTATTGCCCGAGGGCAGGTGGAAGCTGGAGATCAGGTTGTACGGCGCGTCGCCCACTGCCCCGGCGTTGAGCAGCACGAAGAAGTTGACCCGGAACGAATCCCAGTCGGCCTTGCGGATGCTGGTGACGGTGAAGCTGCGCTCCTGCTCGCCCAGCTGCAGGGTCACGCTGTCGCCCAGGCCGACGCCGTAGCGTCGCGCCCAGCCTTCCTCGATCGAGGCCTCGGCTGCATCGCTGGCTTCGCTCCAGAACTCGCCCTGCAGCAGGGTGTTGGCGGGCGGGAAGGTATGGCGCCAGGAGAAGTTCAACGGACGGTCGGCGTCGTTGCCGTCGTCCTGGTCGTCCACCGCCATGCGCTGCGGCGGCTCGCCGTTGATCGCCACCAGGCGTCCGGTGCCGAACGGCTGCAGGTCCGGATCGGCCACGCCCATGCCGCGCAGCGCCTGCTCGACGGCCGCGGCCTGGTCGCGCTGCACGTTGAGCAGGAAGTGGTTCGGCGTATCCGGCGGCAGGCGGTCGCGCCACTGGCCGAGCAGGCCGGGGCCGACCACTGCCAGCAGCAACAGCGCGCACAGCGAGAGCGACAGGCCGACCAGCTGCACCACTGCCAGGCCACGGCGACGCGCGAGCGCGGCCAGCCCAAGCCGCCAGGGGCCATGCAGTCGCGCCTGCAGGCGTCCCAGCAGCCACAGCAGGGTGGCGCCCGCGGCGGCCGCGACCAGCGCCAGCACCGCCAGTCCGCCCAGCACCCAGGCGGCCAGCTGCACGTCGCCGGTGGCGTAGACCGCCAGCGCGACGGTGGCGGCCAGCGCCGCGACGTAGCCCAGCAGCGAGGTGGCGGGAAGGGCGGCGAAGCTGCGGTTGAGCACGCGCATCGGCGGCACCCCGCGCAGGCGCAGCAGCGGCGGCAGGCCGAAGCCGAGCAGGATCAGCAGGCCGATACCGGCACCGGCCAGCATCGGCGCGGCCTGGGGCAGCGGCAGGCGTGCCGGCACCAGGCTGCCCAGCGCCTCGACCAGCGCGATCTGGGCCAGCATGCCCAGGCCAATGCCGAGTACGCAGGCGGGGATCGCCAGCAGCACCAGCTGCAGCGCGAGCGAGGCGAGGATGTCGCGTTGGCGCGCGCCGAGGCAGCGCAGGATCGCCACCGTGTCCACCCGGCGCAGGGCGAAGCGGTTGGCGGCCAGCGCGGTGGCCACGCTGGCGAGCAGCACCGCCAACAGCGCGGCCAGGGCGAGGAAGCGGCCGGCACGGTCGAAGGCATTGCGCAGGCCCTGCTGTGCGTCCTCCACGCCGACCAGGCGCTGTCCCGGGGCCAGCCGCGGCTGCAGCCATTCGCGCATGGATTCGATCGCCTGCGGCGGGCCGGCGAACATCATCCGGTAGCCGGCGCGGCTACCCGGGCCGAGCAGGCCCGCGGCTTCGACGTCGTCACGGTGCACCAGCAGCGGCGGCGCCATCTCCATCAGCCCGCCCGAGGCATCGGGCTCGGCCAGCAGCACGCGGGTGATGCGCACCTGGCTGGAACCCAGCTCGATGCTGTCGCCCACGGTCACGCCCAGCCCGGCAAGCACGCGCGGATCGGCATAGGCCTCGCCCGGGGGCGGGCCACCCGCATCGCTGGCCTGCAGCCCGGCGGCATCGCTGGCCACGCGCAGCCGCCCGCGCAGCGGGTGCGCGCCGTCCACGCCCTTGACCGTGGCCATCTGGCTGGATTCGCCGTGGAACAGCACGCTGGGGAAGGTCACCAGCCGCGCCATCGCCAGGCCGCGGTTGCGGGCCTCGTCGGCGAATTCGGCCGGCGGCTCGGCGCGCGCCTGCACGCCAAGGTCGCCGCCGATCACCTCGGCGGCACTGGAGGTCAGGGCCAGGGTCACGCGGTCGACCAGGGTGCCGACCGCGGTCATCGCCGCCACGCCCAGCACCAGCGCGGCGAACAGGGTCAGCAGGTCGCCGGCCAGGAACTCGCGGCGCAGCGAGCGCGCCGCGTGGCGCAGCACGTTCATGCGCCTTCCCCGCCGTCCTCGATCCGCACCAGGCGGCCGCGGTCGAGGCGGTAGACGTGGTGGCAGCGGCGGGCCAGGGCCAGGTCGTGGGTGACCATCACCAGGGTGGTGCCGTTGCTGCGGTTGAGCTCGAACAGCAGCTGGCTGACCTGCTGGCCGGTGGCCTGGTCGAGGTTGCCGGTGGGCTCGTCGGCGAACAGGATCCGCGGCCGGGCGACGAAGGCGCGGGCCAGGGCCACGCGCTGCTGCTCGCCGCCGGACAGTTGGCGCGGATGGTGCCGGCGCCGGTGTTCCAGGCCGACCGCGGCCAGCACCTCGGCGACCCGCGACGGATCCTCGCGCCCGGCCAGCTCCAGCGGCAGGGCCACGTTCTCCTCGGCGGTGAGCGAGGGCAGCAGGTGGAAACTCTGGAACACGAAGCCGACCTCGCGCGCGCGCAGCGCGGCGCGCGCCTCCTCGTCCAACTGCTCTAGGCGCTGGCCGGCCAGGCTGATGCTGCCGGTGGTGGGCAGGTCCAGGCCGGCGAGCAGGCCGAGCAGGGTGGTCTTGCCCGAGCCGGAGGCACCGACAATGGCCACGCTGTCGCCTTCATCCACGGTCAAGTCCACCCCGTCGAGAATCCTGACCTCGCCTTCCGGGCCGGCCGCGGACTTGCCGACGGCGGCCACTTCGATCGCCACCGGGGTGGCTATGCTGGGAGCCGAAGGGTTCGCGGAAGAGGACAGGGCGTCGATGGGAGGCTCCGGAATGCGCGTGGGACGTAAGGGGGACGGCGGAAGGACCGCGGGGCTGGCGCGCTGGCTGGCCGGGATCGTGCTGGCAGCTTCGCTTCTGCTGCCGGCGCTGGCCTGTGCCAAAGGTCCGGTCCTGGTGGTCGGGGACAGCCTCAGCGCCGAACACAACATACCGGCCGGCACGGGCTGGGTCAGCCTGCTGCAAAGGAAGATCGCCCGCGAACTGCCCGGCGGGCCGGCGGTGGTCAACGCCAGCATCAGCGGCGAGACCAGCGCCGGGGCGCTGACCCGGCTGCCCGGCCTGCTGCAGAAGCACCGGCCGGCGGTGCTGGTGATCGAGCTGGGCGGCAATGACGCCCTGCGCGGGCTGACCCCGGCGCAGCTGCGCGCCAACCTGGAGAAGATGGTGGTGCTCGGCCGCCAGTCCGGGGCCAGGGTGCTGCTGCTGGGCATCGACGTGCCGCCCAACTACGGCCCGGCCTACCGCGAGCGCCTGCGCCGGACCTATGCCGAGCTGGCCCGGGCGCAGGACGCGGCCCTGGTGCCGTTCTTCCTCGAGGGCGTGGCCCTGCAGCCGGGGCTGATGCAGGCCGACGGCCTGCACCCGACCGCCGCGGCCCAGCCCAGGCTGCTGGACAACGTCTGGCCGGCGCTGAAGCCGCTGTTGTAGGGCGCCCGGCGCCTTCACATGCCATCCACCCGGCCTCCGGCATGTTTCACAAAGCTGAAAACACCACGGAGCGGGACATGCGTCAAGGCAAAGAGACCTCGGGGCTGGTGCTGGTCGTCGAGGACAACCGCAACATCTCCGAGATGATCGGCGAGTACCTGGAAAGCCGCGGCTTCGAGGTCGACTACGCCGCCGACGGCCTGGACGGCTATCGCCTGGCCGCCGAGAACAGCTACGACGCGGTCGTGCTGGACCTGATGCTGCCGCGCCTGGACGGGATCGAGGTCTGCCGCCGCCTGCGCAGCGACGCCCGCAAGTCCACCCCGGTGCTGATGCTGACCGCGCGCGACACCCTGGACGACAAGCTCACCGGCCTCAGCCACGGCGCCGACGACTACCTGACCAAGCCGTTCGCGATCCAGGAACTGGAGGCGCGCCTGCGCGCCCTGATCCGCCGCGAGCGCCGCCAGGTCGGTTCGGAGGTGCTGACCGTGGCCGACCTGGTGCTGGATCCGGTGAGCATGCGCGTGACCCGCGGCGGCGCCGAGCTGCAGCTCTCGCCGATCGGGCTGAAGCTGCTGACCATCCTGATGCGCGAATCGCCGCGGGTGGTCAGCCGCCAGGAGATCGAGCGCGAGATCTGGGGCAACAGCCTGCCCGATTCCGATACCCTGCGCAGCCACCTGTACAACCTGCGCAAGGTGATCGACAAGCCGTTCGAGCGGCCGCTGCTGCATACCGTGCAGAGCGCCGGCTACCGGGTGGCGGACATCGCCCAGCCGGTCGCCGCATCCTGAGCCAACGGCACCACTTCGGGGGAACGTGCATGGCGGTCTCCGCCGCCGGGGAATCGGGGCAGGGTCGGCGCGCGGTGCTCACGGCACCGCGATGTGCGGCTGTCTACACTCGCCGCCGCTGTCCCCGCTGTCCCCGCTGTCCCCGCTGACCCAGACTGATGCCCCACGGCCTGCCCCGCAAGATCCGGATCGCCTTCATCCTGCAGATGGTGATGGCGAGCCTGGCGATCGTGGTCGCGTTCTACGTGGTCGCCACCCTGTTCAAGTACAGCTTCATCCAGACCACCCTGCAGGAAGAGGCGCAGCACTACTGGCAGCTGCACGAGGCCTCGACGGTGCAGCCGCCGCCCAACACCTACAACCTGCGCGGCTACCTGGTCGAGGCCGGCTATTCCAGCCTGTCCCTGCCGGAGAACCTGCGTACCCTGCAGCCCGGCTTCCATGACCTGGAGGACGCCGGCCAGCTGGTCTGGGTCGACCGCCGCCCGGCCGGCACCCTGTACCTGGTGTTCCTGCGCTCGCAGGCGACCCGGGTCGAGCTGTGGTTCGCGGTGCTGCCGGCGATGCTGGCCCTGTTCGCCATCTACGGCGCGACCTGGCTGACCTACCAGTCGTCCAAGCGCCTGGTCTCGCCGGTGGCCTGGCTGGCGCGCCAGGTCGCGCGCTGGGACCCGCGCCGGCCCGACATCGCCGCCCTGGCGCCCGAGCGCCTGCCGGCCGACGTCCAGGGCGAGGCCCGCCAGTTGGCCGGCGCCCTGCACGCACTGGGCGAGCGGGTCGAGGCGCAGCTGGCGCGCGAGCGCAACTTCACCCGCGACGCCAGCCACGAACTGCGCACGCCGTTGACCGTGATCCGGGTGGCCAGCGACATGGCCTTGGGCGAGGACGGCCTGCCGCCGCGGGTCGGCCGCAGCCTGCAGCGGATCCAGCGCGCGGGCCGCGACCTGGAGGCGGTGGTCGACGCCTTCCTGATCCTGGCGCGCGAGCCGGACGTGTCGCCGCAGAGCGAATGGTTCGAGGTCTGCGAGGTGGTCCACGAAGAGGCCGAGAGTGCGCGCGCCGTGCTCGGCGACAAGCCGGTGACGCTGGAAGTCGAGTGCAGGGCCGAGCCGCGCCTGTTCGCCTCGCCGCGGGTGCTGCACGTGGTCCTCGGCAACCTGCTGCGCAACGCCTGCAGCTACACCGACCGCGGCCAGGTCCGGGTCACCGTCGAGGCCGACCGGGTGGTGGTCAGCGATACCGGCATCGGCATGTCGTCCGAGGCCCTGGGCCGTGCCTTCGACCCGTTCTACCGGGCCACGCCGGAGCGCCCGCAGGGCCTGGGCCTGGGCCTGTCGATCGTGCGCAGGCTGTGCGAGCGCTTCGGCTGGCAAATCCAGCTGGAGAGCACCCTGGATGCCGGAACCACCGCCACCGTGTTCTTCGATGCCGTGGTCCAGGACGCGGATGCGATCGCGCCGCAGGCGGTACCGCTCCGGCCTTAGCCGCGACCGCAGCAGCGAGTCGGGTTTGCCGCCGCTGCACACATCCGATCCGTTGCCGACGTGCCGCGGCATCGCGCGCGACGCGCCGGCCTGTGCTGAATCGTCGCGGCACGGTCGCGGGCGGCGACCTGTCAACCGCTGCGGGGGCCATGCGTTAATGGCCATGAATCCCCCCGCCAGTGCCTCCGCATGAGCCGAACCGCCCGCCCGCCGTCCTCCCCGTTCCGCCGCTGGTTGCCGCGCGTCCTCGCCGCGGTGGCGGTGCTCGTCGTGCTCGGCGGCGGCCTGTGGTACTGGCAGCGGCAGAAGGCCGCCGCGAGCGAAGGCGCCTACCGCACCACCGCGGTCGAACGCGGCAGCATCCGCGTGGCGATCTCCTCCACCGGCACCCTGAGCGCGATCTCCACCGTGACCGTCGGCAGCCAGATCTCCGGCCAGGTGACCGAAATCCTGGTCGACTACAACAGCGAGGTGAAGAAGGGCGACGTGCTGGCGCGGATCGACCCGAAGACCTACGAGGCCCAGATCGAGCAGGGCAACGCCCAGATCGCCAGCGCCCAGGCCAGCCTGCGCCAGGCCCAGGCGACCCTGGCCAACGCCGAGGTCGACTACCGGCGCAAGGCCGCGCTGGTCGAGCGCCAACTGGTCGCGCGCAGCGACGTGGACTTGGCCAGGGCCGCGCTCGACCAGGCCCGGGCCCAGGTCAACTCGGCCCAGGCCAGCATCCGCCAGCAGACCGCCTCCACCCAGACCACCCGGGTCAACCTCGATCGCACCGTGATCCGCTCGCCGGTGGACGGGGTGGTCCTGACCCGCAGCATCGAGCCGGGCCAGACCGTAGCCGCCAGCCTGCAGGCGCCGGAACTGTTCACCATCGCCGAAGACCTGTCGAAGATGAAGATCGAGCTGGCGGTGGACGAGGCCGACATCGGCCAGGTCCGCGAAGGCCAGACGGTGACCTTCACCGCCGACGCCTTCCCCGACCGCCAGTTCCGCGGCGAGGTGGCGCAGGTGCGGCTGTCGGCCACCACCACCAGCAATGTCGTCACCTACCCGGTGGTGGTGAACGTGGACAACGGCGACGGCACCCTGCTGCCGGGCCTGACGGTCAACGCCGAGATCGAGGTCAGCAAGCGCGACGACGTGCTCAAGCTGTCCAACGCCGCCCTGCGCTACAAGCCTTCCAGCGGCGTGCCGGCCGGCGGCTTCGGCGCGCCGCAGGCGCCGGCGGCCAATGCCGGCAGCCAGCCGCGCGCAGGCGGCGGCCTGACCGACGACCTGTCGCGCGCGGTGGCCGGGCTCGGGCTCGATGCCGCCCAGCAGGCGAAGTTCGACGAGGCCCTGGCCGCGCAGCGCCAGCGCCAGGAGGCGCGCCGCAACACCAATACCCAGGCCGGCGGCTTCGGTCCGCCGCCCGGGATGATGGTGGTGGGCGGCGGCAACGCCGCCAACATCGAGTCGCAGGTACGCCAGCGCATGGCACAGCGGATGAAGGAGGACTTCGCCGCCTTCCGCGACAGCCTGTCGGACGCGCAGAAGAAGCAGTGGGACGCGGCCCTGTCGGCCCTGGTCAACGCCAAGCGCAGCACCTTGTACAAGCTGGTGGACGGCAAGCCGCAGCCGGTGATGGTGCGGATCGGCGCCAGCGACGGCAGCTTCACCGAGGTCTCCGGCGGCGGCCTGCAGGAGGGCGACCTGGTGGTCACCGGCGAGCGGGCCCGGGAATGAGCGCCCGCGCCGATGCCGCGCCCGTCCCGGTGATCGAGATCCGGGGGATGAGCAAGATCTACCACCCCGGCAGCGAGGCCGAGGTGGCCGCCTTGAGGAACGTGGACCTGGCGGTGCAGGCGGGCGAGTTCATCGCGATCATGGGGCCGTCCGGCTCGGGTAAGTCCACCCTGATGAACATGATCGGCTGCCTGGACCGGCCGACCACCGGCACCTACCTGTGCGACGGCCAGGACGTGGCGAAGCTGGACGCCGAGGCGCTGGCGCAGCTGCGCCTGGACAAGATCGGCTTCGTCTTCCAGGGCTTCCACCTTTTGCCGCGGATGAACGCGCTGGAGAACGTGGCCATGCCGCTGGGCTACGCCCGGGTGCCGCCGGCCGAGCGGCTGGAACGCGCGCGCCAGGTGCTGGCTGCGGTCGGCTTGGCCGAGCGCGGCACCCACCGGCCCAATGAACTGTCCGGCGGCCAGCAGCAGCGCGTGGCGATCGCCCGGGCGCTGATCAACAACCCGCCGATCCTGCTGGCCGACGAGCCCACCGGCGCGCTGGACAGCCGCACCGGCGAGGAGATCCTGGCCCTGTTCAAGCGCCTGCGCGACGACGGCCACACCGTGGTCCTGATCACTCACGACGCCGACGTGGCCGCGCACGCCGACCGCACCGTGGTCATGCGCGACGGCGAACTGCACGAGGAGGCGGCATGAACTTCTCCGACGTCGTCCGCACCGCGTTCTTCGCCCTGCGCGGCAACTGGATGCGCAGCGCGCTGACCTCGCTGGGCGTGATCATCGGCATCGCCGCGGTGATCGTCATGGTCTCGGTCGGCCAGGGCACCCAGCAGGAGATCGACAAGCTGGTCTCCGGCCTGGGATCGCAAAGGCTGGACATCAGCCCCGGCGGCGGCCGCGGCCCGGGCGGCGGCGGTGCGCGGCAGAGCGCCAGCAGCTTCTTCACCCTCAACGAGGGCGACGCGGCGGCCATCCGCGAGGAGATCCCGGAGGTGCAGTACGTGGCCGGGATGCTCCGCGGCAGCACCCAGGTGGTGTTCGCCGAGAACAACGCCGCCACCAGCTGGCAGGGCGTGCAGCCGGACTTCTTCACCATCAACGGCTGGACGGTCGCCCAGGGCGAAGGCTTCGATGCCCAGGCCTATACCGGCGCCGACAAGGTGGTGATCCTGGGCGAGACGGTGCGCAAGACCCTGTTCGGCGAGGACGACGGCATCGGCCAGACCATCCGCCTGGGGCGGGTGCCGTTCACCGTGGTCGGGACCCTGGCGCCGAAGGGGCAGGGCGGCTTCGGCCAGGACCAGGACGACGTGGTCATGGTCCCGCTGGAGACCGGTCGCCGCCGGCTGCTCGGAGCGATGGGCCTGCCGGCCGGTGCGGTGATGCAGATCGCGCTGACCGTCACCGACGCCCGCGACCTGGACTACGTCCAGGGCGAGGTCGAGTCCCTGCTGCGCCAGCGCCACCGCATCGGCCCCGGTGACAGTGACGATTTCAACGTACGCAACATCAGCGAGATCGTCGCCACCCGCACCGCCACCACCAACCTGATGTCCAAGCTGCTCGGCGCGGTGGCGACCATCTGCCTGGTGATCGGAGGCATCGGCATCATGAACATAATGCTGGTCTCGGTGACCGAGCGGATCAAGGAGATCGGCCTGCGCATGGCGGTGGGCGCCGGCCCCTCGGACGTGCGCCGGCAGTTCCTGGCCGAGGCGATGCTGATCTCCCTGGTCGGCGGCGTGATCGGCATCGCCATCGGCGTGGTCGGCGCCCTGCTGGTCGGGCAGTTCAGCGAGCTGCCGGTGGCGCTCAACGGCAAGGTGGTCGGCCTGGCGGCGGCGTTCTCGATCGCCACCGGCCTGTTCTTCGGCTACTACCCGGCGCGCAAGGCCTCGCAGCTGGATCCGATCGAGGCGCTGCGGCAGTAACGGCAGCGCGGGGCGGATGCTATCCCGGCGTGCGGCGCGGCGCTGGCATGCGCCCGGCGCCGGGTGCTCCCGTATCATCGGCGCATCGCCAGGACGAGCCGCCGCATGACCACGACCCTCCACCTGCTGCAGATGCGGGCCAGCCTGCAGGCCGGCAACCCGGCGCAGGCGCTGCGCGAGGCTGACCTCGGCCTGGCCGCCGAACCGGAGTCGCTGGAGCTGGAGCTGGGTGCGGTGGATAGCCTGATCCTGCTGCAAAGGCACGGCGAGGCGATGGCGCGGCTGGAGCGCCTGCTGCAGACACGGCCGGATTCGGGCGAGGCCTGGTTCCGGCTGGGCATTTGCCGGCTGCGCATGAGCGGCGACGAGCCGGCTCGGGCTGCGTTCGAGCGAAGCACCGAACTGCTGCCGGACGCCTTCCACATCCGCCTGCACCTGGCCGAGGCCCTGCAGGCGCTGGGCCGGCACCCGGAGGCGCTGGTGCAGTTCTTCCGCGCCGTCACCGGCGCCCAGGCCAAGGGCCGCTGGCTGGACGACGGCAGCACCGCGCCGGCGCTGCGCGACCGGGTCAGGCAGGCGATGCGGGTGATCGACGTCGGCCGACCGGAACTGTTCTTCGGCGCGATCGAGCCGCTGATCAAGGAATACGGGCTGGACGAGCTGGTACGGGTGCGCCGCGCGCTGGAGGGCTACCTCGGCCTGGCGCCCTTGCAGAGCCCGGACCCGAGGCAGCGGCCCACCTTCTTCTACGTGCCCGACCTGCAGCCGGAGCCGTACTTCGCCCGCGAACTGTTCCCGTGGTACGAGGCGCTGGAGTCGGCCTTCGATGGCATCCGCGCCGACCTGCAAAGGGTGCTGGGCGAGCGCGAGGGCCTGCAGCCGTTCCTGGATTTCAGCAAGGGCGCGCGCAAGGACGACTACCTCGGCAGTCGCGGCGACCTCGACGCGGCAGCATGGGACGCCTATTTCTTCTACCGCCACGGCCAGGAGTTCGGCGAGCGGCTGCAGGCCTGCCCGGCCACCGCCGCGGCGCTGACGCAGGTGCCGCTGACCCGGATCGACGCGCACGCGCCGGAGGTGCTGTTCTCTCTACTGTCGCCGGGCACGGTGATCAAGCCGCACCACGGCGTGACCAACACCCGGGTGGTGACCCATTTGCCGCTGATCGTGCCGCCGGATTGCGCGCTGGAAGTGGGCGGCGACGTGCACGAATGGCAGGAAGGGCGCTGCGTCACCTTCGACGACTCGTTCCTGCATCAGGCCTGGAACCACAGCGACCGGCTGCGGGTGGTGATGATCCTGGACACCTGGCACCCGCGCCTGCGCCCGGCCGAGGTGCTGGCGATCCGGCGCCTGGTGGAGTCGATCGGCGATTTCAATCGCCAGGCCGGGGTAGACTGAGGCACACCGCCGTGGCCGGCGCGGCGCTCACACGTGCGGGCGGTCCGGATCGGCCTTGCGGTCGAACACCAGGTAGGTCGAGAGGATGTACTTGTCGTTGGACGCAGGTGCGCCGCCCACGTGCTGGAACATCCAGTACGGGGGGAACACCAGCAGCCGGCCGGCCTTGGGCCGTACTTCCACGTCCAGGTCGACGAAGCGGGTGCCGCCGCCCTCGGCCACGTCGTTGAGGTACCACAGGAACACCAGGTAACGGCCGGCGACCTCGTCGATCGAATCGAAGTGCGGCTGGAAGCGGTCGCCGGCGTCCGCGCGATACTTCTTCATCGTCAGCCGGTCGGTACGCGGCCGGAACGGCACCGGGATGGTCAGGCCCAGGCGCTCGTTGTAACGCCCCAGGTACTCCTCGATCCGGGTCAGGAAGAAGCCGAGGAACGCTGGGTCGGCCAGGCGGTTGAGGTTGAGCTCGGTCCAGCGGCTGTCGTCCAGGCCCGGACGGTAGCCGCGGCCGTTAGGCGCCTGGAAACCGCTGGAGCCCTCGAAGCCGTCGATCAGCTTGCGGCAGAAGTCTTCCGGCAGGGCGTCGTCGAAGGTCTGGATGTAGTCGGTCAGGGCTTTCATGGCGCGGGCGGCGAAGACAGGTCGTAGCCCCAATGGTCGGCCACCGGCCGCAGGATCGGCAAGGCCGGTTGCAGCCAGCGCGCATACGGCTGCCAGCGTCCGACCGCGCGGCTGTTGACCGGTTCGACCACCTGCGAGTAGCTGGGCGTGCTGATGTAGCCCTTGGCCGCGGCGTGGCCGCTGAACTCGGCCAGGAATCCGCTGTCGGCGATGCCGAGGAAGTCCGCGATCCTCTGCACCTGGGCCGGGAAGTCGCCGACCGTGTCCTCGTAGCGCAGGACCAGGGTGTCGGGCGCCAGCAGGGCCTGGTGGTGGATCCAGAAGCGCATCGCGTTGACGTAGCTGCGCGCCAGCCGTTCCAGGCTCGAGCACAGCACCATGAACGCCGGCGAGCGGAAGTTCTGCATGTAGCAGCTCAGCAGCACGTCGCAGGGGTGGCGCAGGGCCAGGATGATCTTCGCCCGCGGGAACAGCCGGGCGATCATCGGCAGGCGCAGCATGTTCAGCGGATTCTTGTCGACCAGCACCTGGCCGGGCTGCAACTCGACCACCTTGGCCACCTCGCTCCAGTAGACCTGGCGCAGCTCTTCGACCTGGACGGCGGACAGCGCGTCCAGGCCATACGGGTATTCCACGCCCTGGACCTGCATGCGCTCGATGCAGCGCTGCAGGGTCGCGCGCTCGTCCATCGAGGCGTAGCCGGGATGGGCGTCGAGCATCTGCTCGAGCATGGTGGTGCCCGAGCGCGGGAAGCCGACGATGAACACCGGCGAGCGCTCCGGCCCGGCGTCGGCGGCGAAACCGCACTGGCCCGCTTCCAGCCACTTCGACGCCACCTGCAGGGGCTCGGCATTGGAATGGGCCATCTCCGGCACCACGTCCTCGGCCAGGCGGAACTGGATGGCGTGGGCGCGTTCCAGGTGCGCCATCGCCTTGGCCGGATCCTTCTCCTTGTCGGCGATGGTGGCCAGCATGAACTGGATGTTGGCCTCGGCCTGCACGTGCGGGCGCAGTTCCAGCGCGGCCGTGGCGGAGCGGCGGGCCGCCGCATGATCCTTGGCACGCATGTCCAGGGTGGCCTGCAGCTGCAGCAGGTCGATGCGCAGCTGGCGGTCGGACTCGCCGGCCCGGGCCATGGCCTGTTCGAGCAGGGTCCGCGATTCGCCGGTGCGGTTGGTACGTTCGTACAGCTGGGCCAGATGCAGAAGGCCGGAAGGCGCCTGCTGCATCCCTGGTGCGGCCAGCAGCGACTCGGCCTCTCCGGTGCGGCCGATCTGCATCAGCGCGGTGGCGAGTTCCTCGCGCAAGGCATCGGGCAGTTGCGGCCAGGCGGCAGGCGGAGGAATCAGCGCGGCGGCACGCTGGGCGTCGCCGCACTCGAAGCAGGCCAGCGAGGCGTGGATCCGCGCCTCGAGCGCGCCTGGATCCAGGTCGACCGCGTCGAGGAAGCGGTGGCGGGCGTCGGCGATCCTGCCCATGTCCATCAGCAACAGGCCATAGTCGGTGAGGAAGCCGGTATTGCTTGGCTCCAGCGCCAGCGCCTGGCGGTAGGCGTGCTCGGCCTGGGCGAACTCGCCCAGACGGCGGCGGGACAGGGCAAGGTTGGCCCAGTGGCCGGCGATGGCGGGACGCAGCCGCACGATCGCCTCGTACAGCGAGGCCGCCTCGGCTTCCTGACCCTGCGCCTGCAGCGACATCGCCAGCAGCAGGGTCAGGCTCTCCTCTCCCGGAGCTTCTTGCAGCGCCTGGCGGCAGACCTGCTCGGCCTGCGGGTAACGGCCGGACTGGAACAGCGAGAAGGCGTGCGGGATGGCGTCGGGATTCATTCGATGTCGGACTGGGCGGTGACAGGTGCGCCGGCGGCGCCCGGCGGGGCGCGCATGGGGAATGGCAAGTATCGCCGAACGGCGGCGCGAACCATTGGCCCTGTCCGGAAAAAAAGAAAGGCCGCGCGGGAAACCCGCGCGGCCAAGATACTGCAGTTATCGCGTGTAGCTTAGAAGTTGAAGGTGTAACGCGCCCACAGGTAACGGCCGACCGTATCGAAGGTCTGCACGTCGGTGTTGGCGTTCAGCACGTTGTTCTGGAACAGGATCTGCGGCTGCTTGTCGAAGGCGTTGTCCAGGCCCAGCTCGATCTTCGAGTTGAACCAGGGCAGCGCATAGGCGGCGCTGAAGCTGTGGACCAGGTAATCGTCGAAGCGCTGCTCGTAGCAGTAGGCGTCGTCGTACTGGCAGCCGGCGTCGGCGCTGACGCCCTGGGTCGGGTCGTCACTGCCGATTTCGAAGCCGCTGACGTAGCGCGCACGCCAGTTCAGCGACAGGTCGCCCTTGTTCCAGTTGATGAACACGCGGCCGCGGGTACGCGCGTACATGCCGTACGAGCTGTTGTACGTGCCGGCGATGTGCTTGACCGCATCTTCTTCGCTGAGCGGGTTCACGTCGTTGTCGTACTGGCTGATGTAGGTGGCGTCCAGGCCGAACATCCAGTTGCCCCAGGCGGTGTCGGGCAGGCGGTAGCGCAGCGCCATGTCCCAGCCCTGGGTATCCAGGCGGCCCAGGTTCACCATCGGCTCGCGGATGAAGTCGACCTGGCCGTCCGCGTAGCGGTTGATGAAGTCACAGAACGGGTGGCTGTCATCGGCGTAGCAGGTGTCGACCACGATCTGGGCGTCGGCGCGGGTGATGGTGTCGTTCAGGTACAGGCGCCAGTAGTCGACGCTGACCGACAGGCCCGGGACGAACTCGGGGTCGTAGACGAAGCCGTACGAGAACGACTTGCCCGATTCCGGCTTGAGGTCGAAGCCGGCGGCGACCGAACCGGACCACACGCCGTTGGACTGGCTGGTGGCGGCCGGCGCGATGCCGGTGGTCGGGATCGCGGTGGCACCCGCACCCGCACCGCAGGCGTTCTCGTGGTCGCGCGGGGTACCGGCGGCACCGTAGCCGGTGCACTTGTCCTGCAGCTGCGGGGCGTCGCCCTGCGGGCCGTCATACAGGTTGCCGATGGTCGGGGCGCGGAACACTTCGGCCACCGTGCCGCGCAGCAGCAGGTTGTCGATCGGGCGCCACTCCAGCTGGATCTTGCTGTTGGTGGTGTCGCCGAAGGTGCTGTAGTCGGAGTAGCGCGAGCCGACGGTCAGCGACAGCAGCTGGGCGAACGGCATGTCGGCCAGCAGGGGCACGTACAGTTCGCCGTACACCTCGGACACGTCGTACTTGCCGCCGACCGGCGAGGAGCAGGCTTCCTGCGAGATCATGCAGCGGCCGGACTCGTCGGCGATCGCGATGTAGTCGACCTTGCTGTTCTGGTACTCCTCGCGCCAGGACGCGCCGAACGCGGCCTGGACCGCGCCGGCCGGCAGGCTGAACAGCTCGCCCGAGGCGTTGGCCTCGAAGCTGCGGGTCTGGTACATGGTCGAGTAGACCGGCCGGGCCTCGGCCGCGCTCATGATCTCGATCGAGGTCGGGTCGAAGATGTTGAAGATGTTCAGCGGGGTGCAGCCGGCGATCACGTTGCCGGCGGTGCCGCACTTGACCACGCCATCGGTGTCCATGAACGACGGGCCCAGCGCGTCGGCCAGGCTGTTGTAGTCCACGTAGCCGTAGCTGGTGTTCTCGCTGTAGTAATGGCCGTAGTTGTAGGCCGCGTCCCACTTCCAGGTGTCGCCGACGAAGCCTTCCAGGCCCACGACCACCTGCGAGGTGGTGGTGTCGTAGTAGGAGCGGCGCTGGCCCAGCGAGGTCCAGCGGGTCAGGAAGTTCTGCGGCGTGCCGACTGCAACCGGGCCGAAATCCTGGCCGAACGGGTTGTAGTAGTTGTCGGCGGAGATCGAAACGCCGTCGTTGTTGGCGTCGAACGGCAGCGCGGCGATGGCGAAGTTCGAGGAGGTCTTGTTGTGGTAGACCTCGGCGAACGCGTTCAGGCGGTCGTTGATCTGGTAGTTGGCCAGGAAGAACGCGTTGGTGCGCTCCTGCGGCGTCATGATCAGGTTGGCGGCCTGGTAGTTGTACGAATCGGTGGCGCCGTTGTAGCAGCGGTAGTCGCTCTGCGAGCCGCCGGAGGCGCCCGGGGTCAGAGTCACCGAAGTACAGCCGTACTGGGTGGCCAGCGCACTGCCGGCCGGGAAGTAGATGCGGCCGTTCGGGTTGCGGCTGGAGCCGAACACGGTGACCGCACCGCTGTACAGGTAGGTCGCGTCCTTGGAGTAGTCGCGGTCGGCCGAGGAGATGCCGTCGAACTGGTTGTAGTTCAGGCCGACCATGACGTTGCCGCGGTCGCCCGCCTGGCCGAAGGTCACCGAGCCGCCGGTGCGCTGGCCGTCCTGCTTGCTCGGGGTCATGCCGACGTCGATCGAGCCGGTCAGGCCCTCGAAGTCGCGGCGCAGGATGAAGTTGACCACGCCGGCGACCGCATCCGAGCCGTACACGGCCGAAGCGCCGCTGGTCAGGATTTCGATGCGCTGCACGGCCGAGGCCGGAATCGAGTTGACGTCGCTGTTGACGACGCGGCGGCCATTGACCAGCAGCAGGGTACGCTCGGAGCCGAGGCCGCGCAGGTCGATGGTCGAGGAGCCGTCGCCGCCACCGTTGTTGACCTGCGGGTTGGTCGGGGCGCCGGACATGGCCGGCATTTCCTGGATCAGGTCGCCCAGGGTCAGCTTGCCGGTCTGCTCGATGGCGGCGCGGTCGATGACCACGACCGGGCTGGCCGTTTCGGTTTCGACACGGGCCACGCGCGAACCGGTCACCTGCACGGCGTCCAGGCTCCTCACTTCGCTGTTGGTGTCCTGCGCGAACGCATTGCCTGCCACGCCGATGACACCCGCTGCGAGTGCCAGGCCGATCGCCTCGCGCAGCTTGTTGGTCTTGTGCTTCATTCTCTTCTCCAGGTTGTTCTGGGGACGGTTGAGTCCTTGGATGCCCTGTAGGCACGGCCGGTGCGAGGCCACTGCCCATCTGGGGTGGGCCGATAATAGTTGCGCTTGCCCGGGAATTAAAGTGTTGTTAATTCCTGCCGGCGCAAGTGGAGGAAGAGCGGCCCCACCGAAGTGCTGAATGCGCTGTTTTGGCGCGGCTTTGCATCCTTATGGTGCGCCGCGACATTATCTGAATAGGGAAACTATTTCCCTTGAAACCTTCTCCTGCCAATCCGAGCATTCCCGGTTGAATGCCGCAAACCGGCCGATTGGGTTCGGTAGTGCAAATGTGCATCGGTGGGCCAGGGTGCGATCCGCATCGGCGCGGGGCAGGGCCATCACGCAGCGCGCGCGCTGCCGATCCATCCGGATCCAGCGTGTGATCGATCAGGAAAAAGGGCCGGGGCCGTGCGAAGCGGCACCGCTGCCGGGGTGCTGGCTCTACAGCCCCTGCTCGTACCGCACGTAAGGCACGGTGCCTTCGTCGCCCTCGCCATTGGTCGGCGGTGCGAAGGGATTGCGGCCGCGGGTCACCACGTTCTCGGCACCGACGGTGAGCTGGCCGCTCCACGGCGTGCGCCAGGTCAGGCCCAGGCCCAGGCCTTCCCACTTGCTGGGCTGGCCCGGCACGTCGACCACGCGGCCGATGATGTTGGCGCTGAACGGACCGTAGCCGCCGCCGACGCTCAGGCTCTTGCTGTCCCAGCGCTCGACCAGGCCGGGCGCGGCCTCGGCCAGCGGGACCAGGCGCGCACGGGCGTAGGTGCCGGCGATGGAGACGTAGGCTTCGGTGCCGATGGCGCGCTGGCCGAAGACCTGCAGGTCGTGCTGCTCGATCCGGCCATTGCCGGCGGCCAGTGCGGTGCCGCCTTCGGTGTTGAGCCAGCTCGGCAGGGCGGTGCCCTGGGTAGTGCCGGCACTGAAACCGAAGCGGCCGTTCTGGCGGCTGATGGAGGTGGTTGCGGCCAGGCGCCGACCATTGGCTTCGCCGCGGTCGTCGCCGAGGCTGGCGAGCAGGCAGCGGCTGGCCAGGCTGCTGATGCTGGCGCCGCTGGTGCTGCTGCACAGCAGGCCCAGCGAGTCGCCGGCATCCAGGCCGAAAGCGGCGTCCAGCGAATGGTTGCCGAAGCGCCAGCGCGCGCCGGGGCTGGCTTCGCCGGTGGGTTCCAGCAGCAGCACGGCCTCGACCTTGCCGCTGCCCTTGTTCCACACCGGAAGCACGGTCTGGCCCTGGTTGCCGCCGGCCTTGCTTTGGGCGTGCGCACCCGTGGCCGCGAGCATCGCGGTCAGCAGGCAGGCCAGCAGTGGCAGGCGGCGCAAGGACATGGGCGGGGGTTCAGACCGTCGGGCAGCAGGACAGTTCCCGCCAGGGCGGGAAAGCGATGCTAGGCGATTTACATTTGGTTAACAAGTCGCCGCCCCTCCCCGGAACCGTCGAGCCCGTTACTGATGGAACCGTTTTATTGCAGCCTTTCGGGCGCTTCCGCGTTCGCCGATGGCTGCCCGAACAATACGCCGATCCCGGCCAAAGGGAAGTGATACTCGCGGCCGCAGAACTCGCAGCGGACCTCGACAGCGCCGGTCGCCTCGGCGGCCGCGCGCGCCTCCTCCTCGCCGAGGCTGCGCAGCATCGCCTCGACCCGCTCGCGTGAGCAGGAACAGCCGAAGCGGACCGGCTTCTCCCCCAGCAGGGCCGGCTGCTCCTGGTGGAACAGCCGATGCACCAGCACCTGCGGATCGGTGGCCAGCAGTTCGGCTTCGCCGAGGGTGTCGAACAGGGCGCCGGCGCGGTCCCAGCCGTCGGCATCGCCTTCCTCGCCCGGCAGCTTCTGCAGCATCAGCCCGGCGGCGGTGTCGCCGTCGGCGGCCAGCAGCAGCCGGGTCGGCAACTGTTCGGACTGGCGGAAGTAATCCTCGAAGGCCTGCGCCAGCGAGCCGGCGTCGCCCAGCGCGACCAGGCTCTGGTAGCGCTGCGGCTCGCGCGGGTCCAGGCCCGGGTTCTCGATGGTCACCGCCAGCAGGGCGTCCTCGCCCAGGGCAGAGGGCGCGCGCGGGGTGTCTGTGCCCTCGTCGAGCTGGACGATGCCGCGCACGGTGCCGGCGGCGGTGCACTCGGCGAACAGCGAACGCAGGGGCCCGCCGGCGCGGACCTGCACCGACAGCCGGCCTTCGACCTTGGTGTGGCCGGTGAACAGGGTCGCCGCCGCCAATGCCTCGCCGAGCAGGGCGGTCGCGCCGGGCGGGTAGTGCGCGTGCGAGAGCAGCTCGCGCCAGCTGCCGCGGAGGCGCACGTAGACGCCGCGCACGCCGGCTTCGGGCAGCAGGAAGCGCCCGCAGCGGTCGTCGCCGTCGGCTGCGGTGGCGGGAGAGAGGGAGGCGTTTTCGTTGTCCATGGCCAGCACAATGCGGGCGTCCGCCCGGCTTTCCAAGTGAAGGCGGCCAGCCGCTACCATTCGTCCGCTTGTCCGCCATCCCGGCCGGGCACCGACCGAGGCCCGCGCCATCGACACCGCTCCCGACGCCGTCCGCGCCGTCCCGCTGCCGCGCCGCCGCCGCCACTGGCTGCGGCGGCTGCTGTGGCTGCCGGTCCTGTTCGTCGGCATCACCGCGCTGCAGGTGGCGGTGTTGCGCTTCCTCGATCCGCCGACCTCGGCCTTCATGCTGGCCCGCCAGGCCGAGGCCTGGGGCCAGGGCGAGTGGGGCTTCCGGGTGGTCTACGACTGGCGCGACCTGGAGGCGATCGCACCCTCTCTGCCGCTGTCGGTGATCGCGGCCGAGGACCAGAACTTCGCCACCCATTCCGGCTTCGACCTGGCGGCGATCGAGAAGGCTTTGGACCACAACGCCAAGGGCAAGCGCCTGCGCGGTGGCAGCACCCTCAGCCAGCAGGTGGCCAAGAACCTGTTCCTCTGGCAGGGCCGCAGCTGGCTGCGCAAGGGCCTGGAGGCGTGGTACACGCTGCTGATCGAGGCGATGTGGCCCAAGCGCCGGATCCTGGAGATACACGTCAATGTGGCCGAGTTCGGCGACGGCATCTACGGCGCCCAGGCCGCGGCGCGCAGCTACTGGCGCAAGGACGCCTCGCGCCTGGCCGCGGGCGAGAGCGCGCGCCTGGCCGCGGTGCTGCCGGCGCCGCGCCGCTACAGCGCCGCCCGCCCGGGGCCCTACGTGCAGAAGCGCGCGGCCTGGATCCAGCGCCAGGTGCGCCAGATCGGCGGACAGGACTACCTGCGGCAGCTGGAGTAGCGCGGCCGCTGTCCGCCGCCGTGCGCGCTTGCGTACCATCGGCGCATGGATGTCCGTTCCGACGACCTGCTGACCGTGGTGGTGGCCGCCTGCAACGAGGCCGCGTCGCTGCCCCTGCTGCATCCGCGCCTGCGCGCCGCACTCGACCGCGTGGACGGCGTGCGGACCCGGGTGCTGTACGTGGACGATGGCAGCGCCGACGCGACCTGGGAGGTGCTACAGGCGATCGCCGCCGCCGATCCGGAGGTGGCCCTGCTGCGGCTGTCGCGCAATTTCGGCAAGGAGGCGGCGCTGACCGCCGGCCTGGACCTGGTCGAGCAGGGCGCGGCGATGATCCTCGACGCCGACGGCCAGGACCCACCGGAGCTGATCGGCGAGTTCGTGGCGCTCTGGCGCCAGGGCTACGACGACGTCTACGGCACCCGGATCGCGCGCGAGGGCGAGGGCTGGATCCGGCGCGCCGCCGCGGCCGCGTTCTACCGGCTGATCGGGCGGTTGTCGCGCACTCCGGTGCCGGCCGATACCGGCGACTACCGCCTGCTGTCGCCGCGCGCGCTGGCCGCCTTGCGCCAGTTGCGCGAGCGCCACCGCTTCATGAAAGGACTGTTCGGCTGGGTCGGCTTCCGCCGCATCGCCCTGCCGTACCGGCGCCAGCCGCGCCTGGCCGGGCGCAGCAACTTCGGCCTGTGGCGGCTGTGGAACTTCGCCCTGGAAGGCATCACCAGCTTTTCCACCGCGCCCCTGCGGATCGCGACCTACCTGGGCCTGGCCAGCGCCCTGCTGGCGTTCGCCGGCATGGGCGTGGTCCTGGCCAAGACCCTGCTGTGGGGCGATCCGGTGGCCGGCTGGCCGACGATGATGGTCGTGATCATGTTCCTGGGCGGCGTGCAGCTGATCGCGCTGGGGCTGATCGGCGAATACCTCGGCCGGCTGTACGAGGAAGCCAAGCAGCGCCCCTTGTACCTGGTCGAGACGTGGCAACCCGACGCGGCAGGAGTATCCTCGCCGCCAAGGTTCGCGAACGGAGGTGCTGCCCATGCGCACGGTACGTCAGCTGCTGGCCGACAAGCCGGCTGAGGTGTTCGCGGTGGCGCCCGGGGCGCCGGTGCTGGAGGCCGTCCGGCTGATGGCGCAGAAGTCCGTGGGCGCGGTGCTCGTGCTGCGCGGCGAGGAACTGGCCGGGATCCTGTCCGAGCGCGACTACGCCCGCAAGGTGGTCCTGCAGGGCCGCTCCTCGGCCGACACCCCGGCCAGCGCGATCATGACCGCGCAGGTGGTCACGGTGGAGCCCGATACCTCGGTGCCGGTGTGCATGCAGCTGATGACCGAGCGCCGGATCCGCCACCTGCCGGTGCTGGAGCAGGGCCGCGTGGTCGGCGTCATCTCCATCGGCGACCTGGTCAAGGCGGTGATCGCCGACCAGCAGCTGGAACTGGAGCAGCTGCAGCGCTACATCGCCGGCTGAGCGGCCTCAGCGCGCGTACCGCCCGCCGCAGTCGCTGTCCTCGCCCGGACCGGTCTCGAAGGTCGCCAGCAGGGCCGCCGGCGGGGTGATGCTGCCCAGGGCCAGGGCGATCGCGCCGCGCACGCCCAGGGCGGCCATGTCCGGACGGAACGAAGGATCCTTGAACGTACCGCTCACCCGCAGCGGCGAGCGCAGGGAGAGGATGCTGCGGTCCTTGGGCCTGGGTCGCAGCAGCAGGTCCAGGCTCTCGTCCTTCAGGTTGATCGTGCCCTCGCCGACGATGATGGTGTCGGTGCTGTCGAAGGCCAGCGCGCGCGATGTCATCAGACCGTCGCGCACGCCGAAGTCGGCGAAGGCGCAGCGGATCGGTACCTGCCGATCCTTGGTGATCAGGAATTTCAGCGCCTCGGCGATGTCCAGCCCCGCCAGTTCCATGATCAGGTTGCTGATCCGGCCGCGGCCCATGCCCAGGGCGATGTCGCCATCAGCGCTGCCGAGGATCGCGGCGATCGAGTTGCCGCGCCCGTGCACGACGATGTCGCCGCCGATCCGGCCGGCCGCCCCCTGCGCCAGCTCGGCCTGGGTGAACAGCCTGGGCAGTTCCACCCTGCGCACCGCGATCTGCGCCCGGGTGTCGATCGGCGCCTTGCGCGCGTCCATGCGGATGGTCGAGCGCACGTCGCCGCCGGCCACGCCGAAGTTCAGCGGCTCCAGCCGCAGCAGGCCGCCCTGCAACAAAAGGTGCGCATCCATGTCCTCGATCATCGGCAGCTTCGGGGCGTGGATCTTCTGCGCGCGCCAGCGCACGTCCGCATCCATCGCGTTGAGCTTTTCCAGGTCGTAGGGCGTGTCCGGCAGCAGCCGCGGGCTGGCGGCGCGGCGCGCGGCCAGCGCCTTCTGCTCGGCGTTGGCGGTCTCGTCGCCGCCGGTGGACGGCGGCGCGCCGAGGAAGCCGGCCAGGTCGTCGAAATCGAGCCGGCGCGAAAGCAGCGTGGCGGTGAACACCGGGCGTGCGCCGGACACGTCCACCTGCACGTCGCCGGACAGGTCGCTGTCGCCGACCTCGCCCTGGAAGCCGTCGTAGCGCCACAGGTCGCCATTGCGGCGCAGGCGTCCGTCCAGCGCATAGGGCGGCGAGGGCGGCAGGGCCAGGCCGAGCAGCGGGTACAGGTCCTCCAGGTCCTGCCCGGACAGCTTCATGCGCAGGTCGAAGGTCTGGAAGCGGAACGGATTGGTCAGGGTGCCGGTGGCGCTGGCACGGGTGGCGCCGGCGCGCGCGTCCAGATCGATCCGGTAGGGGGTGTCGCTGTCGGCCAGGTCCAGCGGCGAGGCCGCCTGGCCCTGCAGCCGGAACGCCGCGCCGCGCCAGTGGCCGGTGCCGGTCACCGCCACCGGCGATCCGGCCTGGCGCTCCTGCGGGTTGGCCGGGGCGACGCTGGACAGGGCGATGTCGACGTCGGTCTTTTCCGGAGCGTCGGTGAAGCGCAGCCGCCCGTCCTTGATCCACAGCCGGTCCAGGCGCCAGCGCGGCTCGCCGGACTGCGGCTCGCGCTCGCCGAACTCCCAGTTGCCGCCGCCCTCCGGCGCGGTCTCCAGCCAGATGTCCGGCCGGGTCGCACGGACTTCCTTCATCCGCAGGCGCAAGGCCAGCAGGGGCCAGGGCGCGATGTCGATCTCCACCCGGTCGGCTTGGCCCATCCGCGCCTGCTTCGACCAGTCGGCGTTGGCCAGGCGCAGGCCTTCGGCCGAGACGGTGATGGTGCGGCCCAGGTCCACGTCCAGGTCGCCGTCGATCCGGAACTCGCGGCCGGTGGCGCCGCTCACCGCGCGCTCCAGCGGGCCCTTGAACCAGTTCCAGTCCCACAGCAGCCACAGTGCCAGCAGGGCCGCGGCGATCGCGCCCAGGACGGTGCCGGTGCGGCGCGATGGCCGCGAAGGCCGCCAGCGGCGGAGCCTTGACAGGCGGGAGGGCGATGCGGAGGAGGTCGCATTCATGCGGCCAGTATCGGCAGGCCGCGTGCACGGCATGCGAAACGCGGGCCGCGCAGGTGAACAGGAGTGAAGAGGAGGTTGCGGCTCAGGCCGCGTGCTGCAGCCGCGGCATCAACACCTGGGCGGTGACGGCGACGAAATGGCAGACGCTGCCGGCGATCACGAACATGTGCCAGATCGCGTGCGAGTAGCGGATCGACTCGCGGTGGTAGAAGTAGGTGCCCAGGGTGTAGAAAACGCCACCTGCCAGCAGCCAGCCCAGGGTCCAGCCGTCGAGCGAGACCAGCAGCGGCTTGATCGCCACGACCACCAGCCAGCCCATGGCGATGTAGATCGCGGTGGACAGCAGCTTGAAGCGGCCGGTGTAGAACAGCTTGAACACCACCCCGGCCACGGCCAGGGTCCAGATCGCGGCAAACAGCCCCCAGCCCCATGGGCCGCGCAGACCGATCAGGGTGAACGGGGTGTAGGTGCCGGCGATCAGCAGGTAGATCGCGCAGTGGTCGAACACCTTCAGCCGGCCCTTGGCGACCGGGTGCTGGATGGCGTGGTACAGGGTGGAGGCGAGGTACAGCAGCAGCAGGGCCACGCCGAACACGATCGCGCCAGCCAGCTGCCAGCCGTCGCCGTAGATCGCCGCCAGGGTGATCAGGACCGCACCGCCGGCCAGCGCCAGCACCGCGCCCAGGCCGTGGGTCAGGGCGCTGGCGATCTCGTCGCGGATGTCCAGCAGGTGGTCGGCCCGCTTGCGGGCGCGCAGGGTCTGCAGCCGGGGGGTGTGGATCATGCGGCTAAATTACCGCAACGCAGCAAGGCTCGCACCGTGCCCGCGCCGTCCGTTCAGTCGCCGGCGCGGGCCTCGATACGCAGGGCGGTCGAATCGTCTGGAAGCCGCGTGCGGCCGCCGCAATCGGCCGGGCTTCAGGTCACCGCCACGCTGTGGGCGTGCTCGCGGGTGGCGCTGAAGCGCACGTCGGGCGCGCGCTCCTGGGCCAGCTGCAGGTTGACCCGGGTCGGGGCCAGGTAGACCAGCTCGCCGGCGGCGTCGATCGCCAGGTTCATCGCGTTCTTCTCGCGGAACTCCTCCAGCTTCCTGGCGTCGGCGCAATGGATCCAGCGCGCGGTGGCCACCCCGACCGGCTCGAAGCTGGCGTCCACCCCGTACTCGTCCTTGAGCCGGTAGGCGACCACGTCGAACTGCAACACGCCGACCGCGCCCAGGATCAGGTCGTTGCTCATCAACGGCCGGAAGAACTGGGTCGCGCCTTCCTCCGACAACTGGGCCAGGCCCTTCTGCAGCTGCTTGAGCTTGAGCGGGTCGCGCAGGCGCGCGCGGCGGAACAGTTCCGGGGCGAAGTTGGGGATGCCGGTGAAGCTGAGCGACTCGCCCTCGGTGAAGGTGTCGCCGATGGAGATGGTGCCGTGGTTGTGGATGCCGATCACGTCGCCGGGGAAGGCCTCGGCGGCGATCTCGCGGTCGGAGGCCATGAAGGTCAGCGCATTGGCCAGCTTCACCTCCTTGCCGGTGCGCACGTGGAAGGCCTTCATCCCGGCGGCGAACTGGCCCGAGCACACGCGCATGAAGGCCACCCGGTCGCGGTGCTGCGGATCCATGTTGGCCTGGATCTTGAACACGAAGCCGGTCAGCCTGTTCTCCTGCGGCGCCACCTCGCGCCCGGTGGTGGCGCGCGCCTGCGGCGGCGGTGCGTGCTCGACGAAGAAGTCCAGCAAAGGCTGCACGCCGAAGTTGTTCACGCCCGAGCCGAAGAACACCGGGGTCTGCTCGCCGCGCAGGTAGGCGTCCTTGTCGAACGGGTGGCTGGCGCCCTGCACCAGTTCGAGCTCGTCGCGCAGCTGGGCCAGCATCTGCGTGCCGACCACCTCCTCCAGCCCGGGCGCGTCCAGGGACGGGAAGATGGTGGAGTCCTGGCGGGTGAAGTTGCGGCCCGGCTCGTACAGGTGGACCTCGCCGGTCACCAGGTGGACCACGCCCTTGAGCCGCTGGCCCATGCCGATCGGCCAGGTCACCGGCGCGCACTGGATCCCGAGCACGGTCTCGACCTCGTCGAGCAGGTCGATCGGGTCCTTGCCCTCGCGGTCGAGCTTGTTGACGAAGGTCATGATCGGGGTGTCGCGCAGGCGGCACACCTCCATCAGCTTGATCGTGCGCTCCTCCACGCCCTTGGCCACGTCGATCACCATCAGCGCACTGTCCACCGCGGTGAGCACCCGGTAGGTGTCCTCGCCGAAGTCGGCGTGGCCGGGGGTGTCGAGCAGGTTGACGATCCGGCCCTCGTACGGGAACTGCATCACCGAGGAGGTCACCGAGATGCCGCGCTCCTTCTCCAGCGCCATCCAGTCGGAGGTGGCATGGCGCGCGGCCTTGCGGCCCTTGACCGAGCCGGCCATCTGGATCGCGCCCCCGAACAGCAGCAGCTTCTCGGTCAGGGTGGTCTTGCCGGCGTCGGGGTGCGAGATGATCGCGAACGTGCGCCGGCGCGCGGCTTCGGTGGAGACTTCGGACATGGGGTCGGGCGCCGGAAGGCGCTTGCTCGGAGCGGAAAGCCGGCAATTATACGGGGCAGGCCGACGCTAGTTCTGCAGCCAGGGATGCGGGAGCGCCCGCAGCCGCGCCAGCGCCGCGCCCTGCAGGAGCACCCCCGCGATCAGGACCAGGCTCCAGGCCGTGTGCAGCCAGGACGGCGGGTCGCCGCGCATCGTGGCCAGCATGGTCGCCATCAACCCCAGGATGAGCGCCACCACCAGCGCCGCGCAGGCCCAGCGCCCCGGCCGCGAGCGCAGGGACAGCAGGGTCGCCCCGGACATCAGGAACAGGCTGCCGGCGCAGGTCCACATCAGCATCAGGTAGTACCCGCGCGGCGCGTCCACCGCCAGGCCGAAGCCGGCCATCACCGCCAGCGCCGGCAGGCTGCGCACGATCGCCTGCCGGCCGAGCTGGGCGGCCAGCGACGGCGCCGGACGCGCGGGCAGGCCGGGCAGCAGCGCCAGTTCGTGCAGGCCCAGCGCCGGGCGCCAGAACAGCGTCTGCAGGCGGATCATGGGGGCGAAGGCGGTACTGAGCACCATCAGCGGCGCGAAGGCCAGGCCGATGTGGCCGCGGCCGCCGGTGGTGTTGCCGAGCAGCAGCCAGAACAGCGCCACCGCGACGATCGGGCCCTGGGTGGCCAGCACGTTGCGCAGGGTGCCGCGGCCGAAGCCGGGGCCCAGGGCGATGGCCAGCGCCTGCTGCGGCTCGCGGTGCAGGGCGCTGCCGATCGGCGTGTCCAGCGCGAACAGTGGCGAGTTCCAGTTCGCCTGCTGCGCCTGTTCCAGCGAACCGCGGCCATCGGCCGGCAGCGCCAGGGCCATCGGCGTGGACCAGGTGCCCTGCGGCCGCGGTCGGCGCGCGATCCACCACCAGCAGGACGCGCTGGCGGCGAACAGGAGCGCCGCCAACGCGGCGATGAACAGGGGAGAGCCGAGCCAGGCCCGCGCGGTAGCGTCGTCGAGGCTACCGGGCAGCCAGCGCGCGGCCACGCCCGAAGCGATCAGCACCCACATCATCCACGGCGGCATGCTCACCCAGAACAGGCCCAGCGCGGTGGCGGCCGCCAGCGCGGCCGCGGCCAGGGCGAATCCGCCCCCGGTCGCCATCGTCATGATCAGGGCCGGCACCAGCACGACCAGGACCGCCGCGGCCAGGCCGCATAGCAGGGCCTGGCGGCCGGTGTGGGGCAGCCGCAGCCGCGCGGCGTGTACGGTCAGCGCGATCAGCCGTGCGCCGGCCAGCATGGCCCAGAACATGGTGAACACGGCGGACAGCATCAGTCCGAGATTGGATGCCGTGTCGGGCTGCAAGCCGATCAGCACCAGCAGCGGGCCAGGCCCCATCCCCAGCAGGATCAGCGCATTGGCCCAGCCGCCGGCGGCCAGGATGGTGCGCAGGGGCGCGAGCGACGGATACGACAGGCGTGGACGCTCAGCGATGGCGTTCATCCGGCCACCTCGATGAACAGGTCTTCCAGGCCCAGCCGGTCCACCCGCACGCCCTCGACCAGCAGCAGGTCCTGCCAGCCCTCGCGGCCCGCCAGGACCAGGCTCGCGGTGCCGTCGTCGAGGGCGCGACGCGCCAGTTCGCCGGGGAATGCAGCCGGCAGGCGCGCGGCCGCCGCGGCCGGCACGACGACCCGGACCACGCCGTCCTTCACCTCGTCCAGGGCGCGGTCCAGCAGCAGGCGGCCGTCGTGCAGGAACGCCACCCGCGAGGCCACCCGCTCCAGGTCGCTGACGATGTGGCTGGAGAACAGCACCGTGGTCCCGGTGTCCATGGCCTGTTCGACCAGCTCGCGCAGCAGTTCGCGCCGGGCCACCGGGTCCAGGGCCGAGGCCGGCTCGTCCAGCACCAGCAAAGCCGGCCGCGGCGCCAGCGCGCGGGCCATGGCCAGGCGCTGGGCTTCGCCGGGGGAGAGCTTGCCGATCGCGCGCGCCGGATCGATCTCCCAGCGCCGCAAAAGCGCGGCCGCATGCGCCGGGTCCCAGCCCGGATACAGCTGGCCCAGGTACTGGAACAGCTGGCCGACCTTCATCCAGCCGAAGGCCTGCGGCTGCTGCGGCACGTAGCCGAGCCGGGCCTTGCGCGCGTCGTCCAGGGCCAGGGCCGGCGCGCCCATCAAGCGCGCCTGCCCGCCCTGCGGCCGCAGCAGGCCGAGCAGGCAGCCGATCAGGCTGCTCTTGCCGGCGCCGTTGCGGCCGATCAGGCCCAGTACTTCGCCGCGCGGGACCTCCAGGTCGATGCCGCGCAGCACCTCGCGGCGGCCGTAGGCCAGGCGCAGGCCGGTGGCGGCCAAGGGCAGGTCCAGGTCCAGGTCGTGCCGTGCGACGGCGGTGGCCAGTGCGTTCATGCGTCCTCCTCCTCGAGCAGTTGCCGCAGCCGCGCGAGCACGCGGTCCACGGGAAGTTCCAGTTCGCGGCCGTGGCGCGCGGCCTCGCGCAGCGCCGGTTCCAGCTGCTGCATGCGCGCGGCCACGCTGTCGCTGCGCTGGCGCCGCGCGGCCACCGCCATGCCCTTGCCGCGCAGCCGTTCCAGCACGCCCTCGGCCTCCAGCTGGCTGTAGGCGCGCGACACGGTCATCGGGTTGATCGCGTGCGCGGCGGCGACCTCGCGCACCGACGGCAGGGCGTCGCCGGGGCGCAGCTGGCCGGCGCTGACCAGGCGCCGCAGCTGCTCGGCGATCTGGCGGTAGATCGGCTCGGGCAGCGCAGGGTTGACGTGCAGCAGGCGTGCATCCATGTGTATCAATACAACAATACACTTGGGGCGAAGTCAAGCGCCGGCGTGGTCCGCGGTGGGCTTCAGCGCGAAGGAGTCCCGGTGTCGCGGGCGAACTTCAGCTCGCCCAGGGCGCCGAACATCCGGATCGGGATCGCCTCCAGGCGCATCCCGCGGTTGACCTGGACCACGAAGTGCAGGTGCGGGGCGGTGCTGAAGCCGGTGTTGCCCGACAGGGCGATGCGCTGGCCCTGGCGCACGCGCTGGCCGGGGCGGACCAGCACGCCTTCGGGCTTGAGGTGGGCGTACAGGGCCATGCTGCCGTCCGGATGCAGGATCCGCACGTAGTTGGCGCGGCCGCCATAGCGCTCGCGGTCCAGGCCGGCGCGGGCGAAGTCCGATTCCACCTGCAGCACGGTGCCCTCGCGCGCGGCCAGCACCGGGGTGCCCTCGGGCACGGCGAAATCGATGGCGTAGCGGTTCTGCGCGTCGTTGTGGCTGAAACTGCCACCGAAGCCCTGATCGACCCGGACCAGGGCGTAGTCGAACGGCAGCCGGTAGTCGAAATCCAGCGGCCGCGCGCGCGGGTCGCCGGGCAGATAGTCCAGGGTCAGGTCGAAGTTGCTGGCCAGGCGCGGATCGGACGGATAGACCCGGGCGACCAGGCCCTGGCCGTTGGCCGGCACGGTGGTGCGGGCCGGCAGGTTCGGGGCCAGGGTGACGTTCTCGCCCTGGCGCAGGTTCAGCTGCACCTGCATCGGTCCGGGCAGGCGGTTGTCGGCCCAGGCCTCGTAGTGGCTGCCCTTGTTCACCAGGCGCAGGCTGGCCCCGCTGCCGCTACCGCGCTGGAAGCTGAGGCTTTCGGCCGGCTCGGCGGTGGAACCGGGCGGCGGGGTGTCGCCGTAGTGGGTCACGCCGTTGGCGTCGCGCCAGCGCCAGAAGCGGGCCGCGCCCGCGTCCGCGGGCAGCAGCAGGGCCAGGCCCAAGGCTGCGAGCAGGAAGCGAAACCCGGTACCGCGGTTCATCGCGGGCAGTGCGCGGACAGTCGCAGGGCGCGGGCGATCTCGCGCAGGTCGAACGCGGCCAGGGCGCGGTCCTCGTCCAGCGCGAACAGGGCGCCGCCGGGGAAGCGCGCGCTGGGCGCGGCGAACAGGGCGATGCCGTCGGTCAGCGCGGTGCGCTGGCCGGTGAAGCTGCCGGCCGCCGCCAGGCTGCCGCGCGCATACAGGTGGAAGCGGGTCGGGCGCAGCTGCTCGGCGGCGATCCAGTAGCCGTCGCCGTCGCCGCATTCCCACAAGGCCACGCCCTCGGCATCGCCCTCGAACGGCGGCAGGCTGCGCCCGCGGTAGCGGCCGTCGAGCGCGTACTCGCGCAGGGTGGGGCCGACCCGGTGGTCCTCCTCGGCGATCATCAGCCGCCGGCCCGCGGCATCGCCGGCGATCGATTCGACCATCTGCAGGGCGCCATCGCCGGTATCGCCGAAGGACCCGGCGTAGTCGGCGTGCACGCCGCCGGCATCGACCCGGACCCGGAAGCGCTTGACCCGCTCGGCCAACTGCTCGCGCGGCGGCGGCACGCCCTTGGCGAAGTCCTGCATGAAGCTGTCGGTGACCAGCACCTCCCATCCGCCCGCGTCAGCCGGGTGGACCCACAGGCCGTAGGGCACGCGCAGCTGCTCGCCGCCGAAGCTGCCGAGCGGTTCCAGCGCCGGCAAGGACAGCACCTGCACCCGGTGGTTGTCGCGCTCGACCACGAACAGCAGGTCGCCGCCGATGGCGATCCCGTTGGGCCGGGCGAAGCGGCCGGGCGCGGTGCCCGGCCCCCCGGTCTCGCGCACGCGCTCGCCGTCGGCGGCGTCGAACACCACGATCTTGTCGCTGCGCTTGGCGGTGGCGAACAGCCACAGGCGGCCGGCGCGGTCCTGCCAGGGCGCCAGCGAGTCGAGTTCGTCGTCTTCCACCGCGGGCGAGGTCCAGGCCTCGGCGACGACCGCAGGGGCTGGCAGCGCGGGATCGACCGACAGCGCGACCGGTGGCGGCGGCGCCGGCTCGACCGCGACGAGGGTGGGCCGGGGCGCGGCGGCGCAGGCGGCCAGGCCCAGCAGGCTGGCAGCCAGGACGGTACGGGGCAGGGAGGCGAAGGCAGGCATCGAGGGATTATCGGCAGCGACCCGGGCGGACGGGAAGGGCCGGGGTCGCGATTGTTTCATCGCTGCATCCGGATGGAGCGATTGACAGGCCGCCGGGGCGCTGGCACTCTGTGCCGGCCATCGAGACCGGCGGAGGGACAGGCCCTTTGATGCCGGGGCAGCCCGCGAATCGCGCAAGCGTTCGCGTAGGTGCCAAATCCTGCGGGGGACCACGCGTCCGCCGGAAGATGGTTCGTCGCGTGCGGCATGCACGGCGAACGCGGGCCCCGCGAAGGCTCGATGGCGGTTTTCCCCGGAACCCGCCATGAGCCTCGTGAACACCGCCCCGCATCCCGACTCCGTCGAGCCTTCCTGTAGCGAGCCGCACGCCGGCCGCGCCGCGCCGTCCGCGCAGCGCGGCGAAATCGCGGTGGCCTTGCCGATGCGCCACGCCGGCGTGCGCCAGGTGGTGCTGCGCTACGAACTGCAGGGCCAGGGCGACGGCCCGGTGGTGTTCATCGCCGGCGGCATCTCCGCCCATCGGCACGCCTCGGCCAGCGCGACGTTCCCGGAATCGGGCTGGGCCAATGCCCTGGTCGCCGCCGGCCGCGCGCTGGACCCGGCCGTGGTGCGGGTGCTGGCGTTCGACTACGTCGGCGCCGATGGCCGCCTGGATGCGCCGATCGACACCGCCGACCAGGCCGACGCGATCGCCCTGCTGCTCGATGCACTGGAAATCGAACGGCTGCAGGCCTTCGTCGGCTATTCCTACGGTTCTATGGTCGGCCTGCAGTTCGCCGCCCGCCACCCGGGAAGGCTGCAGAGGCTGGTCGCGGTCAGCGGCGTGCACCGTCCGCATCCCTACGCCAGCGCCTGGCGCGCGCTGCAAAGGCGTGCGGTCGCGCTGGGCCAGATGCAGTGCGCCGACGTGCCGGGCCTGGCCCTGGCGCGGCAGTTCGCGATGCTCAGCTACCGCACCCCGGAGGAGTTCGGCGAACGCTTCGACGCCGCCCCGGAGATCGTCAACGGCCGAGTGCGCTGCGCCGCCGAGGACTACCTGGACGCGGCCGGCGCGCAGTACGTGGCGCGCACCCCGGTCACCGCCTTCCTGCGCCTGTCCGAATCCATCGACCTGCACCGCCTGGACCCGGCCAGCGTGCCGGTGCCGGTGACCGTGGTCGCGGTGGAGGGCGACCGCCTGGTGCCGCTGTCCGACTCGGTGTCGCTGGTGGAGGGCCTGGCCGGGCGCGGCCAGCTGCGCGTGCTGCGCTCACCCTACGGCCATGACGCCTTCCTGAAAGAAACCGACCGCATCGACCTCATTCTCGCCGCCGTCCTGCGCGGCCAAGGAACCGCCGCATGAGCCAGAACGACCCCAAGACCTGCCGCCCCGCCACCGCCGCCGTGCGCGCCGGGATCGACCACGACACCGCATACGGCGCGGTCACCCCGCCGATCGTGCTGTCGAGCAACTTCAGCTTCGACGGCTTCGGCAACAAGCGCCAGTACGACTACACCCGCAGCGGCAACCCGACCCGCGACCTGCTGGGCGAGGCGCTGGCCGAACTGGAAGGGGGCGCCGGCGGCGTGGTCACCGCCACCGGCATGGGCGCGATCAACCTGGTGCTCAACGCCCTGCTGCAGCCGGGCGAGCGCCTGGTGGTGCCGCACGACGCCTACGGCGGCAGCTGGCGGCTGTTCAACGCGCTGGCGGCCAAGGGCCACTTCGAGCTGATCACCGCCGACCTGACCGACCCGCGCTCGCTGGCCGACGCCCTGGGCCGTTCGCCCAAGCTGGTGCTGGTGGAAACCCCGTCCAACCCCCTGCTGCGGGTGACCGACCTGCGCGCGGTGATCGACGCGGCGCACCGCGCCGGTGCGCTGGTGGTGGTGGACAACACCTTCCTGTCGCCGGCCCTGCAGAAGCCGCTGGCGTTCGGCGCCGACCTGGTGGTGCATTCGACCACCAAGTACGTCAACGGCCACAGTGACGTGGTCGGCGGCGCGGTGGTCGCGCGCGACCCGGAGCTGCACCAGCAGCTGACCTGGTGGGCGAACGCGCTGGGCCTGACCGGCTCGCCGTTCGACAGCTTCCTGACCCTGCGCGGCCTGCGCACCCTGGACGCGCGCATGCGCGTGCACCAGGAGAACGCGGCCGCGATCGCCGCCCTGCTCGACGGCCACGCGGCGGTGGAGAAGGTCTACTTCCCCGGCCTGGCCTCGCACCCCGGGCATGCCCTGGCGGCCAGCCAGCAGTCCGGCTTCGGCGCGATGCTCAGCTTCGAGCTCAAGGGCGGGCTGGCGGCGGTGCGCGCCTTCGTCGATACGCTGCGCTGGTTCACCCTGGCCGAGTCGCTGGGCGGGGTGGAGAGCCTGGTCGCGCATCCGGCGACCATGACCCACGCGGCGATGAGTCCGGAGGCGCGGGCCAAGGCCGGCATTTCCGACGGCCTGTTGCGGCTGTCGATCGGGATCGAGGCCAGCGAGGACCTGATCGCCGACGTCGCCGGCGCCCTGCTGGCGGCCGAGCGCGCCGCGGCCGCCGCACCGGAACGGGTGGAGGCGTGAGCGCGGTCGCCGGCTCCGGTCCGCTGGCCGGCCGGCCGCGCATCGAGCGGCCGCGCGCCGCCGGCGCGCGCAAGGCCGGCAATCCGGTGGCGGCGCGGCGGCTGGCCCTGCTGGGCACCGGCACGGTCGGCGCGGCCTTTCTGGCCCGCTACCGGATGCTGCAGGAACGCGGCGTGGCCCTGCCGCGGATCGTGTGGCTGGCCAATTCGCGCACGGTGCTGGGCGACGTGGCCGATCCGCAGGCGGCGCTGGCGCGGGCCAATGCCGCGCCGCGGCGCGAGGCCGAGCTGCAGGGCTGGGCCGAGGCCGAGGCGCTGCGCGCCGGCGGGATCGTAGTCGACGCCACCGCCAGCGAGCTGGTCGCCAACTGGCACCCGGAATGGCTGGCGCGCGGGGTGAACGTGGTGACCGCCAACAAGCTCGGCCATGGCGGGCTGCTGGCACGCTCGCAGGCGATCTGCGAGGCGCAGGCCGACACCGGGGCGCAGTACGGCGACGCCGCCACGGTCGGCGCCGGCCTGCCGGTGCTGCGCAGCCTGCGTGCGCTGGTCGCCGGCGGCGACCGGATCGAGGCGGTGGAAGGCGTGCTCTCCGGTTCGCTGGCCTGGCTGTTCAACCATTACGACGGGGCGCGGCCGTTCTCGGCGCTGGTGGCGCAGGCGCTCGACGCCGGCTACACCGAGCCGGACCCGTGCATCGACCTGTCCGGCGAGGACGTGCGGCGCAAGCTGCTGATCCTGGCGCGGGCGGCGGGCCTGGCCCTGGACGGGCGCCAGGTGCGGGTGGATTCGCTGGTGCCGGAGGCGCTGGCGGCGGCCTCGGCCGGCGCGGTGCGCGAGGCGTTGCCGTTGCTGGATGCGCCGCTGGCGACGCGCCTGGCGGAGGCGCGCGCGGTGGGCGGCAGCCTGCGTTTCGTCGGCCGTTTCGATCCGCAGGGCGCGGAGGTCGGGCTGCGGGTGCTGCCGGCGGGGCATGCGCTCTGCGGTGGCGCAGGCACCGACAACCGGGTGGCGATCCGCAGCGACCGCTACCGTGCGCAGCCGTTGCTGATCCAAGGGCCGGGCGCGGGCGCGGAAGTCACCGCGGCGGCTTTGCTGGACGACGTGCTGAG
Source organism: Pseudoxanthomonas jiangsuensis (assembly GCF_010093185.1). Lineage (GTDB taxonomy): Bacteria > Pseudomonadota > Gammaproteobacteria > Xanthomonadales > Xanthomonadaceae > Pseudoxanthomonas > Pseudoxanthomonas jiangsuensis. Next base: position 52,994 of record NZ_PDWL01000014.1, on the reverse strand, counting down.
GATCGCGGCGGGCTGAGTCTGGCGCTGTCCGGTCATTTCGACGGCGGACTCCCTCCGAAGCCGGCGCAACCTCATGCTTTTGCGGTTGCGGCTGTCAGATCGGCTCCTACGAAGCGACGTCCACCGCCCCATCGCGCCCGAACATCTCCAGGCTGCCGCTTTCCACCAGCCACCAGGGGTCGCCATCGAGGACCGGCGCATCGGGTGCGGGTTCGCAGCCAGGGACCGGGCGGTAGGCGAACCAGGCGTTGCGGCCGGAGGCCTTGGCCCGGTACAGGGCGCGGTCGGCGAGGGTGACCAGTTGCTCCCAGCCCAGCAGGTGCGGGGTCCGGCGGAAGACCGGGCATTCGATCAGCCCGATGGAGACGGTCAGGCGGTGGCTCATGCCGTTGCCCAGGTCGAAGGCGTGCGCGGCGATCCGCTCGCACAGGCGCTGTCCGATCGCGGCCAGACCGTTCCGCGGGCAAGGGCGGAACACCAGCAGGAACTCCTCGCCGCCCCAGCGGGCGACGTAATCGCCCTTGCGCACCAGCTCGCCCAGCACCTCGCCGAACTGTTCCAGCACGCGGTCGCCGGCGGCATGGCCGTAGGTGTCGTTGATCGCCTTGAAGTGGTCCACGTCGAGCAGCGCGAACACCACCGCTTCGTCGCCGGCGCGGAAGGCCGGATCGCGCTCGTAGAAGGACAGGTCGGCGGGGACCTGGCGGGCGAGGTAGCGGCGGTTGTGCAGGCCGGTCAGCGGGTCTGTGAAGCTGATCGCCTCCAGCCGGGCGTTGGCGGCCTGCAGGTCGCGGGTGCGCTCCTGCACCAGGCGTTCGAGCCGGTTGCGCTGGCGGGCGTGGCGGCTCTGCAGCCAAAGATAGCCCAGCCAGGGCACGCCGCCGGCCAGGATCAGCAGGAGCAGGCGGAAGCCGGGGGTTTCGTGCAGGCGCGGCGGGATCTCGAGTTCGACCCGGGCGGCGCTGGCCAGAGGCTTGGCGCGGGCGAAGTCGGCCACTTCGAAGGCGTAGCGGCCCGGCGGCAGGTTGGTATAGGTGGCGGTGCGCAGGGCCGGGTCGTCGAGTTCGCGCCAGCCCTGCTCGTAGCCGGTCAGGCGGTAGCGCAGCTGCGGCGCGCGCAGGGGCTGGAAGGCCGGCACGGTGAAGTCGAACTTCAGGTCGCGCGCGCCTAGCGGCACCTGCAGCGGGGCGTCGCGGCGCGGGACCATCCAGCGGCCCTGGGCCTGCAGGCGTTCGATCCGAACATCCGGTGCCGGCGCGGTGGTGTCCGGCAGGGTGGTGTCCACCAGCAGGGCGCCGTCGCGCGTGGGCAGCCACAGCCGGCCGTCGCGCAGCAGGCCTCGGCTGTTGCCGGCGCCGTTGCAGCACTTGTCTAGCTGGCCGCCGGGGCGGTCGGCGCCGGAGTTGATCACCATCGCCGCGGCCACGCGGTGGGAAGGGTCGGCCAGGACCCGGTCCAGCTCGGCCATCGGCAGGCGGTAGACCCCGCGCATGCCGGCCACCCACAGCTCGCCCCCGGTCTGGGCCAGGAAGAAGGCCACGTTCGCCGGCAGGTCCTGGGTGCGGCCGATGCGGTGCCAGCGCTGGCCGTCGTACACGCGCAGGTCCTCGCCGCTGGTGCTGCCGGCCACCCAGCGGCCGTCGTCCAGCTCCAGGAAGGCGCTGATCATGGTGTCGTCGGCCAGGCCGGTCTGCCGGCCCAGGGGCAGGATGCGGCCGTCGCGCCATTCGTACAGGCCGCGGTAGGTGCCCAGTAGCAGGCGGCCGTCGCGGGTCTGGTGGACCAGGCGCACACGCGGATCGGCCAGGCCTTCCCGCTCGGCGTAGCGCACCAGCCCGCCGCTGGGCGGCAGCATGAACAGCCCGGCGGTGGTGGCGAACCACAGCCGTCCCTCGCGGTCGCGGACGATGCCGTTGACCTGGGCCTCGCGCAGCGGGGCGAGGACTTCCGGGATCTCCACCCGGCCCTGGCGCAGCACCGCCACCCCGGAGCGGGTGCCGATCCAGGCCTGGCCGGCTTCGACCAGCAGGCTGTAGGCCTCCGGGTGCGGCAGTTCGGCGCCGCCGACGCGGCGCTGGAAGCGGTCGCCGCTCCAGGCATCGACCCCGTCGCTGCCGCCGACCCAGATGCTGCCGTCCGGCGCCGGGGCGATCGACCACAGCAGCGGATTGCCCAGCCCTTCTGCCTGGCCGAGGCGGCGGGTCCAGCCGTTCCATAGGCGGGTGACGCCGTCGACCATGCTGCCCAGCCACAGGCTGCCGTCGCGGTCCTCGAAGATCGCGCGGATCGCGTTGCTGCCCGGCGCGCCCTGGATGCGCTCGGCCGGCCGGCCCGGGCGCAGGCGTTCGAGGTGCTGCGGGGTGGCCACCCACAGGTTGCCGTCGCGGTCGGCACGCAGGGCCTCGACCGGTGCGCCGGCATCGGGACCGGAACCCGCCATCCGCCATCCGCCGCCTTCACGGTGGAACAGGCCCTGGCTGCTGCCGGCCCACAGGCCGTCGCCGCGTGCGGCCAGGGCGGTGACCTGGGCGGACTCGGCACCGGCCGGCAAGGGGTGGGCGTCCACGCCGGCGGCGCCGGCCCGGAATACCCGGCCGACGCTGCCGATCCACAGGCCATCGGCACGCGGCAACAGGCTCAGGGCGGGGCCGGGCAGCGGATGCAGCGGCCGCAGCCGTCCGCCCTCGGCGACGTACACGCCGTCCGGGCCGGCCGCCAGGATCCGCCCCGCATCCAGGGCCAGGGCGCGGATCGGGAAACCCGCGGCCTGCGCATCGGCGGTGGCGGCCGGCAGGACCCGCTGGAAGCGGCCGTTCTCCAACACCAGCAGGCCCTGCGAGGTGCCCACCCAGAGCCGCCCGGTCGCATCGGTCAGCAGGGCCTGGACATGGCTGCCCAGCTCGCTGGCGTCGTTCTGGGTATAGCGGAAGAAGCGCGCGCCATCGAACCGCGCCAGCCCACCCTGGGTGCCGAACCAGAGGTAGCCGGCCGGGTCCTGGGTGATCGACAGCACGCTGATCTGCGGCAGGCCCTGCTCCACGCCCCAGCTGTCGGCCACGTAGTCGCGGAACGGCTTGTCCGCATCCAGGGCGTGCGCGCCCGGCGCCAGGCCGGCCAGTGCGGCCAGCAGCACGAGGGCCGCGCGTCGTGCGGCACGGCGGATGCCTGGGCCCGCGGCCTCCTGCCGGCGGCGGATGGCGGACGGAGCGTCGATCGAGATCCCCCCGGTTCCCGTTGGTTCTTGCTGAAACCTTCAAGACCGGTAACGGCGGCCGCGGCAGCGACTTGAGCCGGGCAGCCCGGCCTTCAGCACTCGATGACGTTGACGGCCAGTCCTCCGCGGGAGGTTTCCTTGTACTTGTCCTGCATGTCGCGGCCGGTGTCGCGCATGGTGCGGATGACCTTGTCCAGGGAGACCTTGTGCTGTCCGTCGCCGCGCAGGGCCATGCGCACGGCGTTGATGGCCTTGACCGCGCCCATGGCGTTGCGCTCGATGCAGGGGATCTGGACCAGGCCGCCGATGGGATCGCAGGTCAGGCCCAGGTTGTGCTCCATGCCGATCTCGGCGGCGTTCTCGACCTGGGCGGGGGTGCCGCCCAGGGCGGCGGCCAGGCCGGCGGCGGCCATCGAGCAGGCCACCCCGACCTCGCCCTGGCAGCCGACCTCGGCCCCGGAGATGGAGGCGTTCTCCTTGTAGAGGATGCCGATGGCCGCGGCGGTGAGCAGGAAGTCGTGGACGCCGCGTGGGGTGCTGCCGGGGCAGAAGCGGTCGTAGTAGTGCAGGACGGCCGGGATGATCCCGGCCGCGCCGTTGGTGGGGGCGGTGACCACCCGGCCGCCGGCGGCGTTCTCCTCGTTGACGGCCAGGGCGTAGAGGTTGACCCAGTCCAGGGTGGTAAGGGGATCGCGCATGGCCGCCTCGGGCTTGGCGGCCAGCTCGCGGTGCAGGGCCGGGGCGCGCCGGACCACGCGCAGACCGCCGGGCAGGGTGCCGTCGGCGCCGATGCCGCGGGCCACGCAGGCCTGCATGGCGGCCCAGATCCGGTCCAGGCCGGCGTCGATCTCCTCCGGGGTGCGCCAGGCCTGCTCGTTGGCGCGCATGACCTGGGCGATGGACAGGCCGGTGTCCTGGCAGCGGGCCAGCAGTTGCGCGCCGGAGGCGAACGGATGCGGCAAAGGGGTCTGGTCGGGGACGATGCGATCGCCGGCGGCCTCGTCGGTGTTGACCACGAAGCCGCCGCCGACGGAGTAGTAGTCGCGGGTGGCGAGGACCTGGCCTTGGGCATCGAAGGCGGTGAAGCGCATGCCGTTGGTATGGAAGGGCAGCTTCTGGCGCTTGTTCATGGCCAGGTCGTGCTTCTCGTCGAAGGCCACCGTATGGCCGGGGGCCAGCTGCAGGGTCTTCTCGGCGCGGATGCGGGCCAGCCGGGCGGGGATGGCGTCGGGGTCGACGGTGTCGGGCTGGTGGCCTTCCAGGCCCAGGAGCAGGGCGGTGTCGGTGCCGTGGCCGCGCCCGGTCAGGGCCAGGGAGCCGAAGACCTCGGCGCGGACCCGATCCACCTGGGCCAGGCGCCCGGGCTCGATCAGCCAGCGCTGGACGAAGCGGGCGGCCGCGCGCATCGGCCCGACGGTGTGCGAGGAGCTGGGACCGATGCCGATCTTGAACAGGTCGAACGTGCTGACGGGCATCGGCGGTGTTGCGGGGCGGGTGTGCGCGCGATTGTATTGGTTGCGTGCGCAACCGCGCATGACGCGCTGCGGGGCGGGTGTTCGCCGCCGGCGACGGCCGGGCTGCGCGATCGGCGCCCCATGGGCTACCTTCCCGCCGTCCGAAGAATCCCGGGAAACCCGCATGCCGCGATACCTCCTCTACCAGCGCGACGACTGCCACCTCTGCGACCTGGCCCTGGAAGTGCTGGCGCAGGCGCGCCTGCCGGAGCCGGAAAGCGTGTTCATCGACGACGATGCGGCGTTGGAGGCGCGCTACGGCGTGCGCGTGCCGGTGCTGCGCGATGTCCGCAGCGGCGAAGAGCTGGACTGGCCGTTCGCGGCCGAGGCGGTGCGCCAGTGGCTGGCGCGCAGGGAGCCGGCATGAACGGGATCGGCGTGGGTGCCGGCTGGCCTCTGCTGGCGGCGCTGGGCGGCTGGGTCGCCGGGCCTGCCGCTGCCGCGGGCGACGTCGACCTGGCCAAGGCGACGTCGGCCAACGCCGGGCCCGCCTGGGTCGGGCGCACGGTGGGCGAAGTGCTGGACGCGGCCGCGATCGAGCGGGTGGTGCTGCTCAAGGCCTTGACCAGCACCACCGCCGACCGCGACCTGGCCAACATCCGCCGGATCCTGGCCGCGGCGGCGGGCGAGGCCTTCCTCGACGAACCGCCGCCGCCGACGCTGCTGCGCCTGGGTCATGCCGACAGCACCTGGGAGGCGGTGATCGTGGCCGCGGACGGCGCGGTCTTCGGCTTCACCGCCGGGGGCGAGCGCGCCTGCCTGCGCGCCTCCGACGGGCGGACGGGCTGCTTCGTCCTGCCACGCCCGTCGCTGTAGCCAGCCTTGCTTACAGCGGCTTCAGCACCACCCGGGTGCTGATGTTCACCGCGTCCGGAATGGTGTCGGTGTCGGCCCAGTCGCCGCCGCCGACGCCGAAGTCCAGGCGCTTGACCACCGCCTTGCCGGCCAGCACCGGCTGGGCGCCGTCGGTCCAGCTGAAGGTCAGGGTCACCGGCTTGCGCACGCCACGCAGCTCCAGGGTGCCGTCGGCCGCGTACTGGCCGTCGGCCAGCTTGCGGAAACCCTTGGCGCTGTAGCGCGCCTGGGCGTACTTGCCGATGTCGAAGAAGTCGGCGGTCTTCAGGGTCGAGTCGCGGTCGGCATTGCCGGTGACGGCGCTGGCCAGGCCGATGGTCACGTCCAGGGTGCCGGCTTCCGGCTTGGCCGGGTCGAAGCTGAGCCTGGTGTCGAAGCGGTCGAAGCGGCCGGTGAACAGCTCGCCGTCGTAGCGGCTGGCGAAGGCCAGGGTCGAGCCGGCGGCCTGGGCGTAGTCGGCGGCGGCCGCCGGCGCGGCGGTCGCGAGCAAAGCGGCCAGGGAGGCGGCGACGGCCGCGGGCGTGGTCAGCTTGATCGTCACGGGGAATCCTCACGGGGGGAAGGGGACAGCCAGCCGCGCGGCAGCATGCGTGCCAGGGTCGCGTCGCGCTGGACGAAGTGGTGGTAGAGCGCGGCGCCGGCGTGCGCCAGCACCAGCGCGATCAGCAGCCAGAACAGCCATTCGTGGGCGCCGTGGGCGGCGCCGGCGATCGCCTCGTCCGGCGCGGCGAGCTTGGGCACCTCGGCCAGGCCGAACCAGCGGAACGGGCGCAGGCCGCTGGCCGAGTCGTACAGCCAGCCCGACAGCGGCATGGCCAGGATCAGCAGGTAGATCGCGCCGTGGGTGAGCGCGGCGATCCGCTCCTGCCAGCGCGGCGTGCCCGGCACCGGCCGCGGCGCGCCGGCGTACAGGCGCCAGCCGATCCGCACCAGCACCAGCGCCAGCACGGTCAGCCCCAGCGACTTGTGCGCGGTGTAGACCCAGAAGTATTTCGGCGAGCGCGGCAGTTCGCCCATCACCAGGCCGACCGCGCCGATGGACAGGATCAGGGCCGCGATGGTCCAGTGCAGCAGCTGGCTGACGCCGCCCCAGCGGTCGGCGGGATTCTTCAGGCTCATGGCGGGGTGGACTCCTGGCGGTCGGGCTGGGATGCGGGCGTGGATGCGGGATCGGGGATGGCCGCCGCTTCTGGGTCGGCTTCGCCCGGATCCGGGAAATCGTCGTGGGTGCGCACCGCCTCGGCCTCGATCCGCAGCTCGACCTGGTCGCCGATCACCGACGGCCAGGCGTCGATGCCAAAGTCCCGGCGGCTGAGGCTGGCGGTGGCCGAGAACCCGGCGGTGCGCCGGAACGGCGGCAGCGGATGCCGGCGCAGGGCATTGAAGGTCACCTCCAGCGGCAGCTCGCGGGTGATGCCATGCAGGCTCAGCCGGCCATGGACGATGAAGCGGTCCTGGCCCAGCGGTTCGATCCGGCTGGAGACAAAGCGCGCCTGCGGCCAGCGCTCGCCGTCGAGCAGGTTGCGCGCCAGCGCGGCGCGGTTCCAGTCCGCGTCGCCCAGGTCCAGGCGCTGCAGGGGCACGCTCACGTCCAGGCGCGCACCGCTCCAGTCCTGCGGGTCGAACTCCAGGATCCCGGTGCTGCCCGATACCGTGCCCAGCGCCTGCGAATAGCCGGCATGCGAGATCGCGAACAGCACCCGGGTGTGGACCGGGTCGAGTTCGTAGCGCGCCGGTGCGGCGGCCAGCGGCGCCGACGCCAGCAGCGCGGCCAGCACGGCGGGCGCCATCCGCCGGCGCATGCGCGCGGGAGCGGGGGCGGAGCGGGCGGGCGCGGTCGGCATGGCCGGCATTCTAGGCACAGTGCCCGCGGGGCCGCGGCTTGCGCATGCAACGAAGCGTTGCGACGATTCCGGCGGGGAATATCGATAGCGGGGATCGCGATGCGGCGGTGGCTGTGCCTGGGGTTGGCCCTGCTGGTGGCCGGCATGGCCCGTGCGGCGGTGCCGGAGCTGCCGCGCTTCCGCCTGCTCGGGCCGGGCGAAGGCCTGCCGGCGACGACCGTGCCGGCGGTCGCGCGCGACCGCGACGGCTACCTGTGGGCCGCCACCTGGGACGGCCTGGCGCGCTACGACGGCACCGGCTTCCGGGTCTGGCGCCACGATCCGGCCGATCCGGCCTCGCTGGCCGGCAACGTGCTGCAGGCGCTGTACGTGGACCACCGCAACCGGGTCTGGGCCGCGGCCGAGGGCGGCGGCGTCAGCGTGATGGACGCCGGCCGGCGCGGTTTCCGCCACTTCCGCAAGGCCGACCACGCGCAGATGGAAAGCGACGAGGTTTTCGCCATCGCCGGTCGCGGCGAGGAGGTCTGGCTGGGCACCTATGGCGGCGGCCTGTACCGGGTCGACGCCCAGGACCGGGTCGAGCGCCTGCGCGCGCGCGATCCGGAAGTGGATGCGGTGCTGGACAAGGCGATCTTCGCCCTGTCCCTGGACGAGCATGGCGGGGTGCTGGTGGCCACCGTCCAGGGGCTGGTCCACTGCACCGGCGGCGGCGGCCGGGTCCAGCGCCTGCCGTTGCCGGGCGGGCATCCCTGGGCGGCGGTGGCGATGCTCTGGCGCGACGGCGATGCGACCTGGATCGGCAGTGCGCGCGGACTGTTCCGCCTGCGCGACGACGGCCGCTGGGACGCCCCGTCCTGGGGCGGCGGCTTCGCTGCCAACCAGATGGTCACCGCGATGAGCGTGGACGGCGAGGGCGGCTACTGGATCGCCACCCGCAGCGGCCTGTGGCATGCGCCCGAAAGCGGTGAGCCGGTGCAGGTACTGCACGAATCCAAGGCCCTGGGCGTCAGCAACGTGGTCCAGGCCCTGCTGCGCCAGGACGACGGCGGGCTCTGGGTCGGCCTGCCGACGCGCGGCCTGGGCTACCTGCGCCCGGACTGGCGGCGGACCGCGGTGCTGGGCGAGGCTCAGGGCCTGGCCGGCGGCCTGTACCGCGGCGTCGCCCCGGCCCGCCGCGGAGGCGTGTGGCTGGGCGGCAGTTCCGGCACGGTCGAACACCTGGACAGCGCCACCGGCGCGGTGACCGTGCACGAGGCGGCGAGCGCGGCGGTCGCCGGCAGCCGCGTGCGCGCGGTCCTGGAGGACAGCCGCGGCCAGCTGTGGCTGGCTCATCCCAGCGCCCTGCTGCGGGTCGATCCCGACGGCCGCGAGCACCGCTGGGCACGCAACGCCGGCGAGGACCGGATCCTGGACAACGGCACCCTCGACTGGCTGCTCGAGTCGCCCGACGGTTCGCTGTGGGTGGCGTTCGGCGGCGCCGGCCTGCAGCGCCGCGACCTGGCCAGCGGCAAGGTGCTGGAGACCCTGCTGCCGGGCGAAGTGCCCGGCCTGGCCTCGGCCGATTTCTCGACCCTGCGGATCGGTCCGGACGGCGCGCCCTGGCTGGCCGAGGGCGAATGGCTGCTGCGCTGGGATCCGGTCACCCGTGCCTTCGTGCCCTTGCCCGGCATGCGCGCGGCCGGCGCGCCGATCCAGTCGTTCGCGTTCGACGGTCCGCGGCGGCTGTGGCTGCAGTGGCTGGCGGGCATGGAGCTGTGGGAGGAGCGGGACGGGGCCTGGGTCCGGCGCGCGCACCTGGGCACGGCCGACGGCATCCCGGCGACCGAGGGCACCGGCCTGGTGGTCGATCCGCAGCACCGGGCCTGGCTGGCCACCCGCCGCGGCCTGTACCGGGTCGATCCGGGCGACGGCCAGGGGCCGCCGCGGGTGCGCGCCTTCGACGTGCGCGAAGGCCTGCCCAGCCAGGAATTCGTCGCCCGCGCGCTGGCGCTGGACGCCGGCGGCGTGCTGGTGGCCAGCACCGGCGACGGCGCGGTGTTGCTGCTCGATACCCGCCTGCCCGACCCGGTGCGGCCGGTGCCGCGGCTGGTGGTCGACGCGGTGCGCGTGCGCCGCGGCGAGCAGAGGGTGGAGCTGCCGGCCGAAGGCGCCTTCGAACTCGGGCCCGACGACCACGACCTGCAGGTGGTGACCCGTCTGCTGGCGTTCGACGACCCCGGTTCCAACCGCTACCGCAGCCGCCTGCTGGGGTTCGATCCGGACTGGACCTTCTCCCACGACGGCGAACGGGTGTTCTCCCAGCTGCCGCCGGGCGACTACCGGCTGCAGCTGCAGGCCGCCGCATCCGGCGAAGGTTGGAGCCAGGTGCGCGAGCTGGCGTTCCGGGTGCCGCCGCCGTGGTGGCGCAGCGGCTGGGGGCTGGCCGCGTTCGCCGCGCTCGGCCTGCTGCTGCTGGGCGCCGGCGCCTGGGCCTACCGCCGGCGCCTGCGCCGCCGCAGCCAGTGGCAGCTGGCCATGCACAAGCGCGAGCTGGCCGAGCAGGCCTCGCTGGCCAAGAGCCGCTTCCTGGCCACCCTCGGCCACGAGGTGCGCACGCCGATGACCGGCGTGCTGGGCATGAGCGAACTGCTGCTGGACACGACGCTGGACCCGCGCCAGCGCAGCTACATCGAATCCATCCGCCGTGCCGGCGAGCACCTGCTGCGGCTGGTCAACGACGCCCTGGACCTGGCCCGGATCGAGGCCGGCAAGCTGGAGCTGGACGACCAGCCGTTCGAGCTGCGCGCACTGGTGCGCGAGGTCGCCGCGCTGATGGCGCCGGTGGCCGAGCAGCGCGGCCTGGCCTTCCACGTGCGGGTGGCGGCCGACGCGCCCGACGGCCTGCGCGGCGATCCGGTGCGGATTCGCCAGATCCTGCTCAACCTGCTCGGCAACGCGGTCAAGTTCACCGACCGCGGCGAAGTGGCCCTGGACGCGGCCGCCGGCGCGGCGGGCGGGGGAGTGTTCATCGTCCGCGACACCGGCCCGGGCCTGAACGAGGAGCAGAAGCTGCGCCTGTTCCGCCGCTTCGAACAGGCCGACGGCGCGCGCACCACCGCCCGCTACGGCGGCAGCGGCCTGGGCCTGGCGATCTGCCAGGAGCTGGCGGTGGCGATGGGCGGCCACGTCGAGGTCGACAGCCTGCCCGGCCGCGGCACCGCGTTCCGGGTGGAGCTGCCGCTGGCGCCGGCCGCCGCGGTGGCCGCCGTCCCGCCGCGCGACGCGGCCCCGGGCGCGCGCCACCTGGACCTGCTGCTGGTCGAGGACGACCCGACCGTGGCCGAGGTCATCGCCAGCCTGCTGCGCGCCCAGGGCCATCGCGTCGCCCATGCCCCGCACGGCCTGGCCGCGCTCGGCGACGTGGCCGTGGCGCACTTCGACCTGGCCCTGCTCGACCTCGACCTGCCCGGCATGGACGGCCTGGCCCTGGCCCGGCAGCTGCGCCTGCAGGGCTTCGACCCGCCCCTGCTGGCGGTGACCGCGCGCGCCGATGCCGACGCCGAGCAGCAGGCGCGCGCGGCCGGTTTCGACGGCTTCCTGCGCAAGCCGGTCACCGGCGCGATGCTGGCCGCGGCGATCGCCTCGGTGCTGCCCGAACCGGTGACCGAATGAGCGTGCGCCGGGCGACGATGTGCCGCGTGCGCTGCCTCCTCGCGTGTTTGGCGGTTGCGGCCATGCCGGCCGCGGCAGCGGAAGCGACGCCGGAGGTAGGAGCCGTGCCTCCGGTGATCGATGCCGGCACGGATGTGGAACCGGCGCCGTTCCTCGGCGGCGTGCTGAGCCAGTCGCGGATCCTGTATCCGCTGCAGGTGGGACCGTGGACCGCGGTGTCCGAGGAGCGCTACCGGCAACAGGAGGCGGGCGTCTCGGTGCGCTACGCCGACCGCCGCCGGCAGCGCTGGCTCGACCTGTTCTTCTACCCACTGCCGGTGCGCGGCGAGCAGGCGCTGGCGGCGTTGGCCATCAGCGAACGCGAAGGCATCGCGGCCAGCGCACGCCAGAGGGGCGAGAATCTGGACCTGGGCGCGCTGGCGCCGCTGTCCCTGTCCATCGATGGCGGCACGCTGCCGGCCTGGGAGCTGGGCATGCGTTATCGCGGCGGCAACCGCAGCTCGGCGATGCTGCTGTTCGCGCGCGACCTGTACGTGGTCAAGGCGCGGGCCAGCGCCATGCCCGGCGAGCTGCGCAAGACCGCCGAGGACGTGGACAGCCTGCTGGGCGCGTTGCGCGTGTTCATGCAGGAGGTAGCGGCGCGGATGCGGATCGCCAGCACCGGCGGCTGCTGGCTGCCGGCGCGTCCGGTGCCGGCGTTGCCGCCGCCGGATGCGGACGAGGTGCTGGCCAGCCGTACCGCGGCGGGAGGCGCCGTGCTGGCGGTGGCCCTGCGCGACCGGGTGCTGGTCGACGAGACGGAGTCGGCGCGTGCGGCGGCGCTGGCCGCCGAGCTCAGCGCCGCGCTGTATCCGGGCTGCGTGGCGCCGGAAGCGATCGAGCCGGAGGTACCCGAATCCCTGCGCGAACTGCGGATCGAATACCGGGCACCCGATGCCCTCGACCAACCTTTGCGGGGCCCGCCGGTGGGCCGGCCACGGGTGCCCATGTCGGGAACGGGCTGAGCGGAAACCGGACGGGAGCCGGCGACGCGACGCCGCCTCAGGGCAGGCGGACGACTTCGGTCACGCCCAGGAACGGGTCGTAGTAGAACCAGTCGCTGGCGTGGTCGGCGATCCAGTCGATCTTCGCCCGGGCGGTGCCATCGACCACGCACAGCACGCCCTCGCCGTAGTCGTCACCGGTGGTGGACGCGGGCTTGCCGGCCGGCGCTTCGCCGAGCAGGTCGTCCAGGGAAGGCGGGCGCTCGCCCCAGCTCAGGCAGCGCGCCTGCGCCGCGGTGGCGGCCGGCCACTGCATCCGCTCCCAGAAGCGGGTGCGGCCGCTGGCCGACAGTTCGTGCGCGGCCACGGTCTCGCCGTCGCCCTCGCGCACGACCTGCCAGGCCTCGCCCTGCGCCCGTACCGTCCAGACCGCTTCGCCGGGCGCGGCGGTCATGTCATGGCCGTAGCGTCCGGCGAAGCCGTCGGCGGCGAGGGCGGCCGCGGGCGCCAGCGCCAGCAGGGCGGCGGCGAACATGGCGCGGGCAGGGGTGCGGTCCATCGCGGATTCCTTCGGATCGGGGCGTTGCGCGTGGGCGGAAGCCGGCGTCAGCGCGCGCTGTGCCGGTGCACCGCCTCGACCAGCGCGGCGACGTGCTCGGGGTTCATGTCCGGCGACATGCCGTGGCCGAGGTTGAACACGTGGCCCTCGCGCGAGCCGCCGTTGCCGGCGGCGTAGTCGTCCAGCACCCGCGCGGCCTCGGCGGCGATCTTCTCCGGGCCGGCGTACAGGGTGGCCGGGTCGAGGTTGCCCTGCAAAGCGACCTTGCCGCCGGTGCGGCGCGCGGCCTCGCCCAGGCCGACCAGCCAGTCCACCCCGACCGCGTCGGTGCCGCTGGCGGCCAGCTCTTCCAGGTACGGCGCATTGCCCTTGCCGAACAGGATCAAGGGTGCGCGCGCATCGCCTTGGCCACGGTCCAGTTCGCGGGCGATGCGCTGCAGATAGGGCAGCGAGAACTCGCGGTACAGCGCCGGCGACAGCACCCCGCCCCAGGTGTCGAACACCTGCAGCGCCTGCGCGCCGGCGGCGCGCTGCGCGGCCAGGTAGGCGATCACCGCGTCGGTGACCGTGCCGAGCATGCGGTGCAGCAGCTCGGGACGGTCGAAGGCCATTGCCTTGATCCGGCCGTAGTTGTCGCTGCCGCCGCCCTCGACCATGTAGCAGGCCAGGGTCCAGGGGCTGCCGGAGAAACCGATCAGCGGCACTTGGCCGCCCAGCTCGCGGCGGATCGTGCGCACCGCATCCATCACGTAGCGCAGCTCGGTCTCCATGTCCGGCACCGCCAGCCGGGCCACGTCGGCCTCGTCGCGCACCGGGCGCTCGAACTTCGGGCCCTCGCCCTCGGCGAAGTACAGGCCCAGGCCCATCGCGTCGGGCACGGTGAGGATGTCGGAGAACAGGATTGCCGCGTCCAGCGGAAACCGGCGCAGGGGCTGCAGGGTGACCTCGCAGGCCAGCTCGGGGTTCTTGGCCATCGCCAGGAAGCTGCCGGCGGCGGCGCGGCTGGCGCGGTACTCGGGCAGGTAGCGGCCGGCCTGGCGCATCAGCCAGACGGGGGTGCGGTCCACGGGCTGCCGGCGCAGGGCGCGCAGCAGGCGGTCGTTGGCGAGGGTCTCGGACACGGGAAGCCTGTAACGGGAGGAAGAAGGAGCGCGCGGCGGTCAGGCCGGCTTCGGCGCCTCGGCGCCGCTGACGAACATCACCTGGAAGCCACGCTTGAGCTGGCCGTCGCGGGCCTTCTCGAAAGCGGCGACGGCCTCGGCCTGGAGCAGGTACTGCTCGCGCCGCAGCTGCGACTTGCCGCCGACCTGGCCGCTCTCGCGCAGCAGCTCCCAGCCGCCGAACAGGTCCGGCTGCAGGGTCAGCTGCAGGTAGCGGATGGGCTCGCCGGCGGCCGGCGGCTGCTGCAGGAAGATGCGCATGGGGCGCGATTGTACCGGGCTGTCGTAGCGGCCGGCCGCGGCGCTCAGCCGCGGAAGCTGCGCCGGTAGGCCGAGGGCGACAGCCCGAGCGCGGCCTGGAAGCGCTGGCGCAGCGACACCGCGGTCCCGAACCCGGCGCGGGCGGCGATCTGCTCCAGCGGCGCGTCGCCTTCCTCCAGCAGCCTTTGCGCGCGCACCAGGCGCTGGTGCGCCAGCCATTGCGCCGGGCTGGAACCCGTGGCGTCGCGAAAGCGGCGGGTGAAGGTGCGCCGGCTCATCAGCGCGCGCGCGGCCAGCGCGTCCAGGTCCAGGGGCCGGTCCAGCCGCGCCAGCGCCCAGGCCAGGACCTCGCCCAGGCGCGCATCGCCGGCATCGGCCGGCAGCGGCTGCTCCACGTACTGGGCCTGGCCGCCGCGGCGGTGCGGCGCCACCACCAGGCTGCGGGCGATGCGGTTGGCCACCGCCGCGCCGTGTCCTTGCCGGACCACGTGCAGGCAGCAGTCGATCCCGGCGGCGGTCCCGGCCGAGGTCAGCACGTCGCCGTCGTCCACGTAGAGCACGTCTTGGCGCAAGGCCACGTCCGGGTAGCGCCGGGCGAAGGCTTCCATCGCCGCCCAGTGGGTGGTGGCCGGGCGGCCGTCGAGCAGGCCGGCCTCGGCCAGGACGAAGCTGCCCAGGCACAGGCCCACGATCCGCGCGCCGCGGCCGTGGGCCCGGCGCAGGGCCGCGCACAGGTCCGCGGGCACCGGGTCTTCCTCGTGCCAGGACGGCACGACCACGATGCCGGCCGTTTCCAGCGCCTCCAGGCCGCGGTCGACGTGCAGGCCGAAGCCGGCATCGCTGCGCAGCGGACCGGGCACGGGGGCGCAGACCGCCACCTCGAACAGGCGCTCCCGGCGCGCCGCCGGCCCGTCGAACACCGCGCAGGGCACCGACAGGTGGAACGGGCTGATGCCGTCGAAGGCGACCACGGCGATGCGTTCGAGGTTCATGGCCCGATTCTAGCGGTTGTTGTCCTTCGGGCCACTCGTGGCGGCGGCCGTGGCCGCCAACAATCCCTGCACCTTCCACGGAGAACTGCCATGCCCCGCCGCGCCCTGCTGGTGATCGACGTCCAGAACGAGTATTTCGACGGCAAGCTGCCGATCGAGCATCCGCCGGTGGCGGAGTCGCTGCCGCGCATCCTCCAGGCGATGGACGCCGCCCAGGCCGCCGGGGTGCCGGTGGTCGTGGTCCGGCACCTGGGCCCGGAAGGCGCGCCGGTGTTCGCCGCCGGCAGCCACGGCGCCGCCCTGCATCCGCAGGTCGCCGCGCGCCCGCACGCGCTTTCGCTGGAAAAGCGCCAGGCCAGCGCCTTCGCCGGCACCGGCCTGCGCGCCTGGCTGGCGGAGCAGGGCATCGACACCCTGGCCATCGCCGGCTACATGAGCCACAACTGCGATGTCTCCACGGCGCTGGACGCGCGCCAGGCCGGGCTGAAGGTGGAGTTCCTGGCCGACGCCGCCGGCTCGCTGCCCTACGCCAACGCCGCCGGCCAGGCCAGCGCCGAGGAGATCCACCGGGTCATCGGCGTGGTCCTGCACAGCAACTTCGCCGCGGTGACCGGTGCCGCAGGGTGGATCGACGCGCTCGAGGGCGACACCGCGCTGGAGCCGGACAACGTCCTCCTCTCCAGCCTGCGCGCGCGGCAGGCGCGGGGCGAATCGAAGGCATGAACGCTCCTTGAGCGTAGCCGATGGCCTCCTGGCAGGCCCTGAGTGGCGCGCCCCAACACAACCGGTCCGCTACGTCTCCTGCGCACGGTGGGTTCGGGACTCCTATGGCCGTCGTCCCGGCGAACGCCGGGACCCAGCGCCTTTGCCTTGTTCCACCCTGTAGGAGCCGGTCTTGCCGGCGACCGTGGAGGCGGACGCACCCATGGCAGCCGGTTTCACGCAGACGCATCCACCATGGCGGTCGCCGGCAAGACCGGCTCCTACAAGGGAAGCAAAGACACGGGGTCCCGGCGTTCGCCGGGACGACGGTGGTGAGGAAGGTGCAGCAGAAGCTGGAAGAGCGGAAGCACCCGAAGCGGTGAACTCCAGGTTCGCAGAGGCCGCCGTGCCTTGGGTCTGCGGGGCAAGTGGCACAGGGATGTGCCACGGCCGCGAGTTGCGGGCAGGATGCCCGCCCGAGCGGTGCACCGCAGACCCAAGGCACGGCGGCCCCGGCCGAAGCCAGCGCTTTTCACTCCGACCCGAAGCCGGCGCGCTTATCCCGCCTTTGCAGCCACGGTGGCCCTGCCCCAAGCCCAGTGCAGGCCTCAGCCCGCCAGCACCTCGAGCACCCGGGCCTCGTCCACGTCCGGGACCACCTCGGCCTTGCCGATGCCGCGCCACAGGACCAGGCGCAGGCGCCCGGCCAGGTTCTTTTTGTCCAGGCGCATGCGTTCCAGCAAGGCCTGCGGCGCCAGTCCCGCGGGCACGTCCACCGGCAGCCCGTAGGCCAGCAGCAACGCGCGCAGGCGTTCGGTGTCGGCCTCCGGCGCCATCCCCAGCATCGCCGACAGCCGCGCTGCCAGGACCATGCCCACCGCCACCGCCTCGCCGTGCACCAGCGCGTCGCGGCCGGCGCCCGAATAGCCCTGCTCGGCCTCGATCGCGTGGCCGAAGGTATGGCCCAGGTTGAGCAGGGCGCGCTCGCCCTTCTCCAGCGGATCGCGCTCCACGATCCCGGCCTTGTGCTCGCAGCTGCGGGCGATCGCCTCGGTCAGGGCGCGGTCGTCGCCGGCCAGCAGGGCCTCGCGCTCGGCTTCCAGCCACTGGAAGAACAGCGGGTCGCGGATCGCCCCGTACTTGATCACCTCGGCCAGGCCCGCGCGCAGCTCGCGCGCCGGCAGGGTGCGCAGGGCCGCGGTGTCGGCTATCACCGCGCGCGGCGGATGGAACGCGCCGACCAGGTTCTTGCCCTGCGGGATGTCGACCGCGGTCTTGCCGCCGACCGAGGAGTCGACCATCGACAGCAGGGTGGTCGGCAGCTGCACGCAATCGACGCCGCGCATCCAGCAGGCCGCGGCGAAGCCGGCCAGGTCGCCGACCACGCCGCCGCCGAGCGCGTACACGGTGGCGTCGCGGGTCGCGCCCAGCGCCGCCAGCGACTCGATCACCTCACCGAAGCTGGCCAGGGTCTTGTGCGCCTCGCCGGCCGGCATGACGTGGGTGGCGATCTTCAGCTCCGGGCGCGCCGCGCGCAGGGCCGCCTCCACCCGCGCCGCGTACAGCGGGGCGACGTGGCTGTCGCTGAGCAGCAGGACGTGGCGGCCGCGGGCGTGGGCGGCCAGGGCCGCGCCGTCCTCCAGCAGGTCCGGGCCGATGTCGATCCGGTAAGGCGTCGCGCCGCCGACCGCGACCGTGCGCAGGGCGCTCATGCCGCCGCTCCCGTCAGCTGCCAGCGCTCGGCCAGCTGGGTGCCCAGGCGGACCGCGGCCTCGGCCGCGGTGCAGCCGTCGGTATCCATCGACAGGTCGGCGACCTCGCAATAGAGCGGCTCGCGGAACGCGGCCATCTCGCGCAGCACCTGCTCGCGGTCCTCGCGCTGCAGCAGCGGCCGGGTGCGGTCGCGGCCGAGCCGGCGCAGCTGCGACTCGAGCCCGGCGCGCAGGTAGACCACGAAGCCGCGCTCGCGCATCAGCCGGCGGTTGCCGGCGTCCAGCACCGCGCCGCCGCCGGTGGCCAGCAGCTGGCCCTCGCCGGCCAGCAGCTCTGCCAGGGCGCCACGCTCGCGCTCGCGGAAGCCGGCCTCGCCGACGTGCTCGAAGATCGAGGCGATGGTCGCGCCGCTGCGCTGTTCGATGAAGTGGTCGGCGTCGACGAAGGCCAGGCCGAAGCGTTCGGCCACGCGGCGTCCGATCGAGGTCTTGCCGGCGCCCATCGGGCCGACCAGCACGAGGTTGGGGGCGGGATTCATGGCCCGAATGCTAGCACCGGCGCTTTCGTCACCGCTGCAACGAAGCGCCTTGCGCGTGCCTCCGCGGGCGGCCGTGCCGCGGCGTTAACGCGTGCCGGTTCAGGCTGGCGCTCCCGGCGCGCGCCGCCATCCCCAGCAGGAGCATTCCCATGTCGATCGCCAAAGTCATCGAGGTCAGCTCGTCCTCCAAGACCAGCGTCGAGGACGCGGTCCGGTCCGGGCTGAAGAAGGTCGCCGAGACGGTCAAGGGGATCCAGGGCGCCTGGATCAGCGAGACCAAGGTGGAGACCGACGAGCAGGGCAACATCCAGGAGTGGCGGGTCAACCTGCGGGTGACCTTCGTCGTCCAGTAGCGCTTCCGGCGGAGCCTCAGTCCGGCTCGCCGGACAGCTGCTGCAGTTCCAGCGAGATCATCAGGTGCAGTTCGTCCAGGGTGCGCTCGGGACGGCGGCTGCAGTGGTGCAGGTGGATGTCCATCAGGGTGGCGACCAGGTCGCACATCACCTCCGGGTCGCGGCTCCAGGCCATCACCACCGCCTCGTGGGTCAGGCGGTGCCAGGTGTCGGCATCCGCCGGGCGCGGCCCATGCCCTGTCGCCTCGTCCGTGGCGGGCGACGCATGCCCGGGGATCGGCATTGCAAGCATCGTGTCCATGGGCTCGATGCTCGCGCGTGCGCGTGCCCGGCTCCATCGGAATCGTCTGAAAAGCGCCGTTCCTTGACGCGGCGCGCATCGCTTCCGTGGCGGCATGCGCTCAGGGCAGCAGGCCGTGGCGGTGGGCGTAGGCGTAGACCTCCAGGTCGCTGTGCAGGCCGAGCTTGGCCATGGCGTCCATCTTCTGCCGGCTGATGGTCTTGACGCTGCGGCTCAGGCGCCGCGCGATCTCCGACACGGTCAGGCCGGAGGCGAACAGGCGCAGCACCTCGGTCTCGCGCCGCGACAGCGCCTCGCCGGGGCGCAGGCCGCCGGCTTCGGTGGCCGCGCTGTGCAGCAGCTGGCGGATGCCGGTGCCCAGGTAGGAACGCCGGTGCGAGACCGCGGACACCGCCAGGGTCAGTTCGGTCAGCGCGTCGGACTTGTTGAGCAGGCCGAGCACGCCGGTGGCCAGGATCGAGCGCAGCACGTCGGCGTTGGCGGCCACGGTCAGCACCAGCAAGGGCAGCTCCGGCCAGCGCAGGTGCAGGCGGCCGAGCATGCTCAGGCCGTCGGCGGCATCGCCGCCGGGCATGCTGAAGTCGGTGAGCACCAGATCGGCCGGTTCGCGCGCCAGCGCGGCGAACAGCTCGTCGGCGCTGGCGGCTTCGGCCACGACCCGGGCGCGGCCGCTGTATTCCAGCAAGGAGCGCACGCCGCTGCGCACGACCGGATGGTCGTCGGCGAGGATGATCCGCAGTGGCGTGTCCTGGGGCATCAGGGTTCCTTCCCGTGGGTCCGGCCGGCGCGGGGCCGCGCCAGCGTCTGTGCGATCGCGTCCAGCTGCCGCGCCAGGGCGTGGCGGCGCTCGCGGTTGCCGGCGGTGGGCGGGACGTCGTCGCCCTCCCAGCCCAGCACCCGCAGGGCGCCGTCGATCCGGTGCAGCAGTTCGCGCTGGCGGGCGTGGTCGCCGGCGTCCAGGGCACGGTCCAGCAGGTCCAGGTCCCGGCGGCCGGCGGAGAGCAGTTGCCGCAGGGCCCGGCGGGCACGCCGCGCCGAGCCGAAGGCTGTCGCCAGGGCGTCCAGGCGCGCGCTGGAGGCGCTGTCGCCGCCGGCCGCGACGCCGTCCACCGTCATGTCGTGCCGCGGGCCGGCATCGTCGTTGCCGGCCGGGCCGAGGTGGCGCGCCAGCTCGCGCTGCAGGTCGGCCAGGCGCACCGGCTTGCCGAGGAAGCCGTCCATCCCGGATTCGCCGCACTGGCGCACGGGATCGGCGCTGGCGCTCGCCGACAGCGCGACGATCGGCAGGTGCGCATACCCGCCGCGCTCTCCGGCGCGGATCCGGCGGGCCAGGGCGTAGCCGTCGAGCAGGGGCATGTGGCAGTCGGTGAGCAGCAGGTCGTAGTGCCCGTGCGCCAGGGCCTGCAGGGCCTGCTCGCCGTTTTCCACCAGGGCGTGGCGGTAGCCGAGCCGGTGCAGCTGGCGGGAGATCACCGCGCGGTTGATCGGGTGGTCCTCGGCGACCAGGATGCGGCCGGCAGGCGTCCCGACGTGGCTGGCGGTCGCCGGTGGCCGCCGCACTCCGGGGCGCTGCCGCCGGGCGCGCATGCGCCGGGCCAGGATCGCGGCCAGGATCGCCAGCGCCACGCCGGCGAGCAGCCAGTCCACGTCCACCGGCATGGCCGGAATGGCCGCGACCGCCAGCGCGTGCCCGCCTTCCGGCCAGCCCGGCGCGGCGACCGCGCACGGGGATGCGCGCAGGGGCCGCGGCGGCGGATGGGGCGGGTGAACTTGCATGACGGCGGCTCCGGATCATGTCGGACAGGTCACGGCTGTCATGAGACTTCCGTTGCAAAAAGCGCGCCAAGCCCGGCCGGGGCGGGAACCCGGCCGGGCTTGGCGCGCGGAATGACGTCCGGGCACGAAGGCCCGGACGGGCCGCAGCCGTGCATTGCCGGGGGAACGGGGTGGCACGGCGTGGAACGGCCAGGGAGGTGGGTGGACACATGCCTGGCGCGGCCGGAGCGGACAGGCCGGTCGTGCATCTGCAGGCAATGCGTATCCCCCATGGCCGGCACTCTGGGCGGCGGGCGGCGGAGGCGCCAATCAGACCCGTCTGAAAAAATCCGGCGCGCGGCTGACCGGTTTAGCCCCGGCGGTCGCGTGCGATCGGCGCGTGCACCCTGCGCCCGGCATCGAGAGGGACGGTGGCATCGGCCAGGCCCGGCAGGGTGCGCAGGGCCTGGCGGCTGACCCGCTCGTAGTGCTGGACGAAGCGCTCCAGCTGGCCGCGGTCCATGCCGCGGCGGCCGGGTTCGGCGGCCCGTAGCGCCTGTTCCTGCTGCCAGCGCCAGTCGACCACCACCTCGAAGCCCGGCGGCTGCAGGAACCAGAGCACGTCCACCCGCGACCACAAGAGCGGGTAGTCGTGGTCGAGCGCGGCGTTGCACCAGCGCCGCCAGGTACCGTCCGGATCCTCTTCGCGCTCGAGCCGGTTGAGCGGCGCATGCAGCGCTTCGGCCGGTTCGGCCGGAACGCACAGGCACCAGCCTTCCAGCACCAGCAGGTCCAAGGGCCGCGCCGGCCGCGGCCAGTGTTCGCGCGGCAGGCGATCGTCGCCGAGCTTGTCGAAGCGCGGCAAGGGCGGCAGGCCTCCGGCGCGCAGCGCGTCGAGGGTGTCGATCGCCAGCGCCACGTCGTGGGTACCCGGCGGTCCGCGCGTGGCCAGCAAGGGATGCACCTGGCCGGCCAGCGCCCGGCGCTGCGCGGCGGTGAGATAGAAGTCGTCCAGCGACACGCAGGCCGCCGCCAGTCCCGCGGCCTGCGCGGCGGCCACCAACTGCGCGGCCAGGGTGCTCTTGCCGCTGCCTTGCAGGCCGGAGACGCCGAGCACGCGCAGCCCGGCGCCGGCGCGCGCACCGCTCGCGTCCAGGGCCCGGGCGACGAGGGCATCGGGGAAGCCGGTGGGCGGTGGCGCGGGCATCGGTCCACAATACGTCCTCGCCCCTGCCCGTGGAGCCCGCGACATGACCGACCCGCTGTACGCCGAAGCGCTGGACACCTTCGGCCGCCTGCTGCAGGAGGCCACCGCCAGCGGCGTGGTCGATCCGAATGCGATGACCGTGGCCACCGCCGACGCCGGCGGGCGGCCTTCGGCGCGCACGGTCCTGCTGAAGGAGTTCGACCCGCGCGGGTTCGTGTTCTACACCCACCTGGACAGCCCCAAGGGCCGCGACCTGCGCGCGAACCCGCACGCGGCCCTGCTGTTCCTGTGGCGCGGCCTGCGCGAGGCGGGGGTGCAGGCGCGGATCGCCGGCGGCGTGGCCCAGGTGGCCGATGCCGAGGCCGACGCCTATTTCGCCAGCCGGCCGCGGATGAGCCAGATCGGGGCCTGGGCCTCGAGGCAGTCGGCCACCCTGGATTCGCGCGAGGCGTTCGAGCGGGCGATCGCCGAGGCCGAGGCGCGGTTCGCCGGCGGCGAGGTGCCGCGGCCGGCGGGCTGGAGCGGGTTCCGGGTGGTGCCGGACTCGTTCGAGTTCTGGTACGGCGCCGGCTTCCGCCTGCACGAGCGCTGGTGCTACGAGCGCGGCGACGGCGGGCGCTGGTCGAAGCGGATGCTGTATCCGTGAGCGCGCGGGCTGTCTGAGGCATGGGACCGCGCCGGATCGTCTGCCTGACCGAGGAACCGACCGAGACCCTGTACGCACTCGGCGAGCAGGACCGGATCGTCGGCATCAGCGGGTTCACGGTGCGTCCGCCGCAGGCGCGGCGGGACAAGCCGAAGGTCAGCGCGTTCACCAGCGCCAAGACCCAGGCGATCCTGGCGCTGGCGCCGGACCTGGCGATCGGCTTCTCCGACATCCAGGCCGAGATCGCCGCCGAGCTGGTGCGGCGCGGGGTGGAGGTGTGGATCGCCAACCACCGCAGCGTGGAGGGGATCCTGGACTACGTGCGCAGGCTCGGGGCGCTGGTCGGCGCCGGCGCGCGCGCGCAGGCCTACGCCGATGCTTTGCGGCGTGGCCTGGACGCGGCCCAGGCGCGGGCGGCGCGACTGCCGGCGCGGCCGAAGGTGTACTTCGAGGAATGGGACGAGCCGCTCATCACCGGCATCCAGTGGGTGGCCGAGCTGGTGCGGATCGCCGGCGGCGAGGACGTTTTCCCGGAACTGTCGGGCGAACCTTTGGCGCGGGCGCGGATCCTGGCCGACGGCGCGGCGGTGGTGGCGCGGGCGCCGGACATCGTCCTCGGTTCGTGGTGCGGCAAGAAGTTCCGTCCGGAGCAGGTGGCAGCGCGTCCGGGCTGGGACGCGATCCCGGCGGTGCGCGACGGCGAGCTGCACGAGATCAAGTCGCCGCTGATCCTGCAGCCGGGCCCGGCGGCGCTGACCGATGGCGTGGCGGCGATCGAGCGCATCATCCAGGCCTGGTCGCAGCGCCGCACGCTCCTGTAGGAGCCGGTTAGCGCTAGGCGCGCTCCAGCGCCGCGGCGCTGCCGGCCAGCGCCGGGCCGAGCCAGCAGTGCGAGCCGATTGCGGCGAAGCCCTCCGCTTCCAGCCGGCGTCGGTACCACGCCGCCTTGCGCGGCTGGAAGCCGACCGTGTCGCCCTCGAATTCGTCCTCGGCGGCGAAGGTCTCCAGGAAGGCCACGCCGCCGCACAGTTCGGCCAGGCCGGGCAGCCCCCGGGACAGTTCGCGGCTGGGCAGGTAGTGCAGCACGTCGGCGCAGACCAGCAGGTCCACCGGCGCGCAGGGGCGCAGCCAGGCGAAATCGCCGAAGCGGGCGAGGTGCAGGTCGCGCCGGGCGCCGTGGCGGGCGATGGCGTATTCGCTGCTGTCGAAGCCGAGGTAGCGCGCCCTGGGCCGCAGCTTCAGCAAGGGCGCGCGCCAGGCGCCTTCGCCGCAGCCGATGTCGAGCACGCTGCGGACAGGCCGCTCCAGGTAGTACTCGGCGGTGGCCACCGCCAGCGCGACCTTGCGCGCGAGCCGGCGCGGATCCTGGATGTTCTGGCCGCGGTACCAGTGCTCGAAGTAGGCGTGGTCGTAGGTCTTGGTCATCGGGTCGATATCGCCGAGAATCCGCACATCCTAGCCGCAGGCCGCCGCGCATGTACGCCACGTATCTCTGGGTGAAGTCGTTCCACCTGCTGTTCGTCGTCGCCTGGATGTCGAGCGTGTTCTACCTGCCGCGGATCCTGGTCAACCTGGCCGAGGCCGGCGAGGAACCGGCGGTGCGGGCGCGGCTGGCGCTGATGGGGCGGCGGCTGTACCGGTTCGGCCACACCATGTTCGGGTTGGCGGCGTTGCTGGGCGTGGTGCTGTGGCTGGGCTACCGGGTGGTCGACGGGTTCCCGACCATGGTCGGTTCGCCGGCCGGTTGGCTGCACGCCAAGCTCGCCCTGGTGGCGTTGCTGCTGGCGCACTTCATAGTCGCCGGCCGCTGGGTGAAGGGCCTGGACAAGGGCCGCGGCCTGCCTTCGTCGAAGGCGCTGCGGATCTTCAACGAACTGCCGGTGCTGGCCCTGCTGGCGATCGTCTGGCTGGTGCTGGCCAAGCCGTTCTGAGGGCCCGACCGTCGTCCCGGCGAACGCCGGGACCCAGCGCCTTTGCCTTGCTCCACATCTGTAGGAGCCGGGAGACCGGACATTCGTCCGTGGAGAAGCGCCGGCGACCGTGGAGGCGGACGGATCACTGGCACCCGGTTTCACGCAGACGCATCCACCATGGCGGTCGCCGGCAAGACCGGCTCCTACAAGGGAAGCAAAGACACTGGGTCCCGGCGTTCGCCGGGACGACGGGAGTGGGGAAGGCGCACAGAAGCCTGAAGAGCAGAAGCACCAGAAGCGGTGAACTCCAAGTCCGCAGAGGCCGTCGTGCCTTGGGTCTGCGGGGCAAGTGGCACAGGGACGTGCCACGGCCGCGAGTTGCGGGCAGGAGGCCCGCCCGAGCGGTGCACCGCAGGCCCCAGGCACGGCGGCCCAGTCCGAAGCCAGCGCTTTTGCTTCCAACCAACAGAAGCACGCCAGCCCCACCCGAAGCCAGCGCTCCTACTCCAGACACCGGCTCCCGCCTGAGGGTGCGACGATGCTCCCTCAACGCTCCTGCTGGAACTCCACCGGCTGCGGCAGTTCCACCGGCACGCCATTGGTGTCGCAGGTACCGGCCGCGCACAGCCGCGCGCGCAACCGGGGCGTGGCCTGGACGATGAAGTGGTAGATCGTGTTCTGCTCGACCGTGCCGCGCACCGCCTCGCTGCCGGGGCCGCGGGCCCAGATGCCCACGTCCTCGCCGCCGTGCGATTCGGACTTCAGCGGCACCAGGGCTTCCTGCAGGTAATCTGGCGCCTCGGTATCCACGTCGATCAGGTCGGGGCGGCCTTCGGCAGCCTCGGCGCTGCTCGGTGCGTGCAGGTGGCGCTTGGGGCCGGCCGGCTGGCGGTTGCTGGCGCCGGTGTGGCCCGGGCCGTTGGCGTAGCTGAGGGTGGTGTAGGGCAGGCCGGTCAGGTCGCGGGCGTAGTCGGGGCTGCCGCCATCCTCGCCGGCACCGCGGACCTTGCCCAGGATGGGGTTGCCGCGCACCGGGTAGCCGACGAAGTTGAGCGTGTGCGAATGGTCGGCGGTGACCAGGATCAGGGTGTCGTCGGCCGAAGTCATCTCCGCCGCGGTGCGCACCGCCTCGGACAGGGCGATGGTCTCGTCCAGGGCGCGGAAGGCGTTGCCCTCGTGGTTGGCATGGTCGATCCGCCCGCCCTCGACCATCAGCACGAAGCCGTCGGGATCGCGCGACAGGCGCCGGATCGCCTCGGCGGTGAGCTCGGCCAGCGAGGGCTCGGCGGCGTGGTCGCGGTCGTGGTCGTATTGCATGTGGTCGGGCTCGAACAGGCCGAACACCGCCGGCGCATCCTTGGCCGCCTGCAGCTGCTCGCGATTCCAGACGTAGGCGCCGCCGGGATGGGCGGCCTTCCATTCGGCCACCAGGTCATGGCCGTCCAGGCGCTGGCCGACCTTGTCGTCGTATTCCGGGTCGCGCGCTTCCACCGGGGTGAACTCGCCGCGGCCGCCGCCCAGCAGCACCTGCGGGCCGCGGCCGTAGGGCGTGGCCACCATCTGCCGGGCGATGTCGGTGCAGCCGGCAGCCACTGCCTCGGGCGGCAGGTCGGTGTCGTTCTCCCAGTTGCGGTCGGGCGAGTGCGCCCAGGTGGCGGCCGGAGTGGCGTGGGTCAGGCGCGCGGTGCTGACGATGCCGGTGGCCAGGCCGGCGCTGTCGGCCAGCTGCAGCCAGGTCAGGCGCGCCTTGCCGAGGCTGTCGGCGCAGTCGTGGCGGTCGCCGGCCGAGACCCCGATCGCGCCCATGTGGCTCTTCACCCCGGTGGTGATGGCGGTCATGGTGCCGGCCGAGTCGGGAGTCTGCGAATCGGTGTTGTAGGTCTTGCTGAAGGCGGTGGCGGGGAAGCGCTCCCAGCTCAGCAGATTCTCCTCGCCCGGGCCGCCGCGGCGCTGGCCGTCGAGGATGCGCGCGGAGGCCACGGTGGTCAGGCTCATGCCGTCGCCGAGGAACAGGATCACGTTCTTCGCCTTGCCGGCCATCGCGCCGTTGCCGGCGGCCCGGGCCGCACCCTGGCGGTACCACCACTGCGGGGTCTCGCCGCCAGGATGGGCCACGGCCGGGACCGGGACGGCGATCGCAGCGGGTGCGGCCGCAGGTGCGGTGGCGGAAGTGGCGCAGCCGCCGAGCAGGGCGGTGCAGAAGGCGCCGAGGGACAGGACGAGCGGAGTGCGGTTCGGCAGGACGCGGGAACGGGACATCGTGGATCCGGCAGGAGCGCGTGCCGGGCAGCTGCGGGCGCGGAGGCGCCGCGGGCCTGCCTGCGGCCGGCGCGGTGGAGGAAGGCCGGTATTATGCCGTCGCGGCAATGTCGTGCCGATGACACGGGCGCGTTCCAGCGGCGTCGTCGCCAGCGCCGGCGCGCCGGAGTATGGTGCCGGCTCCACGCAACCGCGGATCGACGATGAACCTGGTCAAGGCCTGGCTGGCCATCCCCTTCTGGCAGCGCGTGCTCGCCGGCTTCGTGCTCGGCGCGCTGGCCGGCTGGCTGCTGGGGCCGGCGGCGCAGACCTGGTTCGGGCCCTTGGGCACGGTCTACGTGACCCTGATCCGGATGATCGCGGTGCCGCTGGTGCTGTTCGCGGTGATCCATGCGGTGGCTTCCCTGCACGGACAGAAGTCGGTGGCGGCGCTGGGCGGGCGCACCTTCCTGTGGTTCGCGGCGACCGCCGCGCTGGCGGTGTGCGTGGGCCTGGCGGTGGGCCTGGTGCTCAAGCCCGGCCACGGCCTGAGCGGATTGGAGATGGCCGCCGACTACCAGGTGCGCGAGGTGCCCACGCCGGTGCAGGTGCTGCTGGACGTGGTCCCGTCCAATCCGTTCAAGGCCCTGGCCGAGGGCAAGATCCTGCAGGTGATCTTCTTCGCCGGCCTGCTCGGCTTCGCCCTGGTCAAGCTGGGCGAGCGCACCGCGAAGCTGCGCGCCCTGGCCGGCGAGGCCAGCGAGGCGATGGTCCAGGTCACCCGCTTCGTGCTGGAGATGACCCCCCTGGGCACCTTCGGCCTGATCGCCGGGCTGGTCGGCAGCTACGGCTTCGAGAAGCTGTTGCCGCTGGGCAGCTTCGTGTTCGCCCTGTACCTGGCCTGCGCCCTGCACATCGTGCTGACCTACGGCGGCCTTCTGCTCGCGCACGGGCTGAACCCGCTGAAGTTCTTCCGCGGCGCCGCGCCGGGCATGCAGGTGGCGTTCGTCAGTTCGTCGAGCTTCGCCTCGATGCCGGTGGCCCTGCGCAGCGTCACCCACAACCTGGGCGTGGACCGGGACTACGCCGCGTTCGCCGTGCCGCTGGGCGCGAGCATCAAGATGGACGGCTGCGGCGCGATCTACCCGGCGCTGACCAGCGTGTTCGTGGCCCAGTATTTCGGCCTGGACCTGTCGGTGAACCAGTACTTCGTGATCCTGCTGGCCTCGGTGCTGGGCAGCTTCGGCACCGCCGGGGTGCCGGGCACGGCGATCGTGATGGTAACCCTGGTGCTGAGCGCGGCCGGGCTGCCGCTGGAAGGCATCGGCTATCTGGTCGCGATCGACCGGGTCCTCGACATGATGCGGACCATGACCAACGTCACCGGGCAGATGCTGGTGCCGGTGCTGGTGGCCAAGGAGACCGGCCTGCTCGACCGCGCGACCTACGACCGTGCCTCGAGCAACGTCGGCATCGAGCAGGACGAAGGCGGCGACCCGCAGGCCGGCCGCGCCCGCTCCTGATCCCGGCCGCCCTGATCCCGGCGCGCGCCGCCGCCTTCACTCCGCGCGCTGGCGGCCGGCCTCGAACTCCGCCCGCGGATGGCGCACGCCGCGCTTGACCGTGGCGGTGACGCTGCGCAGCTGGCCGATGTCGCGCGAAGGATCCCCGGCCAGGACCACGAAGTCGGCGAGCTTGCCCGGCTCCAGCGTGCCGCGCTCGGCCTGCTGGCCCAGGGCGCGGGCGGCGGTCGCGGTGGCGGCGCGGATCACCTCCAGCGGCGGCATCCCGACCGGGCCGGCCAGCAGCTCCAGTTCGTCGTGCAGCGAAGGGAACGGCGCTTCGGGCGGGTTGTCGCCGTCGGTGCCGCTGGAGATCGCCACGCCCTGGCGGAAGGCCTGCGCGGTCAGGCGCAAGGTGAGCTTGGCGCTGCAGCGCGGCGGTGGGCCCTGGCGGTCGCGGGCGTACTCTTCGACGTGGCGCAGGTACACCAGGTTGGTGGCGTCGAGGATGATCCCGCGCTCGGCCATCCGCGCGAACAACTCGACCATCTGTGCCGGCATCGCCCCGGCGAACGCCGATTCGTCCACCGGGGTGCGCTCGTGGTAGGTCGCCGGCTTGCGCGGCGAGGCCTGGTAGGCCAGCGGGCAGCTGTGCGAGATCACGTCGACCCCGGCGTCCACGTCGTCGGCCGGCATCGCCGGGAACACCGCCGCGTGCGCCCACACCGGGATGCCCTGGCGGTGGGCCTCGGCGGTGATCGCCGCCAGCCGCGGCCCGGGCATGTCGGCATAGAGCTTGATCCCGCTGGCCGAGGTGCCGCGGGCCAGGGCCACGGCCTGGACCAGGTCGGTGTCGGCGTCGATGGCCTGCATCCACGGTGTCCGGCCGGGCACCCGGCCGCGGGTGACGGCGATCGTGCGCGGATCCTCGAAGAACCCCGGCCCGGCCATCAGCGCGGCGTAGTGGATGTCCGGCGCGGGGATCTCGCCGACCAGCGCCTGCCGCGCCAGCTCGCCGACGTTGCGCACGTCGTCGGCCATGCTGCGCACCGCGGTGACCCCGGAATAGAGCTGTCGCCGCAGCGAAGCCGTGGCCTGGGCGGTATCGGGCGGGGTGGCCAGGTGGACGTGGGTGTCGATCAGGCCGGGGATCACGTACTGGCCGTGCAGGTCGACCACTTCCACGCCGTCGGCCACCGGCGCGGTGTCGGCCTGGATGGCGACGATCCGCTCGCCTTCGACCAGCAGGCCGGTGCCCGGCCGCGCCGGCGCTCCGGTGCCGTCGATCAGGACGGCGTTGCGGTAGAGGGTGCGGTGCGGCGGCGGTGGATCCGCGGCATCGGCCCGTGCCTGGACGGCGGTGGAGGAAAGCAGCAGGCAGCAGGACAGCAGCAGGCGATGGCGCATGGCGGCGATGACAGCGGGGAAGCCGGCAGCATCGCCGGCCCGCCGCGTTCGCGCCAGCCTTCGCCACCCACGGAAAGCGCGAAGGCCGCCCGGAGGCGGCCTTCGTCGGCAGGCGTCGCGGCGGGTGCCGTTACATCGCGACCCGGCGCGCCTGCATGAAGCGGTTGCTCCAGTAGCCGCTGGCCAGGCTGTCCACGCGCACGTCCTTGCCGCGGCTGGGCGCGTGCAGGAACTGGCCGTCGCCGACGTAGATGCCGACGTGGTTGACCCGGCCGCGCAGGCCGAAGAACACCAGGTCGCCCGGGGTGAGCTGGTCGCGGTCGCGGATCAGTTCGGCATCGGCCTTGGCCGCCATCTCGCGCGACACCCGCGGCAGCTCGATGCCCAGCGCGTTGCGGAACACGTAGCCGA
Source organism: Pseudoxanthomonas jiangsuensis (assembly GCF_010093185.1). GTDB lineage: Bacteria > Pseudomonadota > Gammaproteobacteria > Xanthomonadales > Xanthomonadaceae > Pseudoxanthomonas > Pseudoxanthomonas jiangsuensis. The sequence continues at coordinate 23,275 of NZ_PDWL01000014.1, read as the reverse complement.
CCAGGCCGCTGCAGTCGAAGCCGTCGGTCGAGGTGCCGCCCCAGCGGTAGGGGGTGCCGATCAGGGCCGTGGCCGCCTTCAGCACCTGCTGCACGCGGCCCTCGCCGGCGGCGGCCGTGGCCTGCGCCGGCACGCCCTGGGTGAGGTCGTAGGCCGCCAGCAGGCGGCTGATGTCGCCGGCGAACATGGCCGAGCGGTCCAGCAGCGGCAGGCTGTCGCTACCGGCCAGGTGCGGCAGCAAGGCGGCCAGGGTGGCGTTGGCGGCGGCATCGGCCTTCTGGCGCAGGCCGGAGGCGGCCGGTGCGGGGCCAGGCGCGGCGGCACGGGCGGCGACCGTGGGACGGGCGGAAGCGGAAGCCGGTGGTGCCGGCAGGGCGATCACCGCGGCCGGTTCCGGCGACGGGTCGGCGGCCAGCGGCGCGGCGGCGATGGTTTCCGGAACGACCGGGGCCGGTTCGGGCGCGGGGGCGGCCAGCAGTGGCGCCGCCGGCGCGGCCAGCGCCAGGAGAAGGAGGGAGCGCAGCGCCCGGGGCGGGCGGGCTGGGGTGGCGGCAGGCAGGCCTGGGTGCAGGTCTTCGGTCGTCACGCGGCAGTCACAAAAAAAACGATCGGGCGATCATGCCCACTTCACGCTGTCTTGATGTTCAGAAAAAGTTATTTTTTCGTGAATTCAAATGTGAGGCCTGTCCCACTTTCAGCGCAGGACGCGTTTGGCGCCGCTGTAGTGGTCCTTCCAGTAGGCCCCATCCAGGCGGTCCAGGCGGACCGTGCCGCCGCTGCTCGGGGCATGCACGAAACGCCCCTCGCCGACGTAGATCCCGACGTGGCTGACCTCGCCGCGGCTGCCGAAGAACACCAGGTCGCCGCTGGCCAGCCGGTCCGGCCCCAGCTTCGCTCCCTGCACCGCGGCCAGCTCGCGCGAGCTGCGCGGCAGGCGCAGGTCGAGCATGTCCCGGTACACATAATTGACCAGCCCGCTGCAGTCGAAGCCAGAGTCCGGGGTATTGCCGCCGTAGCGGTAGGGGGTGCCGACCAGGCTCAGGGCGCGCAGGGTGACCGCGTTGGCGGCGGCCGGGTCGGCCGGGGCCACCTGCGGCCAGGTCCGGGCGGACGCGGCGGCCGGCCGCACCGCCTCGCGGCCGCAGCCGGCCAGGGCGATCGCCGCCAGCAGGGCCGCCGCGGCGCGGGTGGGCACGGCTGGCATGGCCGGGGGCGGGGCGGGATAATGCCGGTCCGTACTCATGGCGGCCATCATGGCCGCGTCCCCTCGCGGCCGACAAGCCGCCCCTCCGCCGTCCTTCGCTGGCGGCCCGTACCGAGTTGCGCATGAAGATCGAAAAAGACCGCGTCGTCCGTTTCCACTACACCGTCTCCGAAGTCGGCCAGGAGCCGCTGGAGAGCTCCAAGGACCGCGAGCCGATCGCGATCCTGGTCGGCCACGGCAACATCATCCCGGGCCTGGAGGCGGCGATGCAGGACAAGGCCGCCGGCGATAGCTTCAGCGTCGACGTGGCCGCGGCCGAGGCCTACGGCGAGCGCCGCGAGGGCCTGGAGCAGCGCATCCCCAAGAAGCACTTCGGCAACACGAAGCTGCAGCCGGGCATGCAGGTGGTGCTGCAGACCAACTTCGGCCCGCGCGCGGTGACCGTGGTCAAGGTCGGCCACAGCGTGGTCGACGTCGACCTCAACCACCCGATGGCCGGCAAGGACCTGCACTTCGACGTGGAGATCGTCGAGGTCCGCGAGGCCGCGGCCGAGGAGCTGGAGCACGGCCACGTCCACGGCGACGGCGGCCACCACCACTGAGGCCGGCGCACGCGCCGCGCCGCGAAGGCCCGCTCCGGCGGGCCTTCGTCTTTTCCGGGCCGGGAGCGGTGCGGCCGGCCATTGCTTCAGGCATTCCGGCCATACCGTACGGTCTTGCTAGAATCGGGCCGCGACCCGGTCCGCGCGCATGCCGCGGCCAGGACCCCTCACCTCGGAGCTTTCATGGTCTGGAATACCCCCGGCAAGGGCGGCGACTCCCCCGACAACAACCGGCGCAACCCCTGGCCGCCGCGCCGGCCCTCGGGTGGCGGCGGTGGCCTGGGCGGCCTGCCGGACCGCCTGCGCGACCTGTTCGGCGGCAATGGCGGCGGTGGCGGCATCGGCCGCTGGGTGCTGCTGGGCGTGGCCCTACTGGTGGTCCTGACCAGCTTCCAGCTGGTCGGCGAGCAGCAGCGCGGCGTGGTCCTGCGCTTCGGCCAGTTCGCCCGGGTGATGCAGCCCGGCCCGAACCTGAAGTGGCCGTGGCCGATCGAGCGGGTGGTCAAGGTCAACGCCACCCAGATCAAGACTTTCAGCAACACCGTGCCGGTCCTGACCCGCGACGAGAACATCGTCAACGTGGCCATGAACGTGCAGTACCGGGTCGGCGACCCGCGGCTGTACCTGTTCGGCTCGCGCGACGCCGACCGGGTGCTGGAGCAGGTGGCCCAGAGCGTGGTCCGCGAGCAGGTCGGCCGGGCCACCCTGGACACCGTGCTCGGCGCCCGCGGCCCGCTGTCGGTCAGCGCCTCCGAGCAGCTGCAGGCCTCGCTGGACGCCTACCGCACCGGCCTGGTGGTGACCGAGCTGAACCTGCAGGACGCGCGCCCGCCCGAGGAGGTCAAGCCGGCCTTCGACGAGGTCAACAGCGCCCAGCAGATCAAGGACCAGCTGATCAACGAGGCCCGCGCCTACGCGGCCAAGGTCGTGCCCGAGTCGCGCGGCGAGGCGGCCCGCCGCCGGACCGTGGCCGAGGGCTACAAGGCGGCCAAGATCGCGCAGGCCGAGGGCGACGTGGCCCGCTTCGGCCTGCTGCGCGAGCAGTACGCCGCCGCGCCTGAGGTGACCCGCAAGCGCCTGTGGCTGGAGACCGTGCAGGACGTGCTGGCCCGCAACCGCAAGGTGGTCGGCGGCGACAGCCGCCAGCTGATCTACGTGCCGATGGCCGGCGCAAGCAGCGCCGCTCCGGTGCCCGCCGCCCCCGCGGCGGTGGCCGAGTCCCTGCTGCCGGCGATCGAGAGCAGCCCGGAGCCGCTGCGCAGCGGTACCCGTGATCCGCAGCGCACCGGCCGCGAGGAGGCGTCCCGATGAAATATCCCCTCTGGATCGCCCTGGCGGTCACCGCCCTGCTGGGCCTGCTCGGCTCGGTCTACGTGGTCCGCGAGGACCAGGTCGGCCTGGTCCTCAACCTGGGCCGGGTGGCCCGCACCGACATCGGCCCGGGCCTGCACTTCAAGTGGCCGCTGGTGGAGACGGCGCGGGTGTTCGACCGCCGCTTCAGCCTGGTCGACTTCTCGCCCGAGCGCTACCTGACCTCGGAGCGCAAGGACGTCAGCGTGGACTTCGTGGCGATCGGCTACATCGACGACGTGCGCGCGTTCTACCGCGCCACCGGCGGCGACGAGAGCGCGGCCGGCGACCGCCTGGCGCCGATCATCAAGGACTCCCTGCGCAACGAGATCAACGCCCGCACCCTGACCCAGCTGGTGTCCGGCGACCGCAGCGAGGTGATCGCCAAGCAGCTGGAGAGCATCAACCGCGGCGCGATCACCCTGGGCATGCGGATCGTCGACATCCGCCTCAAGCAGATCGACCTGCCGACCGACAGCGACGTGATCAAGCAGGTCTACGACCGCATGCGCGCCGAGCGCAAGCAGGTGGCCAGCGCGCTGCGTGCCGAGGGCGAGGAGCAGGCGCGCACCGTACGGGCGCAGGCCGACCGCGACCAGGCGGTGATCGTGGCCGAGGCCGAGCGCGACGCGCAGCGCCTGCGCGGCGAGGGCGATGCGCAGGCGGCGCGGCTGTACGCGCAGGCCGCGGGCGCGGACCCGGGGTTCTACGCGTTCTACCGCAGCCTGGAGGCCTACCGCGCCTCGTTCGCCGACGGCCAGGGCGTGGTGGTGCTGGACAAGGACGATCCGTTCCTTCAGTACCTGAAGAACGACCGCTGACGCCCGCCGAGCGGGTCCGAGCCCGGTGCCGGGTTACGGCCAGTCGATCTGGCCGCGGACCACGCTGACCACCTGGCCGCCGGACCAGACCTCGCCGTCGGCATCCACGCGCATGTCCAGGCGCGCGTCGTGGCCGACCTCGCGCCCCTGGCTGACCCGGTAGCGGCCGTCGCGGCCGGGCAGGGCACCGCGCAGGGCCAGCCAGGCGGCCAGGGTCGCGTTGGCCGCGCCGGAGGCGGCGTCCTCGAAGATGGCCGGGCCGCCGACGAAGGCGCGCGCGGCGACCTGGTAGTCGCTGCCGTGGCAGCGGGCGAAGGCGAGCACGCCCATGCTCTCGGTCGCGCGGGCCAGCGCGGCGATCGCATCCCAGTCCGGCTGGGCGTTGCGCAGGCTCGCCTCGTCGCGGGCCTCGGCGATCCACCAGCGGCGGCCGCCGTCCATCAGCGCCGGCGGCAGTTCGCCGGTCGGCAGCCAGTCCAGGGCCTCGGCCATGCGCGCGCCGCGGGCGTCGGCGGTCTCGACCAGCTGCGCGCGCGGGGTGCGGATCGCGATCCGGCGCACGCCGCCGGCAGCGTCCACCCGCAGAGGCAGCAGGCCGGCGATGCCTTCCTGCAAAAGGAGGCCGTCGCGCGGCTCGGCCAGGCCGGCCTCGAGTACCACGTGCGCGGTGCCGACGCTGGGGTGGCCGGCGAACGGCACTTCCTTCTTCGGACTGAACATGCGGATGCCATAGCTGGCGCCAGGCCGCGTCGGCGGGAACACGAAGGTGGTCTCCGGCAGCCGGGTCCAGCGCGCGATCGCCTGCATCGCCGCCTCGTCCAGGCCGCGGGCGTCGGGCAGCACCGCCAGCGGATTGCCGGCGCCGGGGCGATCGGCGAACACGTCCACCTGGACGAACGGGCGCAGGGCCATGGCGTGGAATCCTGGTCGGGGGAGGTGGGCGAGGGTACCAGCCCGAAGTGACGGGGATCGTCGCAGCGCGGTGTGCCGGCCTTCGCCAATGGTTGCCGATGTGACCCTCCGCGCGGCGTTCCCCTGCACCGCTTCGGCCTCGCGATTGCGCTTAGAATCGCCGGTTCATGCCCGGTGGTCGGGCGGTCCCCACAACACTCCATGTCCGCAGTTTCGCCTTTGCACAACGCCGCTTCGGGCGGCTGGATCGTCCTCAAGTTCGGCGGCACCTCGGTGTCGCGCCGCCACCGCTGGGACACGATCGGCAAACTGGCCAAACAGCGTGCCGAGCAGACCGGCGGGCGGGTGCTGGTGGTGGTCTCGGCGCTGTCCGGGGTGACCAACGAACTGACCGCGATCGCCGACGGCGCCGCCGACAGTGCCGCGCGTGTGGCCGCGCTCGAGGCGCGCCACCGCGAATTCCTGGCCGAGCTCGAACTGGACGCCGACGCGGTCCTGGGCGAACGCCTGGCCGCCCTGCACGGCCTGCTCGCCGATCCGCGCGCGGCCGCGCGGCCGCTCGACTGGCAGGCCGAAGTGCTGGGCCAGGGCGAACTGCTGTCCTCCACCCTCGGCGCGGCCTACCTGCACGCCTGCGGCCTGGATTTCGGCTGGATGGATGCGCGCGACTGGCTCGACGCGTTGCCGCCGCAGGCCAGCCAGAGCGAGTGGACGCGGCGGCTGTCGGTGAACTGCCAGTGGCAGGCCGACGACGCCTGGCGCGCGCGCTTCGCCGCCCAGCCCGCGCGCATGCTGATCACCCAGGGCTTCATCTCGCGCCACCAGGACGGCGGCACCGCGATCCTCGGCCGCGGCGGCTCGGACACCTCGGCCGCCTACTTCGGCGCCCTGCTGGGCGCCTCGAAGGTGGAGATCTGGACCGACGTGCCGGGCATGTTCAGCGCCAACCCGCGTGAGGTGCCCGACGCGCGCCTGCTCAGCCGCCTGGGCTACGCCGAGGCCCAGGAGATCACCACCACCGGCGCCAAGGTGCTGCACCCGCGCTCGATCAAGCCCTGCCGCGACTCCGGCGTGCCGATGGCGATCCTGGACACCGAGCGTCCCGAGCTGCCGGGCACCACCATCGACCGCAGCGCGGCGACCGTGCCCGGGGTGAAGGCGATCAGTCGCCGCAACGGCGTGGTCCTGGTGTCCGTGGAGGACATCGGCATGTGGCAGCAGGTCGGCTACCTGGCCGACGTGTTCGGGCTGTTCCGCAAGCACGGGCTGTCGGTGGACATGATCGGCACCTCGCAGACCAACGTCACCGTGTCGCTGGACCCGAACGAGAACCTGCTCAGCGAGAACGTGCTGGCGGCCCTGGCCGGCGACCTGGAGAAGATCGGCCGGGTCAAGGTGATCGTGCCCTGCGCGGCGATCACCCTGGTCGGGCGCGGCATGCGCTCGCTGCTGCACAAGCTCTCGGAGGTGTTCTCGAGCTTCGGCCATGAACGCGTCCACATGATCTCGCAGTCGTCCAACGACCTGAACCTGACCTTCGTGATCGACGAGGCCGACGCCGACGGCCTGCTGCCGCAGCTGCACGCGGCGCTGATCGACAGCGGCGCGATGCCGGTGCTGGAGACCGAGGTGTTCGGCCCGCGCTGGCGCGAGCTCAACGGCGCGGTGCGGCCGCGGCCGCAGCCGTGGTGGCAGCACGAGCGCGAGCGCCTGCTGCAGCTGGCCCAGGCCGGCACCCCGCGCTACGTCTACCACCTGCCGACGGTGCGCGGGCGCGCCCGCCAGCTCAAGGCGGTGGCGGCGGTCGACCGCCGCTACTACGCGATCAAGGCCAACCCGCACCCGGCGATCCTGACGGCGCTGGTGGAGGAAGGCTTCGGCCTGGAGTGCGTGTCGCTGGGCGAACTGCGGCACGTGTTCGCCACCCTGCCGCGGCTGGATCCGGCGCGGGTGCTGTTCACCCCCAGCTTCGCTCCGCGCGAGGAATACGAGCAGGCCTTCGCCCTGGGCGTGACCGTCACCATCGACAACGTCGAGCTGCTGCGGAACTGGCCGGAGACCTTCCGCGGCCGCTCGGTCTGGCTGCGGATCGACCTGGGCCACGGCGACGGCCACCATCAGAAGGTCAACACCGGCGGCAAGGACGCCAAGTTCGGCCTGGCGGCGGCGCGGGTGGACGAGTTCACCGACGCCGCACGCGCGCTGGGGGTGACCGTCACCGGCCTGCACGCGCACCTGGGCAGCGGGGTGGACAACATCGGCCACTGGCGGCTGATGTGCGACGAGCTGGCCGGCTTCGCCCGCCGGATCGGCACCGTGGCCACGCTCGACCTCGGCGGCGGCCTGCCGATCCCGTACAGCGCCGACGACGAGCCGTTCGACCTCGAGGCCTGGGCCGCGGGCCTGGCCGAGGTCAGGCAGGTGCATCCGGCGTTCGGGCTGGTGATCGAGCCGGGCCGCTTCCTGGTCGCCGAGGCCGGCGTCCTGCTGGCCCGCTGTACCCAGGTGGTGGAGAAGGACGGCGTGCGCCGGGTCGGCCTGGACGCGGGCATGAACGCGCTGGTGCGCCCGGCCATGTACGACGCCTGGCACGACATCGCCAACCTGCAGCGGCTGGACGCGCCGGCCGGCGGCGTGTTCGATGTGGTCGGCCCGATTTGCGAGTCCAGCGACCTGTTCGGCAAGCACCGCCGCCTGCCGGCGGCCACCGCGCCGGGCGACGTGATGCTGATCGCCGACGCTGGTGCCTACGGTCATTCCATGGCCAGCGGCTACAACCTGCGCGCCCTGCCGGTCGAGGACGTGCTGGACCATGCCGATGGGGCCGCGGGCTGAGCTGTCGCTGGCCGCGGTCCTGTCAGGGGCGGCGGTGACCGTACTCGGACACCTGGCGGCCTCGGCGCTGGTGCTGGACGGCGATCTGCACGCCGGCAACCTGCGCACGGCGCTGGTCTGGAGTCCGAGCGGAGCCCTGGCCGCCGCTGGTGCGGCCTGGCTGCTGGCCGCCTGGCATCGCCGCGCCGCCGCCGCGGGCCGGCGCTGGCGGCCGGCGGGGATGGCCGCGCGCGCGACCGTCCTGGCGCTGGCGCTGTACCCGCTGGCGGTGGCCCTGTGGCTGCCGGCCAGCGCCGGCATCGACCGCTGGCTGGACGCCACCCCGGCCATGTCCTGGCGCGAACTCTGGCGGTGGCTGCCTTCGGTCGTGCTTGGCGCTACGCTGGCGGCCCTGATCGCCGGCAGCGTGCCGGCCTATGCCTCCGCTCTCCCGATCTGCCGCCGCTACCTGCGCCGGCAGGCCTGTTCCACCACGGATCCTGCATGACCTTTTTCGACCGACACGCCATCCAGACCTTCCGCTTCGTCCGCTGCGGCTTCGATCCCGCCACCGGCGTGGCCGAGCTGGCCTACGCCTTCGACGACGGCCCCGAACTGGTGGAGACGGTGACCGTGCCCGGCGCGCCCTTCGCCCTGGAGGGCGTGCGCGCGGCGGCGGTGGGGCGGGCCCTGCGCCTGCTGCACCTGATCGCCGGCGTCAGCTACTACAAGGCCGCGGTGCCGCCGCGGATCCGGATCGACGGCTACGCCATCGACGCGGCCACCGCGCGGCTGCTGGAGCAGGTCTACCTCAACGGCCTGGGCGAGTTCGCCTACCGCAACGGCCTGGACCTGCACGGGCGGATCCGGTTCCCAAGCGAGGGCGGCGAAGGTCTGGCCGCCGCACCGGCGCTGGGGCTGGCGCCGCGCGCGATGGTGGCGATCGGCGGCGGCAAGGATTCGCTGGTCAGCATCGAGGCGCTGCGCGCGGCGGGCGTGGACCAGACCGTGGCCTGGGTCGGCGGCTCGCAGCTGATCCGCACCTGCGCTGAGCGCACCGGCCTGCCGACCCTCAACATCGGCCGCGCGTTGGCGCCGGCGCTGTTCGAGATCAACCGCCAGGGCGCGTACAACGGCCACATCCCGGTGACCGCGGTGAACTCGGCGATCCTGGTCCTGGCCGCGCTGCTCACCGGCGCCGGCCAGGTGGCGTTCTCCAACGAGCGCTCGGCCAGCTACGGCAGCCTGATTCCCGGTACGGGCGAAGTGAACCACCAGTGGTCCAAGGGCTGGGCGTTCGAGCAGGCCTTCGGCGAACACGTCGAGCGCGCGGTAGCGGCCGACCTGCACTACTACTCGCTGCTGCGGCCCTTGTCGGAACTGGCGGTGGCCCGGCAGTTCGCAAAGAACGACCACTACGACGCCCACTTCTCCAGCTGCAACCGCAACTTCCACATCCTCGGCGAGAAGCCGGCGCAACGCTGGTGCGGGCTGTGCCCGAAGTGCCACTTCGTGTTCCTGGCGCTGGCGCCGTTCATGCCCAAGACCCGGCTGGTGCGGATCTTCGGCCGCAACCTGCTCGACGACGCCGGCCAGGCGCCGGGGTTCGACGCCCTGCTGGAGTTCCAGGACCACAAGCCGTTCGAGTGCGTGGGCGAGGGCCGCGAGTCGCGCGCGGCGATGGCGCAGCTGGCCGAGCGCGCCGAGTGGCGCGAGGACGCGCTGGTGGCCCGCTTCGCGCGCGAGATCCGGCCGCAGCTGGACCCGGCGGAACTGGCGCTGGAGCCCCTGCTGGCGCTGGAAGGCGAGCACCGCGTCCCGGCGGCCGTGTGGGAGCGGGTGCGTGCGAATTTCGCAGCTTGAGGGCAGGCGGGTCGCGCTGTGGGGCTGGGGGCGCGAGGGCCGCGCGGCCTGGCGCGCGATCCGCGCGGCGTTGCCGGCGCTGCCGCTGACCCTGTTCTGCAGCCAGGCCGAGGCCGCCGAGGCGGCGACGCTGGGCGATCCGCTGCTGGCCACGCGCACCGTGGCCGATGCCGAGGCGCTGGCCGGCTTCGAGGTGGTGGTGAAGTCGCCGGGCATCAGCCCGTACCGGCCCGAAGCGCAGGCCGCGGCCGCGCGCGGGACGGTGTTCCTGGGCGGCACCGCGCTGTGGTTCGCCGGGCATCCGCAGGCGCGCACGGTGTGCGTCACCGGGACCAAGGGCAAGAGCACCACGACCTCGCTGCTGGCCCACCTGCTGCGCGCAGGCGGCCACCGCACCGCGCTGGCCGGCAACATCGGCCTGCCCCTGCTGGACGTGCCCGAAGCGGCGGCGGACGGCAAGGCGCCGGAGTTCTGGGCGATCGAGCTGTCCAGCTACCAGACCGGCGACGTGGCCGCCGGCGGCGTGCGCCCGGAAGTGGCGGTGGTGCTCAACCTGTTCCCCGAGCACCTGGACTGGCATGGCAGCGAGCAGCGCTACGCCGAGGACAAGCTGGCGCTGGTGACCGCGGCGCGCCCGCGCACGGCGGTGCTCAATGCGGCCGATCCGCGCCTGGCGGCTTTGCGGCTGCCCGACAGCCGGATCGTGTGGTTCAACCGCGCCGACGGCTGGCACCTGCGCGGGGATGCGCTGTACCGCGGCGATGCCCTCGTGTTCGACACCGCCGCGGTGCCCCTGCCGGGACGGCACAACCGCGGCAACCTGTGCGCGGTGCTGGCGGCGATCGAGGCGCTGGGCCTGGACGCGGCGCCGCTGGCGCCGGCGGCGCTGGATTTCCGGCCCCTGCCGCACCGGCTGCAGTGGCTGGGCGAGCGCGACGGGATCGCCTGGGTCAACGATTCGATCAGCACCACGCCGCATGCGAGTCTGGCGGCACTGGACTGCCATCGCGGGTCGCGGGTGGCGATCCTGCTCGGCGGCCACGACCGCGGGCTGGACTGGACGGAGTTCGCGGCGCGGCTGGATGCACGCGACGAGGCGCCTGCGGCGGTGGTGACGATGGGCGGCAACGGGCCGCGGATCCACGCGCTGCTGGCGCCGTTGGCGGCGCAGGGACGGTTCGCGCTGGAGGCGGCGTCCGACCTGGCCGATGCGGTGGCGCGCGCGCGCGGATTGCTGGATGGACAGGGTGTGGTCCTGCTGTCGCCGGGCGCGCCGAGCTTCGGCGCCTACCGCGACTACACCGAGCGCGGCCGCCATTTCGCGACGCTGGCCGGCTTCGATCCGGACGCGATCAGCACGATCCCGGGCCTGGGCATCCTGTAGCAGCCGCCAGACCGGGCAACCGTCCGCGGAAGGGCGCCGGTCCGTGGAAGCGGACGCGGGGTCGGTCCCCGGTTGCACGCAGGCGCATCCACCATGGCGGTCGCCGCCAGGACCGGCGCCTGCCGGTGAGGGCGGCCAGCGAGGTCTAGTGCGTGCGCTCGACCGCGTAGCGGGCCAGGCCGCGCAGTGCGGCCAGCGCCGGCGATTGTGGCAAGCCGGCCAGCGCGGCCTCGGCGGCGGCGGCGTAGTCGATTGCCCGCTGGCGGCTGTATTCCAGCCCGCCGGTGGCGTGGATCGCGGCCAGCACCTCGGGCATGGCCTCATCGTCGCCGTGCTCGACGATCGCGCGCAGACGCTGGCGGACGGCCTCGCCGGAATGGGCGATGGCGTGGATCAGCGGCAGGGTGGCCTTGCCCTCGGCCAGGTCGTCGCCGAGGTTCTTGCCCAGGTCGGCGGCGTCGGCGGTGTAGTCGAGCACGTCGTCGGCGATCTGGAAGGCGTAGCCCAGGGCCATGCCGTAGTCGTACAGCGCCTGCTGGGCGGCCGCATCGGCGCCGGAGGCCAGCGCGCCCAGGCGGGTGCCGGCGGCGAACAGCACCGCGGTCTTGCGCTCGATCACCCGCAGGTAGGCGGCCTCGTCGGTGTCCGGGTTGCGCACGTGCAGCAGCTGCAGCACCTCGCCCTCGGCGATCCGGTTGGTGGTGTCGGCCAGTACCTGCATCACCTCCATCCGGTCCAGCTCGACCATCAGCTGGAAGCTGCGCGAGTACAGGAAGTCGCCGACCAGCACGCTGGCGGCGTTGCCCCAGATCGCGTTGGCGGTGCTGCGGCCGCGGCGCAGGTCGGATTCATCGACCACGTCGTCGTGCAGCAGGGTGGAGGTGTGGATGAACTCGACGATCGCCGCCAGCTGGTGGCGGTCGGCGCCGGGCCCGGCGGCGCCGGCGGCGGCCTGCGCGGCCAGCACCACCAGCATCGGCCGCAGGCGCTTGCCGCCGGCCGAGACGATGTGCTCGGCGATCTGGTTGATCAGCACCACGTCCGAGGCCAGGCGGGTGCGGATCAGGGCATCGACCGCGGCCATGTCGGCGGCCGCGAGGGCCTGGATCTGCGGCAGGGTGGCGTGGGGAAGGACGCTGGAGTGATCTGGCATGCGGGCCGCCTGGAAATGTGGGCGGAATTATAGGGGGCGGCGGCCGGCAAGCTATTCCAGATGAAGATATATATCTGGGAATATTTCATTTGTTTGGAATTGGTGCGCTTCCTACCCTCCTGATCGACGCTGCATCGGCCGGTCATTGTGGACGCGGCCGGAAAAACGGGATCGCGCGGGGGAGAACGCGGCGATCGCCGGGCAACGCCGCCGGCCCTGGATGCCGACCCTCCGCACCGCGACGCCGGTGCGCCGGCGCCGGGGACGGACGCACACCACAACCAATCCGGTTCACGTGTCCCTGGGAGGGAACAAGTCATGCCGTCGAATCACAACCGCCATCCGGCCGGCCGGGTGGGGCCCGGTCCGTCTGTCCGCAACCTGCTCTCCGCCTCGATCGCCCTGGTCCTGCTGGCGCCGCTGGCCGCGGCCGCGCAGGACGCCGCCCCGGCCGCCCAGGACGAGTCCGGCACCACCACCCTGGACAGCGTGGTCGTCACCGGCACCCGCGCCTCGATGCAGAAGTCGATCAACGTCAAGCAGGCCGACGACCACATCGTCGAGGTGATCGCTGCCGACAACATGGGCCAGCTGCCCACGGTGACCATCGCCGAGGCGCTGGTGCGCCTGCCCGGCGTCAACGGCACCCGCGACCGCGGCAACGCCAGCCTGGCCACCGTGCGCGGCCTCGGCCCGCGGATGACCATGGGCACGGTCAACGGCCGCGAGATCGCCTCCTCCGAGCCGACCCGCGCGGTGCGCTGGGAGGTGTTCCCGACCGAGGTCGTGTCCCAGGTGAAGGTCTACAAGACCCAGTCGGCCGACCTGATCGCCGGCGGCATCGCCGCCACCGTGGACGTGGCCACGGTCGATCCGCTCGACTACCGCGGCCCGCAGTTCGTCGGCACCGCCGGCGCGGTCTACTACGACCAAGGCAAGGACGTGGAAGGCTACAGCCCCTGGGGCAACCGCTTCGGCGCCAGCTGGATCCACAAGGTCAACGACAACCTGGCCGTGGCCCTGGGCGCGACCTACCAGAAGCAGAAGAACGCCAACTCGCTGGTCGGCAGCTGGGGCTACACCGACGACAGCAACGCCATGGACGTGGACGGCGACGGCGACCTGGACTACACGCCCTGGGGCGCGGCCGACCAGCTCAAGCTGATCGACCAGACCCGCACCGGCGCGATGGGCGCCCTGCAGTGGAAGTCCGGCGACTTCGAGCTCAAGCTCGACGGCCTGTACTCGCGGATCGAGATCGACGAGCAGCAGGCGCAGAGCTGGTTCAACGACTGGGCCTACAGCATCTGGTCCGGCGCCAACCCGTACACCACGCCGGGCTCCTCGTACACGATCGTCGACAACGACGTGGTCGCCGGCACCCTGGCCAACTCCGGGCTCACCGTGAACCACGTCATGGCCAACTACGGTGAGGTCAAGACCCTGGCCGCCACCGGCCTGAAGACCCGCTGGAGCGGCGAGGACTGGACCGTCACCGGCGACCTGTCCTGGTCGCAGGCCAAGCGCGACAACACCTGGCGCGCGGTGTGGTTCGGCAGCAACCCGGACACGGTGTCCTGGGACTTGCGCAAGGGCGTGGACCCGTACATTGCCATCAGCTCGAACGCGCCGGCCTGGGGCGTGCAGGGCCAGCTGGAACCGGGCAGCCTGCGCGACGAGATCGCCGCCCTGGCCCTGGCCGCCAGCCGCGCGTTCGACGACTCGCCGTTCGCCTCGCTGGACTTCGGCGTGCGGGTGGCCTCGCGGGAGAAGCAGAACCGGCACTTCCTGGGCAGCTACGAGGGCTGGGACCAGGCGATCGGCGCGTACGACGGCCTCTACCGCCCGGTGTCGATGCCGGGCCTGAACGTGCCGGGCCTGTACACCGGCGACATCGGCGCGATCGCCGACCTGGCCTTCGGCGGCTTCGGCGCCACCGCCGAGCAGCTGCTCGACCACTGGAACGTGAAGGAGGACGTGCGCGAGGCCTTCGTCAAGGCGCCGTACTACCTGGGCGACCGCGCCAGCGGCGACATCGGCGTGCGCGTGGTCAAGGTCGACACCACCAGCACCGGCTACGACTCGGTCGGCGGCGCCGTCGTGCCCAGCCGCGCCAGCGAGTCCTACACCGACGTGCTGCCGAGCGCGACCCTGAACTTCCGCCTGGCCGACGACCACATGCTGCGCCTGGCCGCGGCCAAGGTCGTGGCCCGCCCGCCGCTGGACGAGCTGCGCACCGGCCGCGCCCTGGACGACCCCAACACCACCGTCGGCCAGCTCACCGGCAGCGGCGGCAACCCGCACCTGGAGCCGTTCCGCGCCACCCAGCTCGACGCCTCGTACGAGTGGTACTTCCACGAGGAGTCGATGGCGGCGGTGTCGGTGTACCGCAAGTGGGTGGACTCGACCATCGGCTACAAGGTCGGGCACGAGACCATCGACGGCAACGACTACCTCATCAGCGGCCCGTTCAACGGCGGCGGCGGCCATGTCAACGGCGTCGAGCTGACCTTCCAGACCCCGTTCTACTTCATCCCGGGGCTGGAGAACTTCGGCGTGTACTCCAACTACTCGTACGTGGACTCGAACCTGCACGAGTTCTCGCCGGAGAACGACCCGCTGCCGCTCAGCGGCCTGGCCCGCAACACCGGCACCTTCGACCTGTGGTACAGCAACGGCACCTTCGAGGCGCGGCTGGGCTACAAGTACCACAGCCCCTACACGGTGATTTACGGCTGGAACGGCTCGCACCTGACCCGCCTGGAGAGCGAGGACTCGATCGACCTGAGCCTGGCCTGGCAGGCGACCGAGCGCTGGGGCTTCAAGCTGCAGGCCGGCAACCTGACCGACGAGCCGATGCGGGTGTACCTGGACAACAAGGAGAACCGCCTGGCCAACCAGGACGACGGCGGCTACCAGCTGTTCGGCCGGCGCGTGGCGCTGGAGGCGACCTTCAGGTTCTGAAGCGACATCGGCGGGCCCCTCCCCCGGCGGGAGGGGGGGGCGCAAGCCGCAAAAAACACAGGAGCTCCCATGCCCCACCGATCCACGATCCGGCGCGGCGCGCTGGCCTTGGCCCTGGCCCTGCCGGCCGTGGGCGCCTGCGCCGCCGGCCCGTCGCGCGAGCACTTCTACTTCGGCGCCGACCTGTCCTACGTCAACGAGATGGAGGACTGCGGCGTGGTCTACCGCGAAGGCGGCCAGCCGAAGGATCCGTACGCGATCTTCAAAGAGCACGGCGCCAACCTGGTGCGCGTGCGGCTGTGGAACGACGCCCGCTGGACCCGCTACAGCGACCTGGCCGACGTCAAGGAAACCATCCGCCGCGCCCGCGCCCAGGGCATGCAGGTGCTGCTGGACTTCCACTATTCCGACGACTGGGCCGACGGCGACAAGCAGATCGTGCCCAAGGCCTGGGCCGGGATCGCCGACACCGAGGACCTGGCCCGCACCCTGTACAACTACACCTACGACGTGCTGCTCGCGCTCGACCGCGCCGGGCTGATGCCCGAGCAGGTCCAGGTCGGCAACGAGAGCAACTCGGACCTGGCCAGCACCGTGCACTGGGACAAGAAGGCGCCGATCGACTGGGAACGCAACGCGGCGCTGTTCGACGCCGGCATCCGCGCCGTGCGCGACGCCGGCCGCGCCACCGGCACCGCGCCGAAGGTGATGCTGCACATCGCCCAGCCGGAGAACGTGCCCAAGTGGTTCGCCGACGCGGCCGCGCACGGGGTCGTGGACTACGACCTGATCGGCATCAGCTACTACCGCAAGTGGTCGACCCGGACCGAGCAGGGCCTGGCCGACACCATCGCGCTGATGCGCCGCACCTACCCGCAGGCCGAGGTGGTGGTGGTCGAGACCGCCTACCCGTGGACCCGCGATTCGGCCGACAGCCACCACAACCTGCTCGGCGAGGACGCCCTGGTGCCGGGCTATCCGGCCACGCCCGAAGGCCAGCTGCGCTACCTGGTCGACCTGACCCAGACCATCATCGACGCCGGCGGCAGCGGCATCGTCTACTGGGAACCGGCCTGGACCACCAGCGCCTGCAAGACCCGCTGGGGCCAGGGCTCGGCCTGGGAGAACGCGACCTTCTTCGACTTCCGCCGCGGCAACGAACTGCTGCCGGGGATCGGCTACATGCGCCACGACTACCGCTGGCCGCAGCCGTGAGGCCGCGGCGGCGCCCGCACCCGGAGCCACGCCCATGACCGACGCCACCCGCCGCGACCTGCTGCGCGCCATGCTCGCCGGCAGCATCCGCGCCGCCCTGCCGGCCGGTGCGCTGGCCACCAGCCTGCGGGTCGAGGCCGCCCACGCCGATGCCGGGGACGGAGTGGAAGCGCCTTCCGCCACCGCTCCCGCCGCCGGCGGCCCGCGCGAACGCCTGCTGATGGACGCCGGCTGGCGCTTCCACCTCGGCCATGCTGCCGACCCGGCCCGGGACTTCGACTTCGGCACCTACCAGCGCACGTATGCCAAGGCCGGCCACAACACCGCCGCCGCGGCCAGGCTGGACTTCGACGACAGCGGCTGGCGCCTGCTCGACCTGCCGCACGACTGGGCGGTGGAACTGCCGTTCGTGGACAACCCGCTGGCGCCGGCGCATGGCGAGGACCCGGCCGCCGCCCACGGCTACCGCAAGCTCGGCCGCGAACACCCGGAGACCAGCGTGGGCTGGTACCGGCGCGCGCTGGACGTGCCGGCCGGCGACCTCGGCCGGCGGATCGTGCTGGAGTTCGACGGCGCCTTCCGCGACTGCCTGGTGTTCTGCAACGGCCACCTCGTCGCCCGCAACGAGAGCGGCTACTGCGGCTTCGAGGTGGACCTCAGCGACGTGCTCGACTACGGCGCCCGCAACCAGATCGCGGTGCGGGTCGACGCCAGCCTGGGCGAGGGCTGGTTCTACGAGGGCGCGGGCCTGTACCGGCATGTCTGGCTGCGCAAGAGCGATCCGCTGCACGTGCCCGCCGGCGGCCTGTACGTGCGCAGCGAGCTGCGCGACGGCCGCGCCCTTGCCACCGTCGGCACCGAGATCCGCAACGACGGCGCGCGGCCGCGCCGCTGCGCGGTGGTGTCCACGCTGTTCGCCCCGGACGGGCGCCAGGTCGCGCGCGACACCGCGGCGGCGATCGAGGTCGCGCCGGGCGAGGTGCGGGTGGTCGAGCGCGCGCTGGAGATCGCCCGCCCGGCGCTGTGGTCGCTGGACAGCCCGCAGCTTTACCGGGCGACGGTCGAGCTGCGCGAGGAAGGCCGGGTGGCGGACGCGGTCGAGACCGCGTTCGGTCTGCGCACGGTCGCCTTCGACGCCGCGCGCGGCTTCCTGCTCAACGGCGTGCCGGTCAAGCTGCACGGCACCTGCAACCACCAGGACCACGCCGGGGTCGGCGCGGCCATCCCCGACGCGCTGAACGAGTGGCGGATCGTCCAGCTCAAGGCGATGGGCTGCAATGCCTACCGCAGCGCCCACAACCCGGCCACTCCGGAGCTGCTGGAGGCCTGCGACCGCCTGGGCATGCTGGTGATCGAGGAGACCCGGCGGATGGGCTCGGACGCTCAGTCGCTGGACGAACTGGCGCGGATGATCCGCCGCGACCGCAACCATCCCAGCATCGTGCTGTGGTCGCTGGGCAACGAGGAGCCGCAGATGGTGACCGCGCGCGGCGCGCGGATCGTCTCCAGCATGCAGCGCCTGGCGCGGCGCCTGGACCCGACCCGGCCCAGCACCTTCGCCATGGACAAGGGCTGGGACCGGCCCGAGGGCGTGGGCCGGGTGGTGGATGTGGTCGGCTTCAACTACCGCACCAACCAGATGGACGAATTCCACGCCCGCTTCCCGGACGTCCCGGTGTACGGGAGCGAGACCGCGTCCTCGGTCTCGGTGCGCGGCCACTACCTGCGCGATCCGGCCAGCGGCTACACCAGCGGCTACGACGGCAACTACCCGTGGTGGGCGTCCTCGTCCGAGTCGTGGTGGGCGTTCGTGGCCGAGCGGCCATGGGTGGCCGGGGGCTTCATCTGGACCGGCTTCGACTACCGCGGCGAGCCCACGCCCTACAACCGCTGGCCGAACGTGGCCTCGCAGTTCGGCGTGCTCGACAGCTGCGGTTTCCCCAAGGACAACTACTGGTACTACCGCGCGCAGTGGACCGCCGAGCCGGTGCTGCACCTGTTCCCGCACTGGAACGGCGAGGCCCTGGTCGGCCCCGACGACAACGGCATGGTCGATGTGTGGTGCCACAGCAACCTCGATGAGGTCGAGCTGTTCGTCAACGGCGCCAGCCAGGGCCGGCAGCGGGTGCCGCGCCACGGGCATGCCGAGTGGCGGGTGCGCTGGGCGCCCGGCGCGATCGAGGCCCACGGCTACCGCGACGGCGAGCGGATCCTGGTGCAACGGCGCGAGACGGCGGGCGCGGCCGCGGCGATCGTGCTGCGCAGCGACAGCCCCGGGCTGAAGGCCGATGGCGAGGACGTGGCGGTCGTGGCGGTGGAGATCGTCGACGCCCAGGGCCGGCCGGTGCCGACCGCCGACCACCGGGTAGCGTTCGAGGTCCTGGGCCCGGGCCGGCTGATCGGCGTGGGCAACGGCGACCCGCGCAGCCACGAACCCGACCAGGCCGACCACCGCAAGGCCTTCAACGGCCTGTGCATGGCACTGGTCCAGGCCGGCCGCCAGGCCGGCACGGTCCGGGTCGAGGCCAGCAGCCCGGGCCTGCGCGGCGCGGTGCTGGAGATCGCCGCCGCCGCCGCGCCGCAGCGCGCCCGGGTGGCCTGAGGCGGGGTCCGCCGGAGGAGATGCGCGGAGCCGGCGCGCCGCCCCGGCTTCCCGTGCGGACCGCCATTCAGCCCGCTCCGATCGGCCCCGCGCCGCCGCGAATCCGGCGGTCGGCCGGGGCGATTCCTTCGCCGCAGGCAATTCCCACACGTGCACGGGCGATTCAGCGCTTGCGCAGGGGCCCGGCTTATACTCCCCTACCTTTCCCCGGGCCCGGTCGTGGCCTGAACACGGAATCCAAGACTATGGCGCGCGGCATCAACAAGGTCATCCTGGTCGGCAACCTCGGCAACGACCCCGACACCAAGTACACCCAGGGCGGCATGGCGGTCACCCGCATCAGCCTGGCCACCACCAGCGTGCGCAAGGACCGCGAGGGCAACAGCCAGGAGCGCACCGAATGGCACCGGGTGGTGTTCTTCGGCAAGCTCGGCGAGATCGCCGGCGAGTACCTGCGCAAGGGCTCCCAGGTCTATGTCGAGGGCGAGATCCGCTACGACAAGTTCACCGGCCAGGACGGCGTGGAGAAGTACACCACCGACATCGTCGCCAACGAGATGCAGATGCTCGGCGGCCGTGGCGGCGGCGAGGGCGGTGGCGGCTATGCCGACCGCGGCGAGCGCCCGCAGCGCAGCGCCCCGCCGCGCCGCGATTTCGGCGGTGGCGGCCAGCCGCCGCGCAATGCGCCGGCGCCCGCCGCGGCCGCCCCGGCGGCCGGCGGCTTCGACGAATTCGCCGACGACGACATCCCGTTCTGATACCACGGCGCAACCGTCCCTTTCCCGTATTGCTGAGGAGCGACACGTGCCGACCTGGCTCGTCACCGGCGGCGCCGGTTTCATTGGTGGCAACTTCGTGCTGGAGGCGGTCGCGCGCGGCGTGCGCGTGGTCAACCTCGATGCCCTGACCTACGCGGGCAACCTCGACACCCTGGCCTCGCTCGACGGCAACCCGGACCACGTGTTCGTCCACGGCGACATCGGCGACCGCGCCCTGGTGTCGCGGCTGCTGGCCGAGCACCGCCCGGACGCGGTGCTCAACTTCGCCGCCGAAAGCCACGTCGACCGCTCGATCGACGGCCCGGCCGCGTTCGTGCAGACGAATGTGGTGGGCACCCTGGGCCTGCTGGAGGCGGTGCGCGACCACTGGAAGTCCCTCGATGGCGCCGCCAGGGAGGCATTCCGCTTCCTGCACGTGTCCACCGACGAGGTCTACGGCACCCTGGGCGAGACCGGCAAGTTCACCGAGACCACGCCCTACGCTCCCAACTCCCCGTACTCGGCGAGCAAGGCCGCGTCCGACCACCTGGTCCGCGCCTTCCACCACACCTACGGGCTGCCGGTGCTGACCACCAACTGCTCCAACAACTACGGTCCGTACCACTTCCCCGAGAAGCTGATCCCGCTGGTGATCGCCAAGGCCCTGGCCGGCGAACCCCTGCCGGTCTACGGCGACGGCAGGCAGGTGCGCGACTGGCTGTTCGTGGCCGACCACTGCGAGGCGATCCGCACCGTGCTGGCCAAGGGCCGCCCGGGCGAGACCTACAACGTCGGCGGCAACTCGGAGAAGCAGAACATCGAGGTGGTCAAGGCGATCTGCGCCCTGCTGGACCAGCGCCGCCCGCGCGCCGACGGCCAGCCGCGCGAGAGCCAGATCGCCTTCGTCGCCGACCGACCCGGGCACGACCGCCGCTACGCGATCGACGCCTCCAAGCTGAAGGACGAGCTGGGCTGGGAGCCGAAGTACAGCTTCGAGCAGGGCATCGCCACCACCGTGGACTGGTACCTGGAGCACCAGGACTGGGTGAACCGGGTGCTGGACGGCAGCTACCGGCTCGAACGCATCGGCACGGCGTAAAGGCGGTTCCCCCGCAAGAGCCCGCCCATCCGTGCGCGGACTCCCCAAGGAAAAGCGATGACGACACGCAAGGGCATCATCCTCGCCGGCGGTTCCGGCACCCGGCTCTATCCGATCACCCAGGGCGTCAGCAAGCAGCTGCTGCCGGTGTACGACAAGCCGATGATCTACTACCCGCTCAGCGTGCTGATGCTGGCCGGGATCCGCGAGGTGCTGATCATCAACACCCCGCACGAGCAGGCGCTGTTCCAGAACCTGCTCGGCGACGGCTCGCAGTGGGGCATGGACATCCGCTACGCGGTCCAGCCCAGCCCCGACGGCCTGGCCCAGGCCTACCTGATCGGCCGCGATTTCGTCGCCGGCGGGCCCAGCTGCCTGGTGCTGGGCGACAACATCTTCCACGGCCACGGCCTGACCGACACCCTGCAGCGCGCCGGTGCGCGGACCGAGGGCGCGACCGTGTTCGGCTACTGGGTCAACGACCCGGAGCGCTACGGCGTGGCCGAGTTCGACGCTGGCGGCAAGGTGGTCGGAATCGAGGAGAAGCCGGCGCAGCCGCGCTCGCACTACGCGGTCACCGGCCTGTACTTCTACGACGGCCGGGCCAGCGACTACGCCGCGCAGCTCAAGCCCTCGCCGCGCGGCGAGCTGGAGATCACCGACCTCAACAAGCGCTACCTCCAGGACGGGCAGCTGTACCTGGAGCAGCTGGGCCGCGGCTACGCCTGGCTGGACACCGGCACCCACCAGTCGCTGCACGAGGCGGCCAACTTCATCGAGACGATCCAGGCGCGGCAGGGGCTGCAGGTCAGCTGCCCGGAGGAGATCGCCTACGGCCAGGGCTGGATCGACGCCGCGCAGCTGGAGAAGCTGGCCGCGCCGCTAGCCAAGAACGGCTACGGCCAGTACCTGCTGGGCCTGGTCGCGCGCGGGGTGGTGCGTTGAAGATCATCCAGACCTCGCTGCCGGGTTGCGTGGCGATCGAGCCGGCGGTGTTCGGCGACGAGCGCGGGGTGTTCTTCGAGACCTGGAACGCCGAGCGCTTCGGCCAGCACGGGCTGCCGACGAAATTCGTGCAGAGCAACGTCTCCACCTCGGTCAAGGGCGTGCTGCGCGGCCTGCATTACCAGTGGCCGCGGCCACAGGGCAAGCTGGTCAGCGTGCTGGAAGGCGAGGTCTACGACGTGGCGGTGGACATCCGCCGCGGCTCGCCGACCTTCGGCCGCTGGGAGGCGGTGCTGCTGAGCGCGGAGAACCGGCGCCAGTTCTGGATCCCGGAGGGCTTCGCCCACGGTTTCGCGGTGCTGTCCGAGCGCGCGGTGTTCAGCTACCTGTGCACCGACGTCTACGTGAAGGAAGCCGACGCCGGCGTGCGCTGGAACGACGGCGACATCGGCGTGGACTGGCCGATCTCCGATCCGGTGCTGTCGGCCAAGGACCAAGCCGCGCCGTTCCTGGCCGACATCGCGCAGGACCGGCTGCCGGTATTCGTGCCGTGACCCGGCTGCTGGTGGTCGGCGGCAACGGCCAGGTCGGGCGCGAACTGCGCCGCAGCCTGCAGCCGCTGGGCGAGGTGGTCGTCGCCACCCGCGACGGGCGGCTGGACGCGCTGGCCGCGGGCGATGCGCCCGGCGAAGGCGTCGTCGCCGACCTCGCCGATCCTGAAGGTCTGGCCGCGCTGGTCCGCGAACTGGCGCCGGCGGCGGTGCTCAACGCCGCCGCGTACACCGCCGTCGACAAGGCCGAGACCGAGCCGGAGGCCGCGTTCCGGATCAATGCCGACGCCCCCGGCGCGCTGGCCCGCGCCTGCGCCGCGGCCGGCATCCCGTTCGTGCACTACTCGACCGACTACGTGTTCGACGGCCAGGGCACGCGTCCCTACCGCGAGGACGACCCTACGGCGCCACTGGGCGCGTACGGCGCCAGCAAGCTGGCTGGCGAGCAGGCGGTGCATGCCGCCGGCGGCCAGGCGCTGGTGTTCCGCACCGCCTGGGTCTACGCCGCGCATGGCCACAATTTCCTGCGCACCATGCTGCGTCTGGGTGCCGAGCGCGAGGAGCTGCGGGTGGTCGCCGACCAGACCGGTACACCGACCCCGGCGGCGCTGATCGCCGACGTCACCGCGCTCGCGCTGGGCAAGGCCCTGGCCGACGCCGCGGTCGCCGGCACCTGGCACCTGGTCGCCGCCGGGCAGACCAGCTGGCACGGCTTCGCCGAGGCGATCTTCGCCGAGGCGGTGGCCGCCGGCCTTTTGCCGCGCGCGCCGCGGGTGCTGCCGATCGCGACCGCCGACTACCCGACCCCGGCGCAGCGGCCGGCTTACTCATGCCTGGACACCGCGTGTCTGCGCCGCGATTTCGCTCCGGTCCTGCCGGACTGGCGCCAGGGCCTGCACGCGGTGGTCGGGGACATCGCCCGCACGGTCTGAAACTCCGCTAGTCTCCGCCCCGGGGTGCCCGTGGGGGCCAGGGAAGGAGTCGCACATGCAGTGCAGCAGGGTGGTGGTGGCGTGGGTGCTGGGGGCGGTGCTGGCG
>NZ_PDWL01000144.1 GCF_010093185.1 Pseudoxanthomonas jiangsuensis | reverse complement strand
CCCGCCCGCCGCGCCTCTTCGGCTTCGAGCGGGGCGATGCGTTCTCCTCGGGTGCCCTCGCGGAGTTGCGCCTGGGTTAGGCGGCCGCGGCCGCTCAGGCGCTCCAGTGTGCCGGAGAGCCGTTGGGTGAGCGCCTCGAACCTGCGCAAAGGCCCCCGGAGGGTAAACGGGTCCCGATTATGGCGGCACCCGTTTCCCCTCCGCGGTCCTTTGCGCATGTTCGAGTCTCTCCCCCAGCTTCTCTCCGGCACCATGGAGCGCCTGCGCGGCCGCGGGGGGCCCCGTGTCCCGGTAAACGCTGCGCCCCCCCGGCCCGCGGCGACTGGGGGAGCCTGAGGGCGGTGCACACGCCGGACCCGGTCGCCGAGGCCGCCGTTCTCTGGCGCGGAGCCCTGGTGCGCCATGGGGTGGCGGTGCCACCCGCCCGCGAGGCCGACCCGCTCCAGGCCCTGCGCGCTGGGGCGGGTCGGTTTCGAGGTCGGGGGGCCCCGTTACCCGATGGCGCACCAGGTC
>NZ_PDWL01000143.1 GCF_010093185.1 Pseudoxanthomonas jiangsuensis | reverse complement strand
CCACCACCGTGGTGCTGTTACGTCTGGCTTTCAGCTGAATGGTGCAGTTCTGTACCGGTTTTCCTGTGCCGTCTTTCAGGACTCCTGAAATCTTTACTGCCATATTCACCCCACAAAAAAGCCCACCGGTTCCGGCGGGCTGTCATAACACTGTGTTACCTGGCTAATCAGAATTTATAACCGACCCCAACGATGAATCCGTCAGTACGCCAGTCGCCACTGCCGGAGCCTTCATAAGCAATATCAACAACGACGGACGCTGCCGGATTAATCTGTATACCTGCACTCCACGCCACTGAGGTATGCCGCATTGCACTTTCGTCCCTGGCAGTGGTCGTCTCTTTCATATACCCGGGAGTGATTTCCGTCTTACGGTAATCCATTGTACTGCCGGACCACCGACTGTGAGCCACTCCGGCCATGGCGTACGCACTGACCTGCTTACTGATTTGTAAAACCGGTCCGGCCATCACGCTCACATAACGTCCACGCAGGCTCTCATAGTGAAACGTATCC
>NZ_PDWL01000142.1 GCF_010093185.1 Pseudoxanthomonas jiangsuensis | reverse complement strand
CTTTTACGCAAATGATTGTAGCAGCATCTCGTTTTATGGTGTCTTATTGGTGGTTCATGCTACTAGCAAGTGTCGCAGCGATAGCTGGCTTCATCTTTGCCTACAAACGCTCGCCGCGCATGCGCCATGGAATGGACAGGCTTGTTTTGAAGTTTCCAGTGATTGGGCAGATTATGCACAACAGCTCGATTGCTCGATTTGCCCGAACTACGGCGGTCACGTTTAAAGCTGGCGTACCCCTTGTAGAAGCTCTAAGTATTGTTGCCGGCGCAACTGGCAACAAGGTATATGAGGAAGCTGTGCTGCGGATGCGCGACGACGTCTCTGTAGGATACCCCGTGAACATGGCTATGAAGCAAGTAAACCTGTTCCCACATATGGTGATTCAAATGACATCCATTGGCGAGGAAGCGGGCGCACTTGATGCAATGCTATTCAAAGTCGCGGAGTATTTCGAGCAGGAAGTCAATAATGCCGTAGACGCGCTAAGCAGCCTGTTGGAGCCGTTGATCATGGT
>NZ_PDWL01000141.1 GCF_010093185.1 Pseudoxanthomonas jiangsuensis | reverse complement strand
CGGTAGACCAGAGAGACCGGAATCCTGGTGCCATCGCGGGCGGTCGCCCACAGCCGCTCGGTCACGTAGTTCGCCGGATCGTAGCCGGGGACCGGTTGCTGCTTCAGCAGCCGGCGCTCGCCGGTCCTGACGTTCAGCTCGTAGGTCGTCGACGGCGTGGTCATCGAGGTATAGCGGTAACGGAGCCAGTCGGTATTGCTTTCCGCATTGGTCGACAGCCCCATCGAATAGGCCGGCTCGTCAGCCTTGACGCATTCCTCGCCACCGCCGTCGCGAATGATGCGCAAGCGCTCCAGCGCGTTGGAGCGTTCGGCGACCACGGTGAACCCGTCGAACAGCTCGAAGCCTTCGACCAGCACGTCGTCGCGATGCGCCCCCCAGTCAGTCCAGTCCTTGCGCGAGTTCGAGCCGTCGGCCGCGGTGACCAGCTTGAAGTTGGTCGCCGGATTGCCGTCAGCGCCGGGGGCGTTGGTACGGATCGTCCAGTGGTCACCCAGATGGTCGGGGAGGTATTCGAC
>NZ_PDWL01000140.1 GCF_010093185.1 Pseudoxanthomonas jiangsuensis | reverse complement strand
GAGTCAGCCATTGTTGCGTGGCCTCTTTGTACATGGTGCCTTCAAGCAGCCTGGCTGCCGAGCCGACGATGTAGCCCAAGCGCTTGTTGGCCTCCGCGCCTTGCCCCTTCGCGCAACATTCCACTGCTTGCCCCAGCAGGCTTCGCGATATTCCGGTTTTGACAAGATGCTCCTGGCCATCGAGCATCCCGACCATGCCGACATCGCTGCCTCCCAACGTCGCCTTGGAGCGCGAAAAGACAACAGCGCTTCCGGACAGGCTCATCGCAGATAAACGTCGCTCACGTCAGGGTGCTATCGCGGCTTGGTGACGAACATTGCTTAGATGCGCATGCTGCTTGCGCGATCGAAGCGGTGGCTAAAGCGAAACAACTGACCCCTGCCGTGGAAATGGGGGGCGTAACCCACCGCTACCGCGCAAACGCGCGGTAGCGGCGAAAACCGGGTTGCGTGGTGCCGCCAGCGCGGCGGATGTGGCTCCCCTCGGTTTTCAACCGGGTGATCGGGCCTTCCCTGGG
>NZ_PDWL01000139.1 GCF_010093185.1 Pseudoxanthomonas jiangsuensis | reverse complement strand
CCTTCACCTTGACCAGTTCGTGGCGCTCGAGCACTTCCTCGAGTTCTGCCAGAAATGCCGGCGTGACCCCTTTACCGCCGGTCTGCAGCAAGGCTTTGAGGTCGTGGGCCTGGCCGCGCAGGAAACGGTTCTGGGCGGAGGTGAGAACAATGGACATGCAGGATCGAAGGGAAGCAAAGGGTGTTCAGGGTATCATGGCGACCCGTTCGGACCCCTTTGCCAATGCCTTCCCGCAGTAAAAGCAGCCAGCGCTGGCTCAAGGAACACTTCGCCGACCCTTACGTGAAGAAGGCCCAGGCCGAGGGCATGCGCTCGCGCGCGGCCTACAAGCTGGAAGAATTGCTGCAGCGCGACCGCCTGCTCAAGCCGGGCATGGTGGTGGTCGATCTGGGCGCGGCGCCGGGTGGCTGGTCGCAACAGGTACACAAGTCAATGGGCGACAGCGGCCGGGTGGTGGCGCTGGATATCCTGGACATGCCGGCCCTGGCAGGCGTGGAGTTCCTTCACGGCGACTTCAGGG
>NZ_PDWL01000138.1 GCF_010093185.1 Pseudoxanthomonas jiangsuensis | reverse complement strand
CTGATCTTGCGCCAGCGCCGCGTCGGCGGCCTGCAGGTGGCCGAGGTGCCGTATCTGCCGGACGGCGCGCTGATGGTGACCTCGCTGGCGAACCTGTCGATCTACTACCAGACCGGCGGTCGTCGCCGTTACATCAAGGAAGCGCCGGAACGCGATCGCATCGAGAACTACGAGTCCTCCAACGATGCCTACGTGGTCGAAGACTACGGCCTGGGCTGCGTGGTCGAGCACATCGAGATCGAGGCCTAAGCCATGGCCGACAGTCCCGCAAAGCGCCACCACAGCCGCGTGCTCGCAGAGCTGGAGGCTGCCCAGCGTGCACCGCACCAGCTGATGGCCGGTGCAACGGCCTACGAGCAGCACATGGCGCAGCTGCAGAGCGATCGCCTGCGGTTGAAGCAGATCCAGTCCACCCAGAGCAAGGCGGCGCTCAAGGCGCAGCTGTTGCCGACCTACGTGCCGTACCTGGCCGGCGTGCTGGCCGGCGGGCTCGGCATCGGCATCGGCGTGCCCTTGCTGGT
>NZ_PDWL01000137.1 GCF_010093185.1 Pseudoxanthomonas jiangsuensis | reverse complement strand
TTTCTGATGATTTTGCTGCCTCTTTTGAGGCCACCGCATCTCGTGCTGAAGTGGCGGCCTCTGACGCTTTCGTGGCCGCGGTGGAGGCAGACGTGGCGGCTGATTGTTGTGACGCTGCAGCATTCGTTTCTGACGTTTTCGCCGCACCGGCACTGGTGGCCGCCGCGTTTTTTGAGGACTCTGCGGCTGCGGCACTTTTTTCCGCTTCAGTGGCCTTTGCTGATGCCGCTTCTGCGCCGGAGGACGCTTCCTGAGCTGACGATGCAGCCTGTCCGGCGGACGTGCTGGCGGCGCGTGCTGAGTCAGTTGCATCAGTCACAAGGGCCGCGACCTGAGCAGCTGATGCACTGGCATCGCCGGCTGATTTCTTCGCGTCTGCCGTACTCTGTGCCACCACGGACGCGTTACGCGCCACCTCTTCCACCATCAGTTCAAGACGACGCAGCACCTCCGGCCGGGCATCATCCTCCGTCATGGCACAGAGAAAATCATTCAGCGTCCCCGGTTGTGAATCTTCATAC
>NZ_PDWL01000013.1 GCF_010093185.1 Pseudoxanthomonas jiangsuensis | reverse complement strand
AGATCAATGCCGAGCCGCCAAAGCAGCTTCCAGAGCGGAGGGGCCGCAGTGGACGGCGACACGCCGAGTGTCAGCATGTGCTTCCGCATTCGTTCCAGCTTGTCGGGATCTGTCATGGGCATCTAACTACCAGTAGACCCCAGGCGGGGGCGTAATTCGGAGTGTGCGAGCAGGACCAAAGCTCGTCAATCAAGAAAATCCTACAAGGATCACGGGGTTGGCCTATGCCAGCCAAGGGCGGCTGGGCGCATTCTGCCGGCAAAAGCGGCAAGGAGGCCCCGATATGTCTTATGACGGCGAGCATGCCGGGATATCCGGCGACGTGGCGCAGCTGCGTGAGCCGCGCCTGCTGGAACAGGTCCGCAACCGGATGCGCCTGAAGCATTACAGCCTGCGGACCGAGCAGGCCTATCTTTACTGGATTCGCCGGTATATCCGCGCCTACCTGCCACGGCATCCGCGCGAACTTGATGGGGCCGTGGTCGAACACTTTCTCAGCCGCCTGGCCACCCGCGACAACGTCGCCGCCAGCACCCAGAACCAGGCACTGTCGGCGCTGCTGTTCCTGTACCGGGACGTGCTGGGCGTCGACCTGCCATGGATGGAGAACGTGGTTCGGGCCAAGCGGCCGCAGCGCCTGCCGGTGGTGCTGTCGCGGGCGCAGGTGGGCCGCCTGCTGGAGCGCTTGGCCGGGCGCGAGGCGCTGATGGCCAGGTTGCTTTATGGCAGCGGCCTGCGCCTGATGGAATGCGCGCGTCTTCGGGTCAAGGACGTGGGCCTGGAACGCAACGAACTGGTGGTGCGCGATGGCAAGGGCGGCAAGGACCGGGTGACAGTCTTGCCGGCCGTGCTGCGGCAGGATCTCGCCACGCAGCTGGTGCAGGTGCGGGCGCTGCACGCGCGCGATCTGGCCTGCGGACTCGGCCGGGTCCACCTGCCGCACGCGCTGGCGCGAAAATACCCCAATGCGGCCGCCGAGCCGGCCTGGCAATACGTATTTCCGGCCACGCGCATCTCGGTGGATCCGCGTGACGGAGTACGCCGGCGCCACCACATCGACGAGAAGGTGCTGCAGTCGGCGGTACGTCGCGCCGCCCGCGAGGCCGGGTTCGACCGGCCGGTCACGCCGCATACCCTGCGCCACTGCTTCGCCACCCATCTGCTCGAAGCTGGCGCCGACATCCGCACGGTCCAGGAATTGCTGGGCCATAAGGACGTGGCTACTACCCAGATCTATACGCACGTGCTCAACCGGGGCGCGCTCGGGGTATTGAGCCCGCTGGACCGCTGAGTCCCAGCGCTCAGCCCACCGGCAGCGGCAATCCCCGGAACGCCTTCACCGTGCGCAGCACGAAACTGGAATTGACGTCGGCCACGCCGGAGTCGTTGAGCAGGCGGTCGAGGAGGAAGCGGGAGAAATGCTCCAGATCCTGCACCCAGACGTGCAGCAGGTAGTCCATGTCGCCGGTGAGGGCGTGGCAGGCGACCACTTCGTCCCAGTCCTGGACGCGCTCGACGAAGCGGTCGATGCCGGCGGCGCCGTGCTTCTCCAGCTGCACCCGGACGAAGGCCTGCAGGCCCAGGCCCACGGCGCGCGGCTCCAGCCGGGCGGCGTAGCCGGCGACCACGCCGGC
This sequence comes from Pseudoxanthomonas jiangsuensis, assembly GCF_010093185.1. Classification (GTDB taxonomy): domain Bacteria; phylum Pseudomonadota; class Gammaproteobacteria; order Xanthomonadales; family Xanthomonadaceae; genus Pseudoxanthomonas; species Pseudoxanthomonas jiangsuensis. The sequence goes on along the minus strand of NZ_PDWL01000013.1, from coordinate 110,805 downwards.
CGCTTCCAGGCGCTGGATCCGGCGCAGGCAGGCCGAGGGCGAGAGGTTCACCTGCACCGCCAGTTCGGCGTTGGGGGTGCGGCCCTGCTGCTGGAGCAGGGCCAGCAGGCGCAGGTCGGTGCGGTCGAGTTCGATCGAGGCGGCCATCGTTGCCTTGTATCAATATTTTGCGCAACAAGATTGCGTCAGTTCGTCATCGTCGCGCAAGTTCGCAAGCCCATTGCGCGGAATCGGGCCTACGCTGGGCCATCCTCCCTGGGCAGCGCCATGAACGACACAGCCTCCCCACGCCGGGTCGAACACCAGCAAACCGATCGCGGCCACATCCCGGTCTACGCCACCGGCGTGGTCGAGCAGCCGTGGCGCGACTATGGGGCCGACGACCACCGCACCTGGGGCACGCTCTACGCGCGCCAGCGCGAGCTGCTGGTGGGGCGCGCCTGCGATGCGTTCCTGCAGGCGCAGGACGCGATGGGCATGGATGCGCGCGCGATCCCGCGCTTCGACCAGCTCAACGAGGCGCTGTCGGCCGCCACTGGCTGGACCCTGGTCGGGGTGGAAGGCCTGCTGCCGGAACAGGACTTCTTCGGCCACCTCGCCGCGCGCCGCTTCCCGGTGACCTGGTGGATCCGCCGCCCGGAGCAGATCGACTACATCGCCGAGCCGGACCTGTTCCACGACCTGTTCGGGCATGTGCCTTTGCTGATGGATCCGCGCTTCGCCGACTACCTGGAGGCCTACGGCCACGGCGGGCTGAAGGCGCACGGGCTGGGCGCGGCGGCCCTGCATAACCTGGCGCGGTTGTACTGGTACACGGTGGAGTTCGGCCTGATCCGCCAGGACGACGGGCTGCGGATCTACGGCGCCGGCATCGTTTCCTCGAAGGGCGAGTCGCTGTATTCGCTGGAGTCGGAGGTGCCGAACCGGCTGGGCTTCGACCTGGAGCGGATCATGCGCACCCGCTACCGGATCGACAGCTTCCAGAAGACCTATTTCGTCATCGACAGCTTCGAGCAGCTGATGCGGGCCACCGCGCCGGACTTCGCCCCGGTGTATGCGCGGCTGGAAGGGCAGCCGGGGATCCCGGCCGGCGCGGTGCTGGCCGAGGACGCGGTGTTCCACCGCGGCAGTGGCGAGGGCTGGGCGGACGACGGCGACGTGTGAGCCTCGGCGCTACAACGCGCGCACGCGCGACAGCGGCTCGCGCACGCTCTTCGTCGCCGGAGGCCGCAGCAGCTGCGCCGCCAGCTGGTGCGCGGCCACGCGCAGTTCGGCCACCGCGGTGATCTCCCACAGCTGGCCGCGCAGCAACGTGCCCAGGCAGTAGAGGCCGCGGACCGGGCCGCCATGGCGGTCCAGCACCTCGAACTGGGCGTTGGCGCGCACGCCCAGGCCGAACGGGTCGGCGCCGAGGGTGCCGGCGTCGCGCAGCTGGCCGATCAGCGGGTGGCTGGTGCGCTCGACGTCGGTGTCCAGGCCGGTGGCGCGGACCAGGACGTCGTACTGCTCGGCGCTGGAATGGGACTGGCCGCGCTCGCGCAGGACCACTTCCACCGCGGTCTCGCCGCGGCGCGCGCGCAGGAGGCGGCCGGCACGGATCGACAGGCGGCCGTCGTCGCGCAGCTGCTGCAGTTCCTCGTGCACGCTCGGCGCCAGGCGGTGGCGGACGGCATCCCAGTGGTGGCGCAGGTGGCGCAGGAAGCGCCCGCGCTGCTCGTCCGGCAGGGTCTTCCAATAGCCCTGCAGGTAGGGCCGCAGGGCGTCGATCAGGCAGCGCCAGTCCGGGACGATCGGCACCAGGCTGCGCAGGGTGCGCAGCAAAAGGCGCACGTCGGCGCTGTTGAGCGCATGCAGCACCGTCGGCGGCAGCGCGATTGGCGGGCCGGGCTCGACCAGGTGCGCCTGCGGCAACAGGCCGTGGCGCGACAGCGCGGTGATCGGGCCGGTGTGGCCGCGGCGCACGAGGGTCACCACGGTGTCGGCCATGGTCAGGCCGGCGCCGACGATCAGCACCCGCGCGTCGTTCGGTACCGCCGCCAGCGCGTCCTCGCCGCGCAGGTTGCGCTGCCACGGCCAGGCGATGTAGCCCGGATCGACCAGCAGGCGCGGGCCCACCCCCTGCAGCCTTTGCGGCGGCAGGGTGCCCACCGCCAGCACCACCCGGTCGGTGAGGAAGTCCGAGCCGTCGGCCAGGGTCACCCGGAACGCGCCGCCTTCGCGCTCGACCGCCACCGCCTCCTGCTGCACCTGGTTGAAGCCGGCCAGCGAGACCTGCGCGGCCGACTGCAGCCGCGAGTAGAGGTACTCGCCGTAGACCAGGCGCGGCAGGAAGCTCTCCTCGGCGCGCTTGGTCAGGTTGAGCCAGCGCGCGAACTCGCCGGGCTGGTCCTGGGTGGCGCCCAGCTCGCGGGCGCGGACATTGAGCAGGTGCTCGGGCCGGGCCTCGCCATAGGCCACGCCGCGGCCGTAGCCGTCGGGCGTGCCGACCAGGCACAGGTCCACGCCGGCCGGCGCGGTGCGCGCCAGTTCCGTGGCCAGCACGCTGCCGCTGAAGCCTGCGCCGATGATGGTGATCCGCATGGGGTTCCCCTCCGTACTTCCAAGGGGTGCAAGTAGAACGGGGCGAGGGCACCGATGGGTAAAACCGGCGTTGTTTTCGCCGTGACGATCGGGAAGATGCTCATGCCGGATCGGCATGATGACGATCCGTTGTAGGAGCCGGCGAATACACTGCGCGCATGCCCCCCACGCTTCCGTTCCGCACCGCTTCGCTGGCCGCCGGCCTCTGCCTGGCATCGATTCCGGCCTGCGCTGCCGGCGAGGAACTGCGCCTGCCGGCGGTGGTGGTCACCGCGCGGGTGGAATCGGCGCCGACGTTCGACCTGCCCGCCTCGCTCGACCGGGTCGACCTGTCCGGCTACCGCAACGATGCCCAGGCCAGCCTGTCCGAGGCTTTGCGCGGGGTGCCCGGAGTGCTGGCGCGCGACCGCCAGAACCAGGCCCAGGACACCCAGCTGTCCATCCGCGGCTTCGGCGCGCGCGCCACCTTCGGCGTGCGCGGGGTGCGCCTGTACGCCGACGGCATCCCGGCGACGATGCCGGACGGCCAGGGCCAGCTGTCGCACTTCGCCCTGGCCGCGGCCGAGCGGGTCGAGGTGATGCGCGGGCCATTCTCGGCGCTGTACGGCAACTCCTCCGGCGGCGTGGTCCAGCTGTGGAGCGCCGACGGCACGCCCGAACCGCAGGCCGACCTGCGCGCCGCCGCCGGACGTTACGACGGGCTGTCGGCCAGCGCGCGCCTGCGCGGCACCCTCGGCGGCGATGCGACGGCCGATGGCACCGGCTACCACCTGGCGGCCACCAGGTCCGACAGCGACGGCTATCGCCGGCACAGCGCGGCGCGGCGCACCTCGCTCAACCTCAAGCTGCACCGCGACCTGGCCGGCGGCGGGCGGATCGAACTGGTCGGCAACGGTTTCGACGCGCCCGATGCCCAGGACCCGCTCGGCCTGACCTGGGACCAGGTGCGTGCCGACCCGCGCCAGGCCGTGGCGGTGGCCGAGCAGTACGACACCCGCAAGTCGGTGCGCCAGGCGCAGCTGGGCGCGAACTGGCGGCAGCCCTGGGGCGAGGCCACGACCCTGCGCGTCTCCGGCTACGGCGGCCGGCGCGCGGTGACCCAGTACCTGGCGGTACCGGTCGCCGCCCAGGCCAGTCCGCTCAGCGCCGGCGGCGTGGTCGACCTGGACAGCGACCATGGCGGCTTGGACGCGCGGGCCAGCTGGCAGGGCCAGGCCGGCGGACGCGACCTGGAACTGACGGTCGGCGCCAGCGGCGAACGCCAGCGCCAGCACCGCCACGGCTACGAGAACTTCGTGGACGACGGCGCCGGCGGCACCCTGACCGGCGTGCGCGGGCGGCTGCGCCGCGACCAGATCGACACGGTCGAGAGCCTGGACGGCTACGCCCAGGCCTGGTGGCGGCTGGCGCCGCGCTGGTCGCTGCAGGCCGGCGCGCGCCACAGCACCGTGCGCTTCGACTCGCAGGACCGCTACCTCACCGCGGCCAACCCGGACGACAGCGGCCGGGTGCGGTATTCGCGGCTGACGCCGGTGGCCGGGCTGGCGTTCGCGCCGACGGCCGACCTGCGCCTGTACCTGTCGGCCGGGCGCGGCTTCGAGACCCCGACCTTCAACGAACTGGGCTACCGCGCCGACGGCCAGGCCGGGCTGGCCTTCGACCTGCGCCCGGCGGCCAGCGACACCCTCGAGCTGGGCGCGAAGTGGCGCGGCCGGGCCGGCGCCGCGGTGGAAGCGGCGCTGTTCCGCGCCGATACCGACGACGAGCTGGCGGTGGCGCGCAACAGCGGCGGCCGCAGCAGCTACCGCAACGTCGGCCGCGCCCGCCGCCAGGGCGCGGAACTGTCGGCGCGGCTGCCGCTGGGCCAAGCCTGGTCGCTGCAGCTGGCGGCGACCTGGCTGGATGCGCGCTTCCGCGAAGGCTTCGCCGTGTGCGCCGCCAGTCCCTGCACCACGCCCCGGGTGCAGGTGCCCGCCGGCACCCGCATCCCCGGTCTGCCGTGGCAGCAGGCCTGGGCGCGCCTGCAGTGGCAGGGCCAGGCCTGGGAGGCGGCGCTGGAAGGCGCGGCGCTGGGCGCGGTCGGGGTGGACGACCGCGGCCAGGCCCGGGCGCCGGGCTACGGGCTGCTGCACCTGGAGGCGGCGCGCGGCTGGGAACTGGCCGGCGACCGGCGCCTGCGCGCCTTCGCCCGGATCGACAACCTGCTCGACCGCGCCCACGTCGGCTCGGTGATCGTCAACGAGGCCAACGGCCGCTACTACGAGCCCGGTCCGGGCCGCGGGGTGCTGGCCGGGCTGGAGCTGCGCCTGTAGGCCCGGTCACAGCCGAAACGGTCGAGGCGGCCCGGGCGGGCTGCTACGATTGGCCGGTTTGCGGGCGCGGCGCCGATCCGGCGCACCCATCGCCCCGCGGGCATCCCTCCACTTTCCAACAGAGCCAGCCGTGTCCTTCTTTTCGAACGTCGAACTGGTCCCGGGCGATCCGATCCTGGGCCTGACCGAGGCGTACAACGCCGACTCCCGCGCCACCAAGGTCAACCTGGGCGTGGGCATCTACTACGACGAACAGGGACGGATTCCGCTGCTCAAAGCGGTGCAGCAGGTCGAGCAGTCGCTGGCCGCCGCCGCGCGCCCGCGCGGCTACCTGCCGATCGACGGCCTGCCGGCCTACACCCAGGCCACCCGCGAGCTGCTGTTCGGCAAGGACTCGCCTTTGCTGGCCGCCAGCCGCGTGGCCACCACCCAGACCGTGGGCGGCTCGGGCGCGCTGCGGGTCGGCGCCGAGCTGCTGCGCAAGCTTTTGCCGCACGCCACCCTGGCGCTGAGCAACCCGAGCTGGGAGAACCACCGCGCGGTGTTCACCGCCGCCGGCTTCGAGGTGGTGGACTACACCTACTTCGACGCGGCCAGCCACGGCGTGGACTTCGCCGGCATGCTCGCCGACCTGGGCAGGCTCAAGCCGGGCACCACAGTGCTGCTGCACGCCTGCTGCCACAACCCGACCGGCGCCGACCTGACCGTCGAGCAGTGGAAGCAGGTCGCGCAGGTGCTCAAGGAGCGCCAGCTGTTCCCGTTCGTGGACATGGCCTACCAGGGCTTCGACAAGGGCATCGCCGAAGACGCCGCCGCGATCGGCGTGCTGGTCGAGGCCGGGATCGAGGCCTTCGTGGTCGCCAGTTCCTACTCCAAGTCGTTCTCTTTGTACGGCGAGCGGGTGGGCGCCTTGTCGATCGTCGCCCCGAGCGCCGAGCAGGCCAAGGCGGTGCAGTCGCAGATCAAGCGGATCATCCGCACCATCTACTCCAGCCCGTCGGCGCACGGCGCGGCGCTGGTGGCCGGGGTGCTGACCAGCCCGGAACTGCGCGCCCTGTGGGAAGAGGAACTGCGCGGCATGCGCGAGCGCATCCACGCCCTGCGTGGCGGCCTGGTGCAGAAGCTGGCCGAGCAGGGCCACCCGGAGTACGCCTTCATCAACCAGCAGGCCGGCATGTTCTCGTACTCGGGCCTGAGCAAGGCCCAGGTCGATCGCCTGCGCGACGAGTTCGGCATCTACGCGGTGGGCACCGGCCGGATCTGCGTGGCCGCGCTCAACCAGGGCAACTTGGAGTACGTGGCCAAGGCGGTGGCGGCGGTCAGCCGCGGCTGAGCTTCCGCGCTGGCACAGACACGGAAGGCCCGGCGTTGCCGGGCCTTCTGCTTTTGGCCGCGAGCGAAGGCGGGTCGGGTCCCCGCCTCCCTCACTCCGGCACCTTGGCAGGGATGAACGGCGAGACCGGATCGCTGGCCGGGAAGGTCTCCTCCAGCGCCTGGTCCTGGTTTTCGCTTTCGTGTTCCTTGCGCTTGCGGCGCTCGTGCGGGGTCTCCGGCTCCGGAACCTCGCCCGGGGGCGGCGGATCCTTGCGGTCGCGGGTGGCCATGGCGGCTGCCTCCTGGTGGGACGAGGCGCCATGCTTGCGCCGGGTCCGGCAAGGCGGCGTGAGACCGGCGTGTTCCCGGTGTAGGCGTCATGCTCCATCACGGCCGGCCTACGCGGCGCGTGGCAACACTGGCGCCCCACCCGTCCGGGAGTCCCGCCCATGGCCCGCCCGATCTGGACCGGCACCCTGTCCTTCGGCCTGCTCAACGTGCCGGTGTCGCTGATGACCGGCGAGCGCCGCACCGACCTGCACTTCCGCATGCTCGACTCGCGCGACCGCAAGCCGGTGCGCTACGAGCGGGTCAACGCCGAGACCGGCGAGGAGGTGCCGTGGAAGGAGGTGGTCAAGGCCTTCGAGTACGACAAGGGCAGCTACGTCGTGCTCGAGGAGGCCGACATCAAGGCGGCGGCGCCGGAGAGCCACGAGACGGTCGAGGTCGAGACCTTCGTCGACGCCGCCGCGATCGACCCGCGCTACTACGAGAAGCCCTACGTGCTGGTGCCGGCGAAGAAGGCCGAGAAGGGCTACGTGCTGCTGCGCGAGACCCTGCGCGGCAGCAACCGGGTCGGCATCGCCCGGGTGGTGATCCGCACCCGCGAGTACCTGGCCGCGGTGATGCCGCAGGGCGACGCGCTGGTGCTGATGCTTTTGCGCTATCCGCAGGAACTGGTCGACCCGGCCGACTACCCCCTGCCGGCGGGCAAGCCCTCCGACTACCGGGTCACGGCCAAGGAACTGCAGATGGCGCAGCAGCTGATCGACTCGATGAGCGGCGACTGGGATCCGGAGGCCTACAAGGACGAGTTCCGCGAGCGGCTGCAGGCGATCATCCGCAAGCGGATCAAGAGCAAGGGCGGCACCGCCCGGATCGAAGACGAGGCCGAGCCGCCGGAGGAGACGGCCACCAACGTCGTCGACTTCATGTCCCTGCTGCAGCAGAGCCTGGAGGCGAAGACCCGCACGCCGGCGAAGAAGGCCACCACCGAGCGCGCGGCCAAGGCGAAGAAGGCCCCGGCCAGGAAGGCGGCGGCCAAGGGCGCGGCGAAGAAGAAGGCCGCGCCGCGGCGCAAGGCCGGGTAGCGCGCCGTGTCGCCGCGCGGCCGCGACCGGAAACAGGACGAGGACGCCGCCGATACCGTCGCCCTGACCCACCCCGAGCGGGTGGTCTACCCGGCCGGCGGCATCACCAAGGCCCGGGTCGCCGACTACTACCGCAGGGTCGCGCCCTGGCTGCTGCCGGGCCTGGCCGGGCGGCCGCTGTCGCTGCTGCGCTGCCCGGACGGCGCCGGCGGCGAATGCTTCTTCCAGAAGCACCACGGCCCGGGCTTCGGCGACCGCGTGCATGCCGTGCCCCTTCGGCAGAAGAGCGGGATCGAGGACTACCTCTATATCGACGACGCGGCCGGCCTGCTGCAGCTGGTGCAGATGAACGCGATCGAGCTGCATCCCTGGGGATCGACCGTGGCCGATCCTGAGCGCGCCGACCGGCTGGTGTTCGACCTGGACCCGGGCGAGGGCGTGACGTGGGAACAGGTGCGCGCAGGCGCCCGCGAGGTCCGCGCGCGCCTGCGCGGGGCCGGGCTGGAGAGCTTCCTGCGGATGAGCGGCGGCAAGGGCCTGCACGTGGTGGTGCCGCTGGCGCCGGCGGTACCGTGGGAGCGGGCGCGGGAATTCTGCGGGGCTTTCGCCCGGGCGATGGAACGGCAGGCGCCGCAGCGCTGGCTGGCCAACATGCGCAAGGAGCACCGCCGCGGCCGGATCTTCCTGGACTGGCTGCGCAACACCCGCGGCGCCACCAGCGTGGCCAGCTGGTCGCTGCGCGCACGCGAACACGCCACCGTGGCCATGCCCCTGCGCTGGAACGAACTGGCGCGGATCGACTCGCCCGGCGCCTTCACCCTGGACAAGGCGCTGCGGCGCGCGGCCCGGCTGCGCAAGGATCCCTGGCACGGGATCGAGGCGCTGCACCAGGCGCTGCCCAGCGGCCCGTAGACACCGCCGTTGCCCCTGGCCTGTCGTCATCGGCGCGACCTGCCGGAAGTCACGACCCGCGCCACGGCCATTGCCAGCCGCCGGTGGCCATCCGAGCATGGCCACATGCGCCAGATGCTCAAGTCCCTGCTGCAGCCCTTGCCCCTGGCCGGGCTGCTGACCATCCTCACCGTGGCCTATTCGCTGCGCTACGCGGCGGCCGAGCACCAGCCAGTGACGTTCGCTTTGCTGGCCGGCTACCTGGTCCTGTTCGCCTGGCTGCAACTGCTGCCCGAGGGCCGGCCGCACCCGACCCGGCTCCTGGCCCTGCTCGGCATGCCGGCCATCACCTTCGCCCTCAGCGCCCTCACCGCGCGGATCGGCGCCTCCCAGGTGCTGCTGGTGATCTGGGCCGCGTGCGCGTTCGCGGTCTGGACCCCGCGCACCGCGATGGTGGCCATGGCGGTGGTCAACACCGGTTTCTACCTGCTGCTGCGCCTCACCATCAGCATCGATCCGCTGCCGATGGTCCTGATCAACCTCGGCTTCCAGGCGCTGGCGGCGATCTGCGTGCACTACGCGCGCTCGGCCGAGCACTCGCGCGACGCCTTGGCCCGGGTCAACGCCGACCTGCTGGCGACCCGCGCCCTGCTGGCCGACAGCGCGCGCGACGCCGAGCGCCTGCGCATGGCTCGCGAACTGCACGATGTGGCCGGGCACAAGCTCACCGCCATGCGCCTGAACCTGCGCGCCCTGGCCGCCGAGCCGGACCTGGCCAGCCATCCCCGGGTGCAGCTGGTCGAACGCCTCTCGGGCGAACTGCTGGCCGACATCCGCCAGGTGGTGCAGTCGCTGCGCGACGACCGCGGCCTGGACCTGGCCACCGCCCTGCGCGCCCTGGCCGCCCCCTTCCCGCGTCCGGCGCTGCAACTCACAATCGCGCCCGGCGTGCACGTAGCCGATCCGGCCGTGGCCGAGACGGTGCTGCGGCTGGCCCAGGAAGCGCTGACCAATGCCGCCCGCCACGCCAACGCCGACCGGGTATGGCTGCACATCGACCAGGAGGACACGCAGTTGCGGATCGAGGTATACGACGACGGTCGCTGCGGCGAGCGCATCCGCGAGGGCAACGGCATGGCCGGCATGCGCGAGCGCCTGGCCGCTTTGCGCGGCAGCCTGGAGGTGGACCGCACACCCGCCGGCGGCCTGCGCCTGCGGGCGAGTCTGCCGGCATGAGCGCCGCACCCACCGTGCGCGTGGCCCTGGCCGACGACCAGGCCCTGGTCCGCGCCGGCCTGCGCGCCCTGCTCGAAGCCCTCGGCGTGACGGTCGCGTTCGAGGCCGAGGACGGCCAGGGACTGCTCGACGCCCTGCAGTTGCAGCCGGTGGACGTGGTCCTGAGCGACATCCGCATGCCCGGGATGGACGGCATCGCCGCCCTGCGCGAACTGCGCGCCAGCGGCGATCCCACCCCGGTTTTGCTGCTGACCACCTTCGACGACAGCGACCTGCTCCTGCGCGCGCGCGAGGCCGGCGCCCAGGGCTTCCTGCTCAAGGACGCCGCCCCCGACGACCTGCACGCCGCGATCCTGCGCGTGGCCGGCGGCGAGACCCTGCTGGCCCCGGTCAGCACCGACCCGGTACGCGCCCGCTACCGCTTCCACGACGAGGCGCCGCCGCACGACACCTTCGGCGAGCGCGAGGTAGCGATCCTGCGCCTGCTGGCCGGCGGCTACTCCAACAAGGAGATCGCCCGCAGCCTGTTCCTGGCCGAGGGCACGGTGAAGAACTACGTCTCCACCATCCTCGACAAGCTCGGCACCCGCGACCGCACCCGCGCGGTGCTGAAGGCGATCACGCTGCGGATCATCTGAGCGGTGTACCTCAGCGCTTCACGTCGTAGCGGCCCTCGCCGACCAGGGCTTCGACGTCGGCTTCGGAGACCAGGTTGAAGTCGCCGGGGATCGAATGCTTCAGGCAGCCGGCGGCCAGGCCGAAGCGGATCGTGCGTTCCGGTTCCCAGCCTCGGATCAGGCCGTGCAGCACGCCGGCGGCAAAGGCGTCGCCGCCGCCGATGCGGTCCACGATCGGGCCGACTTCCTCCTGCGGCGCCAGCGCGGTGCCGGCCTGGCGGCCGACCAGCACGCCCGACAGCGCGTGCTGGTCGACGTTGCGCGGCGCGCGGATGGTGCAGGCCATCCACTGCAGGTGCGGGAACGCGGCGAAGGCATCGGCCGCGGCCGCCTCGACCCGGTCCAGGGCTTCGGCCTGCGGATAGCGGCCGCCCAGGACCACGCCCATGTCGCGGTAGTCGGCGAACAGCAGGTCGGCCTCGGCCATCAGCTCGGACAGGATCGCCTTCGCGTCGCCCTTCCAGACCTCCCACAGCTTGGGGCGGAAGTTGCCGTCGAAGGAGACCTTCACTCCGGCCTTGCGCGCGGCGCGGGCGGCGGCCAGGGCGGCGGCGGCGGTGTTGGCGCCCAGTGCCGGGGTCACGCCGGACAGGTGCAGCCAGTCGGCGCCGGCGAGCAGGGCGGGCCAGTCGTAGGCCTCGGCGGCGGCCAGGGCGAAGGCCGAGCCGGCGCGGTCGTACAGCACCTCGGCCGGGCGGTGGATCGCGCCGGGGGCGAGGAAGTACAGGCCCATGCGCCCGGGCACCTTGCGCAGGCCGGACGTGTCCACGCCATGGCGGCGCAGCTCGCCGGCGGCCGCCTCGCCCAAGGCGTTGTCGGCCACCGTGCCGGCCGCGGCCACCCGGTGACCGAACTGCGCCAGCGACACGCCGACGTTGGCCTCGGCGCCGCCGATCCGTGCTTCCAGCTGCGGGCTCTGCAGCAGCTTCTCGCGGCCGGGCGCGCTCAGGCGCAGCAGCAGTTCTCCGAAACACACGACACGGGCCGACATCTGTTCTCCCTCGATCTGTACGCACGCGAGCGCTGGATGGTGTCATGGCCGCGCACCGGCGGGCCAACCGGCACGCCGGACGCTATGGCCAGCGGTGTCATTCTAGCGATGGCGGCGTTCTTTCGTAGTGCGCGATGTGACCGTTAACACAGGCGCATGTGCTGCATTGCAAGATGCCCCGGCCCGGAAACCGGTGTTAGCGTTCCGTTTGACCAGCGGTGTCATGCGCTGGGAGCTCGCCATTCCGAAACACCATCTTGCGTTCGCTGAACCCTTTGGGAGGGGATATGCAGACCCGTAGCAAGCACCGGAAGACACCGGTTACCCTGCTGGCCGCCTCGATCGGCCTGGCCCTGTACGTGCCGTCGTCGTTCGCCCAGGAAGCCGCCGCGGCCGCCGAGGATGCGACCAACCTCGACACGGTCGTCGTCACCGGTTACCGCGCCAGCCTCGAGCGCGCGATCGACATCAAGCGCGGCGAAGCGGGCGTGGTCGACGCGATCGTGTCCGAGGACGTGGGCAAGTTCCCCGACCTGAACCTGGCCGAGTCGCTGCAGCGCATCCCGGGCGTGGTCATCACCCGCGATGGCGGCGAAGGCCGCAACATCTCGGTGCGCGGCCTCGGCCCGGATTTCACCCGCGTGCGCATCAACGGCATGGAGGCGCTGACCACGGTCGGCAGCACCGACCAGAACGGCGGCACCAACCGCAGCCGCGGCTTCGACTTCAACGTCTTCGCCTCGGACCTGTTCTCGCAGATGATCGTGCGCAAGACCGCCTCGGCCGACGTCGAGGAAGGCTCGCTGGGCGCGACCGTCGACCTGCGCACCTCGCGTCCGTTCGACTATGACGGCTTCACCTTCGCCGCCAGCGGCCAAGCCAGCTACGGCGAGATGTCCGAGCAGGCCGACCCGCGCGTGGCGGCCCTGGTCGCCAACACCTGGGCGGACGGCAAGTTCGGCGCCCTGGTCTCGGTTGCGTACTCCGAGAAGAGCACTCTGGAAGAAGGGTCGGGCAGCGGCCGCTGGGCCGGCGGCAACAGCAACGGTGGTTTCAACGCCGCCTCGCCGTTCACCGATGCCATGGCCTCCAACGTCTTCCATCCGCGCTTTCCGCGCTACACCTGGATGGAACACGACCAGAAGCGCACCGGCGTGACCGCGGCGCTGCAGTTCAAGCCGACCGACTCCACCGAGTTCGCGCTCGACGCGATGTACTCCAAGATCGACGCCACCCGCCGCGAGCACTACATCGAGGCGATCTCCTTCAGCCGCAGCGCCTCGCAGGGTGGCAAGCCGGAAACCATCGTCAACGACGGCTACATCGATCCGGCCACCGGCGCGCTGCTGTACGGCGAGTTCGACAATGTCGACGTGCGCGCCGAGAACCGCTACGACGAGTGGGATACCGTCTTCAAGCAGATCAGCCTGAGCGGCACCCACGAGTTCAGCGACGCCTTCAAGATCAACGGCAAGATCGGCACCTCGTCGTCCGAGCACGACAACCCGGTCCAGGCGACGATCATGATGGACAAGCTGAACGTCGACGGCTACAGCTACGACTACCGCGGCGACAAGTGGGCCCCGGTGATCGACTACGGCATCGACCCGACCGATCCGAACGGCTGGACCCTGTCCACCGTGCGCATGCGCGCCAACCAGGTCGAGAACGATTTCGACGTGGGCGAGCTGGACTTCAACTGGGCCATCAGCCCCGGTTTCCGCCTCAAGGGCGGCATCGTGGCCAAGGACTACAGCTTCAACTCGCGTGAGTGGCGCCGTACGGCGAACGAGGCTTCCGCGCCCAACTTCGCCGACGGCACCCGGATCGTGCCCGTGGACATGATCCAGAACGCCGGCCTCAGCGGCGTGGACGGCTCCCCGGGCAACTGGGTGGTGCCTGACTTCGATGCCATCGCGGACTACTACGACATCTTCAGCGGCGAGGGCACCTGGGCGTTCAGCTCCTATGCCGCAAGCGTGCGCAGCGTCGAGGAAGAGGATCGCGGTGCCTGGCTGATGGGCGAGTTCTCCACCGACCTGGGTTCGATCCCGTTCTCGGGCAACTTCGGCGTGCGCCACGTCAAGACCAAGCAGCGCGCCACTGGTATCGCCACCAGCTCCAGCGCCCCGGTGACGGTGGTCAGCAACCGCGAGTACAGCGACACCCTGCCGTCGCTGAACCTGGTCGCCGAAGTGGCGCCCGACTTGCTGGTCCGCTTCGGCGCGGCCAAGGTGATGTCGCGTCCGGGTCTCGGCAGCCTGACCCCAGGCAAGACCGTCAGCGTCAGTGGTGGCTCGCGCAATGTCACCGAAGGCAACCCTAACCTGGATCCGATCCGTGCCACGACCTACGACCTGACCGGCGAGTGGTACTTCCAGGATGCCGGCATGCTGAGCCTGGGCCTGTTCTACAAGGACATCGAGAGCTTCGTCCAGACCACCCGCGAGGTGCGTCCGTTCAACACCAGTGGCCTGCCTGACAGCATCGCCACCAGCTATGGCCTGAGCCCCACCGATGACTTCACCTTCTCCAAGCCGGTGAACACCCCGGGCGGTCCGCTGAAGGGTGTGGAAGCGAACTACATCCAGCCCTTCACTTTCCTGCCAGGCATCTGGTCCAACCTCGGCGTGCAGCTGAACTACACCTTCGTCGACTCCCAGATCCAGTACCTGACCAGCTCCGGTGCGTTGTCGTACAAGACCGACCTGACCGGCCTGTCCCGCCACTCGTGGAACGCCACCCTGTTCTACGAAGGCGAGAAGTTCGCCGGCCGCGTCTCGGCCACCAACCGCGACGATTACCTGATCCAGGTGCCGGCGACGGAAGCAGGCTTCGACGTCCACGGCCAGACCGGCACGACCTACGTGGATGCGTCGCTGCGCTACAAGCTCAGCGAGCAGGTCGAGTTGAGCCTGGAAGGCATCAACCTGACCAACGAGCCGCAGCAGTCGTGGGTCGGCGCCTCCTCGCAGCTGCCGCTGGACTACAGCGAGACCGGTCGCCAGTACCTGCTGGGTGTGCGCTACAAGTTCTAAGCGGTACCACGTTCATCGCCTGACGATGGAAGGCCGGAGCGGCGCTGCCGCCCCGGCTTTTTTCGTTTCCGGAAAAGCATCGCGCCCGGTGTTGCGCTGCAAGATGCCAAGCGCCGGGGACGCTGCTACGTTCCGTTTTGACCATCGGTGTCATCGACACTGAAACGCATGGGGCGGCCAACGCCACCCGCCCATTCAACACGGACGCACGATCCAAGCCCTGGGGAGGGAGAACGAAGATGTCGAATCACGCAATCCGCCGAAAGACACCGGTTACCATGCTGGCCACCGCGATCGCGGTAGCCCTCTCGGCGCCGGTGGCGGCGCAGGAATCGCAGGCCTCCCAGGGGGCTACCGAACTCGACGCGGTCGTCGTCACCGGCTATCGCCAGAGCCTGCAGAAGTCGCTGGACGAGAAGCGCTACTCGACCGAGCAGGTCGATGCGATCTTCGCCGAGGACATCGGCAAGTTCCCGGACCAGAACCTGGCCGAGTCGATGCAGCGCATCGCCGGCGTGTCGATCGACCGCGAGGGCGGCGAGGGCCAGCGCATCTCGATCCGCGGCCTGGGCTCGGATTTCACCCGCGTGCGCCTCAACGGCCTCGAGGCGCTTGCCACCGCCGGCACCGGCACCGCCGGCGTCAACCGCAGCCGCGGCTTCGATTTCAACACCTTCGCCTCCGAACTGTTCTCGCAGGTCAAGGTCAACAAGACGCAGTCGGCGCAGATGGACGAGGGCTCGCTGGGCTCCACGGTCGACCTGCGCGGCTCGCGGCCGTTCGACTTCGACGGCTTCCGCGCCTCGGCCAGCGCCCAGGTCGGCTATGGCGAGCTGGCGGAAGAGTACGATCCGCGCGTGTCCGGCCTGATCTCCAACTCCTGGGGCGACGGCCGCTTCGGCGCCCTGCTGTCTGCCTCCTACAGCAAGCGCAATGTCTACGAGGAAGGCTACAACCCAGTGCGCTGGGAGCACGGCAACCACCGCAACTCCAACCAGTCCAACGCCAACAACAACGGAACCTACGGCTTCTGCTCGCCGGTCGGCTACGATCCGCAGACCCCGCGCAACCCGCTGTCCAACGAGACCGCGCAGGGCGTGGGATCGGCGGCCAACCAGGCGCGCAGCAACGGCTGGGGCAGCTACGGGATCGACGCCGAGAACTGCGGCACCGGCCTGCCGCGTCCTGCGGCCACCCCGGAGAACATCGCCGCCTACGAGACCGCGACCAACGCCTGGATCCCGCGCTACCCGCGCTACATCCGCACCGCCAGCGAGATCGAGCGCCTGGGCGTGACCGGCGCGCTGCAGTGGCGCGCCTCCGACGACACCCTGCTCAGCTTCGACGCGATGTATTCGGAGCTGAAGAAGGACCAGCGCGAGGATTCGCTCGGCGCCAACCTGCACCGGGCGGCCAACCTGGGCGGCAAGACCCAGATCGTGGTCCGCGAGGCCGAGGTGGACGACATGAACCGCCTGACCTATGGCGTGTTCGACAACGTCGACTTCCGCACCGAGTCCACCAACATCCAGGAATCGACCAAGTTCCAGCAGTACAGCCTGTCGCTGGAGCACCACGTCAACGACGCGGTGCGGGTGGACGCGCAGCTGGGCCACTCCAGCTCGGACTACGAGCGCCCGGTGTTTTCGCTGGTCAGCTTCGACAACCAGAACCAGGACGGCTTCGTGCTCGACCTGCGCGGCGATCCGGACATGCCGCGCATGACCTTCCCGTTCGCGCTCAACGATCCCAACGCCTGGTCGTGGCTCGGCTATGGCGCGGTGCCGGTGAACAGCAACGGCACCGCCCGCGGCACCAACATCAGCGAAGTCCGCCTGAACCCGAGCTTCGTCGAGAACAGCTTCGACACCGCCAAGGTCGACCTGCAGTTCGACATCAATCCGACCTTCACCCTGCGCGGCGGCTTCGCCTACAAGAACTACGACATGAGTTCGGAGGAGTACCGCCACATCAGCTACGGCCGCCTGGCCCAGGCACTGCCGGACGGGGTGAGCATCGCCGACCTGAGCACCACCCTGGACGGCTTCGGCAAGAACCTGTCCGGCGCGCCGGGCAGCTGGCTGGTCCCGGATTTCGGCAAGGTGGTCGAGCTGCTGGACATCTACTGCAACTGCGACAACGGCGCGCAGGGCGGCGACTACCGCCTGGCCAGCGTCGGCCACTACGGCTCCTCCAACAACAACTTCGAGGTCAACGAGAAGAGCCTGGGCACCTACCTGCAGCTGGACTTCAACAGCGAGCTGCTGGGTCGCGCCTTCCGCGGCAATGTCGGCGTGCGTGTGGTCGATACCCAGATCACCGCCTCGGGCTGGGCCCCGTGCGCCGCCGCGAGTGCGGCCAACAACTCGCCCAACTGCCAGGCCTTCTTCGGCGTGGCCAGCGCCACCGCCGCCGCCGGTGACCGCTATCTGGTGCGCAGCGTCGTCAACCACGACTACCAGGACGTGCTGCCCTCGCTGAACCTGGCCTGGGACCTGAGCGACGAGCTGGTGCTGCGATTCGGCGCGGCCAAGACCATGGCCCGCCCGACCCTGGCCTACCTCTCGCCCAGCGTCAGCGGCGGCCCGACCCAGTACTTCGACGACGGCCGCACGTTCTCGATCAACCTGGGCAACCCCAAGCTCGACCCCTACCGCTCCACCAACTACGACCTGAGCCTGGAGTGGTACTTCGCCGAGGGCGCGCTGCTTTCCGGCGCGGTGTTCTACAAGGACATCGAGAGCTACATCCAGCGCACCCGCCTGATTTCCACCTGGGAGGGCATGGGCTACTCGCTGGACCTGCTGCCGGCCGGCTTCACCGCCGACACGCGCTTCAACGTGCAGAGCTACTACAACACCCCGGGTGGCCCGCTCAAGGGCTACGAGATGACCTACCAGCAGCCGTTCACCTTCCTGCCCGGCTTCTGGAGCAAGTTCGGCGTGCAGCTGAACTACACCCATGTCGATTCGGACATCCAGTACTGGTTCAGCAGCTCGTCCAATAGCAATACTCAGGTGGTCACCACCGTCACCGAGAACCAGCTGCTCAACCTCTCGCCGAACTCGTACAACGCCACCGTGTACTACGATGACGGCCGCTTCAGCGCGCGCGTGTCCACCAGCTACCGCGACGGCTACATCAGCGAGATCCTCAGCCGCGAGAACGTCTGGGACCTGGACGGCAACGAGCTGACGACCGCCGACGTCACCGGCAAGGACTCCGTCCAGAACGTGGACTTCAACATGTCCTACAAGGTCACCGACAAGCTCTCGCTCACGTTCGAGGCCATCAACCTGCTCGATACGCCGGACCAGCGCTACGTCGACTCGACCCTGCAGATGCCCGACCGCTACACCGTCAACGGCCGCCAGTACTACCTCGGCGCGCGCTACCGCTTCTGACGTGTCTGCCCGGCCACGCCCGTCCCCCCTCTCCTTCGGGCGTGGCCGGTCCGCCCGGTCGTGCCTCCCGCCCGCGCACCGGCGCGGGCGGGAGCCGACAGGGCACCTTCTCTTCCTGCTGCTGGCCTGCGCATCCGCTGCGCAGGCCGGCACGGCCCCGGGCGCGGTCGCGTCCTTCAGCGTCTCCGCTGGCGGAGACGGCAGCCACCGCACGGTGCAGGCGGCGATCGATGCCGCCGTCGCCGCAGGCGTTCCTGCGCGGATCCACGTCACGGCCGGCATCTGGCGCGGGGTGGTCGATATCCCCACCGGTGCGCCGCCGATTGAGCTGGTCGGCGACGGCGCCGGGCGCACCGTCCTGGTCAACGACCACTTCGCCGCGCGCATCAACCCCGTCACCGGCCAGCCGTTCGGTACGTTCGGCTCGGCCACGGTGTTCGTGCGCGGCGACGATTTCCGCGCCTCGCGGCTGGCGATCGCCAACGACGCCGGACCGGTCGGCCAGGCGGTGGCGCTGGCGGTGATCGGCACCCGCGCCGCGTTCGAGCACGTGCGCTTGCGCGGCCACCAGGACACGGTGTACCTCCAGGGCCGCGACAGCGTGTCGTGGTTCGGCGACTGCGAGGTCGAGGGCACCGTGGACTTCATCTTCGGCGCCGGCACCGCGCTGTTCGAGCGCTGCCGGATCCGCTCCCTGGGCGACGGCTACGTCACCGCCGCGGCCACGCCGCAGGGGCGCGCCTTCGGTCTGGTGTTCCGCGACTGCGAGCTGGCCGCCGCGCCGGGCGTGCGCAACGTGTACCTGGGCCGGCCCTGGCGCGACCACGCCCGGGTGGCCTTCCTCGACAGCCGCCTCGGCGGCCACATCCTAGCGGCGGGCTGGCACGACTGGAACCAGCCGCACCGCCAGGCCAGCGCCTTCTTCGCCGAGGCCGGCAATACCGGCCCCGGGGCGGCCACCGACGCGCGCGCGCCCTGGTCCCACCGTCTCGATCCGGCCCAGGCCGCCACCTACACCCGGGACGCGATCCTGGGCGACTGGAGACCCTACGAATGACCCTGCCCCCGCTGCACCGCCTCTTGCCGGCGCTGGCCGCCTGCCTGCTCTGCGCCTGTGCAAGCGCGGCCACCCCCGCCGCAGCGCCGGCGACCGACCCGGTGGCCGAGAACATGCTTTTGCTGCAGACCCCGTCCGGCGGCTGGTCCAAGCATTACCGGGAGGCGAAGGTCGACTACGCTCGGGTCTACGACCAGGCCGAGCGTGCCGCCTTGCAGGCGCCCGGCCGCCACGACGACGCCACCCTGGACAACAAGGCCACAACCACCGAGATCGCCTACCTGGTGCAAGCGCACGCCCGCACCGGCAACCGCGCCTATCTCGACGCCGCGCGCCGCGGCGTGGACTGGCTGCTGGCGGCGCAGTACCCCAACGGCGGCTGGCCGCAGTTCCATCCGGACCATTCCTCGTACCGCCACCAGATCACCCTCAACGACGATGCGATGGTGCACGCGATCGCCCTGCTGCAGGCGATCGCCGAGGGCCAGGAAGCGCTGGCGGCACTGACCCCCGAGTACGGCGCGCGCGCGCGCGCGGCGGTGGCGCGCGGCATCGACTGCCTGCTCGCCGCCCAGGTCCGGATCGGCGGCACGCCCACGATCTGGGCGGCCCAGTACGACGAACACTCTCTGCAGCCGGCCAAGGCGCGCGCCTACGAACTGCCCTCGCTTGCGGTGGCCGAGTCGGTCGGCGTGCTCCGCCTGCTGATGCGCCAGCCGCAGCCGGACGCCCGCATCGTCGCCGCGGTCGAGACGGCCGCGGCCTGGCTGCAGGCGCACCGCCTGCCCGACCTGGCGTTCGAGATGGTCGATGCCCCGCAGGCGCCGGGAGGCCGCGACCGGCGCCTTTTGCCACGTGCCGGCGCTTCGCTGTGGGCGCGGTTCTACGACCTGGAGCGGCAACAGCCGCTGGTGGCCGATCGCGACAGCCGGCCGGTGGCGTTCGAGGAACTGCCGCACGAACGCCGCACCGGCTACGCCTGGTACGGCACCTGGCCGGAGAAGCTGCTGGCCGAGGAATTGCCGCGCTGGCGCGCGGCCCAGGCGGCGGCCGCGCGCTGAGCCTTGCATGCCCTCCGGCCGCACCCGTCCTGCCCATTCCGACCCGCCGCGCCCGCCCGGTTGAGGCATGCTCGGCTCCGGCACGGCCGGGCCGCGCCGCAGCGATGCCCTCTTCTTCGCAGTACCCGAAAAGTGGAAGTCCCGATCCGATGAACAGCCCTCGCCCCTCCCTGCTCGCCGCCGCCCTGGCCACCGCCTTCGCCGCCCTGCCCGCGGCCGCCGCTCCCGGCACGCCGCAGCTGCTGTTCCGGGTCTCGGCCGACCAGGGCTTCGTCGCCGACACCGCCGCCGGCGACCCGGTGCCGAACTTCCAGGACAAGGTGAAGATCGTGCCCACCGGCGTGCAGGGCGGTGCGATCGAGTGGGCCGACGACGGCGTGCTGTCGTGGAACGCGCCGGGGAACATCGACGCCCAGCGCGGCACGCTGTCGTTCTTCTGGCGCCCGCGCTACGCGGTGGGCGAGGCGCCGTTCGTGATCTTCCGGGTCGGCTACGCCGACCACAGCAGCTGGGACATGGCTTGGCTGCGGATCGACTGGAACGGCCACGGCTTCGACGCCTTCGTCACCGATGCCAACCTGGCGCGGACCCGGGTCTCGTTCAGGCTGGACGCCTTGCCGGACGCGAAGTCCTGGACCCACCTGACCTTCGCCTGGGACGAGGCCGCCGGCGTGCGCCTGTACGTGGACGGCCGGGAAGCGGCGCGGGTGGACGCCGCATTCGACGGCGACGCCGCCCTGGACCAGCTCGGCCTGGCCGGGCGGGTGATGGCGCCGTACCAGGTGCAGAGCCGCTACAACTTCCTGCGCGGCGGTGACTTCGACGAGATCCGGGTCTACGACCGCATGCTCGACGGCGACGGCGCGGCCGCGCTGTCGCGGCGCGGCGACCTGGCCAAGGCGACGGCGGCCACCGCCGCCGATGCCGGCGACGATGCGCGCCGCCAGGCCTGGCTGCACCGCTACGGCTGGGACCATGGCAAGGCGCCGCCCGTGCTGCAGGCGGCCACCACTTCGATCCGCAAGCTCGAGTTCGCCGACGTGCGCGACAAGAAGCAGTGGATGTGGAAGGGTACCGACGGCATTCCGGAGACCACCTGGCCGGGCGTATACAACCGCTCGCGCCTGCCCGGCCGCAACGACTACTTCCAGCTGCCGGACTGGAACACCTACGTCGAAGGCGGCCAGGCCCTGGACCTGGCGATGCCGGACGAGCCGTTCAACCGGATCGAGATCCGCGGCGCGGCCTTCGGCCAGGCGCAGTACGGCGCCGACGCCGGCCACCTGCAGCCGCTGTTCGCGCGCGGACAGGGCACGGTGCGCAGCGTGGACCAGTTCGCCGCGCGCCGCGGCGGCCACCTGCGCTTCGCCAACGACGTCCAGGAGACGCCGATCCAGGAGATCTGGGCCTACAACGTCACCGATGCGGCCGAGCCGGACGGCACGGTCAAGCAGCGCTATCTCGTCGACAGCGGGGTGCTGCCGGACTACGAGAACGTGCAGGCGCTGCGCCGCCATATCGACAGCCGCTTCCCGGCGGCGGAGCGCAGCACGGTGATGGCGTTGCCCAAGGGTGCCGGCTCGCGCAGGCGCGACGCGGCCTCCTTGCCGGCCTCGCCCGATCCCATCGTCCACATCGTGATTCCCTCCGGGGTCGGCGCCGCGCCGGCGGCGCAGCCGCTGATCCGCAGCTGGGCGCACAGCTGGGAGAACATGTACGACGGCCTGGACGGCGTGGCCATCGACATCCCCGCGCTGGACCTGCCGGCCACGCACGATGGCCCGGACGGGCCGGTCATCCCGCTCAACATCCGGGTCAAGGACCCGATCTGGCCGGCGCGCGACATGATCGACGTCTCCGTCTCGGTGCGCCCGAAGCAGGCGCGCACCGTATGGCTGGACCTGCGCGACCGCATCCTCACCGAGGACAGCCTGTGGATCAGCGTGGCCAGCGCCGCGCCGGGCTTCACCGCCGCCTCGCTCGACGGCGCCCAGGTGCGGCTGGTGTTCAAGGACCGCGCCGAGGCGATCCGGGAACACGTCGCCGACCGCTTCAACCAGGCCCGCGACAACTGGGGCTTCCTGGTCGAGGAGCACACCACCTCGCGCCGCCAGCAGCTGTACGCGCGGGTGCACGCCGACCTGTCCGACCTCTTGCGGGTCGACCCGGACCACGAGCAGGGCCGCCGCTACTGGAACTACATCAGCTACAACAGCCAGGGCCGGCCGCCGGTGGAACTGCCGCAGCCGCCGAAGGACGTGCCGCGCTGGGCGTTCCTGCAGCTGGAGGACCTGAAGTACGTGCGCCGCTTCATCGACTGGTGGATCGACGAGCGCCAGGTCGAGTACGGCGATTTCGGCGGCGGCCTGTCCGACGACTCCGACCTGGTCCAGCAGTGGCCGGGCGCGGCGCTGATGGGAATCAAGCCGGACAAGCTCAACGCCTCGCTGACCGCGGTGTCCGACGCGATCTACCGCAACGGCATGTTCGCCAATGGCCTGAGCACGATCGAGACCGACGAGCTGCATTCCTACGAGGAGGGCATCAACGCCAACAGCGCCATGCTCTACCTCAACTGGGGCGACCCGCTGACGGTCGAGCGGCTGATGGAGACGGTCAAGGCCTTCGACGAGCGCATCGTCCTGCCCAACCCGCAGAGCCACCTGCTGTTCTCCAGCAACTGGTTCGGCGGCAACAAGGTCTACCGCGAGCCGAATTGGCAGTGGCAGAAGCCGTACTCGTTCCCGGCGCTGCACCCGGCCTACCTGGTCGGCGCCTGGAACGCCGATCCCACCGGCCGCAAGCTGGTCACCGGCCTGGCCGACGGCTACCTCGCCCACGCCTACACCGCCGAGGACGGGCAGTGGGTGCTGCCGAACGAGATCAACTGGGCCACCGGCAAGACCCGCGGCGGCGAGATGGTCAAGGGCTCGGGCGGTGGCGACACCATGCACCTGTTCTGGACCGCCTGGCGCTGGAGCGGCGACGACAAGTACCTCAAGGCGCTGGACTACCGCGCCATGCGCAGCGGCGTGGCCAGCCTGGGCAACCTGGGCGAGAACTTCGTCGGCGTGCTCGGTCGCCAGGACGACTGGGGCAGGGCGCTGGTGGCGGCCGCCGACAAAGGCGACACCGGCTTCGCCAGCGTGATGGCCTGGCAGCAGACCGGCGACAAGAAGTACCTGGAAGCCGCGCATGCCGAGTCGATCCAGCTCAAGGCCTTGCGCGAGTACATGGTCACCGAGGGCCACTGGTGGTCGGATCGGGTGGAGTCGGCCAGCGAGCTTTTGCAGCGCGAGCGCCTGGGCGGCGTGGCCCTGGAGCGCAACCAGTCCTGGCCGGGCCACACTGTCAGCTGGCGCTTCGCCCGCGACGGCGGCGCCGAGCAGGTGGCGATCCTGATGCCGGACGCGCGCCGCGACCGCTTCAGGGTGATCGGCCACAACGTCGACGCCAAGGCGCAACCGGCGACGATGACCGGCTGGAACGTCGAGCCGGGCACCTGGCGCATGCGCTGGGGCGTCGACCGCGACGGCGACGACCGGATCGACGGCAAGGCGTCCAGCCGCGAGTTCACCTTGGAGAGGAGCGCCTCGGTGGAGGTGGAGTTCCCGGCGCGGCAGACGGTGGTGATGGAGTTCGAGCGGATCGCGGCAGGCACGCCGGTGGAACTGCGCCCGGACCTGGGCATCGGCCGCGGCGACCTGCGGGTGGACGGCGATGCGGTCGAGGTCACCGTGCACAGCCTGGGTCATGTCGCCGCCGCCGGCGGATACGCCGTGCTCGAGGACGCGCGCGGACGCGAGCTGGCGCGGGTGCCGGTGCCGGCGCTGGCGGCGCCGGGCGACCTGCAGCCGAAGACCGCGCAGGTGCGGCTGCCGCTGGGCGGCCGCGCCGCGGACGGGCTGCAGGTGCGGGTGGCGCTGGAGGGCGATGCGGAGGAAGTGACTCGGCTCAACAACGTGCGCAGGGTGCGGTGAATCCGCTTCGGTTCACGGCCAGGGAAACCTGGCCGCGGCGTCGCGCACGACGCCGGTGACCGCCGGCTCTCCTAGGGAATCAGGTTCCGCCGCAGCGCAGGCACCTGCCGCGCCAGTTCGTCGGCGACGATGGCGGCGAAGAAATCCGCGCCTTCGCGGCCGAGGTGGGTGTAGTCGAACGCCACCTTGGGCGTGCCCATCGGCTCGGCCGCGGCGTTGTCCTGGGCGGCTACGCGCGGCACCGGGCCGCCGGCCGGCGCCACGACCTGAGCGGTCGGCGGCGCGCCGATGGTGGTACCGGCCTGGGCGGCGGCCACCTGTTCCGACAGGGGCCGGGCCTGGGCGAAGCGCATCGCCTGCACCGGACCCATGCCCTGGACCGCGGCGATGCTGCGCGCGTGCAGGTCCACCAGCGGCACGTCCAGTTCGGCGGCCACCTTGCGGATGGCCTCGGCCCACGGCGCGAGGTCGTCGATCAGCTGGCCGTCCTTGAACTGGCGCCGGGTCAGCGGGGTCAGCAGCACCGGCACCGCGCCGGCGGCGCGGGCCTCGCGCACGTAGCGCCGCAGGTTGTCGGGGAATTCGCCGGCCAGGTCGGTGGAACGGCCAGGCTTGCCGGGCTGGTCGTTGTGGCCGAACTGGATCAGCACGTAGACGCCGCCGGCGTAGGCCGGGGCCGTACGCAATTCCTGCAGGGCGATGTCCCAGGAGCCCTCGGCGCGGTAGTTGTAGGTGCTGCGGCCGCCGCGGGCCAGGTTCACGCAGGCCAGGAACGAGGCGACGTGGTCGGCGCAGAACGCCGGGCCCCAGCCGCCCTGGACCGCGGTGGTCGAATCGCCGACCAGGACGACCTTGCTCGCCCGCACGGGGACGGCCGGAGGCCGTTCGGAGATGGATGGATCCGGCGGCGCAGCGACCGACGGGGCCGTCACCAGCACACAGGCCAGCGACAGGAGACGGACGGCAAGGCGACGGAAGACCGGGGACGGAGGGGTCATGGCGACTCGTGGATGGGACGGGCGGGAGGGAGTGGAACAGCGCGCCTGCTGGCCAGCGGTGTCATCCAGGCGTGACGTGCGGCGGCTTCATGACCGCCACTGTATGCGCCACGCCAGCCCAGGCCTTGCTGCAGCGCAGGATGCCGGTCCGGTCCCGGGTCTGCTAGGGTCCGATGACCATCGGTGTCATCGGCGGCCGGACCGCCTTCACGACACTCCTCCCGCTTCCGTCGCAAGGACCAGCCCCATGGCCCTCCGTCTCCGTCGCCTGCATTCGCTTTTCCTGCTCGCATTGCCGGTCCTCGCCGGCGCCGGCCTGGCCACCGCCGCGCCGGCATCGGACAACTCCAGCCCCTGGAAGCGCGGGATCGAGCACCAGCGCCAGGCCGACCTGGGCGACGGCACCTTCCTCAACCCGGTGTTCGCCGGCGACCGCCCGGACCCGTCGGTGCTCAAGGACGGCGACGACTACTACCTGACTTCGTCCTCGTTCGACGCCTATCCCGGCCTGCCGATCTGGCATTCGCGCGACCTGGTCAACTGGGTGCCGCTGGGCCATGCGATCACGCGTAACGTCGGCTCGATCTGGGCCCCGGACATCGTCAAGCACGGCGACCGCTACTACATCTACTTTCCCGCGCGCACCGGCGGCACCGAGGGCAGCACCCGCAGCAACTGGGTGGTGTGGGCCGACGACATCCGCGGTCCCTGGAGCGAGCCGGTCGAGCTGGGCCTGGGCAAGTACATCGACCCCGGCCACGCCGTGGGCGAGGACGGCAAGCGCTACCTGTTCCTCAGCGGCGGCGACTACGTGCAGCTGTCCGACGACGGCCTGCGCGTGGTCGGCGAGCCGAAGCACGTGTACGACGGCTGGCAGTACCCGCAGGAGTGGGACGTGGAGGCCTACGCCCAGGAAGGCCCGAAGATCCACAAGCGCGGCGACTGGTACTACATGACCACCGCGGTCGGCGGCACCGCCGGCCCGCCGACCGGGCACATGGTGATCACCGCGCGCTCCAAGTCGATCCACGGACCGTGGCAGAACTCGCCGCACAACCCGATCGTGCGCACCGTCGACCGCAGCGAGCCGTGGTGGTCCCGCGGTCATGCCACCGTGGTCGAAGGCACCGACGGGCGCTGGTGGATGATCTACCACGGCTACGAGAACGGCTACTGGACCCTGGGCCGGCAGGCCTTGCTGGAGCCGATCGAATGGACCGGGGACGGCTGGTTCCTGGCCAAGGGCGGCGACCTCGGCCGGCCGCTGGCCAAGCCCAGCGGCGAGGCGGTCGGCCGGCACGGCATGGCCCTGTCGGACGCGTTCGACGGCGACGCGCTCGGCCACCAGTGGTCGTTCTTCAACCCGGCCCAGGACGAGTACCGGCGGCTGTCGTTCGGCGACGGCGCGATGACGGTGCAGGGCAAGGGCCGCACCCCGGCCGACAGCTCGCCGCTGAGCGTGATCGCCGGCGACAAGGCGTACCAGTTCGAGGTGGAGATGGAGATCGAGCCGGGCGCCATCGGCGGCGCCCTGCTGTTCTACAACGATCGCCTGTACGTGGGCGTGGGCAGCAACGGCGAGAGGTTCGTCATGCACCGCTACGGCCAGGAGCGGCCGACCCACGGCCTGCCGCCGGGCAAGGGCGGGCGGCTGTGGCTGCGGGTGACCAACGACCAGCACATCGTCACCGTCCATACCAGCACCGACGGCAAGGCCTGGGAGAAGTACCCGGTGCAGATGGAGGTGTCCGGCTATCACCACAACGTCGCCGGCCAGTTCCTGGCGCTGAAGCCGGCGATCTACGCCGCCGGCGAGGGCAAGGTCCGCTTCCGCGACTTCAGGTACCGCGCGCTCGACTACTGAGCCGCAGGCCGGTGCCGCACCCCGGATCGGGCATGTTTCCGCATTGCCGCCCCTCCCATCGCGACCGGATCCGCGCGATCGCCGGCGCCGTCCTGGCCGTGCTGCTGCCGCTAGCGGGCATCCACGACGCCGCGCGGGCACAGGCCGGAGAAGATCCGGTCGCCGCGCCGGCCGCGCCGTACACCGTGGTCCCCGGCCTGTTCGACCCGCGGGCAGCGGACCTGGGCCTGGCGCCGGCGGCCGGCACCCGCAGCTTCACCGTGTTCCGTCCGGACCCGGGCGCGGACCTTTTCAACAACGGCGCGGTGCCGATCGCGTTCAAGGGCCGCCTGTACGTGCAATGGCAGTCCTCCCGCCGCGACGAGGACTCGCCCGACACCCGCGTCGTCTACAGCGCCAGCGCCTACGGCGAACACTGGAGCCCGCCCGTGGTGCTGGCCGCGGCCGCGCGCGGCGGCGCGATGCATTCCAACGGCGGCTGGTGGACCGATGGCCGGGTCCTGGTCGCCTACCTCAACGTCTGGCCGCGCGGCTTCCAGTCCGGCGAAGGCGGCTGGACCGAGTACCTGCTCAGCGAGGACGGGGAGCACTGGACCGCGCCGCAACGCGTGCGCGGCGCCGACGGCCGGCCGGTGGAAGGCGTGATCGAGCAGGACCCGCACGCGCTGGTCGACGGCCGCGTCCTCACCGCCTTCCACGTCCGCCCGGGGATGGTCGCGACCCCGTACTTCACCGACGACCCGCGCGGCGTGGACGGATGGCGGCGTGGGGTGATGGCCAACCTGGCATACGAGGGCGCATCCAGCCGCGAGCTGGAACCGAGCCTGTTCCTGCGCCGTGGCGCCGGTGGTGGCGAATGCGCGGTGATGGTGTTCCGCGACCAGGCCTCCAGCTTCCGCCAGCTGGCCAGCGAGAGCTGCGACCGCGGCGAACGCTGGAGCGCGCCGGCATTGACCGCGATGCCCGACGCGCGCGCCAAGCAGAGCGCCGGCAACCTGCCCGACGGCCAGGCCTTCCTGGTCAACGCCCCCAATGCGGACAAGCGCCGCGTTCCGCTGGCGGTGACCCTGTCGTCGGACGGCCGCCTGTTCGACCGCAGCTTCCTGCTGCGCGGCGAAAGCGATCTCCCGCCGCTGCGCCACGAAGGCCGCTACAAGCGGCCGGGCTACCACTACCCCAAGAGCGTGGTCTGGAACGGCCACCTCCATGTCGCCTACGCGGTCAACAAGGAAGACATCGCCGTTACCCGGGTGCCGCTGGCCTCGCTGGCGCGGCCGTTATAGGCGCCGGTGGTGCCGGCGCCTACAGGGTGCCGCGCTGCAAGAACGGAGCCTGCTGCCAGAAGCGACGCTCGCCGCCGCGCGGATCGTCGGCCAGCGTCGCCGGCAGGTCGAACAGCAAGGTCTGCCGCCGCGCCATCGAATAGGGTTCCCAGCGCGGAATACCGGCGTGGTTGGGGTCGCCGTGCCGGGCCAGCGCCAGCAGCGCCCCGCTCATCGCCCCGGCCATCTTCCGCGCATCCTCGCCATCGCCGGTGCGCGAGCCGGGCTGGCCCGCGTTGTCGAACACCAGCGGGATGTCCAACGTGTGGAAGGCGCGCAGCCTGCCGCCGTCCAGCGGCGAGCCCCAGTCCAGCTGGTAGGCCCAGGTCGGCGCCGCACCATCCGGCTGCACCGCGCGCGCTTCCAGTTCCTCGACCGCGCCGCGCCAGGAACGGCCGGCGGTGGTCGCGGCGAAGAACACCTCCGACGGCGTGTACTGCGGATACAGCCGGCGGTACTCGGCCACCACCAGGTCGGCGCGCAGGTCCACGTACTGCTGGGTTTCCAGCCTGCCCGGCAGTTCCTCCCAGGTCAGCTCGAAGTGCTTCGGATCGCCGCCGAGGAAGGCGCGGGTCTCGTCGCGGGTGTTGCCGATCACCATCGGGATCGCCGCCGACTGCGCCGGCGCATCCGGCCAGAACGGATGTCGCGGCAGCACCTGCCCATCCATCACCGGGCCGAAGTACAGGCGGGTGTTCTCGATCCGCGAGAAGTCGCGCGCCGTGGTCGCTTCCAGCAGCTTCTCCACCGGCAGCGCGCGCAGGCGCGCGACCGCATCGGCCGCGGCCGGGTCGATCCCGGCCGTCTCCAGGAACAATCGCGCCCGACCGGTCGCCGCGCGCGGGCCGGCGGCGGTGACCTGCTGCCCGCTCATGGTCCAGGCCTTGTGGAACAGCCCGCGCGCCACCGGCATCGCCATCAGGGTGGCGATCTTGGCGCCGCCGCCGGACTGGCCGAACACGGTGACGTTGCCCGGGTCGCCGCCGAACCCGGCGATGTTGTCGCGCACCCATTGCAGGGCCAGCACCAGGTCGAGCTGGCCGGGATTGGCCGCCGCCGCGTACTCCGCGCCGCCGAGCTGGCCCAGGTAGAGGTAGCCGAAGGCGTTGAGCCGATGGTTGACGGTGACCACCACCACGTCACCGCGGCGGACCAGGGCGCTGCCGTCGTACAGCGGATCGCTGCCGGAGCCGGTGTCGAAGCCGCCGCCGTGGATGTAGAACAGCACCGGGCGCTTGCCGCCGTCGTCCAGGCCGGGCGTCCACACGTTGAGGAACAGGCAGTCCTCGCATCCTGGGCCGTCTCCGCCGCGCTGCGGGGCCGGGGCGCCGTAGTCCACGGCCTCGGCCACGCCGCGCCACGCCTGCGGCGCGCGCGGGGCGAGGAAGCGCGCGGGCGCGGTGTCGGCGCCGTAGCGGATGCCCTTGAACGCGCTGACGCCGTCGTGGCGCAGGCCGCGCACGCGGCCGCTGCGGGTGCGAGCCACCACCGTGGCGTCGCCGGCGGCGAAGGCGGCCGGCGCGGCGCCGGCCAGGAGGATGCCGGCGCCCAGGCCGGCGGCCTGCAGCAGGCGGCGGCGCTGCGGGTCGGCGGGCGCGGCGGTGGAAGGGAAGGGGTCGCGAGTGTTCATGGCTAGGTCCCGGAATGGCGGGGATGCAATGCAATGCGAAGGACGGAGCGGAGCGTCATGGCCGGGGCACCGGTTCACCGCCCTCGCCCGCCAGCGGGGCATGCGCGCGGATCCAGGCGATCGCCAGCGACGGCCACGCCGCCAGGGTGCCGCGCGCCCCGCGCACGCCGAAGCCGTGGCCGCCGTGGGCGTAGAGATGGGTCTCGTGCTCGACCCCGGCGGCGCGCAGGGCGGCCTCGAACAGCAGCGTGTTCTCCACCGGCACCACCTTGTCGTCCTGGGCGTGCAGCTGGAACACCGGCGGCGTCGACGCGTCCACCAGGTTCTGCAGCGAGTAGGCGCGCACCGCAGCGGCATCCGGGTCCTCGCCCAGCAGCTTCGAACGCGAACCGGGGTGGGCGTGCGCGCCCATGTCGATCACCGGGTAGACCAGCACCGCGTAGGCCGGGCGCGCGTCCAGCGCGTCGGCCGCGTCCACCGCCGGGTACACCCGTTCGGCGTGGCGGGTGGCGAGGCTGGCGGCGACGTGGCCGCCGGCGGAGAAGCCCATCACCCCGACGCTGTCCGGATCCAGGCCCCATCCGGAGGCGTGCCGGCGGATCAGCCGGATCGCGCGCTGGGCGTCGGCCAGCGGCACGTCGCGGGCGTCGCGGTGGCCTTCGCCGGGCAGGCGGTAGTGCAGCACGAACAGGGTCAGCCCGGCTTCCTGGGCGAACGCCGGAACCAGCGCGCTGCCTTCCTTGTCCAGCACCACCCGCTGGTAGCCACCGCCCGGCACCACCAGCAGGGCGCGACCGTCCGGCTTCCGCGGCCGGTAGACGGTGAGGAACGGCGCGCCGATGCCGTTGAGGTAGCGGTCGGGCAGGGCCGGGTCGGCGCTGCGCTCGACGATCCTTTGCGGCAGCGCCAGGCCCTCCGATCCGGGCGCGGTGCCGGGCCACAGCGGCAGCTGCAGCGGAGGCCCGCCCGCCGGCGCGGCGAGGGCCATGGCCGGCAGCAGCAGTACCAGCGCCGCCAACCTGCGGCTACCGCGCGCGAGGCGCCACCGCCAGTCCGGTCCCGATCCCCGTTCCACCGCCATTCGCCCTCTCCCGTGATGCCGCGGCGCGGCACGCAGTGCCTTTTGCCGCAGTGCACATTGCCAGATGACACCGGTTTACCATATACCGTTTCCCCAGCGCCGCCATCGGGCGGTGCAGCACACGACAACGCATCGCACCTCGGAGGCGCCTTGAGCACGGACATCGTCAAACGGAATGTAGCGTCGGCACCGCCGGAGCTGGTCGCGATCGCGGAACGCTTCACCGCGGCGCGCGGCCGCGGCGAATCGCTGCCGGGCTTCCCGGGCGAGATCCCTGCCGACCTGGTCGCCGCCTACCAGGTCCAGGACGTGGCCATCGACCGCTGGCCCGACCGGGTAGTCGGCTGGAAGGTCGGCTACATCGCCGCCGAGCGCCGCGACGCCTCCGGCGACGACCGCCTGCTGGGCCCGATCTTCGCCCGCAACCTCTGGAATGCCACCGGTGACATCGCCCCGATCCCCGTGTTCGCCGGCGGTTTCGGCGCGATCGAGGCCGAGTACGTGATGCGCCTGGACGCCGACGCGCCGGCGGACAAGCTGGACTGGACGCCGGAAGAGGCCGCCGCCTTGCCGGCCACCCTGTTCATCGGCCTGGAAGTGGCCAGCAGTCCGCTGGCGACGATCAACGAGCTCGGCCCGCGGGTGGTGGTGTCGGACTTCGGCAACAACAACGGCCTGCTGCTGGGCGCGCAGATCCCCGGCTGGGCCGCCCGCGACGAGGCGACGCTGACCGCCGAGACCTTCATCGACGGCGCCAGCGTCGGCCGCGGCGGCGCCCAGCGCCTGCCGGGCGGGCTGCGTACCGCCTTCGCCTTCGCCCTGTCGCGCTCGGCCCGGCGCGGCCGTCCCCTGCGCAAGGGCGAGCTGATCGCCACCGGCAATGCCACCGGTATCCACGATATCGCCGTCGGCCAGCGCGGTACCGTGGTGTTCGAAGGCCACGGCACCCTGGAGGTGCTGGCCACGGCCGCCGCCCCGGGGGATACCGCATGACCACGCTCAGCCGTCGCCGCCTGCTGCTGGCCGCCGGCCAGGCCGCCTGCGCCCTGCCGCTGGCGGCCGCCTCGCGCGCCTTCGCCGCCGGCACCGGCGAGACGGCCGGCGCTCGCCTGCTCACCGCCAGCGACGTGCACGTCTCCAACTACCCGACGGTGGAGGCGGTGCGCTGGATCGGCCAGACCCTGCGCGAACGCACCGGCGGCCGCCTGGACATCCGCCTGTACCACTCCGGCCAGCTCGGCCGCGAGGCCGAGGCGATCGACATGGCCCGCTTCGGCGCGATCGACATCACCCGGGTCTACTCCGGCGCGCTGAACAACGCCTTCCCGCTGACCCAGGCGCTGTGCCTGCCGTACGTGTTCGACTCGGTGGCGCACATGCGCCGCGCCCTGGACGGCGGCGTGGCCGAGGCGGTGCTGGCCGGGTTCGAAGCCCGCGACCTGGTCGGCCTGGCGGTGTACGACAGCGGCGCGCGCTGCTTCTACAACACCAAGCACCCGATCGTGGCGCCGAAGGACCTGCACGGCCTGAAGCTGCGCGTGGCCTCCTCGGACATGTTCCTGCGCCTGCTGCGCCTGCTCGGCGCCAACCCGACGCCGATGTCGCTGGGCGACACGTTCTCCGGGATGGAGACGCACATGATCGACGGCGCCGAGAACAACATGCGCAGCTTCCACTCCAGCCGCCATTTCGAGGCCGCGCGCTACTGGTCGCAGAGCGAGCACTCGTACGCGCCGGACATCCTGCTGGTCTCGCGCCGCACCTTCGATTCGCTGGCCCCGGCCGACCGCCAGCTGCTGCTGGAGACCGCGCGCGAATCGGTGGCGGTGATGCGCCGGCACTGGGACGAGTCGGAAGGCCAGGCGCGCAAGGCGGTGCTGGAGTACGGCATCCGGGCCAACGAGGTCGACATGGCCGCGTTCCGCAAGGCCGCCGAGCCCCTGCGCGATGAGTACCTGCGCCAGCCGACGATCGAAGCCCTCTACCGTCGCATCCGCGACTTCGCCTGACCCAACGGAATCCCGCGATGTCCGACACGACCTCTTCCCCGGCCGGCGGCGCCCAGCGCGCGCTGGGCCTGGTCGCCAACCTCGCCATCGGCACCGCCGTCGCCGCCCTGCTCGGGCTGGTGGTGGTGCAGGGCTGGCAGGTGTTCGCCCGCTACGTGATCAACGATTCGCCCAGCTGGACCGAGCCGGTGACCCTGCTGCTGCTGGCCACGGCGATGGGCCTGGGCGCGGCCGCCGGCGTGCACACCAACCGCCACTTCGGCTTCTTCCTGCTGCACGACCACGTCAAGCCGGGCGTGCGCCGGCTGCTGGACGTGGCGGTGCCGCTGGTGATCGCCGCGATCGGCGCGTTCCTGGCCTACTGGGGCGCGGTGCTGCTGATGGACGGCCTGCACATCAAGGCGGCCGGCGCCGAGCTGCCGCAGAGCATCAACTACCTGCCGCTGGCGGTGGGCGGCGCGCTGATGGTGCTGTTCGCGCTCAACCGCGCGTTCCTCGCCCTGACCCACGCCCCCGTCGCCGATACCCAGCCGGCCCCGCAGGAAGGAGACCTCTGATGGCCATGGCCCTGCTGTTCCTGGTGTTCGCCCTGCTGCTGGTGATCGGCGTGCCGGTCGCCTTCGCCCTGGCCGCGGCCTCGCTGGTCACCCTGCTGTACCTGGACCTGCCCTCGGTGGTGATGGTCCAACAGATCTCGGCCGGCACCGGCTCGGCCTCGCTGATCGCGATCCCGCTGTTCATCTTCGCCGGCGAGATCATGATGCGCGGCGGCATCTCCGAGCGCCTGATCGCGCTGGCCGCCTCGCTGGTCGGGCGCCTGCGCGGCGGCCTGGGCCAGGTCTCGATCCTGTCCTCGCTGTTCTTCGGCGGCGTGTCCGGCTCGGCGATCGCCGACGTCTCGGCGGTCGGCGGCACGATGATCCCGCAGATGGTCAAGCGCGGCTACGACCGCGACTTCGCGGTCAACGTCAGCATCACGGCCGCCTTGGTGGCCTTGCTGGTGCCGCCTTCGCACAACCTGATCCTGTTCTCGGCCGCGGCCGGCGGTGGCCTGTCGATCGCCGACCTGTTCGCCGCGGGCATCGTGCCGGCGCTGCTGATGACGGTGGTGCTCATGGTCACCGGCTACGTGGTGGCGCGCAGGCGCGGTTACGGGGTGGAAGCCTTCCCGGGCTGGCGCGCGGTGGCCGTGCGCCTGGTCTCGGCCCTGCCGGGCCTGGGTCTGGTGAGCCTGATCTTCTTCGGCATCCGCGCCGGCATCTTCACCGCGGTGGAGTCGGCCGCCATCGCCGTGGTCTACGCCCTGCTGGTCACCGTGGTCCTGTACCGCCAGCTGCGCCTGCGCGAGTTCATGGAGACGGTGACCCATGCCGCGCGCAGCACCGGCGTGATCCTGTTCGTGATCGCCACCGCGGCGGTGTTCGGCTGGCTGCTGGCCTACCTGCAGGTGCCGACCGCGGCGGTGGAGTTCCTGCAGTCGTTCGCGCACAGCAAGTACATGGTGCTGCTGATGATCGTGGTCATGCTGCTTTTGCTGGGCACCTTCATGGACCTGGCGCCGATGATCCTGATCTGCACCCCGATCTTCCTGCCGGTGGCCCGCGCCTACGGGATCGACCCGATCCACTTCGGCCTGGTCCTGGTGCTGACCGGCGGCCTGGGCCTGGTGACCCCGCCGGTGGGCTCGGTGCTGTTCATCGGCACCGCGATCGGCAAGATCACCGTCGGCCAGAGCATGCGCACGATCTGGCCGTTCTGGCTGGCCGGGCTGGGCGTGCTGCTGGTGGTGGCGTTCTTCCCGCAGC
Organism: Pseudoxanthomonas jiangsuensis; assembly: GCF_010093185.1. Taxonomy (GTDB): domain Bacteria; phylum Pseudomonadota; class Gammaproteobacteria; order Xanthomonadales; family Xanthomonadaceae; genus Pseudoxanthomonas; species Pseudoxanthomonas jiangsuensis. The sequence continues at coordinate 76,185 of NZ_PDWL01000013.1, read as the reverse complement.
TGTCGCTGTGGCTGCCGGCGGTGCTGCGCGGCGGCTGATCGCTGCGCCCGCGTCCCCGGCAACCGGGGCGCGGGCCGTCTCCGCCGGCCCGTACCCGGGCCGGCGCATCCGGCATCCGGCCCCTTGCCTCCCGCGCCCGGCCGCCCGCCGGGCGCCGCTCCGGCTAGAATCCCTCGATATCCCCGTGAACCCGACCATGTCCGCGCGCAAGACCTCCGCAGAATCGGCCGCCCGGCCCGGCGCCCCGGGCAAGGCCGCGACGATCAACGACATCGCCCGCCTGGCCGGGGTCTCGAAGAAGACCGTCTCCCGGATCATCAACCACTCGCCGCTGGTGCGTAAGGACACCCGTGAGAAGGTCGAGACGCTGATGCGCGAGGTCGGCTACACCCCCGACCCGCTGGCGCGCGGGCTGGCCTTCCGCCGCTCGTTCCTGATCGGCATGGTCTACGACAACCCCACCGCGCAGTACATCGTCGACATGCAGTACGGCGCCCTGGACGCTTTGCGCGAGTCCGGGTTCGAGCTGGTGGTGCACCCCTGCGACACCCGCAGCCCCGGCTACATCGACGGCGTGCGCCGCTTCGTCCAGCAGCAGAAGCTGCACGGGGTGATGCTGATCCCGCGCGCCTCCGAGGACCAGAACCTGGCCGATATGCTAGCCGAGATGAGCTGCCGCTACACCCGGATCGTCCCGGTCGGCTTCGAGGACCACGACGGCCGCATGATCGTCACCCACGACCGCGACGGCGCGGCCGAGGCCGCCGACTACCTGCTGACCCTGGGCCACCGCGACATCGCCCTGATCACCGGCCCGCTGGCCTACCGCTCGGCGATCGAGCGCACCGAGGGCTTCGTCGACGCCCTGGCCCGCCGCGGGGTGGAGATCCCCAAGGCGCGGATCATCGAGGCCAGCTACACCTTCGAGTCCGGCGTGGCCGCCGCCGAGAAGCTGCTGGCCGGCAAGAAGCGCCCGACCGCGATCTTCTGCGGCAACGACGAAATGGCCGCCGGCGTGTACAAGGTGGCGATGCGCGCCGGGGTCAGCATCCCGCGCGACCTGTCGGTGATCGGCTACGACGACAGCCCCCTGGCCTCGCGCCTGTGGCCGTCGCTGACCTCGGTCCGGCGCCATACCCGCGACACCGGCCGGATCGCCGCCACCACCCTGATCCGCACCGACAACACCCCGCTGCCGATGGCCAGCGTGCGCCCGCACCTGATCGTGCGCGACTCCTGCCAGCCGCCGGCGTAGGCCCGGCACCCGGCTGTCTCCATTCCTGCGCGACGCCTCTGGGTCGGTCGGCCGCGGAATTGGCGCAACGCAAAATGACACCGGTTACCACGTCCGCTAGAATGCCCCCGAAATGGATGCAGGAACCGGCCTCCCGGGTTCCTGTCCGATCTCCAGGAGCCGTGCGATGTACCAGAAGACCTATTACGCGACCCACCCCGGCGTCATGCAGGGCGCCAGCAACGACGAGCTGCGCGACCTGTACCTGATCGGCGAGCTGTTCGCCGCCGACGAGGTGCGGCTGAGCTACACCCATTACGAGCGCTTCGTGATCGGCGGCGCCGCCCCGGTGGGCAAGACCGTCTCGCTGCCCAAGCAGACCGAGCCGGCCTCGGCCGCCGGCAAGCCATTCCTGGAGCGCCGCGAGCTGGGCGTGATCAACGTCGGCGCCGGCACCGGCACCGTCACCGTGGACGGCACCGCCTACACCCTGGGACCGAAGGACGGCCTGTACGTGGCGATGGGCAGCGAGGAGGTCAGCTTCAGCTCGGCCGACGCCGCCAACCCGGCCAAGTTCTACCTGACCTCGACCCCGGCGCACGCGCGCTTCGAGACCAAGCAGCTGTCGATCAAGGACGCGGTGGCGCTGGAGCGCGGCGCGCTGGAGACCAGCAACGAGCGCACCATCTACCAGTACATCGTCCCGGCCACCTGCAAGTCCTCGCAGCTTTTGCTGGGCCTGACCGTGCTCAAGCCGGGCAGCGTCTGGAACACCATGCCGCCGCACCTGCACGACCGCCGCAGCGAGGTGTACTTCTACTTCGACCTGGGCGGCAACGACCGCGTCTACCACTTCATGGGCCAGCCGGACCAGCAGCGCCACATCGTCATGCAGAACGACGAGGCGGTGGTCTCGCCGCCGTGGTCGATCCACATGGGTTCGGGCACGTCCAACTACGCCTTCATCTGGGCGATGGGCGGCGAGAACCTGGACTACACCGACATGAACGTGCTGGACATCTGCCAGCTGAAGTGACGCACCGGCGCGCCGCGCACCGATCCGCGCGGCGCGCACCACCCGCACGCAACCCGCACGCACAGGAAGGGGAACATCCGATGAGCAATCCGTTCAGCCTGGAAGGCAAGGTCGCGCTGGTCACCGGCGCCAACACCGGCCTGGGCCAGGGCATCGCGCTGGCGCTGGCCGAAGCCGGCGCCGACATCGCCGCCGCCGGCATCGTCCCGGCCGAAGAGACCGGCGAGAAGGTCAAGGCGCTGGGCCGCCGCTTCCTCAACATCGACGCCAACCTGATCAGCATCGAGCCGGTGTCTCGGATCGTCGAAGAGACGGTCAAGGGCCTGGGCGGCCTGGACATCCTGGTCAACAACGCCGGCCTGATCCGCCGCGCCGACGCGGTCGAGTTCAGCGAGAAGGACTGGGACGACGTCATGAACGTCAACATCAAGTCCGCGTTCTTCATGTCCCAGGCCGCCGGCAAGCACTTCATCGCCCAGGGCCACGGCAAGATCATCAACATCGCCTCGATGCTGTCGTTCCAGGGCGGCATCCGTGTGCCGTCGTACACCGCCTCCAAGAGCGGCATCGCCGGCATCACCCGGCTGCTGGCCAACGAGTGGGCGGCCAAGGGCGTGAACATCAACGCCATCGCCCCAGGCTACATGGCCACCGACAACACCGCCCAGCTGCGCGCCGACGAGGACCGCAGCAAGGCGATCCTGGACCGCATCCCGGCCGCGCGCTGGGGCGAGCCGGCGGACCTGGGCGGCACCGCGGTGTTCCTGGCCAGCCGTGCCTCGGACTACGTCAACGGCGCGGTGATCCCGGTCGACGGCGGCTGGCTGGCGCGCTGATCCACGCTTCGCGCGCCGGTCGCCATGCGCGGCCGGCGCAAAGGTTCCGGCAAGGGTTCCAGCTGCGGACGCGCACGGGCGAAGCCGCCGCCACGCCCGTGCACTCTCTCCGCGTCCGCGGTTGGGACCCGAGCCGCTCCGCTGTGTGCTTCGCCCCCCCAGGGAGGACCCATGTCCCTGATCCACGCCTTCATCCGCCCGCTCGGCCTGGCCCTGCTGCTCGCGTGCGCGGGCACGGCCATCGCCGCCGAAGCCGGGCCACGACGCGTGTTCGTCGCCAGCGACTCCACCGCCGCCGAATACGGCCCGGAACGCGCGCCGCGCCAGGGCTGGGGCCAGCAGCTGCAGGGCTTCCTGGATCCGGTCGCGTTCGAGGTCCGCAACCACGCCGCCGGCGGCCGCAGCGCGCGCAGCTTCATCGAGGAAGGCCGGCTGGAGCCGATCGCGCGCGAACTGCGCAAGGGCGACGTGCTGCTGGTCCAGTTCGGCCACAACGATGCCAAGTACGAGGACCCGCGCCGCTACAACGAGCCCGCGCAGGCCTACCCGCAGTGGCTGATGCGCTACGTCGCCCTGGCCCGCGAGCGCGGCGCCACCCCGGTCCTGGTGACCCCGGTCACCCGCCGGGTCTGGGACTTCGGCTCGCTGCTCGACACCCATGCCCGCTACACCGACGCGGTGCGGGCGCTGGCCGCGCGCGAGCGGGTGGCGCTGATCGACCTCAACGCCAGCAGCACCGACTGGATCCGCGCCCTCGGCGACGAGGCCTCCAAGGCCTACTACGCGCACGTGCCCGAACGCGGCGTGGCCGACGACACCCACTTCAGCGCCGCCGGCGCGACCCTGGTCGCCTGCCTGGTGGTGCGCGACTGGAAGGCGCTGGACCCGTCGCTGTCCGCGCACGTGGTCCGCGACACCGACTGCGGCGCACCGGCCAGCGCGCGCGCCGACCAAGCCGCGCAGGCCAATCCATCGCAGGTGGTGCACGAGGCGGACTTCGCCCGGCCGCAACCCGGCCCGCACGGCGGCGCCGGCACGACCACGGCCTTCCCGCTGTTCGCCGACGCCCCCGGGCTGGGGTTCGTGCTGCGCAAGCGGGTGCTGCACAAGGGCGCGGGCATCGGCCTGCACCAGCACCACAAGGACGAGATCTACTACGTGCTCTCGGGCCGGGGCCGCTACGTACTCGACGGCCAGGTGCACGAGGTGTCCGCCGGCCACGCCATGCTCACCCGTCCCGGCAGTACCCACGCGATCGAGCAGCAGGGCGACGAGGACCTGGTGCTGCTGATCGCCTATCCCGCCAGCACGCGCTGACAGCGCGTATCGGCATGAGGTCATCACTTCCCTGAATCACGCCGCTGTCCTGCAGCGGTGGCCGATGGCGTTCTCTCCTGAGAATCGTCTCAAAACGGCCCTGCGTACCGGGCCCGCACCGGGGGAAAGACCATGTTGTCCGCTGTCGCCCTGCCTCGTTCCATCCGCATCGCCTCCTTCGTCCGCAGCACGGCGTGTACCCGCTGCGGCGCAGCGTTCACGGCAGGCGCCTGTCCCGCCTGAATCCCCCGATGGCGCATCCGCCTGGACCGGTCCGCACTGGCCGGATTTCAGATCCCTGTCATGAGCCGGGCGCACGCTCGGGCCGACCGCCTCGCCGCGGCGCGCCCGGCCGGCGCCTTTCCGCGGAACGATTCCAGGACTGCATGAAATGGTGGCCGTACCCGACATCCGCAAACGCTGCCTGATCTGGCTCGGCCGGCCGACGCCGCGCGAACGCGAGGTGCTGGCCGCCGCTGGCTGGGAACTGCGCGTGGTCGACGATCCGGCCAGCGCCCGCATCGGCCTGCGCGGCAGCGACCTGGTCGCCGGCCTGGTCGACCTGCGCGGCGCGGCGCCGGCGTGGCGTGCCGCGATGCACGAGCTGCTCGCACGCCACCCGGAACTGCCGCTGGCCAGCCTCGGCGACGAGCACGACGATGAACTGCCTGGCGAGTGCCTGCTGTCGCTGCGCGAACCGCTGGACCTTGACCAGGTCCGCGGCCTGCAGCGCATCGCCGAGGGCGAGGGCGCGCCATCGGCCTGCGGCCCCGACGGCGACTGCCTGGTCGGCAGGAGCCCGGCCCTGCTGCAGGTGCGCGCCAGCCTCAACAAGTTCGCCCCCGTCGAGCTGCCGGTGCTGGTCACCGGCGAGACCGGGACCGGCAAGGAGCTGGCCGCGCGCGCCCTGCACGAGATGTCGCCGCGCGCGCGCGGCCCGTTCATCGCCGTCAACTGCGGCGCGCTGCCGCCGAGCCTGGTCCAGGCCGAACTGTTCGGCCACGAGCGCGGCGCGTTCACCGGCGCGGCGGCGCGCCGGATCGGCCTGTTCGAGGCGGCCCACGGCGGCACCATCTTCCTCGACGAGGTCGGCGACCTGCCGCTGGACGCGCAGACCAACCTGCTGCGCGTGCTGCAGGAAGGCACCCTGGAGCGGATCGGCAGCCACCAGAGCGTGCGGGTGGACGTGCGCGTGCTGGCCGCCACCCACGTCGACCTCGAGCAGGCGGTGGCCCGCGGCCGCTTCCGCCAGGACCTTTACTACCGCCTGGACGTCCTGCGCCTGCACATGCCGCCGCTGCGCGAGCGCGGCGACGACGTCGAGCTGCTGGCCCGGCACTTCCTCGAGGCCTTCCGCCGCCAGCACCAGGTCCGCGCGCGCGCCTTCGATCCCGGCGCCCGCCGCGCCCTGCGCGCCCACGCCTGGCCCGGCAACGTGCGCGAGCTTCTCAACCGCGTCCGCCGCGCGGCGGTGGTCAGCGAGGGCGAACTGATCCCGGCCGAGGCTTTGCAGCTCGCCGCCACCACCGTGCCATCGGCGACTGCCGCCGACGGCCTGGACGACGTGCGCATCCAGGCCGAGCGCGAAGCGATCCTGGCCACCCTGCGCGAATCGGGCTTCAATGTCAGCGAATGCGCCCGCCGCCTGCGCGTGTCCCGGGTGACGGTCTACCGGCTGTGCCGCAAGCACCAGCTGGAGCTGGAAGCGTTGCGGGTGTAGGAGCTGGCCTTGCCGGCTCCTACAAGGTGTAGGGGACCTTGAGGCCGAGGCTGAAGTCCGGCGCGTCCGGGGTCAGGCCGATGCCGAGCAGGCCGACCATGGTCGCGTGCGGGTTCATGGCGTAGGTCACGCCCAGGTTGAACATCGCCGCGTTGCCGTCGCTGCCGATCACCTTGGCCCATGGCGCGCCCTCGTAGCGGGTGCGTGCCCGCGCGCTGAGCCGGTCGCTGAGCGAGATGCTCAGGCTGGTGCGCTCGTTGAAGGCGAAGGCCACGCCGGCGCCGAAGTAGAACGAATCGCCCAGCTTCACCTTGCCCGGATTGACCGTGTCCGGATTGTTGTCGATGTCGTCGAAGCTGGACTCGAACGAGTACGTGTAGCCGATGTTGCCGAACAGGATCGCCGGGTCGGAGGTCTTCACCGCCGACAGGCCGACGCTGGCCTGCCAGGTGCCGTTGCCGGTGGGCTGCTCCTCCGGCACCGCGAAGCGGATGAAATCGTCGTCGTCGCGCTCGAGCACGTTCCACGGGATCCCGTAGGGCTCGCGTCCGGTCGGCGCCGTCACCCCCACGTTGAGCACCGTCTCCGGGCGCCAGCCCCGCTCCGGCAGCAGCTTGATGTTGGCGCTGGCGGTGACGTCGCCCAGGCCGTGGCCGCTGGTTTCCTCCTGCGCGATCGCCGCCGCCGAGCCGCCGGCGCCGCCCTTCTGGTAGATCGTCTTGCGCGCCACGTAGGGCACGTCCAGGTTCAGGGTCAGGCGCGGGCTCACGCCCCAGCGCAGGCCGAGGTTGTAGTTGAGCGTGTCCGATTCCACGTTCTCGATCGCGATGTTGCCGAGGAAGATCGCGTCCAGCGCCAGGAAGCCGTTGAGCGAGAGCTGCTTGCGGTCGTAGCGGTTGTAGGTCAGGCCGTTCTCGATCACCAGGCGCTGGTCGAACAGGGTGCGGGTCTGCTGCTTGACGTCGGCGACGCTGCGCGCGACCTCGCGTTCGCGCGCCTGCTCGGCCTCGGCCGCGGTGCTGGCGTAGCCGCCGTCGCCGGCCGGCGCGGCGGTGGTGGCGGCGGGTTCCGGCATGGCCTGGGCGTCGGCGTCGGCCTGCGCCTGCGCCTGCGCGACCGCCGGCGGCGGCGCGGTGGCGGCCTGGACCCGGCCCGCCAGCCTCGACTGCAGCGCCTGCACCTGCATGTCCAGCTCGCGCAGCCGGCGCACTTCCTGGGCGTAGCTGTTCTTGAGCGCGGCCAGCTGCTCGGCCAGCTGGCGCAGTTCGGCCTCGCTGGCAGGCGCCGACGGCGCCTGCTGGGCCAGCGCGGCGGGCGCGCCGGCGGCCAGCAGGACCAAGGCGATGGCGCGGGCCAGGGTCGGCGGCGCGGGGCGGTCGGGGTCCATGCGGTTCACTTCGCTGCTCCTTCAGTCGTTGCCCTTCGCGGCTCAGTAGCCGAGGGCGATGCCGCGGCCCAGGGCGATCGCCTGGGCCACGTTCTGGCCGAGCTGGGCGCGGCCGCCGGCCAAAGGCTGGCGGACGATGTCGACCTCCATCCAGTTGCTGGCGGCCTGGCCGTCGCTGGCCAGCTGGATGGTCTGGCCCATGCCGCTGCGGCCGATCCACTGCTCGACCGCGCCGTGGCCGTCGATCTGCAGCAGCACCCGAGCGGTCTGGTCCTGCAACCCGGCGCTGGCGCTCATGCCGGCGAGGCTGGCGTTCGCGGACAGCGGCGCGTCGGTGGCAGCTGCGTCCTCCGCCGTGCTGCCCGGAGCGGCGTTGCGCAGCGAGACCCGGGCCAGGTTGTGGGCGCGGTTGCCGTCGCCGGCCACCTGCACGCTCTGCACCAGGCCGTCGACGTTGGCCAGGCCGCTGGCGTTGATCGCACGGCTGCCCTCGGTAGGCAGCGGGGCGTCGGTAGCGGTGATGCTCACGTGCGGCTGGAAGCTCAGCTTCGGCCGGTCCGGCGCGGCGGCGTCCACCGCCAGGGTCAGGCGGCCTTCCAGGTGCTGGCCGTTCTCCAGCTGCCAGCTGGAGACCATGGTCACCCCGAACCAGGCGACCTGGTCGCCGCCGACGGTGTAGCGGCCGCGCATGCCGGCCAGTTCCTCGTCGCTCAGCTCGGTCAGGCCCTGGCCGGGCGCCGCGGCATTGCCTGCCGCGTCCTGGGCCCAGGCCGAGGACGCGGGGATCGCCGCCAGGCCGAGGGCCAGGCACAGGCCGCGTCTTGCAGTAGGGGTTCGCATGGTCCGCTCCTTCAGAACAGGTCGGCATGGGTGAAGCCGAAATCCAGCAGCTCGGCGTCGGTGATCGGCCCCTGGCGCGCGTACAGGGCGCGGGCGCTGGGCCGGGTGCTGGGCTGCAGCAGCACCGTGTTGCGGTCGAAGTCGGTGCCTATCACGACGAAAACCGCGCGCGACGGCCAGGCGTCGAGGAACTCGGCCAGCGGCATCACCCGGTTGCCCAGGATCGGATCGCCGATCTCGGCCAGGTCGCCGCGGACCTGCTTGAGGACCACGAAGTGGCGGAAGCCGCGCACGTCCATCAGCACCAGGCTGGGCACGCGCAGCGAGCGCAGGCGGGCCTCGTCGACCCGGTAGCCGCGGCCGCGCATGCCCAGCGATTCGACGTAGCGCTTGATGTCCAGCAGGGAGAAGCCGCGCTCGCGCACGATCTCCGGGTCGGCCACGGCGAGCATGCCTTCGATCACCGTGTCCTCGTCCGCCTCCAGGCGGTAGGCGTAGCGCAGGATCGTCGCCAGCGAGGCGGCGCCGCAGCTGTAATCGGTGCGCTGGCGCACCAGGTGGCGGAAGCGGGATTCGCGCATGCTCTCCACCGGCGCGCTGTACAGCGCGCCATTGGGCAGCACGCCGGCGAAGGCGACGTCGGCGGCCGGCACAGGCGGCGCCAGGCCCAGCCAGGGCAGGCACAGCAGGCAGCTCAGGCGGAAGGCGGCGGTCGGGCGCATCGCGCGGATCCCAGGAAGAAGTCGGGGGAGTGGAAGCCCCGTCCCGCGGGGGAGGCGGGACGGGGCATTCCGTGATTTCCCGGCCACGGCGGATGGCCGGGAGTCACCTCGTCATCCCTTGGCGGGATGCCTGGCGGGTCAGCCTTCGCCGCCGCCGGTCGGCGGCGGGGGAGTCTCGCCACCGGTGGAGGGCTGGGCGACGGCCATCGACAGGCTGTTGGCCTGCTGGTTGCCGGTGCCGGCCGAGACGTTCACGCCGATGTTGCCGCTGGCGCCGGAGAAGGCGCTGCCCGACAGCGAGGCGGTGTTGGTCGCGGCGGCGACCACTTCCAGGGTGGCGAAGTCCAGGCTGCCGGTCAGGCTGGCCTGCAGGTCGGCCGTGCCCAGCTCCTCGTAGCCCAGGGTGCCTTCCTCGTCGGTGTCGAAGGCGATGCCGCCGACGCCGTCGCGGTACGGGTTGTCCACCGCGTTCTGGATCTCGTTGTCCATGTCGAGATGGCCGGTGGCCTCGCCGCTCTGGTGCGGCAGTTCCCCGTCCCAGGTATCCAGGTAGAAATTGTCCTGCTGGTAGGCGTTGCCGGTGCCGGCGTAGCTGCCCGAGCCCTGCGCGCTGGTGGTGCCCGAGACCGTGCCGGTCAGCGAGAACTCCAGGGTCTCCACCGCTTCCTCGACCTTCGGCGCGTTGCCGACCAGGTTGCCGCTGGAGATCTGGTTGGAGCTGACGCTGGCCTGGGCGTAGGCGCTGGTGGCGACCGAGGCGGCCAGCGCGTTCTTCTGCGCGTTGTTGTTGCCCGAGGTCACGTTGACGCCGATGTTGCCGCTGGCGGCGTTGAAGGCGTTGCCGCCGATGGCCGCATCGTTGGCCACGCCCAGGTTGGCGGTGATGTTGCCGCTGCCCTGCTGGTTGACGAACACCTCGGCGTCGGCCAGGCCGAAGGCGAAGCTGGCGTCGGCCGCCGACAGCGCCGCGGCGTTGTCCTGCACGTTGTTGTCGCCGGCGGCGACGTTGAACTGCAGGTTGCCCGAGGCGGCCGAGGCGGTGTCCTCGTCGATCGAGGCGTCGTTGGTCAGTTCGTCGTTCAGCCCGGTGTTGCCGGAAACCGACTGGCGGTTGTCGACCACGGCGATCGCGGCCGAATCGATCTCGATGTCGCCGCTCAGGGTCGGGTCGCCGGAGAAGGCGATGTCCGAGGTCAGCGACAGGTCCTTGTTCAGCGAGACCGAGACGTTGTGCTCGTCGCGCTCGATGTTGGAATCGACGTTGACCTGCTCGTCGTAGGTGACCACGGTCTGGTCGATGGTGTAGCTCTCGTCCAGCGACTGGTTCACGTCCTGGTTGAGGGTGTAGCTCTCGTCCAGCGACTGGTTGACCGAGGTGTTGTATTCCTCGTTCACCGAGGTGTTGTACTCCTCGTTGATCGCGGTGTTCCACTCGAAGTTGTCGGTGTAGGTCACGGTCGTGGTGTCATCGACCGTGGTGTTGGTGTTGGTGACGTTGGTTTCGTAGTTGCGGGTGTCATCGATGGTGATGTCGTAATCGACGACCTGGATGTCCTCCACGGTCTCGGCGTTGGCGACCGAGGCGGTCGCCGCCGCGACGGCCACGGCGAGCACGGTCCACTTGACGTTCCTTTTCATGATGTCCTCTCTCTCTGCTGGCTTTCTGGTGGGTTGAACTACCGCTCCTCACGGACCGGGCTGGACCGACAACGCGAAGCCGTTGCCGGTCTCGTTTCCCGAGCCCGCGATCTGGTTGAGCTGGAGCACGCCCTCGAACCCGTGCAGGGCGGTGGATTCCACCGCCACCTCGCGATGCGAGGTCCTGCCGGCTGCCGGGTCCGCGGCCGTGCGCCGCTCCGCCGACGCGGAGACGCTGGCGGACAGGAGTGCGTCCGGCGTCTCGCGTATGCCCTGTTCGGCCAGGCGCACGGTCACCGCGTTGCTCTCCGCGTTCCCGCTGCCGCTGGCCTGGTTGATCGATGCCAGCCCGCCGGCGCCGGACAGGGCGTCGCCGCCGATCCGGGCGCTGGCGCGCGTGGGCAAGTCGTGCCCGTCGCCATCGCGCCTCTGCCGCACGACGGCGTGGGCGTCGGCGGCATCGCCGATCGCCACGGCACGCAGGTTGGCCTGCTGGTTGAGGTCGCCGGCGGCCTGGTTGACCGCGATCGCGCCGCGCGCGCCGGACAGCGCGCGGCCGTCCAGGCGGGTATCGGCCAGGTAGCCGAGCATGCCCTCGTAGTCGTCGGCCCGGGCCGGATCGGTCACCGCCAGCGCGGCCAGCAGCAGCAAGGCCGCCACCAGGCCGGGACGCGACCGCCGTGCGACGGCGCGCGCGACCGGGAAGGGCCGGCTCACGGGCCCTTCCCCGGGTTGGCCGGGGCGCCGAACGGCAGCTGCGACAGGGCGCCGGTTACCTGCGCACCGATCCCGCGCGTGGCCTGGCCGACCGTGCCGACGGCGCCGCCCACGCTGGTCCCGAGCACGGACGTCCCCGCGCCATGGGCACCGCCGCCCGCGCCCAGGGTGCCCTGCAGCGCCTGCGCGGTCAGGCGGGTCACCGCCGGGCCGTCCGTGGCGGCGGCGGCGTCCAGCTGCTGGCCCGACGACAGTGCGGCGAAGTCGGCATCCGACAGCTCGCCGGTGCCCAGGGTCTGCGCCAGCTCGCGCCGCGGCGAGGGATCGACGATCAGGGCCATCCCGGGCGGCGCGGGCCGGTAGGCCGGGCGCGCGTGGACATCGCGCAGCAGCACGATCTCGCCGGGCTGGGCCTGCACGCCCCGGTGCGCATCGGCCGCCCGCGCCGGCGCGGCGGACGCGGCCAGGGCGAGGAGCGACAGGCAGGCCAGGAGGGAGTTCGGATGCATGGCGGCGGTCCCGCAGTGGTGGCCGGGACTACTCCGCAGGCATCGTGCCAACCTGCTTTTTCCTTGTTTTTCAGTATGTTGTGCAGAACCCGCGGAATCCGGGCCGAGCTCGGGTGTATCAGTCCGGAAGCACCCGGGATGCCACCGGCGCGGGCGATGCCCGCCACGGCGGGCTGTGCGGCCGCTGTTTCAGTCCTGCAACAGATACCGGCGCGGTTTACACCCCGGCCGGTTCAGAACAGCTCGCCCTGCGGCGAGTCCGGCCGCGGCGGCCGGAACAGGCTGGTATCCAGCGGCGCCGGACGCAGCCCGGCATAGCCCAGGCGCCGCCAGGCCAGGCGGAACCTCTGCGCGAGCAGGTCGGCATGCTGGCCCTGGCCCCGCATGCGCTGGCCGAACTGCGCCTGGTAGTCGCGGCCGCCGCGCATCTGCCGCACCAGGCTCATCACGTGCGCGGCGCGGTCGGGCAGGTGCGCCTGCAGCCAGTCGCGGAACAGCGGCGCGACCTCGTGCGGCAGCCGCAGCAGCACGTAGCCCGCGCTGCGCGCACCGGCCTCCCGCGCCGCCTCCAGCACCGCTTCCAGCTCGCTGTCGTTCACCATCGGGATCGCCGGCGCGAACATCACCCCGACCGGGACACCGGCCGCGTGCAGCCGCGCCATCGCCCGCAGCCGCGCGTGCGGCGCCGCGGCGCGCGGCTCCAGCCGCGCGCTCAGGTGCGGGTCGAGGGTGGTGACCGAGAAATGCACCTGGACCAGGTTCTGCGCCGCCAGCGGCTGCAGCAGGTCGATGTCGCGCTCGACCAGGGCGTTCTTGGTGATCAGCGAGAACGGATGGCGGCATTCGAGCATGACCTCGATCAGCCGCCGGGTCAGGCCCAGGCGGCGCTCGGCCGGCTGGTAGGCGTCGGTGTTGATGCCCAGCGCGATCGGCTCGGGGCGGTAGCCGCGGCGGGCGAACTCGCGGCGCAGCAGGTCCGGCGCATTGGTCTTGGCGAAGATCCGGGTCTCGAAGTCCAGGCCCGGCGACAGGTTGAGATAGGCGTGCGAGGGCCGGGCGAAGCAGTACGAGCAGCCGTGCTCGCAGCCGCGGTACGGGTTCACCGACTGCGAGAATCCCACGTCCGGCGAATCGTTGCGGGTGACGATGCTGCGCGCGGTCTCCTCTTCGACCCGGGTGCGCGGCCGCGCGGGATCGGGGCCGGACTCGGTATCCGCCTCCGGTCCGGCCCAGCCGTCGTCGACCGCCTCGTGGGTGGTGGTCTCGAAGCGGCCCGGCAGCCACTGCCGCGAGCCGCGGCCCTTGATCGTCTCGGCCATGCGCGCAGGCTACGCCGGCGCGTTCTCAGCGGCAGCGACGCGGCGGCGGCCGGGCCGAACGGTTCAGGTGGGCGACGGACGCTGCCTTGCAGGTACCGGCCTGCAGACGGCCATCGAGCGACGCAGCCTCGCCACGGCGGCCGAACCTCTTCCAGCTCGCCTAGAATCGGCCCATGCCCGATGTCTTCCTCGCCGCCTGGGACCGGATCGCCTCGATCCCCCACCTGGGCCTGTACCTGGTGCTGGCCTGGGTCCTGTACATCCTCTGGCTGTGCGTGTGGATCGTGCTGCAGAAGCGCGAGCCGGTGGCGACCCTGAGCTGGGTGCTGTCGCTGGCGCTGCTGCCCTACCTCGGCTTCCTGGTGTACTTCCTGCTCGGGCCGCAGAGGATCCGCCGGCAGCGCCTGCGCCGGGGTCGTTCGCGCTCGGGCATGAGCCACTTCACCAGCGCCGCCGCCAGTGACGACGCCTGTGTGGAGCTGGCCCGCATCGGCCAGGCCACCACCGGCCTGCCGCCGTCCACCGCCACCGCGGTGCAGTGGCTGGAGGACGGCTGCGCCACCTACGCCGCGCTGCTGGAGGCCATCGCCCGGGCCCGCCACCACGTCCACCTGGAGTACTACATCTGGAACCCGGACCGCACCGGCCGGCGGATCCTCGAGGCGCTGCTCGAGCGCGCCCGCGCCGGGGTCAAGGTGCGGCTGCTGCTGGACGCGGTCGGCTCCTCGTCGATGCGCCTGCACCACCTGCGCGAATTGACCGAGGCCGGCGCCGAGTTCGCATGGTTCCACCCCACCCGCCTGCGCCCGTTCACCCGTCCGTGGCTGAACCTGCGCACCCACCGCAAGATCGTGGTGGTCGACGGCGGCATCGGCTTCATCGGCGGGATCAACGTCTGCGACGAGGAGGACGAGTCGCTCTCGCCCACCGCCTACCGCGACCTGCACACCCGGGTCGAGGGCGAGGTGGTGCGCAGCCTGCAGCTGACCTTCGTCGAGGACTGGGTGTACGCGGCCGGCTGCGAGCCGGCCGCGTTCGCCGACGCCGGCTACTGGCCGCAGGCCGAGCCCGGACCGATCCAGGCCCAGGTGCTGGTGTCCGGACCCGATTCGTCCTGGGAGGCGATCCACCGGCTGCACGTGGCCGCGATCCACGAGGCCAGGCGCCGGGTATGGCTGGTGACCCCGTACTTCGTGCCTGGCGAGGCGGCACGCATGGCCCTCACCTCGGCCGCGCTCGGCGGCCTGGATACCCGCCTGCTGGTGCCGCGGCGCAGCGACTCGCGCCTGGTGACCCTGGCCGCGCGCTCCTACTTCGACGAGCTGCTGCAGGCCGGCGTCCAGGTCTACGAGTACGGTCCGCGCATGCTCCACACCAAGGCGCTGCTGACCGACGACGCCTTGTGCCTGGTCGGCAGCGCCAATTTCGACCACCGCAGCTTCCGTCTCAACTTCGAGGCCTCCCTGCTTTTGCGCGATCCGCAGGCCTGCCAGGAGCTGTCCCGCCTGATCGAAAGCGAGTTCGCCCACGCCCGGCGGGTGCGCCTGGACCGGCCGCAGGGCCTCTGGCGGCACCGGCTGCCGGAGGCCTTCGCCCGCCTGCTGTCCCCGCTCCTGTAGAAGCCGCAGGTCGGCGGTTGCGGTTGCAGTGGGTGGCAGCCCATCAGGCCACCTCGGCGGCGACGGGCGGACCGCCGGGCGGATGCGCGGACGCGCCCGGCGGCGGCCACATCGGGCATCATGGCCCGGCCGCGGGCGCGTCGAGGACGCAGCACCCGCCCGAGGAGGATCACCATGCACTGGCTCTGTCTCCTGTTCGCCTTCGGCGCGCTGATGGTGGCGATCACCACCTCCCAGGTCTGGGTCCTGGCGCTGTCCTTGCTGGCCGCGTTCGGCCTGTTCGGGGCCTGGGCGCTGTTCTGGTACCAGGAACGCATGGGCGGCTCCCAGCGCGACGAGAGCGCGATGATCGACCCGGTCGAGCTGCGCCGCTTGCGCGAACTGGCCGAGGCGCGACGGCGCGAGGCCGCCGCGGGCCAGGCCGGCGCCCGTTCCCGCGACGGCGCGATGCCGCCGTCCGCATGACCCGGCTGAGCGTCAACGTCAACAAGGTCGCCGTGCTGCGCAATTCGCGCGGCGGCGGCGAGCCCGACGTGCAGGCGGCCGCGCTGGCCTGCCTGCAGGCCGGTGCCCACGGCATCACCGTGCACCCGCGCCCGGACCGGCGCCACGTGGTGGCCGAGGACCTGCCGCCGCTGGCCGCGCTCACCGCGCGGTTCGGGGTCGAGCTCAACATCGAGGGCAATCCCTTCGCCCCGCCCCGGCCCGGCTACCCGGGCCTGCTGGCCCTGTGCGAGCAGGTGCGCCCGGCCCAGGTGACCCTGGTGCCGGACGGCGACGGCCAGCTCACTTCCGACCACGGCTTCGATTTCGAAGGCGATACCGGCGCCCTGGCCACGCAGGTGGCGGCCTTCGCCGCGCTCGGCTGCCGGGTCAGCCTGTTCGTGGATGCCGGGGTCGCCGCGCTGGAGCGCGCCGTCGCGCTGGGCGCGCAGCGGATCGAGATCTACACCGGCCCCTACGCCGAAGCCTTCGCCACCGGCGACCCGCGGGCCGCACTGGACCTGTGCGCCGCGACCGCGCGACGGGCCGAGGCCGTCGGGCTCGGCGTGAATGCCGGCCACGACCTGTCGCAGGCCAACCTCGGCCGTTTCCTGGAACAGGTCCCGGGCGTGGAGGAGGTCTCCATCGGCCATGCCCTGATCGGCGAGGCGCTGTACGCCGGCCTGGACGCCACCGTGCGCGGCTACCTGACCATCCTCGGGCGCACTGCCGGCGCCTGATCCGCACCGGCCATTCCACCGGCCCAAAGAAAACGCCGCCCGAAGGCGGCGCTGGTGCGGTGCGTTCCGGGCCCGGCCGCTGCAGGAAGCAGGGCCCGGAGGCGTCGCGGTATTACTGCTGCTGCACGAAGTTGATCTTCTTCATGTCCGCGTTCTTCGCGGCCGCCAGCACCCGGGCCATGACCTCGTACTCCGAGTCGGAGCTGGCGTCGATGCGCAGTTCCGGCTGGTTGGTCGGATCCTTCTGCACCTCGGCCTCCATCAGCTGCTGGAGCTGCGACTCCGCGACCGGACCGTTGTTCCAGAACACCTGGTTGGTCGGGTCCACGCGCAGGTCGATCGGCGGCGGCGGTTCCTTCAACACCGGCGGCGGGTTGATCACCCGCTGCGGCAGGGCCACGTCGATCGGGTAGGTCATGATCGGCGCGGTCACGATGAAGATGATCAGCAGCACCAGCATCACGTCGATCAGCGGCGTGACGTTGATTTCGGCCATCGGCCCCTTGTTGCCACCAGAACTGAAAGCCATGGCTTACTGACCCTTTACTTTGGTTGCGACGAAGCCGATGTCGAGCATGCCCTGGGACTGCGCGATCTTGGTGATGTCGTTGATCGTGCGCATCTTGGTGGTCTTGTCGCCACGCAGGTTCAGCGGCGGCTGCGGGGTCTGCTGCGCGGCGCTGGACAGGCGGGACTCCAGGACTTCCCGGGTGATCGGCTCGTCGTTCCAGAACAGCGAGCCGTCTTCCTTCACCGAGATGGTGATCGGCATGACCCGGTCGTTCTTGTCCTCTTCCTTCTGGACGAGGTTGGCCTCCGGCAGTTCGATCTTCACCTTATGCTGCATCAGCGGTGCGGTGATGATGAAGATGATGAGCAGCACCAGCATCACGTCCACGAGGGGCGTGACGTTGATGTCGTTCATGGGGCCGCTGGAGTTGTCGGAACTGAAGGCCATGGGGCTCTCCGATTGTTACTGGAACGACGCTTCGGGGAACCGGCTCAGCGCACGCGCGAGCCGGTGGCGAAGAAGTCGTGCAGATCGTGCGCGAACGAATCGAACTTGGCGATCGTGGCGCTGTTGATCTTGCTGAAGAAGTTGAAGGCGAACACGGCCGGGATCGCGACGAACAGGCCGATTGCGGTCATGATCAGCGCCTCGCCCACGGGGCCGGCGACGGCGTCGATCGAGGCCGAACCGGTCGCGCCGATCTTGATCAGGGCGCCGTAGATGCCCCACACGGTGCCGAGCAGGCCGACGAACGGGGCGGTCGCGCCGACGGTGGCCAGCAGCACCATGCCCGACTGCAGCTTGGAGCTCTCGCGGGTCACGGCCTGACGCAGGGCGCGGTCGACGAACTCCGAACGGGTCAGGTTCTCGCCCAGGCCCGAGCCGGCGCCTTCGGCGCGCTGGTGGTGGGCGGCGGCCTGGGCCGCGTCCAGGGCGATCTTGGAGAACGGCTCGCTACGCGGCTGCTCTTCCATCACGCGGATGGCTTCCTGCGCGTTCGGGGCTTCCCAGAAGGCGTTGACCACGCGGTCGGCGGCCGACTTCAGGCGGGTGTTCTTGATGGCGTTGAAGATGGTCCAGTACCAGGACGCGGCCGACATCACGACCAGGGTGATGAGCACGACCCAGGAGACGGCGAACTCGCCCGGCTTCGAGATCATCTCGTTCAGGAGGTGGTCGAAGCCCATCTGGTTCAGGGCCGAGGCGCTGTTGCCACCGGCAGCAGCGGCGATGAAGAATTCCTGCAGCATGACGCTTACCTTTGTTGGATTAGTGGTGATGGAGCACGAAGGCGGGTAACGCTAGGCCCGGTAGCCGCGGCGGCTGATCCGCCGCGGGGTTCGGACATCAACCCAGGGTGAAGTTCACCGGAACCCGGACGCGACCGGCGGCCTTCTGGCCACCCGACTGTGCGGGGTTGAAACGCCACTTGCGGGCGGCTTCCATCGCGGCGCGATCGAGATCGCGGTTGCGGCTGGACTTTTCCACCGACACGTTGGTCACGTTGCCGTTGGCATCGACGTCGATGACCAGGATGACCTCGCCCTCGATGCCGGCGCGGGCGGCGGCTGGCGGGTAACGCGGCGGGTTCATGTTCTTGGACGAGATGTCCACGCTGGCCTGGATGTCGGCCACCGGGGCCGGCGGCGCGGGCGGCGCCGGCGGGGTGAACACGTCGGTCGGGCGCGGCTCGGCCACGTCCACCGGCGGAGCCTCCGGCGGCGGCGGCACCGGCGAGGGCTTCGGCGGCGACAGCTCCTTGATCGGCGGCGGCGGCGGAGCGTCGACCAGGGTGACCAGGATGTTGCGCTCCTGCTCGACATCGGCCTTCGGGGCCACGGCCGGGATCAGCAGCAGCATCAGCGCGGCGAGGTGGAGCGCGATGACGAACGCGATGCCGATGATGCGCGGCCAGCTGAGCCCGCTGTCTTCGGTTTCTTCGTAATTCCTGTGGACGACCAGTTGTTCAGTCATTGCGCCAGTGGCTCTTTACTGTGGGGCCGGGGCCCGGACGTGGGCTCCAGATTCAGCGGGTCACATTGACACCGCATGAACCGCCAAGCATATACCAATCCCGCGCCCCTTTGCCTAGGGCGCGGCCCTTGCCGTGGAAAGTCACTTCAAGTTGATGATTTTCCTTGCATCTTCAGGCTTCTTCAGGCCCTTGGCGAGGGCTTGCTGGGCGGCCTGCTTGGCCTCCGGCACGCGCCCTTCCTGCCACAGCACGCGGGCCAGGTTGAGGTAGGTCTCGCCGTCCTTGGACAGCGGCGCGGCCTTCTGCCAGTTCTCGATCGCCTGCGGGATCTGCTCGCTGTAGTAGTAGGACTGAGCCAGGGCCAGGTAGGTCTGGTAGTCCGGCTTGAGCACGCCCTTCTGCAGGCCCTCGTTGATCACCGCGATGACGTCGGCCTCGTGCTTGTCCAGGTTGGCGTAGGTCACGTAGAGCTGGCGGTACTCGCGCTCCTCGGTGAGCTGGCCGGCGGCGCGCAGCTTCTCCAGCACCGCCGCGGCCTTGTCCATCTGCTCGGCCTGGGCGTAGACCGTGGACAGGTTGATCTGGGCCTTCTTGTCGGCCGGGTTCTTGGCCGCCAGCCGCTCGGCCAGGGCGATCGCCTCGGCGTTCTGGTTGGTCTCGGCATAGGAGGCCATCAGCAGCTGGACCCAGTTGTCCTTCGGCTCGGGCGTGGCCTCGATGGCCTGCTTGAGCACCGGGATCGCCTCCTGGTAACGCTCGGACTGGTACAGGGCCTGGCCCTTGAGCACCAGGTCCTCGGGCTTGGTCGACTTGGTCTCGGCCAGGTAGCGGTCCAGGGTGGCCAGGCCCGGCTGCAGCTCGTCGTCGGCCAGCTGCAGCTGCGCCAGCATCAGCATCGACTGGTAGTGGCCGTTGTTGTCCAGGCCGTTGAATTCGATCGACTGCTGCAGGTAGGTCTTGGCGGCGGCGTTGTCGTCGAGGTTGTAGGCCGCCTGCGCGGCCAGCTGGGCGGCCAGCGACTTGTCGTAGGCGTTGGCGCCTTCGGCGGCCAGGATCTCGTCGGCCAGCACCCGCAGCTCGGCGTACTTCTCGTCGTTGTACTCGTCGATCAGCTTCTGGACCTTCTTGCCGACCTTGGAGGACGGCTTGGTCGACGGCTCGGCGCGGGTGGCGTCCGGGTAGCGTACTTCCGGCTTGTCGGAATTCTTGCTGCTGCGCCCGGAGGAACGCGTGGTCTGCGCGGAGGCGTCGGCAACGACCATGCCGCCAAGCGCGGTGGCGATGACGAGCGAAAGGAAGGCGTGCTTGCTGCGGAACTTCATCGGATCACCTCTGCGGGCCATCGTCGGGCGATGGCGGAATTCGAGCCGGCAAAACTAACAGAACCGGGTTTTTATCGGCAATGCCACGATTGTCTGCAGCAGCGTTTCATCCGCCGCACCTTGGCGTATGGCCGGACTGGCGCGCGGCCTGGTAGACCGGTTGCAGGGCCGGCGCATGCTGGCGCAGGGACTGGATCCGGTTCTGCGGATCGGGATGGGTGGACAGCCATTCCGGCGAGCGGCCGCCGGTCGCGGCGACCATGTTCTGCCACAGGTCCACCGCCTGGGCCGGGTCGAAGCCGGACTCCGCCATCAGCCGCTGGCCGATCTGGTCGGCCTCGGTTTCCTGCACCCGCGAGAACGGCAGCAGCAGGCCCAGCTGGGCCAGGGTGCCGCCGCCCTGGGTGACCAGGTCCGAGGCGCCCTGGCCGTAGCGCGCGCCGGCGAGCGCGCCGACCGCGGCCAGGCCGGCCGAGGTCACGCTCTGCCGCGAGACGCGCTCGTTGGTGTGGCGCGCATAGACATGGCCGATCTCGTGGCCGATCACCGCCGCCAGCTGGTCCTGGTTCCTGGCCACGGTGAACATGCCGGTGTTGACCCCAACCTTGCCGCCGGGCAGCGCGAACGCATTCGGACTCTCGTCGACGAACACCGCCGTTTCCCACGGCAGTTTCTGCCAGTCGGCGGGCAGCTGCTTGACCAGCGCGTTGACCACGCATTGCACGTAGGCGCTCTGCTGGCCGCCTGCCAGGGTCTTCTGCTTGGTCTTCATCTCGGTGAAGGCCTGCGCGCCCATCTGATTGAGCTCGCTGTCCGAGTAGGCCATGTACTGGGTGCGCCCGGTGGGCGAGGTCGTGGTCGCGCAGGCGGCCAGCGCCAGCACCACCGCCAAGCATGCCGCCGGCATCCGGTATTTCATGATCCGCCCCCCGCGCTCCGTGGTTCCACGGGGAAAGTGTCGTCTGGGCGGGCTTAATCTTTCGTCAAGCGGACCGCTCAGGCCAGGCCGTGCACCATCAGCGCCACGGCGTTGTTCAGGCCGTGGGCCAGGATCGGGGCCCAGAGGGTGCCGGTCCGGCGGTACACCCAGGCGAAGGCCGCGCCCATGCCGGCGTACACCGCCAGCAGCTGGACCACCGCCAGCGGCGGGTTGGCGCTGATGCCCGGCACTTCGTGCATCAGGGCGAAGGCCAGGCTGCTGACCGCCATCCCCAGCCAGGGGCGGCCGGCGGCGAGGAAGCGGCCGAACAGCACCCGCCGGAACAGCAGCTCCTCGTAGGCCGGTGCCAGCACGACGGCGAACAGGAACAGGAACCACGGCCAGCGCCGGGACGCCTCCTCCACCATCGCCAGGTTGGTCGGGACCGGCTCGCTGCCGGCCAGCTGCATCAGCCAGCTGGCCAGGGTGGTGCCGGCGAAGACCAGAGCCGCCACCAGCAGCGCCCAGCCCCAGGTCGCCGGCCGGCGCAGGGCGGCCCGCGAACGCGAACGCTCGCCGCGGCCGGCGCGGCGACGCCAGAAGTACAGCAGCAGGGCCGGGGTGGCCATGCTGACGATGGCCATCAGCATCTGCGCCAGGGCGCCGGGCTCGCCGATCACCTCGCCCAGCCGGGAAGGATCGATCGCCTCGCCGCCGTTGGCGGCCACCGCCGCCACCGCCCGCCATACGCCCCAGGCGACGCCCGCCAGCAGGCTGGCCGCGAACATCACCAGCAGGGCCAGCGCGACATCCACCGCGGCATCGCCGAGCAGGCTGCGCAGGCGCGGCCGTGGTGGGGTCGAAGCCTCCGTTGCCGGCAGCGCGGGCGGCGGCAGTGCCGGAGCGACGCTGCCCGGATCAGACATCCAGGTTGGCCACCTTCAGCGCATTGGTCTCGATGAACTCGCGGCGCGGCTCGACCACGTCGCCCATCAGGGTGCTGAAGATCTGGTCGGCGGCGACCGCGTCCTCGATCCGCACCCGCAACAGGCGGCGGGTATCCGGATTGACCGTGGTGTCCCACAGCTGCTCGGGATTCATTTCGCCCAAGCCCTTGAAGCGCTGGATCTGGCGGCCCTTCTTCGCCTCCTCCAGCAGCCAGGCCTGGGCCTGGGCGAAGCTGGCGATCGGCTGCGACTTGCCGCCGCGCACGACCTGCGCGCCTTCGCGCACCAGTCCATGCAGCAAAGCGGCCGCGTCGCGCAGCGGGCGCAGCTCGCCGTGCTCGAAGATCGACAGCGGCAGCACCTGTTGCAGTTTCTCGCCCATGTGCCGGCGGGTGACCTGCAGCGCGGCCGGGCGCACGGGCGGCTGGCCGGGCTCGCCGGGGATGGCCGGCAGCAGTTCCAGCGCATAGCGCGGGCTGCCGAGCTTGCCGCGATTGAGGCGGGCTTCCAGCGCGTCGAGCTCGTGGCGTTCGTCGGTGTTGCGCGCCAGGTGGGCGGCATCGAGCGGGGTGAAGTCGATCAGCGCTTCCAGCAGCTGCGGATCGAAGCGATGGCTGTTGCGCTCGATCGCCTCGCGCGCGCCGGCGTAGGCCAGCAGCAGCTTTTCCAAGCCCTCGCCGCTCACCGGCGGCTCGCCTTCGGCCGGCACCAGCGCGGCGTTTTCGACGGCATTGCTGGCCAGGTAGGTATCCAGCGCCGCGTCGTCCTTCAGGTACAGCTCCTGCTTGCCCTGCTTGATCTTGTACAGCGGCGGCAGGCCGATGTAGACGTGGCCGCGCTCGAGCAGCTCGGGCATCTGCCGGTAGAAGAACGTCAGCAGAAGGGTGCGGATGTGCGAACCGTCCACGTCCGCGTCGGTCATGATGATGATGCGGTGGTAGCGCAGCTTGTCCGGGTTGTATTCGTCCTTGCCGATGCCTGTACCCAGGGCGGTGATCAGGGTACCCACCTGGTCGGAGGACAGCATGCGGTCGAAGCGCGCGCGCTCGACGTTGAGGATCTTGCCGCGCAGCGGCAGCACCGCCTGGTTCTTGCGGTTGCGGCCCTGCTTGGCCGAGCCGCCGGCCGAGTCGCCCTCGACGATGAACAGCTCCGACAGCGCCGGATCCTTCTCCTGGCAGTCGGCCAGCTTGCCCGGCAGGCCGGCGATGTCCAGCGCGCCCTTGCGCCGGGTCAGCTCGCGGGCCTTGCGGGCGGCCTCGCGGGCGCGGGCGGCGTCGACCACCTTTTCCGCGATGGCGCGCGCCTCGTTCGGATGTTCCTGAAGGAACTCCTCCAAACGCGCGCCGAACGTGTTCTCAACAGCCGGCTTCACCTCCGAACTGACCAGTTTCTCCTTGGTCTGGCTGGAGAAGCTGGGGTCCGGCACCTTCACCGACAGCACCGCGATCAGGCCTTCGCGCATGTCGTCGCCGGAGAAGCTGACCTTGGCCTGCTTGGCCAGACCGTTCTGCTCGATGTAGTTGCTGATGGTGCGGGTCAGCGCGGCGCGGAAACCGGCCAGGTGGGTGCCGCCGTCCTTCTGCGGGATGTTGTTGGTGAAGCAGAACATCGTTTCCTGGTAGGCGTCGGTCCACTGCAGGGCCACGTCCACCACGATCCCGTTGTGCTCGCCGGTCACCGAGATCACGTTCGGGTGCAGCGGGGTCTTCACCTGGGCCAGGTGCTCGACGAAGCTGCGGATGCCGCCTTCGTACTGGAAGACGTCCTGCCTGCCCTCGCCGCGCTCGTCGATCAGGGTGATCTTGACCCCGGAGTTCAGGAACGACAGTTCGCGCAGGCGCCGGGCCAGGATGTCGTAGTGGAACTCGGTGTCGGTGAAGATCTCCTTGGCCGGCAGGAAGCGCAGGGTGGTGCCGCGGCGCCCGGAGGCTTCCAGCTGCTTGAGCGGGTACAGCGGCTCGCCCAGCGAATATTCCTGCTGCCAATGGAAGCCGTCGCGCCAGATGTCCAGCCACAGGTGCGAGGACAGCGCGTTGACCACCGACACGCCCACGCCGTGCAGGCCGCCGGAGACCTTGTAGCTGTTGTCGTCGAACTTGCCGCCGGCATGCAGCACGGTGAGGATCACCTCGGCCGCCGAACGCCCCTCTTCCTTGTGGGTATCGACCGGGATGCCGCGGCCGTTGTCGGAGACCGCGACCGAGCCGTCCTCGAGGATACGCACGGTGATGTCGTCGGCATGCCCGGCCAGGGCCTCGTCGACGCCGTTGTCGACCACCTCGAACACCATGTGGTGCAGGCCGGTGCCGTCGTGGACGTCGCCGATGTACATGCCCGGGCGCTTGCGCACCGCTTCCAGGCCGCGCAGGACGGTGATCTTGCTGGAATCGTAGGAATCGTTGCCGGGGGTGGAACCGGGGTTCTGCTCGCTCATGCCTTCGCCGCGCTCGGGCCCGCGCCGCGGCCTGTGGGGCGCGGCTTTCGGGCCGTGGAAGATGGGCCCGAGTATACCAGCCCGCACCCCGGCCCCGGCCCCGCACGGGACCTTGCCACGGCGGCGACAGCCGGTCGAGCGGCGGGATCCAGGTCTCCGGGGTGGCGCGGGGATGGGATCCGGGCTATGGCCGTGCGACGGGCTGGATCTGTCCGTGTTCCACGTGGAACAGACCCTTTCCGAGCGCGAGGTTGGCCCATGCACCGGGAACTTCGGTCGCCGTGACGAATATCTGCAAGCCTGGCTGCGCCAGCAGGTGGTCGAGCACCCTCCGCTGGTGATCGGCGTCCAGCTCCGACGGCAGATCGTCCAGGGCGATCACCGGCCACTGCCCTCGCCGGCCGGCGTAGTCGGCGGCCTGGGCGAGCAGCATGGTCAGTGCGGCCAGCTTGGTCTGCCCCCGGGACAGCGCTTCGCGACCGGGCAGGCCGGAGAACGCCAGCGACCAGTCCGCCCGGTGCGGGCCTACGCCGGTATAGCCACTGAGCCGGTCGCGCTCGCGCCCCAGCAGCAGGGCGTCGGCCAGCGGCAGTTCCTGCCGGCGCCAGCCAGGCTGCAGTTCCAGGCCATGGATGTCCACGCCCCGGGTCAGGCGACCATTCGTCTCCAGCACCTGCGGCAGAAGCCCGGCCAGATAGTGTTCGCGGTAGCGGGTCAGGGCCTCCCCGGCGTCGGCCAGTTCGTGATCCCATGCATCCAGCTGGCCGGAGCCGCCACCGCTCTTGAGCAGGGCGTTGCGCTGCTTGAGGGCGCGGGCGTAGCGGCGCCAGACCGGCAGGAAATCCTGTTCCACGTGGAACAAGCCCCAATCCAGGAAGCGGCGGCGGTTCTCGGCCCCCGCGGCGATCAGGGCATGGCTGCCGGGCTCGAAGGTGACCACGGCCAGGGCTGCACACAGTTCGCCCAGATGGGAGACGTCGCGACCGTCCAGGCGCCCGTTCCAGCCCTGCCCCCCGTGCCGCAAGCCGGCCTTGCGGGTCCGCAGGTCGCCGCCGGCCCCCTGCTCGCTCCACTCCACGAACACTTCGAGCGCTTCGGCACCCTGCCGGACCAGGCCGTCGCGGACCCGGCCGCGGAAGCTGCGGCCATAGGCCATCAGGTGCAGGGCTTCCAGCACGCTGGTCTTGCCGGCGCCATTGGGGCCGACCAGCAGGTTCAATCCGGCGGACGGCACCAGTTCGATGGCTTCGAACCGGCGCAGGTCCCGCATGACCAGGCGCTTCACATCCACCGGCGATCGCCCATAGGACGACGCCCGGCAGGAGCCGGGCGTCTGTGCTGTTCCACGTGGAACACCAACCGGGGCATCGGCGACGTCACAGGCGCAGCGGCATCACCACGTGACGGCACTTCTCGCTGCCGGCCTCGCGCACCAGCGCGGAGGAGTTGGCATCGCGCAAGGCGATCACGATGAACTCGTCACGCAAGGCGCCCAGGGCATCCATCAGGTAGTTCACGTTGAAGCCGATCGCCAGGCCGTCGATCTTGGTCTCGGCCTCGACCTCTTCCTGGGCCTCTTCCTGCTCGGGGTTGTGGGCGTTGATCTTCAGCTGCCCGGGCGAGATCTCCACGCGCACACCGCGGTACTTCTCGTTGGACAGGATCGCCGCACGCTGCAGGGCGGCGCGGATGACCTCGCGATCGACCTTCACTTCCTTCTCGGCGCCGATCGGGATCACCGCCTCGTAGTCCGGGAAGCGGCCGTCGATCAGCTTGGAGGTGAAGCTGACATCGTCGCGCTTGACCCGGATGTGGCTGCGGCCGACTTCCAGCTCCAGGGCGCGGTCGCCGCCTTCCAGCAGGCGCTGCAGCTCGGTCACGCCCTTGCGCGGGACGATGATCTGGCGCTTGGCGGCCACGGCCTGATCCAGCGGCGCCTCGCACAGGGCCAGGCGGTGGCCATCGGTGGCCACGCAACGCAGGGTCTGGTCGCGCAGGTCGAACAGCAGGCCGTTGAGGTAGTAGCGCACGTCCTGCTGGGCCATGGCGAACGCGGTGCGCTCGATCAGCTCCTTCAGGGTCGCCTCCGGCACTGCGATGCGCTCGGTGGCTTCGACTTCGTCCACCGAGGGGAAGTCGTTGGCCGGCAGGGTCGCCAGGGTGAAGCGGCTGCGCCCGGCCTGGACCGAGACCTTGTCGCCGGTCTGAGACACGGTGACCCGGCTGCCGTCGGGCAGTGCGCGCACGATCTCGAACAGCTTGCGCGCCGGGATCGTGGTCTCGCCGTCCTGGGCGTCCTCGACTGTGGCGCGGGCGATCATTTCCACTTCCAGGTCGGTGCCGGTCAGCGAGAGCTGCCCGTCATGCACCTGGACCAGGAAGTTGGCCAGGACCGGCAGGGTCTGGCGGCGCTCTACGACGTTGACGACCTGGGCCAGAGGCTTGAGCAGGGCTTCGCGCTGGAGAGTGAAACGCATGGGATTCCGTGCCTCTACGCTTTAAAAGAAGATGTGGAATAAATCTAAAAGCGGTGGTGTAGGAGGGCGCCTTCGGCTGTGGAAAACGTATCCAACACCTTGATTCTTAAAAACTTTACTGGAGGGCAAAACGGGCGGGAAAGTCCCCGGCCCGGTCGGGAAAAGCTGTGGATGGTTTCGAGGGCCCGGTTTTGTCCCCGGCTTATCCCCAGCCCGTCCCCGCGTTGCGCCCAATTTACCCCAGCTCGCCCACCGCTGTTGCCCCGAAGCGGCCCCCCGACACGTTTCCGTCCGGGGGACTACTCGCTCAGTTTGCGGATCAGCTTGTCCCAGTCCTCGCGCAGCTTGCCGTCGGTCTCCATCAGCGTGCGGATCTGGCGGCAGGCGTGCAGGACCGTGGTGTGGTCGCGGCCGGCGAAGGCGTCGCCGATCTCCGGCAGGCTGTGCTCGGTCAGCTCCTTGGTCAGCGCCATGGCCACTTGCCGCGGGCGGGCCAGCGAGCGGGTCCGGCGCTTGGACAGCAGATCCTTGACCTGCAGGCCGTAGTAGTCGGCCACGGTCTTCTGGATGTTGGGGATGCCGATCGCCTGCTGCTGGGCGCGCAACAGGTCGCGCAGCGTCTCCTGGGCGAACTCGACGCTGATCGCGCGGCCGGTGAAGTTGGCGCGCGCGGCCAGGGTGTTGAGCGCCCCTTCCAGGTCGCGCACGTTGCTGCGCATCTTCTTGGCCAGCAGGAAGGCGACCTCGTCGGGCACCTGGGTGCCCCGCTCGTGGGCCTTGGCCAGCACGATCGCCGCGCGGGTCTCGAAGTCCGGCGGATCGATCGCCACCGACAGGCCCCAGGCCAGGCGCGACTTCAGCCGCGGCTCCAGGCCGTCGACCTCGCGCGGATAGCGGTCGCAGGTCATGATGATCTGCTGGCGGCTGTCGAACAGCGCGTTGAAGGTGTGGAAGAACTCTTCCTGGGTGCGGTCCTTGCCGGCGAAGAACTGGATGTCGTCGATCAGCAGGGCGTCGATCTGCTGGAACTGGCGCTTGAACTGGTCGGCGGTCTTCTCCTGCAGCGAGCGGAAGAAAGCGTTGTAGAACTGCTCCGAGCGCAGGTACAGCACCCGCGCGCCCGGGTTGAGCCGGCGCATCTCGTTGCCGGCGGCGAACATCAGGTGGGTCTTGCCCAGGCCGGTGCCCCCGTACAGCAGCAGGGGGTTGTGGGCGCGGTCGCCGGGCTTCTGCGCCGCCTGCCAGGCCGCGGCGCGGCCGAGCTGGTTGCTGCGGCCCTCGACGAAGTTGTCGAACACGTAGTGCGGGTCGAGGTTGCCGTTGAACGGTTCGGCGGCCGCGGCCGGCCGTGTCGAGGCCACCGCGCCGGACGGGGTGGCGATGGCCGCGACCGGCTCGGCCGCCTTGGGCCGCGAGCCGATCTCCAGGGCCACGTTCAGGTGGCCGGCGAAATGCTGGGCCAGTTCGCGGATCCGCGGCAGGTAGCGGTCGCGCACCTGCTCGACGATGAAGGCGTTGGGGGCGTACAGGACCACGCCGTCGGCGCGCTCCTCGGCCTGCAGGGGTTTGAGCCAGGTGTGGACGTCTTCGGCCGGCAGTTCGGCTTCGAGGCGTTCCAGGCAGCGGGGCCAGGCATCCATCGGAAAGGCAAAGCTCGTCGGGCGATCGCCGCGCCGCTCTCGCGTCGCCGGTCGACCGCAGGGTCGGGAATCAGGACGGGGCAGACTACCACCGGCGACCGTTCCGCCCAAGAGTAATCCACAGGGCATCCACAGCATCGTCCCGGGCGTCAGGTTCTCCGCTGCCGATACGGGTTGACCGGGGAACCATGGCTCCCCTAGAATTTCCGGTTCTTTCGACCCGAACCTTATCGAGTGCCGCCATGGCTACCAAGCGCACCTACCAGCCCAGCAACCTCAAGCGCAAGCGCGACCACGGCTTCCGCGCCCGGATGAAGACCGCCGACGGCCGCAAGGTCCTGGCGCGCCGCCGCGCCAAGGGCCGCAAGCGCCTCAGCGCCTGATCGCCATGCGGCCAGGTCCTGCGCCCCCGGCGCAGGCCGCGGCCGCCGCGATTGCTGCACCCGCAATGACCACGGACCCGCGCGCGCGATTCCCTCGCAGCGCCCGGGTCCGTTTGCGCGTGGAATACGCCCGCGTGTTCGACGGCGGCCGCCGGCTCGGCGATCCCCTGCTCGGCCTGCACTGGCTGCCCGGCGAGGCGCCGCCGCGGCTGGGCCTGGCGGTGTCGCGCAAGGTCGATCCCCGCGCGGTCGGCCGCAACCGGATCAAACGCATCCTGCGCGAGACCACCCGTCGCCTGCGTCCGCAGCTGGCCACCGGCGACTACGTGGTCGTGGCGCGCCCGGCCGCCGCCCGCGCCAGCCATGCGCAGATCGTCGACGCCTTCCTGCGGCTGCTGCGCAAGGCCGGCGCATTGCCCGTGCCGGCCCCCGGCGGCACAATGCCCGCGGCCACCAAGCCGACCTCCCCTTCCGATTCCATGCCGGACCTCTCCTCCGGCTGAGCCTGCCTGCCCGATGAACCAGACCCGCGTATTCCTGATCCTTGCCTGGCTGATGGTGGCGACCTTGCTGTGGATGGAGTGGGGCAAGGAGCAGGCCGCGCCTGCCCCGGCCGCCAAGCCCGCCGCTGCCCAGGTCGATGCCGGCGCCGGCGTGCCCGTCGCGGTGCCGGCTCCCGGTCCCGTCGCCGCGGATGCCGCGGTCCCGGTGCCGACTGCCGCCGCTCCCGCGCTCGAGGCCGCCAGCGCCCCGGCCGCGGCGCAGAAGGCCAGCCGGGTCACGGTGACCACCGACGTGCTGCACCTGGTGCTGGACGGCGGCAGCGTGCTCCAGGCCGACCTGCTGCAGTTCCCGCAGACCCGCGACCCCGGCAGCACCCCGGTGCGGCTGTTCAGCCAGGATCCCGAGCACTTCTATGCGGCCCAGAGCGGCTGGGTCAGCGCGAATGGCTCTGCGCCGAACCACCAGAACGGCTTCGTGCCGGCCGGCGCCGAGCGCCAATTCGCGCTGGCGCAGGGCCAGGACAGCGTGGCCGTGCCGTTCGTCTGGCAGGGCGCCGACGGCGTGCAGATCCGCCGCACCTACACCTTCAAGCGCGGCGCGTATGCGGTCGAGGTCAACGACGAGGTCGTCAACCAGGGCGGCAAGCCCTGGCAGGGCCAGGTCTACCGCCAGCTGATCCGCAAGCCGCCGGTGATCAAGCGCGGCTACACCAGCCCGGAATCCTTCAGCTTCAACGGCGCGGCCTGGTACGACGGCAGCTACCAGCGGCGCAAGTTCGACGAGGACTACCTGGAGGACGGCCACGTCAACCAGCAGGCCGCCCGCGGCTGGATCGCGATGCTGCAGCACCACTTCTTCAGCGCCTGGATCCCCGAGGGCAAGCAGCCGTCGACCATCTCGATCGACCAGCCGGCCAGCGGCTCGCTGGTGCGCGAGCTGGGCGCGCCGCTGGCGGTGGCGCCGGGCGCGACCGCGAGCACCCAGGCGCGCCTGTACGTCGGCCCCAAGCTGGTCTCGCAGATCCACGCCCAAGGCGTGCCGGGCCTGGAGCGCGCGGTGGACTACAGCCAGTTCTCGGTCCTGGCAATCCTGGGCGAAGGCCTGTTCTGGGTGCTCAGCCACCTGCACGGCCTGCTCGGCAACTGGGGCTGGTCGATCATCGGCCTGGTGCTGCTGGTCAAGCTGATCATGTATCCGCTGTCTGCGGCGCAGTACAAGAGCTTCGCCAAGATGCGCAAGTTCCAGCCGCGCATCCAGCAGCTGAAGGAGCGCTACGGCGACGACAAGCAGAAGTTCCAGGTCGCCATGATGGAGCTGTACAAGAAGGAGAAGATCAATCCGATGGGCGGCTGCCTGCCGATCCTGGTGCAGATGCCGGTGTTCCTGGCCCTGTACTGGGTGCTGGTGGAATCGGTCGAGCTGCGCCACGCGCCGTGGGTGGGCTGGATCCAGGACCTGACCGCGCGCGACCCGTACTTCATCCTGCCGGTGATCAACGTGGCGGTGATGTGGTTCACCCAGAAGCTGCAGCCGGCGCCGGGCATGGACCCGATGCAGCAGAAGATGATGCAGTTCATGCCGCTGGTGTTCGGCGTGATGATGGCCTTCTTCCCCGCCGGCCTGGTCCTGTACTGGGTCACCAACGGCGCCCTGGGCCTGCTCCAGCAGTGGTGGATGATGAAGCGCCACGGCGAGCCGGCCAGCAAGGCCGCGCCGGCCAAGTAAGCCACGAGGAACCCGCCGCAAGGCGGGTTCTTCGCATCCGCCTCCCGTCCGCCGTCTCCGGATCCGGGCCGGGAACCTTAGAATCCTCCGGCCTCTCTCCCGCCGCCGCGCCCGGGTCCGCCGCATGCCTCCTCGCTTCGTTTCGCGCCGCCTCCTGCCGTTCCTGCTGTGCCTGTCCATGGTGCTGGCCGGCTGCGGCGAACGGACCGCGGTACCGGCATCGGCATCGGGGGATGCCGCTGCCACCGCCCAGGCCGCGGCCGGCGAAGAGGCGGCGGCCGCGCCGATCCTGGCGTCTTTGCGGAGCCAGCTCGACGACCACCGCCGGATCATCGTCCTGCTGGCCGACGAGGACGCGCAGTCCGCGTCCGACCGCGCCACCTCCAGCCGCATCGGCCAGCAGCTGTTCCACGACGGCCTGGAACGACGCCAGGCCATCGCCGGCCAGTTCGACGCCCTGCTGCGCACGCCGGACCCGCGGCGCTTCGCCACCCTTGGCGCGATCCTGGACTACATCGAGTCGGCGCCAGAACTGTACGACGCCGACCGCCTGGCCTTCCGCGAAGTGCTGCGCGACCTGCACGAGCGGGTCGGCGCCGACTCCTCCCTGCCGGCGGTGAAGCTGCACCAGCGCATCGGCGAGGACCTCGACGCCCTGGACGGGATCGAGCGCCACTACGACCAGGAGATCACCCGGATCTTCAGCCGCTTCGACCGCACCCGCGCGATCGAACTCAAGCGCGAGAAGTGGGACGACTACGTCGCCCATCTGCGCACCCTGTACAGCCGCGAGGCGATCCTGCGCGACCACGGGGTGATCGAGCCCTACCCGATGTCGATGAAGGACAGCGAGCGCGAGATCTTCGGCCGCGACCTGCCGCGCAAGACCGTGGTCCTGACCTTCGACGACGGCCCGCACAAGGCCCACACCGACGAAATCGTCGCCATCCTCAAGCGCTACGACGTGCCCGGGGTGTTCTTCCAGGTCGGCCGCAACCTCGGCGCGGTCACCGACGGCACCCCGAAGCTGGGGCCAATGGCCGGGATCAGCCGCCAGCTGATGGCCGATGGCTACGCGGTGGGCAACCACAGCCTCACCCACGCCCAGCTCTCGCGCACCAGCGGCGACGCCTTGCGGCATCAGGTGCTGGACACCGACGCCTTGCTGCGCCAGGTCGGCGAGCGCCGCGCACCGCTGTTCCGCTTCCCCTACGGCGCGCGCAACGCCGAAGGCCTGCAGCTGCTGGGCGAGGCCGGGCTGAAGTCGATCATGTGGAACATCGACTCGATGGACTGGGCCGACCCGGTGCCCGAGTCCATCGTCCAGCGGGTGCTGGCGCAGGTGGAGAAGGAGCAGCGCGGGATCATCCTGTTCCACGACATCCACGACCGCGCGGTGAAGGCCTTGCCGCAGATCCTCGACCGGCTGATCGCCGACGGCTACCAGTTCGCCGGCTGGAACGGCCGCGACTTCACCGTCAGCCGCGCGCGCGCGGGAGCGGCCAACGAGGCCACGGTCACCACCGGCTACGAGAAGTCCTGGGCGATTGTCATCGGCATCGACGACTACGCCCGCTGGCCCAAGCTCGAATACGCCAGCCGCGACGCCCAGGCCGTCGCCGACGCCCTGACCGGCCAGTTCGGCTTCCCGGCCTCGCAGGTGATCGTGCTGAAGAACCAGCAGGCCACCCGCAACAACATCCTGGCCGCGTTCCACGACCGCCTGGCCGACGGCCGGACGCAGAAGAACGACCGGGTGTTCGTGTTCTTCGCCGGGCACGGCGCCACCCGCCGGTTGGCCTCCGGCCGCGACCTGGGCTACATCATCCCGGTGGACTCGGACCCGGACGAGTTCGCCACCGACGCGATCGCGATGACCGACGTGCAGAACATCGCCGAGAGCCTGCAGGCCAAGCACGTGCTGTTCGTGATGGACGCCTGCTACAGCGGCCTGGGCCTGACCCGCGGCGGGCCGGCCTCGTCGGCGTTCCTGCGCGAGAACGCGCGCCGCACCGCGCGGCAGATGCTCACCGCCGGCGGCGTCGACCAGCAGGTGGCCGACAGCGGCCCCAACGGCCATTCGGTGTTCACTTGGATCCTGCTGCAGGCGCTGGGCGGCAAGGGCGACCTCAATGGCGACGGCCTGATCACCGGCACCGAGCTGGCGGCGTACGTGGCCCCGGCGGTGTCGGCGGTCTCGCGGCAGACCCCGGCGTTCGGCAGCCTGCCCGGCTCGCAGGGCGGCGAGTTCGTGTTCCAGGTGGCGGACAGCCAGGAGTTCCTCAACGCCGATACCGCCCAGCTGCCGGCCGAGGCGATCGCGCTCAACAGCCGGGTCGATGCGGCCCAGGGCGACGGCGAGGCGGCGGTGACGGTGGCCGGCCTGCAGGGCGGCAGCAACACCTTGGTGCTGCCGGCGGCGGTGCCGGTGTCCGACCGCCAGCGCGCCCAGCAGGCCAACGACCGCGGCCTGCAGCTGTACCGCGAGAAACGCTACGACGAGGCGGTGGCGCAGTTCACCGAGGCGCTGAAGCTGCGCCCGGACTTCGCCCAGGCGGCCAACAACCTCGGCTTCGTCTACTACCGCCAGCAGCGCTACGCCGAAGCGGCGCGCTGGCTGGAGAACACGTTGAAGATCGACCCCTCGCGCGCGGTGGCCTACCTCAACCTGGGCGACGCCTACCTGCACGTTGGCGACCACGCCAGGGCGAAGCAGGCCTACAACACCTACCTGGAACTGCAGCCGCAGGGCAGCGGCGCCGGGCAGGCGCGCGCGCAGCTGCAGAAGCTGCAGCCGTGAGCGAGGGCTCGGGCGACGACACCATCGCGGCCATCGCCAGCGGCCCGGCCGCCGGCGGAGTCGGCGTGCTGCGCGTCTCCGGTCCCGGGTCGCTGCACGTCGCCGCCGGCCTGGGCTGCCCGCCGCTGCGGCCGCGGCACGCGCACTACGTCCGCTTCCGCGACGCGGCCGGCGCGGTGATCGACGACGGCATCGCCCTTCATTTCCCCGGCCCGCGTAGTTTCACCGGCGAGGACGTGGTGGAACTGCAGGGCCACGGCAGCCCGGTGCTGTTGCGGCAGCTGCTGGCGCGCTGCATCGAGCTGGGCGCGCGCCAGGCGCGGCCGGGCGAGTTCAGCGAGCGCGCCTTCCTCAACGGCAAGCTCGACCTGGTCCAGGCCGAGGCGATCGCCGACCTGATCGCCGCCGCCGACCTGCGCGCCGCCCGCGCCGCCCGCCGTTCGCTGGAGGGCGTGTTCTCCAGCCGGGTCGAGGCGATCGCCGCCGGGCTCCTGCAGCTGCGGATCCACGTGGAGGCGGCGATCGACTTCGTCGACGAGCCGATCGAGACCCTGGGCCTGCCGCAGGTCCGCGACCGCCTGCACGGCTTACAGTCGCAGCTCCAGGCCTTGCTGGCCGAGGCCGAACGCGGCCGCCGCCTGCGCGACGGCCTGCACGCGGTGCTTCTGGGCCCGCCCAACGCCGGCAAGAGTTCGCTGCTCAATGCCCTGGCCGGCGATGCCCGCGCGATCGTCGCCGACGTCGCCGGCACCACCCGCGACGTGCTGCGCGAGACCGTGCGCATCGACGGCCTGGAGCTGGTCCTGGCCGACACCGCCGGGTTGCGCGAGGGCGGCGACGCGATCGAGCGCGAAGGCATGCGTCGCGCCCGCGCCGAGCTGGAGCGCGCCGACCTGGCCCTGCTGGTGCTGGACGCGCGCGATCCCGAGGGCGCCCGGGCCGAGCTGGCCGCCGCCGCCGCCGGGGTGCCTTCGCGGCTGTGGATCCACAACAAGGCCGACCTGCTGCCGGCCGATGCGCCGGCGCCGGCCGAAGGCGAACTGCGGGTGTCCGCCCTGGTCGGCACCGGCCTGGACGCCCTGCATGCCGCCCTGCGCCGGCTGGCTGCCGGCGGCGCGCCGGATGCTGCCGAGGGCGAGTTCAGCGCCCGCGCCCGCCAGGTCGACGGCCTGCGCCGGACCCTGGAGCACGCGGCGGCCGCGGCCGCGGAACTGGACCATGGCCAGCTGGAACTGGCCGCCGAGGAACTGCGCCTGGGCCACGACGCGCTGGGGGAAATCACCGGCCGGATCAGCGCCGACGAGATGCTCGGACACATCTTCTCCAGCTTCTGCATCGGCAAGTAGCGCCGGCGCCGATACGACCGCGGTCACGGTTTCGACGGCCCGTCCGCGCGGCCCGTCCAGGCCGAGGCGGGCCGGATCGGGCTGGATCTGGGCTTTGGCTTGTGGTGCCGCGCCAACCGGTTGACAATCGGGCGCAAGCGCAGGTGCCCTCGGGCACCGTCCGCGAAAGAACCACAGGCTATGCCACGGGGGAACAAACGAATGCTGTCGAACACGATTTCGTCGAAGTCGCGCTTGTCCGCGTGCCTGCTGCTGGCACTGGCGCTGGCCGCCTGCTCCAAGCAGGAAGAAGCCGCCCCCGGGGCAGCGGCTCCCGCCGCCGCGCCGGCCGCCGCAACGCCGCCCGCGCCGGCGGTGGCCGCCAGCGTCCAGGCCATGGGCGCCGAGCAGCTGCGCGAATCGGCCACCCAGGCCCTGCGCGAGAACCGGATGTACGCCCCGGCCGGCGACAACGCCATGGAGTACTACCTGGCCCTGCGCGACAAGCTGCCGGACGACCCGGCGGTGGCCAGCGCCCTGACCGACCTGATGCCCTACACGGTGATCGCCACCGAGCAGGCGGTCACCCGCGAACAGTTCGACGAGGCCCAGCGCCTGGCCGCGCTGATCGAGAAGGCGGACGCCTCGGCCCCGGCCCTGCCGCGGATCAAGCAGAGCATCGACGCGGCGCAGAAGACGGTGGCCCAGCGCAGCGAGGCCGAGGCCGCCAAGGCCAAGGCCGACGCCCTGGCCCGCACCCAGGCCGAACAGCAGCGCACGGCCCAGCAGCAAGCCGCCGAGGCCGACGCCGCCCGTCGCCTGGCCGAACAGCAGGAAGCGGCGCGCCTGGCCAGCGAACGCCAGGCGGCCGAGCAGCGCGCCGCCGAGCAGCAGCGTGCCGCCGCCGCCCAGGCGGCCCAGCAGCAGGCCGCGCGCCCGGCCGCGCCGGCGGCCGCGCCGGCGCAGCGCAGCCTGCGTCCGATCAGCATGCCCTCGCCGCGCTATCCGCCCGAGGCCCTGCGCGCCGGCACCGCCGGCGAGGTGTTGGTGGAGTTCACGGTCGGCACCAATGGCGAAGTCACCGACGTGCGCGTGCTGCGTTCCAACCCGGCCCGCCTGTTCGACCGCGAGGCGACGAACGCGGTGCGCCGCTGGCGCTTCGAACCGGTCGACGCCCCGGTCACCACCCGCCGTACCCTGGCCTTCAACCCGGGCGGCTGAGCGCGCCGCCCGCGGGACCTGGCGACGGCAGAAGGCCCGGCAATGCCGGGCCTTCTCTTTTGGATCGCCTGTGAGCCGGCGCGGTCACTGGGACCGCGCCGCGCGTGGCCTCAGGTCGAGATCGCCAGCTTCTCCTGGCGGTAGCGCAGCACCGCCGCCAGCCACAGCAGCCCGGCCAGGCCCAGGCTGCAGCCCAGGTACACCGCCCACACCTGCGGGCTGACCGCCTCGTGCCGGATCACCTTCAGCAGCAGCTGGTTCTGGGCCAGGAACGGCACCGCGAACTGCCACAGCTGGGTCTTCACCGGGCTGGCCATCAGCATGATGGTCGGGATCATCGGCAGCAGCATCAGCCAGGTCATGTGGCTCTGCGCTTCCTTCAGGCTCTTGGCGGCCGCGGCCAGGAAGGTCAGCAACGAGGTGCCGATCAGCAGCATCGGCAACAGCACGAACAGCAGCTTGGCGATGGTCAGCATGGACATGTCCAGGCTGCGCGCGGTGCCGGTGCCCAGCTGCGCGCTGAGCTTGATCGCCAGCAGCGACAGCAGCAGGGAGACCACGCCGAGCACGCAGGCGGCGACGATCTTGCCGCTGACGATCGCCCCCCGCGGCGCCGGGGTGGCCAGCAAGGGCTCCAGCGACTGCCGCTCGCGCTCGCCGGCGGTGGCGTCCAGCACCAGCGCCGCGCCGCCGAGGAACGCGGTCAGGATCAGGAAGTACGGCAGCATCAGCGAGAGCATGATCCCGCGCTTGGCGTCGGGGGTGGCCACGTCCAGGGTGCCGGTGTTCACCGGTTGCGCCACCGAGGCGTCGATCCCGCGGGCCAGCAGCCGCAGCGCGCCGACCTGGCCGCCGTAGGCGGCGAGCGCGCCGCGCAGGCGCGAGCCGGGGATGCCCGAATCGCGCTGGCTGCTGTCCAGCACCACTTCCACCAGCGCCGGCCGCCCGGCATGCCAGTCCTCGGCGAAGCTCTCGGAGATGCGCAGGCCCACGTCCACCCGCTGGTCGCGCAGGGCGTCCTCGAGATCGGCCGGGGCTTCCACCGCCTTGATCCCGCGGGTGGCCAGGAACGCGACCAGGTTCGGCGCGCGATCGGCGCCGACCGTGGGCACCTCCAGCACCTGCTCGATCTGGGTGCGCGCGCGCTTCTCGGCCAGCGAGCCCATGCCCAGGATGAGCGCCGGGAACAGCAGGGGGCCCATCAGCAGGGTCAGGCCCAGGGTGCGGCGGTCGCGGCCGATGTCGCGCAGTTCCTTGAGCAGGACGGTCCACATCGTGGTCAATGCGCTCATGCGTGCAGGCCCTCCTCCGAGCCGATGGCCTTGACGAAGGCGTCTTCCAGGTTGTCCTCGCCGGTCTGCGCGCGCAGTTCGTCGGCGCTGCCGGCCGCGACCACCTGGCCCTTGGCGATGATCACGATCCGGTCGCAGAGCGCGGCCACCTCCTGCATGATGTGGCTGGAGAAGATCACGCAGCGGCCCTCGTCGCGCAGCCGGCGCAGGAATTCGCGCATGGCCCGGGTGGTCATCACGTCCAGGCCGTTGGTCGGCTCGTCCAGGATCACGTTGCGTGGGTCGTGGACCAGGGCGCGGGCGATCGCGGTCTTGGTCCGCTGGCCCTGGGAGAAGCCCTCGGTCTGGCGGTCCAGGATCTCGCCCATGTCCAGCGCTTGCGACAGCGCCTCGATCCGCTGTTTCGCGACCGCGTCGGGCAGGCCGTGCAGGCGCGCGAAGTAGGCGATGTTCTCGCGCGCGGTCAGGCGCTTGTACACGCCGCGCGCATCCGGCAGCACGCCCAGGGCGCGGCGCACGGCCATCGGGTCCTGCGCCGGGTCGACGCCGTCCACCTCGATCCGGCCCTGGTCGGGCTTCATCAGGGTGTAGAGCATGCGCAGGGTGGTGGTCTTGCCGGCGCCGTTGGGGCCGAGCAGGCCGGTGATCTGGCCGTCGTGGGCCTCGAAGCTGACCCCGGCCACGGCGTTCACCGTGCCGGTCTTGGTCCTGAAGGTCTTGTGCAGGTCGTGGGCGCGGATCATCTCAGGGCTCCCATCCGTTGAAGCTGGTGAAGGGCGGCACGTAGGCCAGGGTGTCCAGGCAGGCGGCGTCCAGCGCCTTGGCGTCGGCCGACTCCAGGAACTGGGCGACCAGCCGCGGCATGCAGCCGCTGCCGAGGTTGCCGTGGCCCTGGCCCTTCAGGACCAGGTGGCGGCCGTTGGCCAGGCCCTGCGCCACCTGCTCGCCGTAGCGCGGCGGGGTGACCGGGTCCAGCTCGCCGGACAGCAGCAACGCCGGGACCTCGCTGCGCAGGGGGGTGGTGAAGCCTTCCGCACGCCCACCATGCGGCCAGGACGGGCAGGCGGCGAAGAACATCCGCGCCACCTCCGGGCCGAGCAGGGTGCCGGCGGCCGCCTCGTTCTCCTGGTAGCGGTCGGCGTCCTCGGCGCAGATCACCGACCATTGCATGCCGCGCGCCATCGAGCCGCCCATGTTGCGGCCCATCAGGTCGTGCAGCGACAGCAAGGGCGCGTAGCGGCCCTGGCTGGCTTCGTCCAGCACCAGCGGCAGCAGCGAGGCGGTCTGCGGCATGTACGAGAACATGAAGGCCAGCCCGGTGACGGTGTCGGCGCTGACCGTGCCGCGCCGGCTCTGGGCGCTGGACGGATCGCGGTACTCCACCTCGGCCGGCGCCTGGCGCAGGCGTTCGACCAGGCCGGCCAGCTGGGTGCGCGCGTCCTGCGGGAAGCGCGCGGCGCAGGACGGCAACTGGCGGCAGTGCTCGGACTGCAGCTTCAGTGCGTCCTCGAAGGTGTGGGCGAACTCGCCGCCGACCACCAGGTCGTTCGGCGCCACCCCGTCCAGGACCAGGCTGCGCACCGCCTGCGGATGGGCGCCGGCGTACTGCTGCGCGACCCGGGTGCCGTAGGAGACGCCGACCAGGTCGATCTTCGCCGCGCCGATCGCCTCGCGCACCGCCTCCACGTCGGCGACCGCGTCGGCGGTGGTGTAGAAGCGCGGGTCGGCGCGGTCGGCCACCTCGGCGGCGCAGCGCGCGGCGAACGCGGCCAGGACCGCCGGGTCGGCGCCGCCGGCGGTCGCGTCCGCGCCTTCCGGCGGCGCGCACTCGAGCGGGTTGGAGCCGCCGGTGCCGCGCTGGTCGACCAGGATCACGTGGCGTTGCTTGCGCACCTGGGCGAAGGCCGGGTCGACCTGCGGCCAGGTCTTCAGCGCCGACTGCCCGGGGCCGCCTGCGAAGAAGAACACCGGGTCGTCGGTGGCCGAGCCTTCGTCGGTGGCCGGCAGCCAGGCCAGCGACAGGGCGATCTTGCGGCCCTCGGGCGCGGACCGGTCTTCCGGCACCTCGAAGCGGGCGCAGTAGGCCTGCACGTTGCCGGCGGACACGCCGGTGGCCAGGGTGCACGGCTCGAACGCGATCCGGCCGTAGTGGCGGGTGGCCGCGGCGGCCGGCTCGGGACCGGCGGTGGAATCGCAGCCGCCGAGCAGGCCGGCGGCCAGCGCGGTGGCGAGGAGGAGACGGGTCATTCCGGGATTCATCGGCGGGCCCTTGCTTGGAATGCGGTGGAGAGCGGAAGGATGCAGGCGATACGGATCAGCCTGCGTCGGGATCGAACACGTCCTCGATCCGCAGCGCGAACAGGCGCGCGATGCGGAACGCCAGTGGCAGGCTGGGGTCGTACTTGCCGGTCTCCAGCGCGTTGACCGTCTGCCGCGAGACCTCCAGGCGCTCGGCCAGTTCGCCCTGCGACCAGCCCTGGTCCTCGCGCAGTTCGCGCAGGCGGTTGCGCATCAGCGGTAGCGCCGCGCGACCACGGCCTTGGCCAGGCCGTACGCCATGCACAGCAGGGGGAACACCCAGATCATCGCCGCGCTGGCCGGTACGTCGATGACCTTGGCCGACTGCAGGAAGCCGCCGGTCATGTAGCCCAGGGCGACGAACGCGGTGGCCAGGCTGACCGCCTCCAGCTCGATCCTCTGCTGCATCTCGTCGACGTCGCGGATGTAGCGGACCATCGCCCGCAAGGACATCGCGATCGGCGGCACCGGCAGCAGGGCGACCAAGGCGCGCGGCAAAGGCGCCAGGTCCACGCGCTTGAGCACCGAGATCGAAACCGTCAGCACCACCACGTAGGCGGCCATCGCCAGCACCATTTCCCGGGTGTAGCGCCGGCGCAGGGCCGCCGGTGCGGCGTCGCAGGCGTCGGGCAGCTGCCAGGCCAGCAGGGCGGCGAAGGCCAGGCCTATGCCGAGCCCGACCAGCAGGCCGGTGAACATGTCGGGCAGGCGCCCGGGAAGCAGCTGCGGCAGGGCCAGGCCCGCCAGCCCGCAGGCGACGGCGGCGGCCAGCAAACGCCAGGAGGTAGACGCGGTCCGGGCCATGGGTCAGCAGCGCGTGCGCCGGCCGCGCGCCAGGAACACGATCCCCAGCCCGAGGAAGGCCATGCCCACGCCGAGCAGGGCCGGCTGGCCGCTGGCCGCGATCGCGACGAAGGCGGTACCGACGCCGATGAAGCCGCCGCCGGCGGCGCCGGAGTGCCTGGCCTGGTCCACGACCTTCCCCTGTCAAGTGAGCTTGACAGGGAAGATAGATCGGGGCTTGGCAGGCTGTCAAGCAGCCTTTACAGGGAGAGACGCGGCGCGCGGCGCGAGCCCTACTTGTTGCTGACGTACTTCTCGCGCCGGATCTGCGCCATCCCCAGCCCCGCCGCCTTCAGCGCCTCGAAGCAGGCGTCGACCATGTCCGGATTGCCGCACAGGTAGGCGATGTCGCCGGCCGGGTCGGGCGCGAATTCGGCCAGCTGCTGCTGCACGTAGCCGTGGCGCGCATCGGCATGGGCCGAACCGGCGGGCGGCTGCTCGCGCGACAGGCAGGGCACGTAGCGGAACTGCGGATGGGCCGCGGCGAAGGCGCGGAAGTCGTCGGCGTACAGCAGCTCGGCCGAGTTGCGCGCGCCGCACAGCAAGAGCACCTCGATCCCGCGCGCGGCGATCTGCTGCGCCAGCACCGGCAGCATCGAGCGGTACGGAGTCACGCCGGTGCCGGTGGCGATCAGCAGGTAGCGGCGGTTGCGGTCGCCCGGCTGCAGGCAGAAGCGCCCGTAGGGACCGCTGGCGTTGACCCGGCCGCCGACCTCCAGGCCCTCAAACAACGCGGTGGCCGCGCCGCCGGGCACGTGGCTGACCGCGATCTCCACCGCCTCGCCCGGGCCCAGGGCGTGGTCGTGGATGGTGGCCAGCGAATAGCTGCGCCGCGCCGGGGTGCCGTCGGCGTAGTCGAAGTGCACCTGGATGAACTGCCCGGGCACGAAATCCAGCGGCTGGCCGTCGTCGCGCGCCAGCACGTAGTGGCCGATGGAGGGCGCCAGCATGCGGCGGTCGACGAGGCGAAGCGGGAACTGGACGGGCACGATGGCGGTTTTCGCAACAGTCTGTAGCCGGGTCCACGCCCGGCGGCGACCTATAATAGCCGCAGCTTCCGAGCAGGCGCCGGCACCCGGCGAAGGCCCCATGACCCCGACTTCCCCCGAGGCAGCCGCGCCCGCATTGCGCGTGCGCGACCTGCGCAAGACCTACGACAACGGCGTGCAGGCGCTCAAGGGCGTCTCCCTGGACGTCGCCCCCGGCGACTTCTTCGCCCTGCTCGGCCCCAACGGCGCCGGCAAGTCGACCCTGATCGGCATCGTCAGCTCGCTGGTCAACCTCAGCGAGGGCCAGGTGCAGGTGTTCGGCACCGACCTGGTCGCGCACCGCAGCCAGGCCATGCGCCTGGTCGGGCTGGTGCCGCAGGAGATCAACTTCAACCTGTTCGAGAAGCCCTACGACATCCTGGTCAACTACGCCGGCTTCTACGGCATCCCGCGCGAGCAGGCCCAGGTACGCGCCGAGGCCGAGCTGCGCCGCGCCCATCTGTGGGAGAAGGCGCAGGTGATGAGCCGCACCCTGTCCGGCGGCATGAAGCGGCGGCTGATGATCGCCCGGGCGATGATGACCCGCCCGCGCCTGCTGATCCTGGACGAGCCCACCGCCGGCGTCGACATCGAGATCCGCCGCGACATGTGGAAGGTGCTCAAGGAGATCAACGCCGCCGGCACCACGATCATCCTGACCACCCACTACCTCGAGGAAGCCGAGAGCCTGTGCCGCAACCTGGCGATCATCGACCGCGGCACGATCGTCGAGCAGGGGCCGATGCGCGCCTTGCTGGCCAAGCTCGACGTGGAAGGCTTCCTGTTCGACATCGACGGTGAACTGCCGGCGCGGCTGCCGGCGATCGAGGGCACGGTGCTGACCGCGGTCGACGGCCACACCCTGGACCTGGACATGCCGCGGGCGATGGACCTCAACCGGGTGTTCGCCGCGCTGGAAGCGGCCGGCATCCGGGTGCGCTCGATGCGGACCAAGAGCAACCGCCTGGAGGAACTGTTCGTGCGCCTGACCGGCTCGCAGAGGGAGGCCGCATGAAGCAGGACGTCGCCACCGCCCATCCGGCCGTCGAAACCACCGACACCCGGCGCAACCTGATCGCCCTGGGCACCATCGTCAGGCGCGAGGTGCAGCGGATCCTGCGCATCTGGGGCCAGACCCTGGTGCCGCCGGCGATCACCATGACCCTGTACTTCCTGATCTTCGGCGGCCTGATCGGTTCGAAGATCGGCGACATGGGCGGCTACACCTACATGGAGTTCATCGTCCCCGGGCTGGTGATGATGAGCGTGATCCAGAACAGCTACGGCAACATCTCCTCCTCGTTCTTCGGCGCCAAGTTCGGCCGCCACGTCGAGGAGCTGCTGGTCAGCCCGATGCCCAACTGGGTGATCCTGGGCGGCTACGTCGCCGGCGCGGTGCTGCGCGGGCTGATGGTCGGCGCGATCGTGCTGGGCATCGCCATGTTCTTCACCCAGGTGCGGATCCCGCATCCGCTGGTGACCCTGACCACGGTCCTGCTGGGCGCGACCATCTTCTCCCTGGCCGGCTTCGTCAACGCGGTCTACGCCAAGAAGTTCGACGACGTCGCGATCGTGCCGACCTTCATCCTCACCCCGCTGACCTACCTGGGCGGCGTGTTCTATTCGGTGACCCTGCTGCCGGCCTGGGCCGAGGCGGCGACCCACGCCAACCCGATCTTCTACATGGTCAACGCCTTCCGCTACGGCCTGCTCGGCAGCAGCGACGTGCCGGTGTGGGTGGCCTACACGCTG
The DNA here is from genome assembly GCF_010093185.1 of Pseudoxanthomonas jiangsuensis. GTDB lineage: Bacteria > Pseudomonadota > Gammaproteobacteria > Xanthomonadales > Xanthomonadaceae > Pseudoxanthomonas > Pseudoxanthomonas jiangsuensis. Next base: position 32,669 of record NZ_PDWL01000013.1, on the reverse strand, counting down.
ATGCTGGCCTTCGTCGCCGCGCTGACGGCGCTGGCCCTGTGGCTGTTGCGACGCGGCGTGGGCCTGCGCAGCTGAGACCGGGCCGCGCGAGCGAGGGAGGAGAGGCGATGCGGATCCTGGTCCTGGGCGCCGGCGGCACCGGCGGCTACTTCGGCGGGCGCCTGGCCCAGGCCGGCGCCGACGTCACCTTCCTGGTCCGCCCGGCGCGCGCGGCCCTGCTGGCCGAACGCGGCCTGCGCATCCGCAGCCCGCTGGGCGATGCCGACCTGGACGTGGCCACGGTCACGGCGCAGGACCTGCCGGCACTGGCCGCGGCGAGGCCGTTCGACCTGGTCCTGCTGGCGTGCAAGGCCTACGACCTGGACAGCGCGATCGAATCGGTCGCGCCGGCGGTCGGCGCGAACACCGCGGTACTGCCGATCCTCAACGGGCTTTTGCATTACGACGCGCTCGATGCGCGCTTCGGCCGCGAGCGCGTGCCCGGCGGACTGTGCTTCATCGGCGCCACCCTCGGCGCGGACGGCGAGGTCCTGCACCTGGGCCGGCCGGCCTCGATCACCTTCGGCCTGCGCGAGGGCAACGCGGACGGTGGCGTGCTGGCGCGGCTGGCCGCCGCGTACGCGCAGGCCGGCGTCGACCACCTGTACGCGCCGGACATCGCCGCCGCGCAGTGGATCAAGTACAGCTTCCTGGCCGCTTTGGCGGCCGGCACCTGCCTGATGCGCGCCAGCGTCGGCGCGATTGTCGCCGCCGAGGGCGGCGAAGCGTTCATGGCCGCGCTGCACGCCGAATGCCTGGCGGTGGCCGCCGCCGAGGGCCACCCGGTGCCGGAAGACGAGGCCCGCACCGCCCGCTCCGGCCTGACCCGCTCCGGCTCGCCGGTCACCGCCTCGATGCTGCGCGACCTGCAGGCCGGGCTCAGGGTCGAGGCCCTGCAGATCGTCGGCGACATGGTCCATCGCGCCCATCGCGCCGGCCTGCAGGTACCGCGCCTGGAAGCGGCCTGGGTCCACCTGCAGGCCTACGAATCCGCCCGTACCAGCGACTGAAGCCGGGTCCGTCATCGCCGCCTACACCAGCTTGGCTACACTCGCCTTCCCTGGACACGGAGTATGGATGCATGGAAACGAGCAGGACCCTGTTGGCCCTCGGTGTGACGATCGCCCTGCTGGGCGGATGCAAGAAGCAGGAAGACGCGGCCCCGGCCGCCGCCGAACCGGTCGCGGCCGCCCCCGCCGAGCCTGCCGCGCCTGCCCCCGCGGCGGCCGAACCGGCCGCCCCCGCCGCCGCGGCCCCCGGCGCCCGCTTCGACCTCGCCGCGATCCCGGTCAGCACCGCCGCCCTGCCCGCCTGGCCGTACCTCGCGCCGCCGGCGGGCTACGAATTCGACGATGCCGACCGCCTGGAGCGGCGGACCAAGGACCTGGCGCGGATCCCGGTGTGGACCGGCGGCCAGCTGCTGTGGGTGGAAGGCAAGGTCTTCAGCGACGGCATCGACAACGCCGACGGTAAGACCTTCTCCAGGTTCGAACTGGCCAAGGGCCTGCGCCAGCAGATCGAGGCCCTGGGCGGCGTGCGCGTGAGCGAGCGCAGCTACGACCGCGACTTCTACACGGCCAACGAGAAGGCGCTGGACGACTTCCGCCAGGAGTTCGACGACCTGCAGGACGCCTACTGGTACGACAAGGACGTGGACACCTACGCCATCCGCCGCGCCGACGGCGTGGTCTGGGTGGTGCTGCAGACGCGCAACGACGATGCCGCCGTGCTGGTGGCCGAAGGCCCCGCGCCGGCCCTGGACTGACGGCTCAGGCCTGCACGCCGGGCAAGCGGAAGAACGCCGCCGCCGCCGCCGTCGAGGCGGCCGCGGCGGTCTCCATCGCCTCGCCGCGGTCGCGGGCCAGCTCGGCGACGATGTGCGGCAGGAACGCCGGCTCGTTGCGGCGGTCCTTGGGCATCGGCTTCAGGGTGCGCGGCAGCAGGTAGGGGGCGTCGGTCTCCACCATCAGCCGGTTCGCCGGGATGTTCTTCACCAGCTCGCGCAGGTGCGCGCCGCGGCGCTCGTCGCACAGCCAGCCGGTGATGCCGATATGCCAGTCCCGGTCGAGGTAGTCGAACAGCTCCTCGCGGGTGCCGGTGAAGCAGTGCACCACCGCCGGCCCGGTCCGGCCCTCGAAGTCCTTCATCACCGCCATGAAGTCGGCGTGGGCGTCGCGCTGGTGCAGGAACAGCGGCTTGGGGTTGCCGGCCGCCGCCAGGTCCGCGCCGATCTGCAGCTGGCGCTCGAATGCCTTGCGCTGGGCCGGGCGCGGCGAGAAGTCCCGGAAGTAGTCCAGCCCGCACTCGCCCACCGCCACCACTTCCGGGTGCGCGTGCAGCGCGCGCATTTCGGCGTCGCATTCCTCGGTGTATTCGACCGCGTGGTGCGGGTGCACCCCGGCGGTGGCGTAGAGCACGCCCGGATGCGCCTGCGCCAGTCGCAAGGCCAGCGGCGAATGCTCGCGGCTGGCGCCGGTGACCACCATCCGCGCTACCCCGGCCTCGCGGGCGCGGGCCAGGACCGCGTCGCGGTCGCGGTCGAAGCTGTCGTGGGTGAGGTTGGCGCCGATGTCGATCAGGTGCATGCGCTGCGGGAAGCAATGGAAGAACCCCTATTGTAGGAGCCGGCTCCCGCACGGAGGCCAGCCCGTATCCTTTGCCGATGGACCACCCCGTTTTCCCGATCACCCCCTTGCTGCCGGCGGTCCGCGACAGCCTGGCCGCGCATCCGCGGCTGGTGCTGGAGGCCCCGCCCGGCGCCGGCAAGACCACCCAGGTGCCGCTGGCCCTGCTCGACGCGCCGTGGCTGCAGGGCCGCAGGATCGTGATGCTGGAGCCGCGCCGGGTCGCGGCGCGCAGCGCGGCCGGGTTCATGGCCCGGCAGCTGGGCGAGGAGGTCGGCGGCACCGTCGGCTACCGCATCCGCTTCGAGAACCGGGTGTCGGCGCGAACCCGGATCGAGGTGGTCACCGAGGGCATCCTCACCCGGATGATCCAGGACGATCCCGAGCTGGGCGGCGACCGGCCCGATGGTGTCGGCGCCCTGCTGTTCGACGAATTCCACGAGCGCCACCTGGCCGCCGACCTCGGCCTGGCCCTGGCCCTGGACGTGCAGGCGCAGCTGCGCGAGGACCTGCGGATCGTGGCGATGTCGGCCACCCTCGACGGCGAGCGCCTGGCGCGCTTCCTCGATGCGCCGCGGCTGTCGAGCGAGGGCCGCAGCTTCCCGGTGCAGGTCGCGCACTTCCCGGCGCGGCGCGAGGAGTCGCTGGAAGCCCAGGCCCGGCGCGCGGTCGAGGAGGCGCTGGCCCGGCACCCGGGCGACGTGCTGGTGTTCCTGCCCGGCCAGCGCGAGATCGCGCGGGTGCAGGCCGCGCTCGAATCCGCCGTGCTGCCCGCCGCGGTCGAGATCCTGGCCCTGCACGGCGAGCTGCCGGTGGAGCAGCAGTCGCGGGTGCTGCAGCCGGCGCCCGATGGCCGCCGCCGGGTGGTGCTGGCGACCAACGTCGCCGAATCCTCGGTCACCCTGCCCGGCGTGCGGGTGGTGATCGACAGCGGCCTGGCGCGCGAGCCGCGCTTCGATCCCAACAGCGGCTTCTCGCGGCTGGATGCGGTGGCGATCTCGCAGGCCTCGGCCGACCAGCGCGCCGGTCGCGCCGGCCGCGTCGCCGAGGGCTGGGCCTGGCGGCTGTGGCCGGAGTCGCAAAGGCTGGAAGCGCAGCGCCGGCCGGAGATCGCCCAGGTCGAACTGGCCGGGCTGGCGCTGGAGCTGGCGGCCTGGGGCAGCGACGCCCTGCGCTTCGTCGATCCGCCGCCGCCGGGCGCGCTGGCGGCCGCGCGAGAGCTGCTGCAAAGGCTGGGCGCGCTGTCGGCCGGCGGCGGCATCACCGCCCTGGGCCGGCGCATGCTTGGCCTCGGCACCCATCCGCGGCTGGCCGCCCTGCTACTGGCCGCACGCGATCCGCGCGGACAGGCGCTGGCGGCCGACCTGGCTGCGCTGATCGAGGCCCGCGATCCCCTGCGCAGCCGCAGCGACGCCCTGGCCGAGCGTTGGCGCGCGCTGGCTGCGTTCCGCGGCGGGCGCATGCCGCACGACGGCAGCCGCTCGGCCCTGGCCGCGATCGATGCCGCGGCGAAGCAGTGGCGCCGCCGCCTGCGCTGCGAGGCCGGGCCGCCGGCGCAGATCGAGGCGCACGAACTGGGCGACCTGCTCGCTCATGCCTTCCCCGACCGGATCGCGGCCCGGCATGCCGCCGACCCCCTGCGCTACCAGCTGGCCAACGGCCGCATGGTGCGGCTGTTCGAGGACAGCGCCCTGCGCGGCGAGCCCTGGCTGGTGGCCAGCGAACTGCGCTTCGAACCGCGCGGCGACGCCCTGCTGCTGCGCGCCGCGCCGGTGGACGAGGCGCGCCTGCGCGCCGACTTCCCGGAACGCTTCGTCGAGCAGGAGGGCGCGGTCTGGGACCCCGGCAAGCGCGCGCTGGTGGCACGGCGCGAGTCGCGCTTCGACCGGATCGTGCTCGACAGCCGCCCGGCCGGCCGGGTCGATCCGGCGATGGCCGCGCAGGCGCTGACCGAGGCCGTGCGCGAGCTGGGCCTGGACGCCCTGCCATGGACCGAAGGCCTGCGGCAGTGGCAGGCGCGGGCGGTGTCGCTACGTGCCTGGATGCCGGAACTGGACCTGCCCGACCTGGCCGACGCCGCCCTGGCGGCCACCCTGGACGCCTGGCTGCGCCCGGCGTTCGCCGGCAAGACCCGGCTGGACGCGCTGACCGAGGACGAGCTGGGCGAGGCGCTGAAGTCGCCGCTGGACTGGAGCGCGCGCCAGCAGCTCGACCGCCTGGCGCCGGTGCGGATCGCGGTGCCCTCGGGCATGGAGCGGCGGATCGAATACGGCCTCGACCCCGAGGGCCGGCCGCAGCCGCCGGTGCTGGCGGTCAAGCTGCAGGAACTGTTCGGCCTGGCCGACACCCCGGCGATCGCCGACGGCCGGGTGCCGCTGACCCTGCACCTGCTCTCCCCCGGCGGCAAGCCCCTGCAGGTGACCCGCGACCTGCGCAGCTTCTGGGACCGCACCTATCCGGAGGTGCGCAAGGAGATGAAGGGACGCTACCCCAGGCATCCGTGGCCGGACGATCCCTGGAGCGCCACCGCGACCCACAGGGCCAAGCCGCGGGGGACGTGAGCCATCGTCCCGTTCCGTCGTCGCGGCGTACGCCGCGACCCAGCGGCTTTCCGTCACCGTCACCGTTGCTTACGCCGTTATCGAAAGTACTGGATCCCGGCGTGCGCCGGGATGACGGTCCCATGAACCGCCGCCGTCGCCCCCGCACGGCCTCGGCCCGCGTCCGTCGCCGCTGACGTATCGTCGACAGGCCGTCGCCGACACTGGCGGCGTTTCCCACTTCCTCCACGGGGATGTCCATGAGCAAGCTGACCATCATCACCGACCGCGCTCTGGAACTGGCCGAGCAGGCCGGGGCTGGATTGCGCCAGGCCGGCCGCCACGCCGGTTCGAGCCTGCGCCACGCCGGCCACGGCGCCGAGCAGTGGATCAAGACCGGAGCCGCGCTGGGCGCGGCGCGGACCGGAGTCAAGGTCGCGACCAAGGTCGTGCGCCGCAACCCGGTGGCGGTGGCCGCCGCGGCCGCGGTGGTCGGCGCCGGCGTGCTGGCCTACGTGCTGTACCGCAAACGCCGCGAGCAGCAGGGGTCCGCGCCGATCGAGGGCGAATCGCGCCGGATCGGCGCCTCCCGCCAGGGCAGCGGCAATGCCGCCACCCGCGCCCGCGCCACCCGCAGCCGCCGTGGCGCCGCGCCAGAGGCGTGACCCGGGCAGCGCTTCCGTTGTAGGAGCCGGTCTTGCCGGCGACCGTGGAGGCGGATGCATCACTGGCAGCCGGTTTCACGCAGACGTATCCGCATGGCGGTCGCCGGCAAGACCGGCTCCTACAACAGCTGCCGCCATTGCCCAGGCGCGAGCCAGGGCTGGCCCGCCTCGCCCAGCGCATCCAGGCGCCAGCCGCCGATCGCCACCCGCACCAGCCGCAGCGTGGGCAGGCCCACCGCCGCGGTCATCCGCCGCACCTGGCGGTTGCGGCCTTCACCAAGGGTGATTTCCAGCCAGGCGTCGGGCACGGTCTTGCGGTAGCGCACCGGCGGATCGCGCGGCCAGAACTCGGGCGCAGGATCCAGCCGCCGCACCTGCGCCGGCCGGGTCGGGCCGTCGTTGAGCACCACGCCCCGGCGCAGCGCCTGCAGCTGCTCCTCGCGCGGCTCGCCTTCCACCTGCACCTGGTAGGTCTTGGGCTGCTTGTGCCGCGGATCGGTCAGCCGGTGCGCCAGCCCGCCGTCGTCGGTGAGCAGCAGCAGGCCCTCGCTGTCGTGGTCCAGGCGTCCGGCCGGATACACCCCGGGCGGCAGGCCGAAGCCGGCGAGGGTCGGCCGCGCCGGGATGCTGCGGTCGGTGAACTGGCACAGCACCCCGTAGGGCTTGTTGAACGCGACCAGCATGCGCGGCCTGGACGTGTCGCCCGGCTCAAGCCGCGGCCAGGCCGTGGCCGCCGAGCGGACGCGTCTCCACCCGCGACTCGAAGCCGGCGATCAGCAGACGGCCCTTCGCGATCGCCGCCTGCACCGCCGGCAACGCCAGCGAGGCCTGGTGGCTGGTGGCGCTGTCCCAGGCCTCGGTGATCCATAGCGCGTCGGCATCGGCCGGATCCTCGGCCACCACGTAGGACAGGCAGCCGGGCATGGCCGCGGTGCCCTCGAGCAGGATCGCGGCCAGCGCGGCGCGCTGGCCCGGCTGGGTGCGGATCTTGCCGATCAGTCCGTACATCGGGAGCTCTCCGGTAACGCCGGTCATTCCTGGCGCGGCTTCACGAAGCGCAGGGTCATGCGGTCGCTCTCGCCGATGGCCTGGTACTTGGCCCGGTCCGCTTCCGGATGGTTGTTGGACGGCGGCAAGGTCCAGACCCCGTTGGGGTGGTCCTTGGTGTCGCGCGGGTTGGCGTTGACCTCGCTGCTGCCGGCCAGCTCGAAGCCGGCCGCGCGGGCCAGCGCGATCACCTGGTCCTGGCCGACGTAGCCGCTCTTGTCGTCCGCCGCGACGTCGGCCCTGGCCCGGTGCTCGACCACGCCAAGCACGCCGCCGGGCTTGAGCACCTCGAAGAAACCCTTGAACATGCCCTCCGCCTGGCCGGCCTGGCGCCAGTTGTGGACGTTGCGGAAGGTCAGCACCAGGTCCGCCGATCCGGCCGGGCCGAACGAAGGCGCAGCCGGGTCGTAGGCGACCACGTGCGCCCGGTCGAACTGCGCGGGCGCGCCGGCGAACTTCTTCTCCAGCCCGTCCTTCGAGCGCTGCTGGTAGTCGCGGCCGCGGCCTTCGGCCACCGCCTGCGGATCGACCACCGCGGCCACGTAGTGGCCGTTGGCCTTCAGGTACGGCGCCAGGATCTCCGCGTACCAGCCGCCGCCGGGGGTGATCTCGACCACGGTCTGGTCCGGGCGGATGCCGAAGAAGGCCAGGGTCTGGCCCGGATGGCGATGGACGTCGCGGGCGACGTTGGCCGGATCGCGGCTGCCGTTGTCGATGGCCGCCTGCAGAGCGGCGTCGGGCGCCGGCAGCGTGGCGGTGTCGGCGGGCTTGACCGCCTGCGCCAGCGGTGCGGCGAGCGCCAGGCCGACGGCGAGCATGCAGGCGCGGGACAGCGGGGTACGGATCATGGCCGGGACTCCACTTCGGAAAGGAGCGGCGAGCCTAGCATGCGCTCCGCGGCCGGCCGGCTCCTGCAAGAGGAGAGGTGCCCTACGCCAGTTTCAGCGCATCCGGATACGGCGGTGTGTCCGGCCAGTCGCCGTCACCCAGCCGGGCCTGCAGCTCGCGCCACCACTGCGGCCGGAACAGCTGGCCGTGCACGGTCTTCAGCGCCGCCGCCAGCGGCGCGGGCAGGCCCATGAACAGCGCGAACCGCTCCGGGAACACGTCGTCCGGGCCGACGTGGAACCAGGGCTCGTCCGCCATCAGCTCCTCGTGGCTGGTCGCCTTGGGCCAGTCGCGGAACTGCAGCTCCGAGACCGCGCGAACCTCGTCGTAGTCGTAGAACACCACCCGGCGGTGGCGCGAGACGCCGAAGTTCTTCAGCAGCATGTCGCCGGGGAAGATGTCGTTGCGGGCCAGGTCGACGATCGCCTGGCCGTAGTCCAAAGCCGCCTCGCGCGCGCCCTCGGCGGTCTGCTCGCGCAGGTACAGGTCCAGCGGCCGCAGCCGGCGCTGGACGTAGCACAGCGACAGCACGACGTCGTCGCCATCCTCGGCCAGGCTGGCGGCACAGCTCTCGCGCAGCTCGGCCAGCAGCGAGGGCTCGAAGCGCGCGCGCGGGAAGCGCAGGTGCCGGAACGGCTGCGCGTCCAGCAGCCGGCCCACCCGGTCCAGGCGGAACACGCGTTCGTACTGGGCCTCCACCTCCTCGCGGGTGGTCTTCTTCGGCCAGGCGAAGCGGTCGCGGATCACCTTGAACACCAGCGGCTGCCCAGGCAGGGTGAACACCGCCATGACCATGCCCGGGGTGCCCTCGGCGCGCACCAGGCGCTCCTCCGGGTGGGTGTGGAAATGGCGGAAGAAGCTGCGGTAGCGCTCGGTCTTGCCCTGCTTGGCGCGGCCGAGCACGGTGTACAGCTCGTCCACCGGTTTGTGTGGCAGCAGCGTGCGCAGGAACACCACCGCGTCGCCGACCGTCGGCAGGTCGGCCTGGAAATAGCTGCGCGAGATCCCGAACAGCTGGGCCACGTCGGCGCGCCGGGTCAGCACCGCCTCGGCGCGGATCCCGTCCTCGCCGTGGACCAGGGCGATCACGCAGGGCGAGAAGCGGTGCTCGCCGAACACCCGGCCGACCAGGTAGGCGCGGCGCTCGCGGTAGAACACCGTGTCCAGCAGCTCGATCCCGCGCACCGGGTGCCCGCCCCAGTGGGCCAGGTCGTCCTGCAGGCGGACTGCAATGGCCGCCGCGCAGCGGGTGCGGTGCGCCCAGGGCGCGTCGAAGCGCTGGTTCTCCAGCACCCGCACGAAGGCGTCGGTGGGCCGGGTCCCGGACACGGCGTAGGCGTGCCGCGCCACCGGGCGGGTGATCGCGTCGGTCGGCTCGATGTCCAAGGCCACGAACTCGATCGCCGGGTCCACCCCGCGGGTGCGGAAGAAGCGCCGGGTCATGGTGTTGTAGAAGGTCTTGTACAGCTCGGTGTCGATCGCTTCGGCGATCGCGGCGGCATAGGCGTCGCGCACCGCGGCCCATAGGGCGCGGTCGTGGGCCCGGGTGCCGAGCTTCGCGGCCAGGTGCGCGCCGCACTCGCCGATGCAGCGGTCGTACAGGTCCAGGCGCTCGGCCGCGTCCTCGCGCGCGCCGGCCCAGTCGCGGGTCTCGAAGCGCCGCTTCGCCCGCCGGCTGACCGCGGCGAAGTGGGCGTGGTAGTCGTCGAAGGCTTCGCGGATGAGCGCGGCGATGGCGTCGGCTTGGGGCATGGGCCGATCTTAGGCGGTGTAGGGCTGCATGGTTGCGGCGCCGCACCGGGGCGCTCCCGCTTGGTCGGCCTTTCCCCTTGTAGGAGCCGGTCTTGCCGGCGACCGTGGAGGCGGACGCATCACTGGCACCCGGTTTCACGCAGACGCTTCCACCATGGCGGTCGCCGGCAAGACCGGCTCCTACAGGAGCACGGGACGCTCCGCCGGCCGGAAACACGAAGCCCGGCACGGGACCGGGCTTCGCGGTGCGCTTGCGATGCGGACGGACCTTACAGCGCGGCCAGCGCCGCGTTGAAGGTCGCCGACGGACGCATCGCCGGGCCGGCCTTGGCCAGGTCCGGATGGTAGTAGCCGCCGATGTCCACGGCCTTGCCCTGGGCGCCGTTGAGCTCGCCGACGATCTTGCCCTCGTTCTCCGACAGCGCCTGGGCCAGCGGCGCGAACCTGGCCTTCAGGCCCGCATCGCGGTCCTGCGCGGCCAGCGCCTGCGCCCAGTACAGGGCCAGGTAGAAGTGGCTGCCGCGGTTGTCCAGTTCGCCGACCTTGCGCGCCGGGGAGCGGTTGTTGTCCAGGATCAGGCCGTTGGCCTGGTCCAGCGCGGCGGCCAGCACCGCGGCGCTGGCATTGCCGGTCTGCTCGGCCAGGTGCTCCAGCGAGGCGGCCAGGGCCAGGAACTCGCCCAGCGAATCCCAGCGCAGGTAGTCCTCTTCCAGGAACTGCTGCACGTGCTTGGGCGCGCTGCCGCCGGCGCCGGTCTCGAACAGGCCGCCGCCGGCCATCAGCGGCACGATCGACAGCATCTTGGCGCTGGTGCCCAGCTCCAGGATCGGGAACAGGTCGGTGAGGTAGTCGCGAAGGACATTACCGGTCACCGAGATGGTGTCCTTGCCCTGGCGGATGCGCTCCAGCGAGAACTTCGTCGCCTCGACCGGCGAGAGGATGCGGATGTCCAGGCCGGCGGTGTCGTGGTCCTTCAGGTAGGTCTCGACCTTGGCGATCACCTCGCGGTCGTGGGCGCGCGCACTGTCCAGCCAGAACACCGCCGGGGTGCCGCTGAGGCGGGCGCGGGTGACCGCCAGCTTGACCCAGTCCTGGATCGGCGCGTCCTTGGTCTGGCACATGCGCCAGATGTCGCCGGCCTCGACGGCATGCTCGAACACCACCGCGCCGGCGGCGTCGGTGACGCGCACGGTGCCGTCGGCGGGGATCCGGAAGGTCTTGTCGTGGCTGCCGTATTCCTCGGCCTTCTGCGCCATCAGGCCCACGTTCGGCACGCTGCCCATGGTGGTCGGGTCGAAAGCACCATGCGCCTTGCAGTCCTCGATCACCGCCTGGTACACGCCGGCGTAGCAGCGGTCCGGGATCAGCGCCTTGGTGTCCTGCAGCTTGCCTTCGGCGTTCCACATGCGGCCGGAGTCGCGGATCATCGCCGGCATCGAGGCGTCGACGATCACGTCGCTGGGCACGTGCAGGTTGGTGATGCCCTTGTCGGAGTTGACCATCGCCACCGCCGGGCCGGCCGCGTAGGCGGCCTCGACGTCGGCCTTGATCGCGTCCTGCTGCGCCTGCGGCAGGGAGGCGATCCGCGCGTACAGGTCGCCGATGCCGTTGTCCGGGGAGAAACCGACCGAGGCCAGCGCGTCGGCGTGCTTCGAGAGCGCGTCCTTGTAGAACTCGCCGACCACCACGCCGAACATGATCGGGTCGGAGACCTTCATCATGGTCGCCTTCAGGTGCAGCGAGAACAGCACGCCCTGTGCCCGGGCGTCGGCGATCTGGGCGGCGACGAAGGCCGCCAGCGCCTTGCGGCTGAGCGTGGAGGCGTCGACGATCTCGCCGGCCTTGACCGCGGTCTTCTCCTTCAGCACCACGACCTTGCCGTCGGCCTGGACCAGCTCGATCTTCAGGCTGCCGGCATCCGCAAGGGTGGCCGAGCGCTCGCTGCCGTAGAAGTCGCCGGCGTCCATGTGCGCCACGTGGGTCTTCGAATCCTTGCCCCACGGGCCCATCCGGTGCGGGTGCTTGCGCGCGTAGTTCTTCACCGACAGCGGCGCGCGGCGGTCGGAGTTGCCCTCGCGCAGGACCGGGTTGACCGCGCTGCCCTTGGTCCGGTCGTAGCGGGCCTGGATGTCCTTTTGCTTGTCGTCCTGCGGCGCGTCCGGGTAGTCCGGCAACGGGTAGCCCTGGGCCTGCAGCTCCTTGATCGCGGCCTTCAGCTGCGGCACCGAGGCCGAGATGTTCGGCAGCTTGATGATGTTGGCTTCCGGCCGGGTCGCCAGCTCGCCCAGCTCGGCCAGGTGGTCGCCGATCTTCTGCCCTTCCGCCAGGTAGTCCGGGAACTGCGACAGGATCCGCCCGGCCAGCGAGATGTCGCGGGTCTCGACCGCGATCCCGGCGGTGCCGGCGAAGGCCTGGACGATGGGCAGCAGCGACTGGGTCGCCAGGAACGGCGCTTCGTCGGTGAGGGTGTACATGATCTTGGGCGTGTTCGACATGGTCTGCGGGGGCTCTCTTGCGGATCGACGGAACAGGACGGGGGCGGCCGGGACGGGGGCTGGCGAGGAGCGCGCGACGGTCCGGGCGGCGGCGAAACCCCCGCATTGTCGCGTGTTTCGGCGGGCGATGCGCGCCGCGCAGCCGTGCCCTGCGGTATGGCGCGGGACAGCCGGGGGACAGGGAAGCCGGACGGCCCCGTACAATTGGCGCATGACTACCCAAAACCCCACCGTGCGGCTGAAGAACGCGTGGCGTTCCAGCCATCCCTGGATCTTCCAGAAACTGGTCGACAAGCCGCCGCAGAAGCCCAGGCCGGGCGAGATCGTCGACGTGTTCGACGTCGACGGCCAGTTCATCGGCCGCGGCTTCTACAACGGCCACTCGCGGATCGCCTTGCGGATCCTGGAGACCGATCCGGCGGTGCAGGTCGACGCCGGCTGGTTCGTGCGCAGGATCGGCGCGGCGGTGGCGTTGCGCCGCGAGGTGCTGAAGCTGGACGAGGTCTCCGACGCCTGGCGCGTGGTCCACGCCGAGGGCGATGGTCTGTCCGGGCTGGTGGTGGACCGCTATGCCGACCTGCTGGTGGTGGAGTTCTTCAGCGCCGGCATGTACCGCCACCGCGAGTGGATCTACGCCGCCCTGCGCGAGCACTTCCCCGGCGCGCGGATCTACAGCTTCGCCGAGGAGCACGTGCAGAAGCAGGAGAGCTTCGACTACCGCCCGGTCTACAGCGAGGGCGGCGCGCCGGAGCCGGCGGTGATCAGCGAACATGGCATCCGCTTCCGCGCCGACCCGGCCGGGGCGCACAAGACCGGCTTCTTCGCCGACCAGCGCGAGAACCGCGAGTGGTTCTCGCGCCAGGTGGCCGGCAAGCGGGTGCTCGACCTGTGCTGCAACACCGGCGGCTTCGCGGTCTACGCCGCCGCGCGCGGCGCGGCCGAGGTCACCGGCATCGACATCGACGAGGACGTGATCGCGATCGCCAAGGGCAACGCCAGGCTCAACGGGGTCAAGCCGAAGTTCGTGCAGGCTGACATCTTCCCGTGGCTGCGCGAGGCCGCCAACCGCGGCGAGCAGTACGACGCGGTGATCCTCGACCCGGCGAAGATGACCCGCGATCGCGACCAGGTCATCACCGCGCTGAAGAAGTATCTGGACATGAACAAGCTGGCGCTGGGCGTGGTCAAACCGGGCGGGCTGTTCGCCACCTTCTCGTGCACCGGACTGGTGGCCGAGGACCAGTTCCTGGACATGCTGCGCCGGGCCGCGTTCTACGCCGGGCGCACGGTGCAGGTGCTGAAGGTGGCCGGCGCCGGCGCCGACCATCCGTTCATGGCCAACGTGCCCGAGTCGCGCTACCTCAAGGCGGTGTTCTGCCGGGTGCTGGACTGAGGATCCGCCGGCGCGCCTCTATCCGGAGGCGCGGCCTAGCAGGCTGTTGCGGCGGGCGTACAGCGCGTAGATCGCGAAGCCGACCGCGTTCCAGGCCAGGAAGTACAGTTGGGTGCTGCGTGGCAGGCTCCAGAACAGGTAGGCGCAGCCGGCGATCGCCAGCGGCGCCACGAACCAGGCCAGTGGGGTGCGGAACGCGCGCGCCCGGCCCGGCTCGCGCCGGCGCAGCACCAGCAGGCACACCGACACCGCGATGAACGCCACCAGGGTGCCGGCGTTGGCCAGCGCGGCGATCTCGTCCAGTCGCGCCACGCCCGCCAGCGCCGCCACCAGCACCGCGGTGAACACGGTGATCGCCACCGGCGTGCCGCGCGCGCTGACCTTCGACAGCCCGCGCGGCAGCAGGCCGTCGCGCGACATCACGAAGAAGATCCGGCTCTGGCCGTAGAAAAACGCCAGCAGCACGGTCGGCAGGGCGATGATCGCCACGATCCCGATCGCCAGCGCGGCGGTGCCGTGGCCGAGCTCGCGCAGGATCAGCGCCAGCGGCTCGGCGCTGCGGCCGAACACGGTGTAGCTCATCGCGCCCACCGCGGCCAGCGCCACCAGCACGTAGATCAGGGTGCAGCCGATCATCGAGCCGACGATCCCGATCGATAGGTTGCGGTGCGGGTCCCTGGTCTCCTCGGCCGCGGTGGAGATCGCGTCGAAGCCGTAGAAGGCGAAGAAGATGATCGCCGCCGCTGCCATCACCCCGCGCTCGACCCCGTCGGCGCCGAGCGCCTTGGGGAAGCCGTAGGGCATGAACGGCTGCAGGTTGGCGCTGTCGAACGCCGGCAGGGCCACCGCCACGAACACCGCCAGCGCCACCAGCTTGAACACCACCAGCACCGCGTTGACCGTGGCGCTCTCGCGGGTGCCGGCGATCAGCGCGCCGGCGACCAGGAAGGTGATCACCACCGCCGGCAGATTGAGCACGCCGCCGGCATGCGGCCCGGCGGCCAGCGCCGCGGGCAGGCGGATGTCCCAGCCGCTCTGGGCGAACACCCACTCGAGGAAGCCGTTGAAGTAGCCCGACCAGCCCACCGCCACCGTGCTGACCACCAGCGAGTACTCCAGGATCAGGCTCCAGCCCACGATCCAGGCCAGGGTCTCGCCGAGCGCGGCGTAGCTGTAGGTGTAGGCGCTGCCGGCGGCCGGCATCATCGTCGCCATCTCGGCGTAGGCCAGCGCGGCGCAGGCGCAGACCACCCCGGCGATGACGAACGACAGCAGCACCGCCGGCCCGGCCTTGTCCGCGCCCACCCCGATCAGGGTGTAGATGCCGGTGCCGACGATGCCGCCGATGCCCAGCGCCACCAGGTGCGGCCAGCCCAGGGTCGGCACCAGCCGGCGGCCCTCCTCGTGCTGGGTGATCGTGTCGAGGGACTTGCGGCGGAACCAGCTCATGGGCGCCCCGGGCGGGAATGCGAAGGCCGCAGTGTGCTGGAAGGCGGATGCCCGGCGCCACGGGTCGGGGTGCCGCGATGCCGCAATCCTCGTCCTCAGCCCGAGCCGTGCAGCAGGAAGTCGCGCAGCGCCACCGCGTTGTTGTGCTCCTCGTCGCGGGCGGCGTAGAGCAGGGTCACCGGACCGCGGCTGAGGTAGCCGCGCAGCTGGGACAGGGCCTCGGCATTGGCCGCCAGCTCGGCGAAATAGCGGCTGCGGAAGCCGTCCCAGCGGGCGGGATCGTGGCCGAACCACTTGCGCAGGGCGGTGCTGGGCGCGATCGCCTTGAGCCAGGCCTCGATCTGCAGGTCGGCCTTGGTGACCCCGCGCGGCCACAGCCCGTCCACCAGCAGGCGCTGGCCGTCGCCGGGCGCCGGCTCTTCGTAGGCGCGCTTGAGCCGGATCGGGTGGCGGGCGGGGCTGGCCATGGCGGGCACTCTGGTCGGGGCGGGATGGTGCCGCCGTGAAAGATACGCCCGGCAAGCTTCAGCTTGCGGCGTCGCACCCCCCGAGACCGCCGCCGCTACACTTTCGGCATGACCGATACCGCCCTGCTCTACCTGCTCGCCGGCCTCCTGCTGGCGGCCCTGGCCCTGCTCGTCGTCCTGCTGCTGCGCCGTCCCGAGGCCGCGCTGGAGAAGCTGCGCGCGCAGCTGGAGGAGGCCCTGCGCGCCGAGCAGCGCGACGGCCGCCTGGAGCTGCGCCAGCAGCTGGACGGCCTGGCCTCGGGCCAGGGCCAGCGGATCGACGGTTTCGCCCGCCACCTGGCCGATCTGGGCACCCGTACCGACGCCCGCCTGGACCAGCTGCGCGACAGCCTCAACGAGGACGCGCGCAAGGGCCGCCAGGAATCCGGCGAATCGCAGCAGCGCTTCATGGACAACGTGTCCGGCCAGCTGCGCGAACTGACCCAGCGCAACGAGCTGCGCATCGGCGAGATGCGCGCGACCCTGGAGCAGCAGCTGCGCGCCCTGCAGGAGGACAACGCGCGCAAGCTGGAGAAGATGCGCGAGACGGTGGACGAGAAGCTGCAGAGCACCCTCACCACCCGCCTGGACTCTTCGTTCAAGCTGGTCTCCGAGCGGCTGGAGCAGGTCCAGCGCGGCCTGGGCGAGATGCAGCAGCTGGCCACCGGGGTGGGCGATCTCAAGCGCGTGCTCACCAACGTCAAGACCCGCGGCGGCTGGGGCGAGGTGCAGCTGGAGAACATCCTCGAGCAGACCCTGACCGCCGAGCAGTACGCGCGCGGGGTCAGGGTGCGGCCCGACGGCGCGGAGATGGTCGACTTCGCCATCCGCCTGCCCGGCCGCGGCGCGCACGACGCGCCGCTGTGGCTGCCGATCGACGCCAAGTTCCCGCGCGAGGACTACGAGCGCCTGCTCGACGCCCAGGAACAGGGCGATCCCGAGCTGGTCCGCACCAGCGGCGCGCAGCTGGAGAAGGCGATCCGGGTCCAGGCCAAGTCGATCTGCGAGAAGTACGTGGCGCCGCCGCACACCACCGACTTCGCGGTGATGTTCCTGCCCACCGAGGGGCTGTACGCCGAGACCATCCGCCGTCCCGGCCTGACCGATGCCCTGCAGCGCGAGCACCGCATCGTCGTCGCCGGCCCGACCACGGTCACCGCCCTGCTCAACAGCCTGCAGATGGGCTTCCGCACCCTGGCCATCGAGCAGCGCTCGAGCGAGGTGTGGAGCCTGCTGGGCGCGGTGAAGAGCGAGTTCGGCAAGTTCGCCGGGATCCTCGAGCGCGCCGAGAAGCAGATCAACACCGTCGGCAAGAGCCTGGGCGACGCCAGCCGCAAGACCCGCACGATCGAGCGCAAGCTGCGCGGGGTCGAGTCGCTGGGCCAGGAACAGGCGCAGGCCTTGCTGGGCGAACTGGGGCCGGACGAGGCCGAGGCCGATCCGGCGGACGACGACGTCCAGGAATGAGCGTGGCCAGCGCCGCCACGAAGAAGGCCCGGGATCGCTCCCGGGCCTTCGTTCGTCGCATCGCGCTACGCGGCGGGTTTCAGCCGCCCGGGATCGGCATCGCCGCGGCCGGCACGGTCGGGTCGCGCTCCTCTTCCCGCAGGTAGTCCGGCAACTCGTCCTCGGCCGGGTGGCGGCGGTCGATCTCGATCATGTAGTTGCGGCGCGCCAGCCAGGCGTCGCGGGTCATCGCGTACTCGTCCGGCGCGGCGTCGCGCAAGGCGTCCAGCGACAGCAGCTGGGCGCGGGTGTCGACCAGCTGCACGCCCTGCAGGCCGACCCGGACCTTGTCCTCCTCGATCTGGCGGATCGGCGACAACGGCGCGTCGGCGGCCAGGCCGAACACGTCGCGCACGGTGCGCGGGCCGAAGAACGGCAGCTCCACGTAGCGCGACCGGCCCCAGCCCCAGGTGCCCAGGGTCTGGCCGAAGTCCTCGCTGCGACGCTTCATCTTCAGGTCGCTGGCCGGGTCGAACACGCCGCCGATGCCCAGGGTCGAGTTGACCACGAACCGGCCCAGGGTCTGCACCGCGTCGCGCGGGCGGCCCTGCAGAAGCTGGTTGACGAAGGTCAGCGGCGAGCCGAGGTTGTCGAAGAAGTTGGTCACGCCCAGCCGCACCGGCTGCGGCACCACCGCCACGTAGGCCTTGGCCAGCGGCCGGGCCACGGTGCGGTCCACGGCATTGTTGAAGGCGTGGATCCGGCGGTTCATCGGCTCCCACGGGTCGTAGGCCGGGCGGGCGCCGTCGGCGCTGGCCTGGCCCGGCGCGGCCGCGTCGGCCGGTTCGCCGTAGAGCGCGGCGAAATCGTCCTCGGCGGCGGTCGCGGCATCGCTGGCAGGCACGGCGGCGGCCGTCGTGGCCTCCTGCGCGGTCCCCATGGCATCAGCGGCGGCGGCATCACCGGCCGCTGCGGCTGCGGGGGTCGTGCCCGCGTCGAGGGAAGCCGTCTGGCCATCCCCCGGCTGCACGGCTGCAGGCGCGGCCACCTCGATCGCCGCGGGCGGCGGGGTAGCGCCGGGCTTCGGCGCGCTGGCGCAACCGGCCAGCAGCAGGGAAGCCAGCACGGGGCCGGCGGCGAGGCGGATCATGGGGCGGCTCCTGCGAAGTCCAGGTTCGGGTCCATCCGGTAGGCGGCACGCAGTTCGGCCAGGCCGGGCGGCGCGCCGGTCACCTGCGGCCGACGGCCGGATGCGGCGATCCGCGCGGCCAGTTCCGCCAGCAGGGCCAGGCCGGCACTGTCCAGCGCTTCCACGCCGCCCAGGTCCAGGGTTTCGGCCCCGGCCAGCAGGGGCTGCGCCGGCGGCCACAGCGCGGCGGCGGCGGTGCGGTCCAGGCGCCCGGCCAGGACCAGCGCCGCGCCCTCGCGCCGCACAGTGGCGGTTTCAGCGGCCGCCATTGGTCGGTGCGGTCTGCAGGGCGCCGCTGCGCAGCTCGGCGGCGACCTGGGCGATCGGCTTCTGACGCAGGGGCGCGTCGAACTGGCCGCGGAAGGTCTGCACGTAGGACACGCCCTCGACCGCCACGTCGAAGATCTTCCAGCCGCCGTTGTCGCGCACGTAGTAATCGACCGGCACCGGGTTGGCGCCATCGCGCAGCAGCTCGGTGGAGACCTTGACCCCGCGGCCGCCGGGCAACGGGGTCTCGGACTTCAGCCGGATCCGCGGCTTGCCCTCGAAGCTCAGCAGGGCCGCGCCGTAGCGCTGCATCAGGTTGTCGGTCATCGCGTCGGCGAACAGCTTGACGTCGGCGTCGCTGGCGCCGCGGCCGTGCGCGCCCAGCACCAGGCGGGCGGCGTAGTCGCGGTCGAAGCTGTTGCGTAGCTCGCCGTCGATGAAGGTCTTCAGCGCGGCCGGGCTCTTCTGGAACTCGGCGCGGCGCGCCTGCAGGGTGCCGAGGATGCGGGTGCCGTTGTCGACCACCTGCTTGCCGGGCGTGGCCGCGGCGGCGGCCTGCTGGGCGTGGACGCGGGCCGGCGCCACCGCCAGCAGCGGCAGGGCCAGGGCGAGGGAGAGGATCAGGGGCTTCATGGCTGCACGGCCTCCGTGGGGGACGGTTCGGGGGAAGGCGGGGTCGCGGCATCGGCCGGCGCGGGCGTGGCGCCGCCGGTGCCGCCGCCGAACATGTACTTGCCGACCAGCTGGATCAGGTCGATCGCCGGCTGGGTGTAGGCGATCTCGTCGCCGGGCTTGAGCGGCTCGGGGTCGCCGCCCGGTTGCAGGCCGATGTAGCTCTCGCCGAGCAGGCCGCTGGTGAGGATCCCGGCCGAGGTGTCGCCCGGCAGGTCCTGGTAGCGGTCGTCTATGGCCAGGGTGACGACCGAGTCGAACCTCACCGGGTCCAGCTCGACCTTCTCGACCCGGCCCACGACCACGCCGCCGATCTTCACCGGCGCCTGCAGACGCAGCTGGCCGAGGTTGGAGAAGCGCGCGGTCAGCGGATAGCTGCCGCCGCCGAGGCCGAACTGGCGGTTGGTCGAGGCGAACGCCAGCACCAGCAGCGAGGCCAGCGCCAGCAGCAGGAAGGCGCCGACCGCGAATTCGAGCCTGGGACCACGGATTGCCATGGGAGATTCCTTACTGGAACAACAAAGCGGACATGACGAAGTTGAGCATCAGCACCAGCAAGGAGGCGTTGACCACCGCGCGGGTGGTCGCCACCGAGGTGCCCTCGATGGTCGGCTCGGCGTGGAAGCCGACGTAGGCCGCCACCAGCGCACTGATGCCGCCGAACACCGCCGATTTCAGCAGGGCCACGCCGAAGTCGTCGAAGAAGTCCACGCTGCCCTGCAGCGCGGCCCAGAAGGTGCCGTTGTCCAGGCCCAGCACCTTGACCGCCTCGAACCAGCTGGCGCTGATCGCCAGCGAGCAGAAGAAGCCGGTCAGCAGGGGCACGCACAGCACCGCGGCCCAGAACCGCGGCGCCACCGCCTTGGCCACCGGGTCGATCGCCATCAGCTCCAGCGCCTTGATCTGGTCGGTGGCGCGCATCAGCCCCAGCTCGGCGGCGATCGAGCTGCCGGCGCGGCCGATGAACAGCAAAGCGGTCAGCACCGGCCCCAGCTCGCGGTACAGGGACAGCCCCAGCAACGTGGACAGCGCGTCGCTGGCACCGAAGGTGGTCAGGGTGCGGTAGCCCTGCAGGGTCAGGACCAGGCCGACGAAGGCGCCGCCGACGGCGATGATCGGCAGGGAGCGGCCGCCGATCTTGTAGATCTCGCGGGTCAGCTCGGCGAAGAAGTCGCGGGTCGGTAGCGAGGCGCGCAGCACCGAAAGCGAGAACAGGCCGGCGCGGCCGAGCGACTGCACGGTGGTGGCCAGGGCCATCAGGCCACCTCCGCGCGGGCGCCAGCGCGGGCCGGGGCGCTGCCTTCGAAAGGAATCGGCCCGTCCGGCTCGCCGTGCAGGAACTGGCGCAGCAAAGGATCGGCGCTGGCCTCCAGCTCGGCCGGGGTGCCGTCGAACACTATCCCGCGGTTGGCGATCACCACCGCCTTGTCGGCGATCGGCAGGGTCTCGCGCACGTGGTGGCTGACGATGATGCTGGTCAGGCCCAGGCTGCGCGACAGGCGCTGGATCAGGCTCATGATCACCCCGGAGGCGATCGGGTCCAGGCCGGTCAGCGGCTCGTCGTAGAGCATCAGCGGCGGGTCCAGGGCCAGCGCGCGGGCCAGGGCCACGCGCCGGGCCATGCCGCCCGACAGCTCGCGCGGGTACAGCCCGGCCGCGCCGCGCAGGCCCACGGCGTTGAGCTTCATGTCCACCAGCCGGCCCAGCAACGGCTCGGGCAGGCGGGCGTGGGCGCGCAGCGGCAGCGCCACGTTCTCGGCCACGCTCAGGTCGGTCAGCAGGCCGTTGCCCTGGAGCAGCACGCCTATTCCCTTGCGCATCTCCAGCAGGGCGCGCGCGCCGCGCGGCACGTCGCGGCCGAACACGTGCACGCGGCCGGCGGCCGGGACCAGCTCGCCGGTCAGCGCCGCCAGCAGGGTCGACTTGCCGGTGCCCGAGGGGCCGAGCACGGCGGTGATGCTGCCCTGGGGGATCGCCAGGTCCAGGTCGCGCAGGATCGTGCGCCCGCCGCGATCGAGGCGGACGCCTTCCAGGACGACGGCATTGGCGTTCGGGACGGACATGGGGGCGCGCTTTCCCTGGCGGACGAAGATCGCAAACGGCGCATCATGCGCACGGCAAACTGAATCTTAACCTATCGATTGAACCCGTCAGTACAGGAATTGTCCCGCTGGCGGGTTTGTGCGTGCCGCGAGGCGCATGTTCGAGGTGGTCGCGCCGGCTGCGCGAGTGCAGGTGGTCATGCGCGCCTTGCCTGCCTGTAGGAGCCGGTCTTGCCGGCGACCGTGGAGGCGGACGCATCAATGGCATCCGGTTTCACGCAGACACCTCCGCCATGGCGGTCGCTGGCAAGACCGGCTCCTACAAGGTGCCTATCCGCCCGCCAGCCGCCGCAGCCGCTGCAGCGAGCCCGGCTCCTCGGCGAAGGCGAACACCTGACGCAGGCTGCGGTAGATCCGTTCCGCATAGCCCTGATCGTTGAGCAGCGAGCCGGCCTCCAGGCCGTCGAACACGCCGCGCCGCACCTGTTCGAACAGGGCGTCACGGAAGCGCGCGGCCGAATCCGCCGCCTGCCGGTCCAGCGCCTCCAGGCGCCGGGCCGCCGCGTCCGCGTCCTCCTCGCCGGCGACGGCGTGCAGGGCGCGGATCTGCCCGAACAGCTGCCGGCGCAGCGCCACGTAGGCCGCGCGCACCGGCGTATGCGGGCCGCGCAGGCGCTGGCCGAGGTTCTTCTGCAGGTGCTTGGCGCCCTTGACCGCGTTGACCATCTCCAGCGCCGCCATCTGCGCGGCCGACCAGAACCGCTGGTGCTCGGCGTCCAGCGGCAGCTCCAGCCGGCTCATGAAGGCCAGCAGGTCGCCGTACACGCCCTTGACCCGCTGCTGGTACAGCAGCTCGGCGTCGAAGCAGCGGCCGTCGGCCGGGCCGGCGTCGAGCAGGGCCTCGTCGGCCTGCGCCGCGGCCAGCTGGTCGGCCGGCAGGCACAGCGCCTGGCAGATCACCTCCAGGCTCAGCTGGCCGAGGTGGCGCAGCTCCAGCGCCACCGCCGCGGCCGCCGCGTCGGCCGACTCCAGCGCGGGGCCGCTGAGGTGGCGGGCGTGGACCCGCACCAGCGCCGGCGTGGTCCCCGGCGGCGCGCTGGCCGGCACCGCCGGCTCGGCGCGTTCGGGCAGCCAGCGCTGCAGCAGCGCCGCCAGCGGCCGCTGCCACGGCCAGAACAGCAGCACCCCGCCGGCGTTGAACAGGGTGTGGAACAGCGCCAGCTGCAGCAGCGGGTTGTCGCCGAAGCCGGCCAGCCCGGCCAGCGTCCGCGTCAGCCAGGTCAGCGCCGGCAGCAGGGCCAGGGCCACCACCGCGGTGACGCCGTTGAACAGCGCATGCGCCAGCGCCAGCCGCTGCCCCTCGCGGTTGCCGCCGAGCATGCCGACGAAGGCGGTGCTCACGCTGCTGCCCACGTTCGAGCCGATGGCGATGGCCAGGCCCTGCTCCAGCTGCAGCTGGCCGCCGGCCAGCGCGGCCAGGGTCAGCATCAGGGTGGCGTGGCTGGACTGCAGGACCACGGTCACCGCCAGCCCGGCGAGCACGAACAGCGCAGTCCCGGCCGCGCCTTCGGCCCGCACCTCGGCCAGGTCCAGGCCGCCGAACTGCCCGAAGCCGGCCTTGATCTGGTCGATGCCCAGGAAGATGAAGGCCACCCCCAGCACCACCCGCCCCATCGCTTTGCCGCGCGGCCCGGTGAACCCGGCCAGCACCCCGAACACCAGCAAGGGCAGCGCCAGCGGCGACAGGCTCAGGTCCTGCCCGGCCAGGGCCAGCAGCCAGATCCCGCTGGTCGCGCCGAGGTTGGCGCCGAAGATGACGGCGATGCCGCCGGCCAGCTGGATCAGCCCGGAGCTGATGAAGGCGATGGTCAGCAGCGAGACCAGGGTGCTGGACTGCAGCACCGCGGTCGTGGCGATGCCGAACAGCAGCCCTCGCCGCGGGGTGCCGGTGCTGCGCGCCAGCAGCCGCTCGAGCCCGCCGCCGGCGAGCTGGCGCAGGCCCTCCTCCAGGCATTGCATGCCGAACAGGAAGATCGCCAGGCCCGCGCACAGCTGCAGCCAGCCGCCGTTGCTCCAGAACGACCAGGCCAGCGCGGCGGCCGCCGCGACGGCGAGCACCAGGCGGAGATGGCGGGTGGCGGTGCGGGGCATCGCGGCGTCCGTGGAAGGCAGGCGGTCGATTATCGCCGCCGCGCCGCCGCGGTCTCGCCTGCCGCGACACCGCTGCGGCAAGATGGCCCGATGCCGTCCGCAGCCAACGACTTCCGCCTCTATCCGTCCAATTCGCTGGAAGTGCTGGCCGGGCTGCTGGCAGCCGAGCTGCGCCAGCCGGTGCCGGGCCGATCGATCCTGGAGCCGGAGGTGGTGCTGATCCCGCAGGTGGCGATGCGGCGCTGGCTGCAGGCCACGCTGGCGGCCGAGCACGGGGTGGCCGCCAATCTCCAGTTCCTGACCCCGGGCGAGTTCGTCGCCCATGCGCTGAAGGCCAACCTCGGCCCGGCCGGCGACGAACTCGACGCCGACACCCTGCACTGGCGCCTGTACGCGGCGCTGGCCGATCCGGCCCTGCTCGCGCGCCCGGCGCTGGCGCCGCTGGCCGGCTACCTGGCCGATGGCGACGCGCTCAAGCCCTGGGCCCTGGCGGGCGAGCTGGCATCGGTGTTCGAGAAGTACCAGGCTTGGCGCCGCGACTGGCTTTTGCGCTGGGAGGCCGGTGCCGATCCGCAGGACCCGCAGGCGGTGCTCTGGCGCCACGTCGCTGCTGGCCAGGCCTACCGCGCGCGGCGGTTGCAGGACTACCTGGACCGCTTCGGCGGCGGACGCGAAGCGCTGCCGCAGGGCCTGCCGCCGCGGCTGTTCGCCTTCGCCACGCTCAACGTCTCCCCGGACGTGCTGCGCGTGCTCGCCACCCAGGCGCGGGTGGGCACCCTGCACTTCTACCTGCCGACGCCGGCGCAGGGCTACTGGGGCGACCTGCAGACCGTGGGCGCGCGCCGCCGCGCGATCGCCGCCGGCCATGACGCGCCTTGGCCCTACGACGAAGGCCTGTTCGCCGGCAGCGGCGGGGACAACCGCCTGCTGCAGGCCTGGGGCGCGGCCGGCCGCGACTTCATGGCCCTGCTCGGCAGCTACGAGGTGGTGCATCCGCGCGCCGAGATCGAGGTCTATGCCGATCCGCTGGAATCGGGCCAGCGCCCGCTGGCCCGGGGCGGCCTCGGCGACAGCCTCCTGCGGCGGATGCAGAGCGACCTGTTCCGGCGCGCGCCGCCGCCGCGGCCTGCACCACGCGCCGCGCTCGACCTCGCCGATCCCAGCCTGCAGGTCCACGCCTGCCACACCCGCCTGCGCGAGCTGCAGGTGCTGCACGACCAGCTGCGCGGCCTGCTCGAGGACCCGCGTTTCGACCCGCCCTTGCAGCCGCGCGAGATCGCGGTGCTGGCGCCGGACATCGATCCCTACATCCCCTACCTGGACGCCGTGTTCGGCGGCCAGGGCGACCCGCCCGGCACGCGCATCCCCTACGCCCTGGCCGACACCAGCCCGCTGGCCGGCGAGCCGCTGGCCGAGGTGTTCGTGCGCCTGCTCGGGCTGTCGGTGTCGCGCTTCGGCCTCAACGAGATCCTCGACCTGCTGGCCAGCCCGCCGCTGGCCGAGGCGGCCGGGCTGGACGCGGCCGCGTTCGAGCGCCTGCACGGCTGGCTGCAGGCCGCCGGCGCGCGCTGGGGACTCAACGCCGCCCACCGCGCGCAGCACGCCGCGCCCGAGGACGACGCCTACACCTGGGCGTTCGCGCTGGAGCGGCTGCTGCTCGGCCATGCCAGCGGCAGCGAGGCCGACATCGCCGGGGTCGCGCCCTGGCCGGCGCTGGAGGGCCGCGCGCTCGACGCGCTGGACATCCTGATCCGGCTTTTGCGCGCGCTGGAACGCTTCCAGCGCAATCTGCGCGAGGCGCTGCCGCCGGCGCAGTGGCGCGAGCGCCTGCTGGCCCTGCTCGACGCGCTGCTGCCGGACACGCCGGCGGCGGCCGGCACCCAGCGCGCGCTCGAGCGCCTGCGCACCCTGATCGACGACTTCGCCGAGCATGCGCGCCGCGCCGAGGTCGAGACCGAGGTCCCGGCCGAGGTCGTACGTGCGCACTTCGCCGCGGTGCTGTCGGAGGCCGACACCCGCGCGCCCCTGCTCACCGGCGGGGTGAGCGTCGGCCGGATGGTGCCGATGCGGCTGCTGCCGTTCCGGGTCATCTGTCTGCTGGGCATGAACGACGGCGACTTCCCGCGGCGCGACCTGGCCGCCGGGCTCAACCGCCTCACCGCCGAGCTGGGCACGGACCGGCGCCGCCACGGCGACCGCTCCACCCGCGAGGACGACCGCTTCCTGTTCCTGCAGTTGTTCGCCTCGGCTCAGGACGTGTTCTACCTCAGCTACCTCGGCGCCGATCCGCGCGACGGCAGCGTGCGCGAGCCGTCGGCGCTGGTGGCCGAACTGGTCCAGGCCGCGGCCGAATACCACGCCGACCCGGCCGCCGTCGCGGGCGCGCTTACGCTGCGCCACGCCCTGCAGCCGTTCGCCCCGGCCGCGTTCGGCGCCGAGGGCGACCCTCGGCGCTTCAGCTACCGCGCGCAGTGGCAGCCGGCCGCCGGCCGCATCGGCGGCTCGCGCGTGCCGCTGGCGCCGTGGATCGACGCGCCGTTGCCACCGCGTACGGCCGACGACGAGCGCGACGGCACGCTTTCGCTGGACGCACTGCGCCAGTTCCTCACCGCGCCGGCCCAGCAGTTCCTGCGTGAGCGCCTGGACCTGCGCCTGGCCGACGAAACCGTGCTCGGCGAAGACGTCGAGCCGCTGCTCGCACCCGGCGCCGGCCTGGAGAAGGCGCAGCTGCAGCTGAAGGTCTTCGACGCACTGCTCGCCGGCCATGAGGCCGGCCTGTACGAGCGCCTGCGCGCCCGCGCGCTGCTGCCGTCCGGCCCGCTGGGCCGGCGCCAGTTGGATGCCATGGTCGAGTCGCTGCGTCCCTACGCGCAGGCCTTCGCCGCCTGGCGCGGCGATGCCGAACCTGGCTCGCGAAGGGTCGAAGTGCCGCTGCCGGGGCTGCGCCTGCAGGCGCGCCTGGACCGGCTGTATCCGCAGGGGATCGGCCGCGTGTACTTCGGAGCGGCCAACGGCCCTTCCGCGATCCGCGACGGCCTGGACTGGCTGCTGGCCAGCGCCGCCGGCCTGGGCCTGCCGCTGGTGCAGTTCCACGACGGCGGCGACGCCGGTGTCGGCCCGTTCGTGCGCGAGCCGCTCGATCCCGCGTCCGCCCGCGACGCTTTGCAGCGCCTGCTGGAGCTGCGCCGCGAGGGCCTGGCCGCGCCGTTGCCGTTCGGTCCCTACAGCGGCTGGGAGTACTTCAGCGCCGACGATCCCGACAAGGCGGTCAAGGCCGCCACCGCCCGCTGGCGCGGCGGCGACCGCCAGTGGGGCGAAGGCACCGGCGACGCCTACCGCCTGGCCCTGCGCGGCCGCGATCCCTTCGCCGATCCGGAGCTGCTGCACCGGTTCGCCGAAATCAGCTACGCCGTCTTCACCGCGGTCGAGCGCGGAGCGATCCACACCGGCTTCGATGACGGCCGCCGCTTCGTCGTCGAAGCCGACGAGGAGGCCGAGGCATGAACGCCCCCGACCCCTTCCTCGCCCTGCCCCTCACCGGCACCCGGCTGATCGAGGCCAGCGCTGGCACCGGCAAGACCTTCACCCTGGCCACCCTGGTCACCCGGCTGGTGGTCGAGCGGCGGCTGCGCATCGGCCAGGTGCTGGCGGTCACCTTCACCGAGGCCGCCACCCAGGAGCTGCGCAAGCGCATCCGCGAGCGCCTGGCCCTGGCCGCGAGCCTGGTGGACGCGCCGCCGGCGGACGGCGAATCGCCCGATGCCGCACTCAGCCGCGCGCTCATCGCCGCGCACCTGGCTACCGGCAGTGAAACTCCGGCGCAGCTGCGGCAGCGCCTGCAGCTGGCCGCCGACGAGATCGACCTGGCCGCCATCTTCACCATCCATGGCTTCTGCGCGCGCGTGCTGCGCGAACACGCCCTGGAAAGCGGCCAGACCTTTGCCGCGCCCGAACTGCTGGCCAGCGACCGCGCCCTGCGCGAGGAACTGGCCGCCGACCTGTGGCGCGTACATGCCGCCGACGCCGGGACCGCGCCTTCGCTCGCCGCGCTGTGGAAGGGCGGCCCCGAAGCGCTGGCCGCCGATCTGGCCGAGCTGGTCCGGCAGCCGCTGCTGCTGCCGGCGCCCGGCGATCTGCCGGCCGATCCAAGCCCCGCGCTGGACGCCGCCGCGCAGGCGCTCGCGCAGGCCATCGACGCCCACCTGCCCGTCGCCCGCGACGCCATCGCCGCCGCGTTCGACAACAAGGTCTTCGATGGCCGCAAGGCGCGCAAACCCAGCTTCGAGAAGGCCTTCCAGACCCTGCAGGCCGGACGCGTGTCCGCATCATGGTTCTTCGATGACAGGAACCACCTGGACAAGCTGCTGCCCGCGCGCCTGCAGGAGTTCTGCAAGGACGGCGAGCCGGGCAAGGCGCCGTGCTCGGCGCTGTTCGACGCGCTGCAGGCCTGGGCCGATGCGGCGCGGGCGGCGGAGGCCTGGCAGGAGCAGGCGAAGATCGCCCTGCTGCACCGCATCCGCGACGACGCCCGCACCCGCCTGGCCCGGCGCAAGCAGCAACTGCGCGTGCAGACCTACGACGACCTGATCGACGGCGTCGCCGACGCGCTGGCCGGCCCGCATGCCGGCGCGCTGGTGCAGCGCCTGCGCGCGCAGTACGCGGTGGCCCTGGTCGACGAGTTCCAGGACACCGATGCGCGCCAGTGGAGCATCTTCCATACCGTGTTCGGCGATTCGCCGCAGGTGCGCGATGCCGGCCTGGAGCCGGGGCTGTTCCTGATCGGCGACCCCAAGCAGGCCATCTACGGCTTCCGCGGCGGCGACGTGCAGACCTACCTGCTGGCCGCCGGCGTGGCCGCGCGCGCGCCCACGCTGGACCACAACTTCCGCTCGCGGCCGGCTTTGCTGCAGGCCGTCGAAGCGCTGTACGCGCAGGCCGGTGAACGCGCCTTCCTCGACCCGCGCATCCGCTTCCACCCGGTCGCGCCGGGCACCAAGCGTCGCGACGCCGACTACCGGCGCGCGGGCGCCGCCGCGCCCGCGCTCACGCTGTGGCAGGCCCCTGCGCCGCCGCTGGACGACACCGGCAAACGCAAGCCATGGAGTGCCGGCCGCGCCCGCGAACTGGCCACCCGGGCCTGCGTCGCCGCCATCCACGCCGTGCTCAGCGAGGCCCGCGCCGGCACCGCCACCCTCGACGGCCGGCCGGTCCAGCCCGGCGACATCGCCGTGCTCGTGCGCAAGCACGGCGAGGCCACCCGCATCCAGCAGGCGCTGGCCGCGGTCGGCATTCCCGCGGTCGCCGCCGGCCGGCAGAGCCTGTTCGCCACGCCCGAGGCGCAGGAACTGCTGACCTTGCTGCTGGCCCTGCTGCACACCGCCGACGACGGCCGCCTGCGCGCGGCGCTGGCCACCGTGCTGCTGGGCGTGGATGCCGCCGGCATCGCCGCGCTGGAGGACGACGGCGCCGCCCACCGCGCCTGGCAACTCAAAGCGCTGGCCTGGCGCGAGCGCTGGCAGCGCGGCGGGCCGCTGGCGCTGGTCTCGGACCTGTGCGCGGATAATGCCGAGCGCCTGCTCGGCCTGCTCGACGGCGAGCGCCGGCTCACCAACTACCTGCAGCTGGGCGAACTACTGCAGCAGGCCGATGCGCGCGCGCTGGGCCTGCACGGCCTGGTCGACTGGCTGGGCCAGCGGATCGCCGGCGCCGACCCCAACGACGAGGCCCAGCTGCTGCGGCTGGAATCCGATGCCCGCCGGGTGCAGATCGTGACCCTGCACAAGAGCAAGGGCCTGGAGTACCCGCTGGTGTTCCTGCCCTTCGTCGGCATCGGCGGCAAGCCGCCGGACCCGGGCAACGCCTGCGTGGTCGCGACCGACGACGGCCGCCGCGCGCTGCACTGGAAGCTGCAGGCCGACACCTCCGGCTGGGGCGCCGCCCGCACCGCCTGGATCGAGGCCCAGCGTGCCGAGGACGCGCGCCTGCTCTACGTCGGCCTGACCCGCGCCGAGCACGCGCTGTGGATCGCCACCGGCGACTTCTACCAAGCCGGCCAGACCGCGCTGGCGCCCATGCTCGACGGCCTGCCCGACACGCCCGGCATCGTCCGCGACGCCTCGCCGCCGCCGGCCGCCCTGCCTTGGTTGCCGCCGATCGCCGAAGGCGTGCCGCCGGCCGCGCGCAGGATCGAACGCCAGATCGCACCCGACTGGTGGGTCTACAGCTTCACCCAGCTGGCCAATGCCGACAGCGGTCAGCAGGACGCCTCCACCCGTGCCACCGTCGCCGCCGCCGGCGGCAACGACGAGCCCGATGCCGACCCCGCGCAGGACGCCCCGCAGCCGGCCGAGGCCTTCGACCCGCGCTTCGCCGGCAACCGCTTCGGCGTGGTCCTGCACGAGGCGCTGGAACTGGGCGACTTCGCCGCCTGGCAGGCATGGCGCATCGGCGATCCGGCACCCACCAGCGAGATCGAGGTGATCGGGAAAGCTTTGCGCAAGGCCGGCTACGAGGCGGACGACATCGCCGACGGCGTGGCCGTCCTGACCGACCTGATCGGCCGCACCCTCACCGTCGCCTTGCCCGAGGGTCTGCGCCTGTGTGCTTCGCCGCCGCAGGCGCGCCGCGCCGAGATCGAGTTCCAGTTCGCGCTGCAGCCCACCGCGGTCGACACCCTGCTGGCGCTGCTGCACGCCCACGGCGTGGTCGCCGACCGCCACGGTTTCGGCCTGCGCCGCACCCTGGAAGGCCTGATGACCGGCCTGATCGACCTCACCTACACCCACGACGGCCGCTGGTACGTGCTCGACTACAAGTCCAACCGGCTGCCGGCCTACGACACCGCGTCCCTGCGCAGGGCCATGGCCGACAGCGAGTACGACCTGCAGGCGCTGATCTACACCCTGGCCCTGCACCGCTGGCTGCGCTTCCGCCTGGGCGAGGCCTACGACTACGCGCGCGACTTCGGCGGCATCCGCTACCTGTTCTGCCGCGGCCTCGAACCCGACGCCGCCTGCGGCCACGACGGCGCCGCCCCCGGCGTGTTCGCCCACCGCTACCTGCCCGAACTGATCCATGCGCTCGACGCGCTGTTCGCCGGCACGCCGGTGGAGGCGGCCGCGTGAACCTGCTCGCCGAACTCCAGCGCCAGGGCGCCCTGCGCACCCTGGACCACGCCTTCGCCCAGAGCCTGCGCCGGCTGCGGCCGGACACGCCCGACACCGTGCTCGCCGCCGCGGCGCTGGCTTCGCTGGCGGTCGCCGACGGCCACGCCGGCTTCGACCCCGCCCGCCCGCGCCTGCTGGTCGACGCCGACCTGCCCTGGCCCGATGCCGACACCTGGGCGCGGCAGCTGCGCGCCTCGCCCTGGGTCGCCCAACCCGGCGACGCGCTTGCGCCTTCGGCGGAAGACGCCCCGCTGGTCTTCGAGCCCGTCGCCGGCAGCGCCGGCCTGCTCTACCTGCGCCGCTACCGCGAGTACGAGGCGCGCCTGGCCCAAGGCCTCAGGCGCATCGCCGGCCAGCCCGTGCAGGCCGGCGGCATCGAGGCGGTCGCGGAGGTGTTCGCCCCCCTGTCCCCGCTCGCGCGCCAGGGCGACGACCGCCAGGCCCGCGCCGCCGCGCTCGCCCTGCGCCGCGCCCTGCTGCTGGTCACCGGCGGCCCCGGCACCGGCAAGACCACCACCATCGCCCGCCTGCTGGTGCTGCGCATCGCGCAGTCGTTGCGCGCCGGCCTGGCGCCGCCGCGCATCGCCCTGGCCGCACCCACCGGCCGCGCCGCCGAGCGCATGGCCGAGAGCCTGCGCCGCGCGGTACAGGCGATCGTCGCCAGCGGCGTCGACCCGGCCCTATGCGCCGCCCTGCCCGACACCGCCAGCACCGTGCACCGCCTGCTCGGCACGATTCCGGACTCGCCCGGCTTCCGCCACCACGCCGACAACCCCTTGCCGCTGGACGTGCTGGTGGTCGACGAAGCCTCGATGGTCGACCTGCCGCTGATGTGCAAGCTGGTCGAGGCCGTCGCCGACGGCACCCAGCTGATCCTGCTCGGCGATGCCGACCAGCTGCCTTCGGTGGAAGCCGGCGACGTGCTGGCCGCCATCCTCGGCGCCGGCGGTCCTGGCCACGCCCTGCAGGAAGACGACGCCCGCGCGCTGCAGCCGCTGCTCGGCGAGGCCACACCGGTCGATGCCGACGCCACCGGCCTGCGCGGCCACCGCGTGCAGCTGCTGCGCGGCTACCGCCAGGACGCCGATTTCGATCTCGCCCCGCTGGCCGAGGCCACCCGCGAGGGCGACGCCGACACCGCCCTGGCCCTGCTGCGCGGCGGCCAGCTGCGCGGCGTCGACTTCCACGAGGACGTGCTGGACCCGCTCGAGGCGCGCCGCGAAGCCCTGCTCGCCCATTGGCGCAGCCTGGCCGACGCGCCGGACCCGGCCACCGCGCTGGCCATGGCCCAGCGCCTGCGCCTGCTCACCGCCGTGCGCGCCGGCCCGCAGGGCGCGCGCGGCCTGAACGCCCGCATCGAGGAACTGCTGTCCGGCCGTCGCACCGGCCCCGCGCCGGACTACTTCCACGGCCGCCTGCTGCTGGTCACCGAGAACAGCTACCGCCACCGCCTGTTCAACGGCGACATCGGCATCTGCCTACGCAGCGAAGCAAGTCCCTTTTCGGGGCGCAGCGAAGCAAGTCCCTCTTCGGGATACGACGCACAAGGCGTGCTGATGGCCTGGTTCCCCGGCGACATCCCGGGCGAGGTCCGCGCCTTCCATCCGGCCGCCCTGCCCCGGCACGAGAGCGCCTTCGCCATGACCGTGCACAAGGCCCAGGGCAGCGAGTTCGATGAGGTCTGGCTGCAGCTGCCGCGCACCCCCAGCCGCGTGCTCTCCCGCGAGCTGGTCTACACCGCCATCACCCGCGCCCGCACCCGACTGCACGTGGCCGGCAGCGCCCAGGTGCTGCGCGATGCGCTGGCAAGGCACGCGGTGCGGATGTCGGGGTTGGGGTGGAGGTTGGGTGGGGAGACTGATCAGGTTTCAGCGCGGGAAACGAGCATGCTCGACAAACCAGTTCAAGGTGCCTTGTTCTGAAGGTGCGTGGCCGTGCGTCTGCTTACGACCCAGAACAGTCGTTTGGTGTTTACGGAAGATTGGACTATGTGGCCTGTCGATAGGCATCCGCTTCTAGTCAAGATGCGCTGATGATGCACTTTGAGGTGGCTGAGTTTTTTCCGGCGACCGAACGTCGGATAGCGCATTGGCATTATTAACTGGCAAATTTTTTGGCTATTTCTCCGCGACCCGCCAGAATGTCGTGACGCCTGCTTTCCAGAAGGCGTCGAGATCTCGGGCAAGTTTGTCCCGTGGCAGCAAGGCGACCTGGACCGGCCAGAGTTCCGTAGACACTCAGTTGCCACTTTGCGCGTAGCGCCGTTCGAACTCTACCGGTGACAGTCCGCCAGCGGAACCATGCCGGCGGATCGGGTTGTAGAACATCTCGATGTAAT
>NZ_PDWL01000136.1 GCF_010093185.1 Pseudoxanthomonas jiangsuensis | reverse complement strand
GCAAGGGCAAACCCCCCGGACGGCCGCGAATTCACCGCCAGGGTGGGCGGAAGCGACCAGAAATCCGACGGGGCGCTGCTGAAGATCGACGGCAGGACCCTGCGGACGGTGCGAACCGGCGACTCCAACCTGCCCAAGCCCGGCCAGTGGGGGGTGGCGATCGGTTCGCCGTTCGGCCTGGACCACTCGGTCACCGCCGGCATCGTCAGCGCCACCGGCCGCAGCAATCCGTACGCCGACCAGCGCTACGTGCCCTTCATCCAGACCGACGAGGCGATCAACCAGGGTAATTCCGGCGGCCCGCTGCTCAACACGCGTGGCGAAGTGGTCGGCATCAATTCGCAGATCTTCTCCGCGTCCGGCGGCTACATGGGCATCAGTTTCGCGATCCCGATCGACCTGGCCTTCAGCGCGGCCGAGCAGATCAAGGCCACCGGCCACGTGAGTCGCGGCATGCTGGGCGTGGCGGTCGGCCCGATCGACTCGCTCAAAGCGCAAGGCCTGGGCTTGCCGGATAGCCGTGGTGC
>NZ_PDWL01000135.1 GCF_010093185.1 Pseudoxanthomonas jiangsuensis | reverse complement strand
CTGCGCTTCAACCTGCCGATCGTGCCGGATGCGAGTCATGAGTTCGCCTGGCTGGTCATCACGCTGTCGCTGATTGCGGTGATCTATGTCGGCTTGGTGGCGTTGGTACAGGACGACATGAAGAAGCTGGTGGCGTATTCGTCCATCGCGCACATGAGTTTCGTCACGCTCGGTACCTTTATCGCCTTCACTTTGGTGCGCGATTATGGCAGCACCGATGCTGCCCGTCTGGGCCTGCAGGGCGCGATGGTGCAGATGATTTCGCACGGTTTCGTATCCGGTGCGATGTTCTCATGCATCGGCGTGCTCTACGACCGCATGCATACCCGTCGCATCGCCGACTACGGCGGCGTGGTCAACGTGATGCCGTGGTTCGCCACGTTCTCCATGTTGTTCTTCATGGCCAACGCCGGTTTGCCTGGAACGAGTGGTTTTGTCGGCGAGTTCATGGTCATCCTGGCCAGCTTCCAGAAGCATCCGCTGGTTGCCTTCGCTGCAGCCACCACGCTGGTGATCACCGCGGCGTACAC
>NZ_PDWL01000134.1 GCF_010093185.1 Pseudoxanthomonas jiangsuensis | reverse complement strand
GCGCAGGTGCACGACGCCGGCCGCACCATGGGCCGCGTAATGACTTCGGTGAGCGAGGTAAATGCGTTGATGGCGGGGATCGCGGCGGCGTCGCAGGAGCAGGCCGCCGGCATCGACGAAGTCGGCCAGGCGATGGCGCAGATGGACCGCAGCACCCAGCAGAACCTGGCGCTGGTGGAGCAGGCCACCGCCGCGTCGCGTGCGTTGGAGCAGCAGGCCGGCAGCCTGAGCGAGGCGGTGGCGGTGTTCCGCCTGGCCGGCGCGGCATCGTCGGTTCTGCCCGCGGAGAACCAATTGCCGGTGCTGGCGATCCAGCCTGCGCCAGCCGGCTTCGACTACGCACGCAGTGCCTGACGCAAAGGCGTTCTGGAAGGATGGGATGCCCCATGCGCCGCACAGGCGGCACCGCGCGGGGTCTTCCGTCGCCCAGCCAGATATGCAGGCGTCAGGGGCCTGCGGAC
>NZ_PDWL01000133.1 GCF_010093185.1 Pseudoxanthomonas jiangsuensis | reverse complement strand
AGGAACGCCCGCTCAGTGCATCATGTTGACGTTGAGGTTGTGCATCACCCACAGCGAGCCGACCACCACGATGCCGATGATCAGCAGCGAGAACAGGCCCACGTGCACGTTGGAGCGCTGTTCGGCCGAACGGTGCATGTGCAGGAAGTAGATCAGGTGCACCAGCATCTGCACCGCGGCCAGCACCGCGATGACGATGACGGTGACGCCGCGCGGGAACGCCCCGCTCATCACCATGCCGAACGGGATCACGGTCAGGATCACCGCCAGCACGAAGCCGACCAGGTAGGACTTCAGGCCGCCGCCATGGCCGTGCTCGGCGTGCGCATCGGAGGAAGGATGGTGGTTGGCCATTACAGCGCTCCCAGCAGGTAGACGATGGTGAACACGCCGATCCAGATCACGTCCAGGAAGTGCCAGAACAGGCTCAGGCACGCCAGGCGGGTCATGTTGCGCGGGGTCAGGCCGTTCCTGGCGATCTGGATCACCAGCACGGTCATCCACAGCAGGC
>NZ_PDWL01000132.1 GCF_010093185.1 Pseudoxanthomonas jiangsuensis | reverse complement strand
CGGCTCGGCTAGCGCGGGGGCAGATGCCGCGGTGGCGGGGGGCGTGGTGGGGGACCAGCCCGAAGTAGGCCGCGGGGGTGGACGCCGCCGCCGCGGCCCTGCTGGCGGACCTGCCGGCCGCCGGCGTGGGCGCGCTGCTGGCGTTGTTCATCACCAACACCGAACTGTCGGTGATCTCGATGATCGCGCTGGTGCTGCTGATCGGCATCGTCAAGAAAAACGCCATCATGATGATCGACTTCGCGTTGGTGGCGCAGCGCGTGTATGGCATGGATGCGCGCGCAGCCGCACGCGAGGCCTCGATCGTGCGCTTCCGCCCGATCATGATGACCACGATGGTGGCGATCCTTGCCGCCGTGCCGCTGGCGGTGGGCCTGGGCGACCGGGGGCTGGGCGGCGAGACGGGGGCTGGGCGGGCGGCGGCGCCGGGCCGCGAGGTCAGGGCCCCGCGGTATCCGGGGAGCGGGGGGCCGGGGGCGTGCCAGCGCGTGGGAACCGAACTCCTGTGCGAACCGCCGAACGAGATAACGGTG
>NZ_PDWL01000131.1 GCF_010093185.1 Pseudoxanthomonas jiangsuensis | reverse complement strand
GATCCACAACAGCTCCGACGACGGCATCGAATGGTTCGGCGGTACGGTCAACGGTAGCCATCTGGTCATCACCGGTGCCGACGACGATTCGCTGGATACCGATGCTGGCTGGAGCGGTGCACTGCAGTTCGGCATCGTGGTGCAGCGGGCCGGTGGCGGCGATCGCATGAACGAGTGGCACAGCCTGCGTCGCCAGCCGTATTCGCGCCCGAAGGTGGCCAATTTCACCTACGTGGGCAATGCGCGCGCCGGTGCGGCGATCATGCTCAACCAGGGCACGCAGGCCGCGTTCTACAACTCGGTGGTGACCCGTCCTGCCGGCGGCACCGGCGATGGCCTGGTGTGCTTCAACCTGGCCGATACCGACACGCTCGGTACCTTCAACTCGGTGTTCTTCGCCTGCCCGACGGCCTTCGGCAGCGACGCGCGTGCCGCCAGCCAGTTTGCGGCCGGTACCAACAATGTCGCCAATGGCGTGTCCCCCTTGCAGAACACCTTCGTCCATGGCGCCACTGGAAACGCCTAGCCCGCGT
>NZ_PDWL01000130.1 GCF_010093185.1 Pseudoxanthomonas jiangsuensis | reverse complement strand
TTTTAACAAGAGCACGGCGGCGTGCGAGTGGGGCCCCCGTCGCGGGGGCTCGGAGATGTGTATAAGCGACCGCCCCAGCGAGGCGGAGCGCGCCGCGCCGTAATCCCACTCCAGCGACAGGTCGATGTTGTGCGACAGCAATGGCTTGAGGCCGGGATTGCCTTCCTGGCCGGAGCCGCCTTCGATGCGGCCGATCTGGTCGGCTTCTACGACAAGGGACAATGGCAGGTCCGTGCGGCCTACAACTGGCGCGACGAGTTCCTGGCTGCGCGCTTCGACGGTA
This sequence comes from Pseudoxanthomonas jiangsuensis, assembly GCF_010093185.1. Taxonomy (GTDB): domain Bacteria; phylum Pseudomonadota; class Gammaproteobacteria; order Xanthomonadales; family Xanthomonadaceae; genus Pseudoxanthomonas; species Pseudoxanthomonas jiangsuensis. The sequence goes on along the minus strand of NZ_PDWL01000130.1, from coordinate 251 downwards.
GCGGCCTGCCCAACCCGGTCTATACCGAAGCCTATGGCCAGCTGGATCTGAACATCGGCTACAAGTGGACCGACAACCTGTCGCTGAGCCTGGAAGCGATCAACCTCACCAACGAAATACAGCGCCAGCATGGCCGGCAGAAGAACGAGATCATCTATGCCACCCAGACCGGCCCGCGCTACATGCTGGGTCTGCGCTACAAGTTCTGGTGATACCGCTGTAGCGATGCAGGACTGACTGCATCGCTACAG
>NZ_PDWL01000129.1 GCF_010093185.1 Pseudoxanthomonas jiangsuensis | reverse complement strand
CTTAAAGGTGCCGGCCGCGCGCGTAATGCGTCGCGAACAAAACAACGTAAAAGACTTCAATCTTCACCAATCCCAGCAGCCGTACCCTCACCCCAACCCCTCTCCCGCAAGGAGAAGGGCTCACTCCCTTGCGCGGCAAACGATCCCAAATCCCGGGCACTTCTTTTGGAATCTCGCGTGCCAGAAATCCAACCGTGCCAATCCGCCTGGACAGCTGTTTACCCGCTACCGCGTGCACAAATACACCCCACAGCGCGGCGGTCAACGCGTCGCTGCCCCGCGCAGCGAAACCTGCGATCAATCCGGCCAAGGTATCGCCCGAGCCCGACGTGCCCAGCCCAGGCACACCACCGCGATGCACCCATAGCGCACCGTCAGGCCCGGCGATGAAACTGTCCGCGCCCTTGACGATCACCACGCTGCGCATCTTCCGCGCGAAGGTCACTGCGAACTGGCCGGGCGCCGCTTCCACCGCAGCCTTGTCGTCCCCATCGAGGGTCGCAATCCCCCCCGCATGCGGCGTCAGCACGAAGGG
>NZ_PDWL01000012.1 GCF_010093185.1 Pseudoxanthomonas jiangsuensis | reverse complement strand
CGCAGCGGCATGGCATCCGGGTCGAGCACATCCAGCCGGGCAAGCCGCAGCAGAACGCCTACGTCGAACGCTACAACCGTACCGTCCGCTACGCCTGGCTGGCCCGAACCCTGTTCGACACCATCGAGCAGGTGCAGGACAAGTCTACGCGCTGGCTCTGGACGTACAACCACGAGCGCCCCAACATGGCGCTCGGCGGCATCACGCCAGCCATGAAGCTTGCGATGGCCGCGTAACTCCACTTCTGGCGACCGCTAAAGGCGGGGGGATTACCACAAGAGCAGTCGTTTCAGGATACGCCGACGCACGGCAAGCCGGTCGTGGTGTTCATCCAGCGCAGGCGATATCGCTGCATCTCGTGCAATAAGACGCTCTTCGAGCCTGTCGCCGATCTCGACAGCAAGCGTCAAGCCACGGCCCGCCTGGTGCGTTATATCCGTAAAGAGAGCTTCACCAAGACCTTCGCGGCGCTGGCGCGCGAAGTGGACTTGGACGAGAAGACGGTCCGCCACGTCTTTGACGACTTCATCGAGGAGTTCGAGGCCAAGGTCCGGTTCCGGACGCCCCGCATCCTGGGGATCGACGAGCTCAAGATCATCGGCCAGTACCGGGCGATGATCACCAACATCGAACGCAAGACGGTATTCGACCTCCGGCCGAGCCGGGCCAAGGCCGACCTGTTGCCCTATTTCCGCAACCTGCGGGACAAGGACACGATCGAGTGGGTGGCGATGGACATGTACCACGTTTACAAGCAGGTGGTGCGTGCCCCGCTGCCGCAGGCGCGGATTGTGGTCGATCGTTTCCATATCCAGCGGATGGCCAATGACGCGCTGGAGAAGCTGCGCAAGCGCATTCGCAAGGATCTGCCGGCTCGGCAGCGCCTCAAGCTCAAGGATGAGCGCTTCCTGTTGCTCAAGCGGCAGCACGATCTGAAGGGCGCAGACATGACACGGGCCCTGGAATGGTTCCGCCAGTTTCCCCAGCTCGGGGAGGCGCACGCCCTCAAGGAAGGCTTCTTGTCGATCTGGGATCACAAGAGCCGTCCGGAGGCTGAAGCGGCATGCGCGACGTGGTTAGGCAACATTCCGCCGGAGCTGGCGGCCACGTTCAAGGATCTGACCACCGCCGTGCACAACTGGCACGACGAAATCTTCTCTTACTTCGAACAACCCATTACCAATGCCTATACTGAATCCGTCAACCGACTGGCCAAAGACATGAACCGCATGGGCAGGGGCTACAGCTTCGAGGTGATTCGGGCGCGGATGCTCTACAACGAGAAGGCGCGCAAGGACGGGGCCGTAGTCGAGACCGTAGATGTCGATGATGACCAGGTATCAACGAACTTCGAGTTCCAGCGAATGACGATGGCATCGATCCGCAAGAAGCAGGTCAGACGCGTGGTCGAATATGGACCTTACATTCCGACGTTGGTGCGGCTGCTCGAAGAGGGGTATTTCGAGTAAACCTTGACCCATCGCACAAGCCCCGAAGCTTCAACCTGGGTGTTTGGCTCAACGGATGAAGCTGAGCATTTGGGCCTGAACGCTCAGCACAGCACTACCCCGCGCAGCAGGACAGTTGCTTCACATCCGTGGTGAAAGTCTGCGCTGCGAGCTTCAGTCCCTCGACCATGGTCAGGTAAGGGAACAACTGGTCGGCCAGCTCCTGCACCGTCATCCGTGCCCGGATGGCGAGCGCGGCCGTCTGAATCAGTTCGCCCGCCTCGGGGGTCACCGCCTGCACACCGAGCAACCGGCCAGTGCCGGCTTCCGCGACCAGCTTGATGAAGCCACGTGTGTCGAAGTTGACGAGCGCCCGGGGCACGTTGTCGAGTGTCAGCGTGCGGCTGTCGGTCTCGATGCCGGCATGGTGTGCTTCGGCTTCGCTATAGCCCACGGTGGCGACCTGGGGATCGGTGAACACGACCGCCGGCATCGCCGTCAGGTCCAGCGCCGTGTCGCCGCCGGTCATGTTGACCGCGGCGCGGGTACCGGCCGCCGCTGCGACGTAGACGAACTGCGGCTGGTCGGTGCAGTCGCCCGCGGCGTAGATGTGCGGTGTGGCGGTGCGCATCCCATTGTCGATGATGATGGCGCCCTGCGCGTTGACCGCGACACCTGCCGCGTCGAGATCCAAGGCGCGGGTGTTCGGTGTGCGGCCGGTGGCGACCAGCAGTCGGTCAGCGCGCAGTTCGCCGCGCCCGGTCGTGAGCACGAATGCTCCGCTTGCAAAGGCCACCTCACTGGCCTGCGTGTGCTCCAGCACTTCGATGCCTTCGTTGCGGAACGCGGCCGTGACGGCTTCACCTATAGTGGGATCTTCGCGGAAGAACAGCGTGTTGCGCGCCAGGAGAGTCACCTTGCTGCCGAGTCGGGCAAAGGCCTGCGCGAGCTCGACCGCCACCACCGACGAACCGATCACCGCCAGCCGCTCGGGAATACGGTCGCTGACCAGCGCCTCGGTGGAGGTCCAGTAGGGGGTGCCCTGCAAGCCGGGGATCGGCGGAATCGCCGGGCTGGCGCCGGTGGCGATCAGGCAGCGGTCGAAGGCGACTGCGCATTCGCCGCCTTCTGCCAGTTGCACGTTCAGATGGCGGTCGTCCAGGAAGCGGGCGTCGCCGCGTAGCACGGTGATGGCGGGAGTGCTGGCCAGAATACCTTCGTACTTGGCGTGACGCAGTTCGTCGACGCGCTCCTGCTGCTGCGCCAGCAAACGCTCGCGCAGGATCGCCGGCGAAGCGGCCGCAATGCCGTCGTCGAACGGACTCTCGCGCCGTACATGGGCGATATGCGCGGCACGGATCATGATCTTGGACGGTACGCAGCCGACATTGATGCAGGTACCGCCGAGGGTGCCTCGCTCGATCAAGGTGACGCGAGCTCCTTGCTCGACGGCTTTCAGCGCCGCCGCCATCGCCGCGCCGCCACTGCCAATCACAGCGACGTGCAATGCCGGCTCTGCATCTCCGCGCTTCGGCTCGCCGTTTAACCCGCCCAGCGTCTTGTTCAACAGGTCCGCAGGCTTGCTCGGCATGTCGGCAGCCTGCGCCCGGTAACCGAGTGCAGACACGGCGGCGACCAGCGGTGCCATCTCCAAATCGGCGCCCGCATCAGCCGTGATTTCAGCCCGCCGTTGCGGATAGGACACCGCTGCCGAACGCACACCGGGGACCTTCTCCAAAGCTTGCCGGACGTGCTCGGAGCACGCCCCGCAGGTCATGCCATCGACGTGCAGTGTGATCGCCTCGGTCATGGGACGATCACTTCTTGACCGTGGAAGGGTAGCCTGCGTTCTCGGTGGCTTTGGTCAAGGCGGCTGGCGTCGTCTTGGTGTCGTCGTAAGTCACCACCGCTTCCTTGGGCTCCCAGGTCACCTTGGCTTCAACGACGCCTTCGACCTTGGACAACGCCTTCTTGACCGTGATCGGACAGGTGGCGCAGGTCATGCCCGGTACCGACAGCGTGACGGTTTTGGTGGCGGCCCAAGCTGGAGCGCTCAGGGCTACAGTCAAAGCGAACAGTGCGACAAATTTCTTCATGACAGTCTCCTTCAGTAGAACAGGGGCATGACGTAGGGGAACGCGAGGGCGATCAGTACCAGGGCGGACACGATCCAGAAAATCACCTTGTAGGCTGTTCGCACCTGGGGCACGGCACACACGTCGTCCGGTGCACAGGCGCGGGCGGGCCGGAAGATGCGGCGCCAGGCGAAGAACAGCGCGACGAGCGCGGCGCCGATGAAGATCGGCCGATACGGTTCGAGCGCGGTTAGGTTGCCGATCCAGGCGCCAGAGAAGCCTAGCGTGATCAGCACCAGCGGGCCGAGGCAGCAGGTCGAGGCAAGGATGGCGGCCAAGCCGCCGGCAGCCAGTGCACCGCGGCCGTTGCTAGGTTTTGCCATGAGGGTCTCCTTCCGGGACTTTGCGTGATGCGCTAACGTTACTTCCGTAGCCAAGTACGGAGTCAAGCGCCATGATGAACATCCCGGAAACCCTGACCATCGGGGCCTTCGCCAAAGCAGCCGGGGTCAACGTGGAGACCATCCGGTTCTATCAGCGCAAGGGCTTGCTGCTGGAGCCGGATCGGCCCATCGGCGGCATCCGCCGCTATGGGCCGACGGACGTGGACCGGGTGAAGTTCGTGAAGTCCGCTCAGCGCTTGGGCTTCAATCTGGACGAGGTTGCGCAATTGCTCAAGCTGGAGGACGGCACCCATTGCCACGAGTCCGCCGACCTCGCGGCAGCGCGGCTGGCGGATGTGCGCCTGCGGCTGGCCGATCTCCAGCGCATGGAGTTGGCGCTATCCCAATTGGTCAAGGCATGCAGTTCGAGCCAGGGCAAGGTGACCTGCCCACTGATTGCTTCCTTGCACCGACATGCGCCAGCAGGAAAAACCCACACTGAAGGCTTGAAACGGACGAGCCTGCGAAACTAGAAACCTACAAGCAAGAACAGTCAGACAAGCAAGTGCTTTAGCTGTCGTCCCACACTAAAATCCGGATACCCAATTATTTGTGGAGCCGCACGTGCGCCTGCGCCGAAAGGATCACCGCGATCAGCAGCTCGAACGGCGTGCTGTAGGCCAGCTCGGTCTTGGGCTCGGAGTTGTCCTCGTGGAAGCGACGAAAGATTTCCCGGCGTTTTTCTGCGTTCATGGGTTTTCAAGCCGTAAGCCTCAAGCTGGAAGCCTGAAGCGGATATTCGTTGGGGTGCAGATTGTGCCAGAGAGACAGCGCTATTGGAGCTAGAGGAAAAGCAGGGTTCGACTTCTAGCCTCTAGGGTCTGTTGCCGTTTTACATGGGCAACCATAGGAAGGCGCAGGCCATGGCCACCACGCTCTCGTAGTTTCTCTTGAGCTTGTCGAATCGAGAGGCCACCGCCCGGTAGTGCTTCAGCCGGGCGAAAGCGTTTTCCACCAGGTGGCGATTGCGGTACAGGCCTCTGTCCAGATTCGCGTTGCCTTTCACAGAGTTACGCTTCCTCGGGATCACAGCCTTGGCCCCTTGTCGCTCAACTTGCTCTCGGATTCTCTCGCTGTCATAGCCCTTATCCGCAACGATGGTTTCTGCCGCTGGGAGCTTGGAAATCAATGTGGGTGCCTGAGTGCAGTCATTGATTTGGCCTCCCGTGATTTCAAACTCGATGGGCAAGCCATGGGCGTCCACCGCCAGATGAATTGACCTGCTCCCGCTGAGCCGTACCGGCGGAAGCTATAAAGTCCGAAAAAGTGGGGCGTTGGATGATGGAGACTTTCCGGGCTGACCCCGATCGAGCTTGAGAGCTATTCATGCGCGTTTATCTGGACGACGAAAGGCCGACACCCGAGGGCTGGGTCCGGGTGTACTGGCCAGAGGAGGCCGTTTCGCTCCTGGAGGGAGGGCAGGTCACCGAGATCAGCCTTGATCATGACCTGGGGGATGACCGGCGTGGTACCGGATACGACGTGATTGCCTGGATCGAGGAGGCCGTGGCCCTGCGCGGCTTCAATCCACCGGTGATTCGCGTGCACTCTGCCAACCCGTCCGCGCGTGACCGGATGGAGGCGGGGATAGCGGCCATTGCCCGGCTTTCCGGCATGCAGGTGGGCGGCTAGGATCTCACCCTCGCAACGTCTTTCAGGAGGGCGAACGTTGCGCTCGCATTCGTTGCGATTGGCGTTGCAGGACGCACCAAGAACGCACCACTGCGCCGAAATTCCTCTCAGGTCCTGGTAGTTCCCACGAGGTGTGGTAAGGTGCAATTGTTCCTTATGGAGCAGGGGCTTAGGCAATCCCGCCGGCCTTGAATTGTGTGTTGATTCAATGGGTTGGAAGTGGTTTGGCCGGGTTCACACGGCAAGGGTCGCAGGTTCGATCCCTGCACCGCCCACCAGATCGCGCACGAAGGGCCGGCTCCGCAGCCGGCCCTTCGCCGTTTCCGGGCCCTGCTGCCGCCGCGGCGGAACGGGCTGACAAGGCACCGCCGGCGCAGGCATCATCATCCGGTCCCGGCCCATGGCCTCACCTACGGAGCGTGCGTCCTTGCAGGACAGCGTCACCACTTCCTATGTCCGCTGGCGCCTGCCGTTGCTGATCTCGGCGGTGCTCCTGATCCTGCTGGTGCCTTACCTGCTGGTCCGGCTTTGGTCGTCCAACAGCCAAGAGGCGGATCGCTGGGTCCGTCATACCCACGAGGTGGAGGCGGCTACCCACCGCCTTGAGGCGCTGATCCGCGAGATCGACTCGCTCGGCCTGGCGCTCGCCACCGGCGCCGGCACGTCGCGGCTGCAGGAGCGGCTGGAAGCGACCATCGCCCGGGTCGACCCGCAGTTGCAGGCGCTGACCCGGATGAGCCGGGATAATCCCGGGCAGCAGGTCCTGATCGGTCGCCTGCAGACCCTGATCGAGCGTCGGGTGGACGTGGCCCGGCGCCTGGCCATGGGCGTGGAGCCGGCCAGGCGCGCGGACCTGGTCGACGAGCTGTACGGCCGCTACCAGGTGCGCGACCTGTTCGAGGACTTCCTCGGCAACGAGCAGTCCCTGCTGGCCGAGCGCGCGGCCTATGCCGACGTGCAGAGGTCTCGGGTGCGCTGGCTGAGCCTGGCCGCGCTGCTGGGCCAGCTGGCGCTGATGGGCGGGGTGATCTACCTGCTGTACCGGATGGAACAGCGCCGCAGCGGCTCGGAAACCGAGCTGCGCCGCGCCAGCGAACGCGCGCTGGCGGTGGTCCAGACCGTGCGCGAGCCGATCGTGCTGCTGGATTCGGCGCAGCGGGTGCTGATGCAGAACGCCGCCTTCGACGAGCTCTATGCCGGCGAGGAAACCCCGGCCGGGCCGCATGCCAGGCTGGAGGAGATCGGGACCGGCGCCTGGCGCGACCCGGTGATCCGCCAGCGCCTGTCCGACGTGCTCACCCGCGGCCGCGAGCTGTGGGACTACGAGCACCTGCAGCGCACCGCCGACGGCCAGAGCCGGACCATGCTGATCAACGCCCGGCGCATGCAGCTGCCCGACCGCGACGACGAGGTGGTGCTGATGACCGTCAGCGACATCAGCGCGCAGAAGGCCGCCCAGCAAAGGATCGCCGACCTCAACCGGCAGCTGGAGGGCAAGGTCGAACAGGTGACCGAGGTCAACCGCGAACTTGAAGCGTTCAGCTACTCGGTGTCCCACGACCTGCGTGCGCCGTTGCGGCATGTGGCAGGATTCGCCGACAAGCTCTCGCGCCACCTGGGTGAGCAGCTGGACGAACGGGGACGGCATTACCTGGAGGTGATCGGAGGTTCCGCACGGCGGATGTCGACCCTGATCGACGACCTGCTGGTCTATTCCCGCCTGGGCCGCAGCGCGCTGAAGCTGCAGGCGGTGGACATGCAGTCGCTGGTGGAGGAAACCCGCGCCGTGCTGGATGCCAACCGCGCCACCGACGCCGAGGAGGCCGGGGTGACGGCGCACCGGATCGAATGGAAGATCGCGCCGCTGCCGATCCTGGTGGCGGACGAGAACATGATGCGCCAGCTCTGGCTGAACCTGCTGGGCAACGCGGTCAAGTATTCGGCCCGGCGCGAGCCGGCGGTGGTCGAGGTCTCGCACCAGCCGACCGACGACGGCGGCCACCATTTCACCGTCCGCGACAACGGCGTGGGCTTCGACATGGACTACGCCGGCAAGCTGTTCGGCGTGTTCCAGCGCCTGCACAAGGCCAGCGACTACCCGGGCACGGGCATCGGCCTGGCCAGCGTGCGCCGGGTGCTGGCCCGCCACGGCGGCCGCATCTGGGCCGAGTCCGAGCCCGACCGGGGCGCCACGTTCCATTTCGTCCTGCCGCCGTCGCAGGACGCCGTCATCCACCAAGGAAGCCTGAACGCATGAGCGCCATCCGCACCATCCTGCTGGCCGAAGACAGCCCCGCCGACGCCGAGATGGCGATCGACGCCCTGCGCGAAGCGAACCTGGCCAACCCGATCGTCCACGTCGAGGACGGGGTGGAGGCGATGGAATACCTGGAGCGCAAGGGCCGCTTCGCCGACCGCCCGGACGAGGAGCCGGCGGTGCTCCTGCTGGACATCAAGATGCCGCGCATGGACGGGCTGGAGGTGCTGCAGAGGCTGCGCTCGAGCGAGCAGTACCGGCGCCTGCCGGTGGTGATCCTGTCGTCCTCGCGCGAGGAGAGCGACCTGGCCCGCAGCTGGGACCTGGGCGTGAACGCCTACGTGGTCAAGCCGGTGGACGTCGACCAGTTCTTCGGCGCGGTGAAGACGCTCGGCAAGTTCTGGGCGGTGATCAACACCACGGCCAACGGCGAAGGCTGAGCCGATGCCGCTGCGCGCCATCAGCCAGGACGCCAAGGTCCGGGTCCTGTTCGTCGAGGATTCGGCCGAGGACGCGGAGCTGATCCAGTTCCAGCTGGAGGACGCGCACCTCAATGCCGACTTCCTGCGGGTGGAGGACGCGGCCGGGCTGCGCCAGGCGCTGCAGGCCTTCCGGCCCGACATCGTGCTGTCGGACCTGAGCATGCCGGGGTTCTCCGGGCACGAGGCCCTGGCGATCGTCCGCGAGCATTCGCACGTCATCCCCTTCATCTTCGTCTCCGGCACCATCGGCGAGGACGTGGCGGTGGCGGCTTTGCGCGAGGGCGCCAGCGACTACATCCTCAAGCACAGCAGTGCGCGCTTGCCGGTAGCGGTGGAGCGGGCCCTGCGCGAGGCCAAGATCGAGGCCGAGCGCCAGCGGGTCGAACAGGAGCTGATGCGCAGCCAGCGGCTGGAAAGCCTGTCCCTGCTCGCCGCCGGCCTGAGCCACGACCTGCGCAACATCCTCCAGCCCCTGCTGATCGTGCCCGACCTGATCGCCCAGCGCAGCGACGATCCGCGCCTGCACCAGCTGGCCTCGGTGGTGGCCGAGTGCGGCCGCCGCGGCCACGAGATGGCCGAGTCGATGCTGTCGTTCGTGCGCGGCTCGCGCCGGGCCAGCGAGCACTTCCGCCTGGCCGACCTGTTCCACGCGGTGCAGCTGCTGCTCAAGGGCAGCATGCCGCGCCAGGTCCAGCTGCAGGTGAGCCTGTCCGACCCCGAGCTGGGAGTGGAGGGCAACTACACCGAGATGCAGCAGTGCCTGCTCAATCTCTCGCTCAACGCGATCCAGGCCATGCCCGACGGCGGCCGGCTGGAGCTGAGCGCCGACGCGGTCGACGGCCAGGTCCGGCTGCGGGTGGCCGACACCGGCAACGGCATGGATCCGCAGATCCTGGCCCAGCTGTTCACCCCGTTCTTCACCACCAAGGCCAACGGCACCGGCCTGGGCCTGGTGTCCTGCCGGCGCATCGTCGAGGGCATGGGCGGCCGGATCGAGGTGGCGAGCACGCCGGGGCAGGGCACCTGCTTCGAACTGTGGCTGCCCTTGCCGGTCGAGGAGGAAGAGGCCGAGGTCCAGCGCCAGGCGGCGGCCGTGGGCCACGGCGAGCGCCTGTTGCTGGTGTTCCGCGAGGGCGCGCGGCTGTCGCTGGTCGGCAATGCCCTGACCAGCCAGGGTTACCGGACCGAACTGGCGGCCGACGGCGCCGCGGCTTTGCGCGCCTGGGCCGAGGCCGGCGCCCCGGACGCGGTGGTCGTCGACAGCGGCATCTCCCTGTTCCCGGCCGAGGCCCTGCTTTCGACCATGCACGAGTCCGGCTATGCCGGCCCGGCGATCGTGATCGAGGATCCGGAGTCGCCGTTCGACCCGGCGCTGGTGCCGGCGTCGCTGCCGCTGCAAAGGCTGCCGCGGCCGCTGGACATGCACCGCCTGTTCGAGGCGGTGGCCGCCGCCCTGGCCGGGCGCAGGGCGGACTGAGCCTATACTTCCTTCCGATCCGGACAGGGAGCGCAGGCGCATGCGGACGGCAGGGAAGGGCGGACGCGGTCGGGGTGGAATGCGGCCGATGCTGTGGCTGCTGGCGGTGCTGGCGGTGCTGGCGGTGCTGGCCCTGCTGGCGGGCTGCGGGCGCGATCCCGGCGGCCAGCTGCCCGAGGTCGGCGGCGAGAAGCTGCAGGCCAAGCGCGAGGAAGTCACTGGTTTCGCTCTGGTCCGCGCCTGGCCCGACCAGGCCGACGGCAGGCTGGCCATCGCCCTGGAATTCTCGCGGCCTCTGGTCGGCACCCAGGACTTCGACGCGCTGATCCAGGTCGAGCCTGCCGGGCGCGAGGGCAGCGGCTGGTCGCTGTCCGACGACGGCAAGACCCTGCGCTATCCCTACGTCGAGCCGGCGCGCGACTACGTCGTGACCGTCGCCGCCGGGCTGCTGGCCGCCGACGGCAGCCGGCTCTCCGCACCGCTGAAGAAGACCGTGCACACCGGCGAGCTGGACCCGGTGGCCGGCTTCGCCTCGCAGGGCAGCGTGCTGCCGGCGCGCGAGAGCCGCGGCCTGCCGGTGGTGTCGGTCAACGTGCCGGAAGTGGACGTGGAATTCCTGCGCGTGCGCGACGCGGAGCTGCCGCGCTTCTTCGCCCAGTTCCAGCGCGGCGGCCGCCGCGGCGGCTGGGAGCTGGACCGCGACTACAGCGGCCAGGCGCCCCTGCGCGAGCTGGCCGAGCCGGTCTACCTCAACCGCTTCGTGCTCGGCGGCGAGCGCAACGAGCGGGTGCTCAACTACCTGCCGGTGCAGGACATCGCCCAGTTGCAGCAGCCGGGCCTGTACTTCGCGGTGCTGCGCCGGGTCGGCCAGTTCTCCGACCAGTACGACACCGCGTTCTTCAGCGTCAGCGACATCGGCCTGCATGCGCGCGCCTACCGCGACAGCCTGTACGTGCATGCGGCCTCGCTGCACGACGGCGCGGCGCTGAAGGGCGTGGAGCTGAAGGTACTGGACGCCAAGGGCGAGGCCCTGCTGAAGTCGGCCACCGACGGCAACGGCAACGCCCTGCTGGACTACACCCTGGACGCCGGCCAGGTGCTGGTGGCCCGGCGCGGCAAGGACGTGTCCCTGCTGCCGTTCAACCAGCCGGCTCTGGACCTGTCCGAGTTCGCGGTGAGCGGCCGCGCCCAGGCCGGGTTCGACGTGTTCGCCTGGTCCGGCCGCGACCTGTACCGGCCGGGCGAGACGGTGCGGATCAGCGCCCTGCTGCGCGATGGCGACGGCAGGCCCTTGCCGGCGCCGGCGGGTGGAAAGGACCAAGGCGCGGCCCAGCCGCTGTTCCTGCGGCTGAAGCAGCCCGACGGCCGGGTGTTCCGCGAGACCCGGCTGCAGCCAGGGGCGCAGGGTTACTACGCCTTCGAGCAGGCGATCCCGGCCGATGCCCCGACCGGGCGCTGGCAGGTGGAATTCCGCACCGACCCGGCCGGCAAGGATGCGGTCCAGGGCATGAGCCTGCGGATCGAGGAATTCCTGCCCGAGCGGCTGAAGCTGGACCTGTCCGCGCCGGGGCAGGACACGCTCGCGCCCGGCCAGGCGCTGAAGCTGCAGGCCGACGCCGCCTACCTCTACGGCGCGCCGGCGGCCGGCAACCGCTTCACCGCGACCCTGGCCCTGGCGGTGGCGCGGCAGCCGCTGGACGGACTGCCCGGCTATTCCTTCGGCGATCCGACGGTGCAGCTGCCGACCGACCCGCGCGACGCGCTCGACACCGAGTTCGATCCCAAGGGACGGATCGTCGCCGAACTGCCCCTGCCGGAGGAGGCCGCCAAGGCCGCCACCCCCGTGCGGGTGCGCGTGGCCGGCAGCGTCCACGAGAGCGGCGGCCGCCCGGTCAACCGCAGCCTGCAAAGGGTGCTGTGGCCGGCGCCGGCGCTGGTCGGCGTGCGCCCGCTGTTCGACGAGGAAGACGGCGCCGATGCCAACGCCAACGCCCGTTTCGAGCTGGTGCGGGTGGACGCGCAGGGCAAGCCGCAGCCGGCCAAGGGGCTGAAGGTCACCCTGGTGCGCGAGCTGCGCGACTACCACTGGCGCCACGACGACGGCAGCGGCTGGGACTACGACTTCACCTCGCGCTTCGAGAACGTGGAGACCCGCACCGTCGATGCCGGCGCCACCGCCGCCCGCTTTGACTTCCCGGTGGAATGGGGCGAATACCGGGTCGACGTGCTCGACCCGGCCACCGGCCTGACCATGCGCTATCCGTTCCGTGCCGGCTGGAGCTGGGGCGACGACAACCGCGGCGCGGACGCGCGCCCGGACAAGGTCAAGCTGGCCCTGGACCGCACCGGCTACCGCGCCGGCGAGACCCTGAAGGTCACGGTGACGCCCCCGCACGCCGGCAAGGGCGTGCTGCTGGTGGAGAGCGACCGGCTGCTGTACGTGCACGAGATCGAGCTGCGCGGCCAGGACGGCAAGGCCGCGCAGACCTTCGAGATCCCGGTGACCGCCGACTGGGAGCGGCACGACGTGTACGTGACCGCGCTGGTGTTCCGCGGCGGCTCGGCCAGCTCGCAGGTGACCCCGGCGCGCGCGGTCGGCGTGGCCCACGTGCCGATGCGGCGCGCCGAACGCACCGTCGCCGTCGGCCTGAAGCTGCCGGCGCAGATGCGCCCGCAAAAGGACCTGCCGGTCACCGTCAGCGCGCCGCAGCTGGCCGGGCAGGCCGCGCACGTCACCGTCTCGGCGGTGGACGTGGGCATCCTCAACATCACCCGCTTCCCGGTCCCGGACGCGGCCGCGCACTTCTTCGCCCAGCGCCGCCTGGCCACCGACGCCTACGACGTCTACGGCCGGGTGATCGAGAGCTTCGCCGGCGGTCAGGCGCGGCTGCGCTTCGGCGGCGACATGGCCCTGGAGGCCTTGCCGCAGGCGCGGCGGCCGACCGCGCGGGTGCAGACCGTGGACCTGTTCTCCGGCCCGGTGCAGCTGGACGCGCAGGGCAACGCCCGGGTGAAGCTGGCGGTGCCGGACTTCAACGGCACCCTGCGGGTCTCGGCCCTGGTCTATGCCGACGAGCGCTATGGCAAGCGCGATGGCGAGGTGCTGGTGCGCGCGCCGGTGGTGGCCGAGGCCGGGATGCCGCGGGTGATGGCCCCGGGCGACCGCGGCACGGTCAGCCTGGACGTGCAGAACTTCAGCGGCAAGGCCGGCGAGTTCCGGGTCCGGGTGGACGGCGAGGGTCCGCTGGCGGTGGCCGAGGGCGAGCGCCGCCTGCGCCTGGACGACCAGGCCAAGGCCACCCTCGAGTTCCCGCTCAGCGCCCTGCCGGGCCACGCGGTGGGCAAGGTGCGGGTGCGGGTGGACGGCGGCGGCTACGCGGTGGACCGCCGCTACGAGCTGCCGGTGCGCGCGGCCTGGCCGGGCGTGGTCCGGGTCCAGACCCGGGTGCTGGAGGACGGCGCGTCGCTGGCGCTGGATGCCGCCATGGCCGAAGGCCTGATCGCCGAAACGGTGGACCTGCGCCTGCGGATCACCGCCAGCCCGCCGATCCCCTTCGCCAGCGCCCTGCAGGGGCTGCTCGACTATCCCTACGGCTGCGCCGAGCAGACCACCAGCAAGGGCTACGCCGCCCTGCTGATGGATGCCGATACCGCGCGCCGGCTCGGCGTGCCCGGGCTGGACGCGGCTGCCCGCCGGGCGCGGATGGAGGGCGCGCTGGGGCGGCTGGCGGCGATGCAGTCCGGCAGCGGCCACTTCTCGATGTGGGGCGGCGACGGCGGCGACACCGAGCCGGCGCTGACCCCGTACATCGCCGACTTCCTGCTGGATGCGCGCGAGGCCGGCTTCGCCGTGCCCGAGGGCGTTTTGCAGAAGGCCCTGGACCGGCTCTCGGAGGACCTGCTCTCCGGCGGCGCCCAGTTCTACGGCCGCGACCACCGCGAGCACCTGCGTTTCGCCAACCGCGCCTATGCCGGCTATGTCCTGGCACGGGTCGAGCGCGCCCCCCTGGGCACCCTGCGCGCGCTGTACGACCAGGAGAAGGGCCAGAGCCTGACCGGCCTGCCGCTGGTCCAGCTGGGCCTGGCCCTGGCGATGCAGGGCGACGCCAAGCGCGGCGCGGCGGCGATCGCCGAGGGCTTCGCCCGCGATCCGGACAAGCGCCCGCCGTACCTGGGCGACTACAGCAGCACGGTCCGGGATGGCGCGCTGATGATCGCCCTGCTGCACGAGCGCGGCCGGGCCGATGCCAGATACGACGCGCGCGCGGTCGACCTGGCGCGCGCCCTGCAGTCGCGCCGCGACGCGGGCAGCGGCCAGCTGTGGCTGAGCACCCAGGAGCAGATGGCGCTGGCGCGGCTGGGCCGGACCTTGGAGGCGGGCGACGGGCGCAAGGTCGCCGGCCGCTACGGCGAGGGCGGCGCGGTGCAGGCGCTGGAGCCGGCTGCCGCCTTCGCCCGCAGCCTGGACCACGCCGCCTTGCTGCGCGGGGCGCGCTTCGAGGCGCAGGGCGGGCCGTACTACGCCAGCATCGAGGTCGCCGGGATCCCGCGCCAGCCGCCGGCCGAGGACAAGCGCCGGGTCGGGGTCGTGCGCGACTGGTTCCTGCCCGACGGCAAGCCGTGGAAGGGCGGCAGCCTCAAGGAAGGCCAGGCGCTGGTGGTGCGCCTGACGGTGCAGGCCGAGGCTTCGATGCCCGACGCCCTGGTCACCGACCTGTTGCCGGCCGGGCTGGAGGCGGAGAACCTCAACCTCGGCGACGGCAGCCAGTGGGAGGGCGTGCAGGTCGAGGGCGTGACCCTGTCCGAGCGCGGCGGCGAGGCCGAGATCCGCCACGAGCAATACCGCGACGACCGCTATGTGGCGGCGCTGGCGCTGGATGCCGGCCGCACCGCGCGCCTGTTCTACCTGGTGCGCGCGGTGACCCCGGGCACCTACGTGGTACCGCCGCCGCAGGCCGAGGACATGTACCAGCCGACCCTGCGCGGCACCGGCGTCTCGCGCCCGGCGACGGTCACGGTGGTCCAGCCCTGACCGGATCCGACCGTCCGGCTTCCTCCCGCGGGAGGAAGCCGATGACGGGCGAAAAAAAACCCCGCCTCGCGGCGGGGTTCCTGGATCGACTGCTCCGGCCGGATCAGTCGAGCGGAGTGATGTTGGAAGCCTGCGCGCCCTTCGGACCCTGGGTCACCTCGTAGCTCACCCGCTGGCCTTCCTTGAGGGAACGGAAGCCCTTCGAGTTGATCGCGGAGAAGTGCGCGAACACGTCCGCGCTGCCGTCTTCCGGCGAGATGAAGCCAAATCCCTTGGCGTCGTTGAACCACTTGACGGTACCGTTGGCCATGATGCTGCGTAGTCCTTGCGTGTGATGGAGATGCGGCGGCCGCCGCGCCGCGAGTATGCAAAGCCGTGGCGCGGCTGACAATCGGGGATGCGGCTTGGTTGCGCGAGATACCGCTAACCCGTGACCGGCTCCCGGGAATACGTCAGCCGCGGGCCAGTTCGGCCACCAGTTCCGGCAGGCCGGCGGAGGCGGCGGCCACGTTCTCCAGGACTTCGGCCAGGGTGATCTCGGCGGCGTCGCCGCAGCCGGCGGCCCAGTTGGCCACGATCGCCAGGCAGGCGTAGTCCAGCCCCAGTTCGCGCGCCAGCCCGGCCTCGGGCATGCCGGTCATGCCAACCAGGTCGCAGCCGTCGCGGCGCATGCGTGCGATCTCGGCGTTGGTTTCCAGGCGCGGGCCCTGGGTGGCGCCGTAGCAGCCGCCGTCGACCACGCGCGCGCCGGTGACCCGGGCCGCGGCCAGCACCTTGTGCCGGAAGATCGGGCTGTAGGGATGGCCGAAATCCACGTGCAGGGCCTCGCCTTCGCCGTCCCAGAAGCTCGATTCGCGGCCCCAGGTGTAGTCGATCAGCTGGTCGGGGCAGGCCAGCACGCGCGGGCCGTAGGCTTCGGTGATGCCGCCGACGGTGTTGAGCGCCAGCACCCGGCGCACGCCGGCCTGCTTGAGCGCGTGCAGGTTGGCGCGGTAGTTGACCCGGTGCGGCGGCAGGGCGTGGCCTTCGCCATGGCGGGCGAGGAAGGCGACCCTGGCCTCGCCCAGGCGGCCGATCCGAAGAGGTCCGGACGGCGCGCCGTAGGGCGTGTCGAAGTGGCGGCTCTCCACGTTCTCCAGCGCGGCCAGGCGGTAGACGCCGGTGCCGCCGATCACGGCCAGGGCGATGTCCATGCCGCTCAGTCCTTCAGCGCGTAGATCGCCGGCAGGTTGCGGCCCTGCTCGTGGTAGTCCATGCCGAAGCCGAACACGTAGCGGTCCGGCACGCTCACCCCGACGTAGTCGGCGCGCACGCCGTCCACGCAGCGGTCGTGGTCCTTGATCGTCAGCGCGGCGATGCGCACGTCGGTGGCGCCCTGCTCGATGCACCAGCGGCGCACCTCGGCCAGGGTGTGGCCCTCGTCGAGGATGTCGTCGGCGATCAGCACCCGGCGGCCGTACAAAGAGGTGGCCGGGCGGTGCTTCCAGACCAGCTCGCCGCCCTGGTTCTGGCCGCGGTAGCGGGTGGCGTGCAGGTAGTCGAACTGCAGGTCCAGGCCGCGCGCCCCCAGTTCCAGCGACAGCTGGCCGGCGAACGGCAGGCCGCCGTGCATCACCGTCAGGAACACCGGCACGAAGCTGTCGCCGAGGCGGTCGGCGGGGACGTCGCCGATGTAGTCGCGGGCGATCTCGTCGGCCATGCGGGCGATGGCGGCGTCGATGGCGGGGCGGCCGACCAGCAGGTCGGACTTGGCGAGGACTTCGGAGATCAGCAGGCTGGACATCGGGGAAAGGCTACCGGAAGGAAGAATGCGGGAACGCGGGAATGCGGCGGCGGCGCTCAGGCCGCGGCCGGGGGCAGGCGCGACTGCGCGGCGCCGTAGCGGGCGTCGGCCAGCAGGCCGTCCCAGCCCAGCGCGCCGCGGCCGATCAGGCCGAGCAGGGCGGCGGTGTCGAGTGCGCGGCCTTCGACCGCGCGCAGCGACTCCTCGACCAGCTCGGGATGGCAGACCAGAACCACGTCGCAGCCGGCATCCAGGTGGGCGTCGACCCGGGCCTTGATCCCGCCGGCCGAGAACGCGGCGGCCATGCCGATGTCGTCGGAGAAGACCACGCCGCGGAAACCCATGCCGCCTTTGGAAGGCTCGCCGCGCAGCACGGTCTGGATCCAGAAAGGCGAATAGCCCGCAGGCTCCGGTGCCACCGCCGGATAGGCCACGTGCGCCATCATCACCGCGTCGGCGCCGGCCTCGATGCCGGCGGCGAACGGGACCAGGTCCTGCGCGCGCAGCACCTCCAGCGGGCGCGGATCGACCGCGTCGTCGAAATGGGTGTCCTCGAGCACGGTGCCGTGGCCGGGGAAGTGCTTGAGGGTGGCGGCCATGCCCACGCCGTGCATGCCGCGCACGTAGGCGCGGGTGAACTCGGCCACCACCTGCGGGTCGTCGCTGAAGGCGCGGTCGCCGATGGCGCGGTTGCCGCGGGCCAGGTCCACCACCGGGGCAAAGCTCAGGTCCACGCCGCTGGCGCGGACTTCGCTGGCCATCAGCCAGGCGTGCTCCTCGGCCAGGGCCAGGGCGGCCTCGCGGTCGCGCGCGTACAGCTCGCCGAAGCCGCACAGCGGCGGCAGCGCGCTGTAGCCGTCGCGGAAGCGCTGGACCCGGCCGCCTTCCTGGTCCACGCAGACCAGCTGCGGTCGCGGCGCGGCGGCGCGGATCGCGGCCGACAGCTCGGCCACCTGGGCGCGCGAGGCGAAGTTGCGCTTGAACAGGATCACGCCGGCGACGGCGTCGTGCTGCAGCCAGTCGCGCTCCTGCGCGGTCAGTTCGGTGCCGGCGACGCCGATCACGAGCATGCGGTGAAACTCCTGGGCGCGGGAATGCGCGTTGCCGGCATTGTCGCAGATGCGGCCGGAGCGGGTTACACCGCGCAGCCGTCCGGACCGCAGCCCGCATCGCCCGCGGCGGGCGCCGGACCGTGCCCGGCCGCGGCCTTGCGCAAAGCCTGGGCGAACACCTCCGGCGCCTGCCCGCCCTGGACCGCGTAGCGGCCGTCGATGACGAAGGTCGGCACCGCGGTGATGCCCAGGGCGCGGGCCTGCCCGATCTGGGCGCGGACCTCGGCCAGGCCTTCGTCCGAGGCCAGCATCGCCTCGATCCGTGCCGCCTCCAGGCCACCAGCGGCGCCGGCGTCGGCCAGGGTCCGCGGATCGGCCAGGTTGCGGCCTTCGGCGAAGTGGGCGCGGAACAGCGCCTCGCCGACGGCCTGTACCGCCTGCGCGTCGCCTTCGCGCGCGGCCAGCCACATCAGCCGGTGCGCGGGCAGGGTGGTCACCCGCACCTGGCCGCGGTCGAAGTCCATCGGCAGGCCCTCGGCGCGGGCGGTGGCCTGGGTCTGTGCCAGGATCTGCGCGGTGCGCTCCGGGCCGCCGAACTTGGCGGCGTAGGCGTCGCGCAACGGCACCGGCTCCTGGCCGGCGTCCGGGTCGAGCTGGAAGGCGTGCCAGTGGATTTCCAGCGCCGGCGCGTCGGCGCCGAGCAGTTCCACCCCGCGCTGGAAGCGGTGCTTGCCGATCCAGCACCAGGGGCAGACCACGTCGGACCAGATGTCGACTCTCATGGTGATCCAGATGGGGGCGGCGGGACGAGGGGCAAGGGTCGGTTCCTACAAGCGGGAGTCGCGCTCCCCGGCGCTCCACTGCGAATAGGGCCGCGCGGCGAGGGCCAGGTTGTAGTAGCGCGGCTGGTCGGTGACCTCGACGCCGAGCCAGTCGGGGCGGGCGAAGGCCTCGTCGGCCGAATCCAGCTCGATCTCCGCCACCACCAGCCCACCGTTGTCGCCGAGGAACTCGTCCACCTCCCACAGGTGGCCCTGGTGGCGGACGTAGTGCCGGCGCTTCTCGATCCGGCCGCCGACGCACAGCGCCAGCAGCTGGCGCGCGTCCTCCACGGGGATCGGGTAGTCGAATTCCTGGCGGGTATGGCCCAGTTGCCGCGACTTGAGGTTGAGGAAGGCGGCCTGGCCCTCGATCCGGACCCGGACCGAGGCCTTCTGCGCGCCGCTTTCGACCGCGTCCAGGCCGTTGAGATAGCCCTGGGCCATCGCCTGGACCCGTTCGGCCGCGGCCCGCCAGCCGGGGCCGGCGACGGTGAACTTGCGCTCGATCTCGATGCCCATGCCGCTTCGCCGTCGCCCGGGGAAGCCCATGGTAGACCGGGCGGCTGCCGCGGCGGCTTTGCCGACGAAAGTCCGGCTTCGCGCAACGCATCATGGACGCTTCTGCGGCCATCGTGTATTAAACCCGCTGTTCCTGGCGCTTCCCCCGGCGCCGGCGCCGCCCACGCATCCCCTGGTCCCCTGCATGCAGAAAGACTCCGCAATCCGCCTGCTCATCGTCGATGACCGGGTGGAGGACGCCGAAGCGATCGTCAGCACCCTGCGCAACGGCGGCATCGCCGTGCGCCCTCTGCGCCCGGCCAGCGCGGCCGAACTGGCGCAGATGGTCGCCAGCCAGCCGGTCGATCTGGTGGTGGCCGCCGACTCGGCGGCGATGCCGCTGGAGCAGGTGCGCACCCAGGTCGCCGCCAGCGGCAAGGACCTGCCGCTGCTGCTGCTGGTGGACCGGATCGACGAGGCCGCGGTGCTGGCCAGCCTCGGCGGCGGAGCGCGGGCGCTGGTGCTCAAGCACCGCTCCGAGCACCTGCTGGAGACCGTGCGCCGCGAATGGTCCGACCTGGACGCGCGCCGCGGCCTGCGCCGGCTGGAGGCCCAGCTGCGCGAGACCGAGCGCCGCTGCGATTCGCTGATCGCCTCCTCGCGCGACCCGATCGCCTACATCCACGAAGGCATGCACATCCGCGCCAACGACGCTTACCTGGAGATGTTCGGGTTCGAGGAGTTCGAGGACGTGGAGGGCATGTCCCTGCTGGACCTGGTCGGGCCGCAGCACATCGACGGTTTCAAGGCCCTGCTCAAGTCGCTGTCCAAGGGCGAGCCGCCGCCGCCGGAATACCTGATGGAGGCGCGCCACGTCGACGGCAGCACCTTCCCGGCGAAGATGGAGTTCGCCACCGCCACCTACGAGGGCGAGCCCTGCGTGCAGGTGGTGTTCCGCCGCCGCGAGGAGCTGGACCCGGAGCTGGCGCGCGAGGTCGAGGAACTGCGCCAGCGCGACCAGGTCACCGGCCTGCTCAACCGCCCGACCTTCATGCACCTGCTCGAGGGCGCGGTCGCCCAGGTCGGCCGCGACGGCGGCCAGTACGGCTTCCTGCTGGTCGAGCCGGACCACTACGCGCGGCTTTTGCCGGACATCGGCCTGGATTCGGCCGACGCCCTGGTCGCCGCGCTGGCCGCGCGCGTGCGCGCCACGGTCGAGGCAGACGTCAAGGCCGCGCGCTTCGGCGAGCACAGCTTCGCCCTCCTGCTGGAAGGCAACCACGCCCGCACCAAGGCCGCGGCCGAGGCCCTGCGCGAGGCCTTCGCCACCCACGTGTTCAGCGTCGGCGAGCGTTCGCTGGCGGTGACCGCCAGCATCGGCGGGGTCCAGGTGGGCGAGAAGATCGCCAGCGTGCCGCAGATCCTGGCGCGGGCCAATTCCTGCCTGCACGCGGCGATCGAGCTGGGCGGCAATACCGCGCAGGTGTTCGACCCGGGCGCGGCCGACCGCGCCGAGGAAGAGCGCATCGCCCGCTGGGTGGCGCGGATCCGCGAGGCGCTGGCCGGCGAGGGCTTCGTCCTGCACTACCGGCCGGTGCTGAACCTGCAGGGCGAGCCGGGCGAGCTGTACGAGGCCCACCTGCGGGTGGACAACAACGGCGAGCTGGTCACTCCGTCCGGCTTCCTCGGCATCGCCGAGGAGCACGGGCTGCTGGGCGACATCGACCTGTGGGTGGTGCGCCAGGCGATCGCGACCCTGGCCGAGCGCGAGCGCGCCGGCCGCCAGACCCGGATGCTGGTGCGGATCAGCCCGGCCTCGTTCGCCAACCCGGCGATGGTGGCGCTGATCCGCGGCGAGCTGGCCGCGCAGGGCGTGCCCGGCGAGCGGCTGTGGCTGGAGGCGACCGAGGCCAAGGTGTTCACCCACCTGCGCAGCGCCCAGCAGTTCCTGGCCGCGGTGGCGCCGCTGGGCTGCCGGGTGGGGCTGGAGCAGTTCGGCTCGGGACTGGATTCGTTCCAGCTTCTCGCCCACTTCACCCCGGCCTTCGTCAAGATCGATCCGGACCTGACCGACGAGATCGGCAGGCCGGGCGAAGCCCAGGACAAGGTCCGCGAGATCACCGCGCGGGCGCAGAAGGAAGGCATCACCACCCTGGCCGCCGACGTCGGCGACGCCCAGGCGATGAGCCAGCTGTTCAGCGCCGGGGTCGACTACGTGTCCGGCGACTTCGTCGCGCCGGTGGGCGCGGCGATGAACTTCGACTTCGGCTGAGCGCCGCCGGCCAGGGCGGCGCGGCCCCGGGAGGAACGCCGATGCAGTCCGTGCCGCCGCCGCTTCCGCCGTTCGAGACCCATGCGGTCGGCAACGTGCCGCCGCCGTTCGAGCCGCGCGACCTGTGGGCCGACGACGCGGCCCTGCGCGAGGCGGTCGCCCGTGGCGGCGCAGGCGGCCACGAAGCGCAGTTGCAGGCCTATGCGCGCCTGGCCGGAGACGAACTGTACCGGCTGGGCTTCGACGCCAACCGCGACCGGCCGCGCCTGCGCACGCACGATCGCCATGGCCGGAGGATCGACACGGTCGAGTTCCATCCGGCCTACCACCGGCTGCTGGAGGCGGCCAAGGCGCACGGCGTGGCCGGCCTGTCCTGGCACGCGCCGGAACCCGGCGCGCACGTGGCCCGCGCCGCGCTCAGCTACCTGCACGACCAGGCCGAGGCCGGCACCAGCTGCCCGCTGACCATGACCCACGCCGCGGTGCCGGTGCTGCGGCGCGAGCCGGCCCTGCGCGAATGGGCCGACAAGGCCGCCGCCCCGCACTACGACCCGCGCGACGTGGCCATCGCCGGCAAGGCCGGGATCACCGTGGGCATGGGCATGACCGAGAAGCAGGGCGGCTCGGACGTGCGCAGCAACGCGACCACGGCCACGCCGATGCCCGGCGGCGAGGGATATGCGTTGGTCGGGCACAAGTGGTTCTTCTCGGCGCCGATGTCCGACGGCTTCCTGGTGCTGGCCCAGGCGCCGGGTGGACTCACCTGTTTCCTGATGCCACGGCGGCTGAACGACGGAACGAAGAACGCGTTCCGCTTAATGCGGCTGAAGGACAAGCTGGGCGACTGGTCCAACGCCTCCAGCGAGGTCGAGTTCTGCGGCGCGCAGGCCTGGCCAGTGGGTGGGGAGGGGCGCGGGGTGGCGACCATCCTGGAGATGGTGATGCTGACCCGCCTGGACTGCATGCTCGGGGCGGCGGCGGAAGCGCGCATGGCCTTCGCCCAGGCCCTGCACCATGCGCGCCATCGCGTCGCCTTCGGCCGCCGGCTGGTGGAGCAGCCGCTGATGGCCAACGTGCTGGCCGACCTGGCGGTCGAGTCGGAGGCCGCCACCGCGCTGGCGCTGCACGTGGCCGCGGCGGTGGACGCGGCCGCGGACGATCCGCAGGCGGCGGCCTTCGCCCGGATCGCCACCGCGATCGGCAAGTACTGGCTGTGCCGGCGCGCGCCGGCGCTGGTCAACGAGGCGCAGGAGTGCCTGGGCGGTGCCGGCTACGTCGAGGAGTCGGTGCTGCCGCGGTTGTACCGGCAGGCGCCGCTGAACTCGATCTGGGAGGGCAGCGGCAACATCCAGTGCCTGGACGTGCTGCGCGCGCTGGTGCGCGAGCCGGCCGCGGCGCAGGCCCTGCGCACGGTGCTGGAGCAGGCGGCGCAGCGGCATCCCCTGCTTGCCCAGGAAGCGGAGCGGCTGCAGAGGCAGCTGGCGGCGGTCGAGACGCTGGAGCCGCAGGCGCGGCAGCTGGTGGAGCGGGTGGCGCTGCTGCTGCAGGGTTCGATCCTGCAGGCGGCGGGCAGTCCGCTGACGGAGGCCTTCCTGCGCAGCCGCCTGGGCGGCGAGCACGGCATGGCGATGGGCACCCTGCCGGCCGACCTGGATTTCGCCGCCATCCTCGCCCGCGCGCTGTCCCTATAAGCGCCGGCGCGCACCGCCGCCCGGCAGTGTGCTGCGCCTATGCCGCCTGGCGCAGCGATGCCGCCGGTTCCGGGATCGAGGCCTTGGCCGCCGCGATCGCATCGGCCCGGTGCTGCGGCGAGAATGCCACGCCTTCGGCGCGCACGAACTCCACTTCCTCGATGCCCAGGAACGCAAACACTTGGCGCAGGTAGGGCTCCTGGAAGTCGGCCGGCGAACCGGTGTAGAGACCGCCGCGGCCGCTGGCCACGATCACCTTCTTGCCGCCGGCCAGGCCCTGCGGGCCGGTCTCGGTGTAGCGGAAGGTGCGCCCGGCCACCGCGATCCGGTCGATCCAGGCCTTGAGCGTGGAGGGGATGGAGAAGTTGTACATCGGCGCGCCGACCACCACGACGTCGGCCTCCAGGAACTGGTTCAGCACGGCCTCGTCCTGTTCTGCCCGGGCCGGGTCGGCCTTGGCCAGGCCGGCACCGTCCAGGTGCGGCAAGGGGTCGCGGTCCAGGTCGCGGTATTCGACCTGCAGGTCGGGGCGGGCGGCCGACCACTGTGCGACGATGGCGGCGGTCAGTTCGCGGGTCACCGAATTCTGGCCCAGCGCGCTGGAGTCAATGTGCAGCAGTTTCATGGGGTGTTCCTCGTTGCATGGGCGGCATTGCCGCGGCGGGAACACTATCTGTTGTTGCAAATGTGGAATAAAGGTGGTTCTATGCCACCATCCGTTCCGCTAGTGGAAATATCGCCATGCAGGACCTGAACGACCTCTATTACTTCGCCATGGTGGTCGAACACGGCGGCTTTGCCGCCGCCGAGCGCGCCCTGGGGATCCCGAAGTCGCGCCTGAGCCGCCGCATCAGCCAGCTGGAGACCGACCTGGGCGTGCGCCTGCTGCAGCGCTCGACCCGACGCTTCGCGGTCACCGACGTGGGCATGAGCGTCTACCGCCACGCCCAGACCATGCTCACCGAGGCCCAGGCCGCGCGCGAGGTGGTGGACCGGCTCAGCGCCGAGCCGCGCGGCGTGGTCCGGGTCAGCGTGCCGGTGGCTCTGGCCCAGCAGCAGTTGCCGCGGCTGCTGCCGAAGTTCCTCGAGCAGTACCCGAAGGTGCGGCTGCAGCTGCACGTCGGCAACCGCCGGGTCGACCTGATCAACGAAGGCTTCGACGTGGCCCTGCGCGTGCGCGCGCGGCTGGACGACGACGGCAGTCTGGTGATGCGCAGCTTCGGCCAGATCCAGGAGCTGCTGGTGGCCAGCCCGAGGTACCTGGACCGCGCCGGCCGGCCGCGGGATCCGTCCGACCTGGCTTCGCACCTGACCCTGAGCATCCACGAGGACGAGGCCCACCAGCGCTGGGAGCTGCACGGCCCCGGCGGCGAGGTCCGCCGGGTTGACCTGCAGCCGCGTGTGGCCGGTTTCGACTTCCCGTTACTGCAGTCGATGGTCAAGGACGGCTTCGGCATCACCATGCTGCCGGAGACCGTGTGCGCCGAGGCCGTGCGCAAGGGAGAGCTGGAGGTGGTGCTGCCGGAATGGTCGCTGCCTCAGGGCATCTGCCATGCGGTGTTCGCCTCGCGCCGCGGCCTGCTGCCGGCGGTGCGGGTGTTCATCGACTTCCTCGCCGAGCACCTGCCCGCGCAGATCGAATCCTCGCGCCTGGACTGCGGCAACTGCGGCGGCAAGAAGGGCGCGGCGGTGGCCGAAGCGGCCGAGGCCGGCTGAAGCGCGCGATACGGCGTGCGACAATCCCGCGCCGGCGCAGGCGCAGGACCGGCACCGATGCGCAAGCATCGGAGGCAAGTACAACGGAGAGATGGCCGAGCGGTTTAAGGCACCGGTCTTGAAAACCGGCGTAGTGGCGACACTACCGTGGGTTCGAATCCCACTCTCTCCGCCACCTCACCCACGCAACCAGTGACAGGTCGCGATCCCCGCCAGCGTCGCCAGCACCGAGCCGGCCACGTGCACCGCGATCACCGTCGCCGCCCAGCCGGGCTGGTTGCGCTGGAGCAGGGCGACCACCTCGGCCGAGAAGGTGGAGAAGGTAGACAGCCCGCCGCAGAAGCCGGTGATGATCAGCAGCCGCCACTCCGGGGCCAGGCCCGGGACCTGCGCGAACCAGGCGATGGCGACCCCGATCACGTAGCCGGCGATCAGGTTCGAGCACAGGGTGCCCAGCGGCAGGTTCGCCAGCAGGGCGTTGAAGCGCAGGCCCAGGCCCCAGCGCAGCAGGCCGCCGGCGGTCGAGCCGACGGCGATGGCGAGGATCGGTTTCCACATGGCGCAGCCCCTTGTCCGATGCGCAAGGTTAGCGTGTGCGCGGGCTCATCGATTCGCGGGCGCGGCGTCCCAGGCGCGCAGCCCGGCCTCCAGGACGCGCAGCGCGGCGGCGATGTTGCCCGGATCGAGCTGGCTGGCGTCGTCGCCGGGGCTGTGGATGACCCGCATCACCTTCGGCGCCGGCTCGGGCTTCTGCCCGGCGAACACCTGCAGGATGCCGTCGATCTCCTCGCCGCCGACCAGCGAGAACGACACCGCCGGCCAGCCAGCGCGCAGGAAGGCCAGGTGGTCGGTCGGCGGATACTTCTCGCCGGGACTGAAGCCGATGCGCTCGAGTGCGCTGGCCGCGCGCACTGCGTCCACCAGCGCGGCCTGGCCGTCGGGCGCCATCATCCACAGGGTGTCGCCCCAGCCGAACACGTCGAAGTTCACGTACAAAGCCGGCTTCTCCTGCCCGGGTGCGGCGACCCAGGCGCGCGAGCCGAGCAGGCCGTGTTCCTCAAGGTCCCAGAACGCCAGCCTCACCCGGTGGCCGGGCAGCGGCCGCGCCTTCAGGGCCTGCGCCAGTTCCAGCACCGCGGCCACCCCGGAGGCGTTGTCGGTGGCACCGTGGCCGACCTCGACCCGGTCGTAGTGCGCGCCGATCAGCAGCAAAGGCGCGTCCTGCGGGCCGCCGAGGTCGACCAGCAGGTTGCGGCCGTGCTTGCCATCGTGTTCGAAGGCTTCTTCCTGCCAAGGCAGCCCCAGCTGGTCCAGGCGTGCGGTGATCGCCGCCGCGCGCGCGGCGGTGTCGGTGCCTGCGCTCACGCGCTCGACCTGGGACTGCCAGGCGGCGGCAACATCGGCGGGCGGTGCATCGGCGCGCGCGGGTGCCTGGGTGGAGATGGCGAACAGCGCCGCGCCCAGCAGCAGGGCCGGCGCCAGGCGCGGGCGGAGTATGGAAATCGGTGTCATGGAGTTTCCCCGGAAACGAGGCCGGAGTATCCCCGATTCCTCGCTTGCCCGGCGGCAGGGGCGGCGATAGGCTGGGCGTGAAGGCCATACCGAGGGAGCGGCATGACCATCCGCGTTTTTCTGGTGGACGACCATGCGCTGGTCAGGACCGGCCTGCGCATGATCCTGTCGGCGGAGACCGACATCGAGATCGTCGGCGAAGCCGAGAGCGGCGAGGATGCCTTGCCGCAGATCCGCAGGCTGCAGCCCGACGTGATCCTGTGCGACCTGCACCTGCCCGGCATCAGCGGGCTGGAGGTGACCGAACGCATCGTCCGCAGCGGGCTGCCGGGGCGGGTGGTGATCGTGTCGGTGCTCGAGGACGGGCCCTTGCCCAAGCGCCTGCTCGACGTGGGCGCCGGCGGCTACGTCGGCAAGGGCGGCGATGCGCGCGAGCTGTTGCGCGCGGTGCGCGACGTCGCCCACGGCAAGCGCTATCTCGGCAGCAGCATCGCCCAGAACATGGCCCTGGCCAGCGTGGATGGCGAGCAGTCGCCGTTCGACCTGCTTTCGCCGCGCGAGCTGGAGGTGGCGATGCTGCTGGTGCAGGGCCTGCGCCAGGACGCGATCGCCAAGCGCCTGAGCCTGAGCGCCAAGACCGTCAACACCCACAAGTCGCGGCTGTTCGAGAAGATCGGGGTGCAGGACAGCATCGCCCTGGCGCGGCTGGCGACCCGCTACGGGCTGATGGATCCGGGAAGTTCGCTGTAGCCGCAGGGGCAGGGTGGCGCAAGGCCGGGCCGGGCTCCCGCGCATGACGCGCGGGAGCCGGCGGTGCGTCAGGCGGCCGGACGCGGGACGTCGTCGCCTTCTTCGGTTTCGTCCTTGCTGGCCGGTGCCTGCTCCGGTGCCGCGGCAACGGCATTGTCGGCTGCGACCGGGACCTCGGCTTCGGCCGATGCGGTCGTCGCGCCGATCGGGCCGGCGGGCGGCAAGGCATCGAACAGGCCGGCGGTGGTGAACACCGGGGCCGGAGCGGCGCTGGCCGGGGACTCCCCGGCTGGCGTGGCAGGCTCGGACGCCTCCGCTGCCGGCGGCACGGAGGGGCTGTCCTCGCTGGCCGTGGCCAGCGCGGCGGCGTCGGCCGGGGAGGCCAGCGGCGCCGGGTCGACCGGTTCGGCGGCTGCGACCGCGGCGGCGGCAGGTGCCGGGGTCGGTTCGACCGGCTGCGTCTCGGCTTCGACCACCGTCCCGGCCGGGGCCGGGACTTCCGCGGCCTGGACCGCCTGGGTTTCCGGCAGCACGGGTTCCGTGCTGGCGGCATCGGTCACCGCTTCGGTGGCGGTCGGCGGATTCGCTGCTGCGACCTCGACCGGTGCTGAGTCCGTGGCGGCCGCGACCGCGGCAGGCGCAGGAGTCGGCGCCGGCGCGATGTCGTCGAAATCGAACTCCGGCTGGCCGGCGGTGCTGATCGTGGCCGCCGGCTGGCCGGCGTCGGTCGCCTCGGTGCCGTCGGAGTCGTCGTCCGCGGCGTCGAGTGCGTCCAGCGCGTCGCCGGCCTCGTCCTGGCCGTTCTCGCCCAGCACGCCGGCACCCTCGCCCCCGCGGCGGCGGCGGCGGCCGCCGCGACGGCCACGACGGCGGCGGCTACCGCCTTCGGTGGCGGCTTCGTCGCCGGCTGCGGCTTCACCGTCGGTCACGGCGGCAGCCGCGACCAGGGCCGGATCGACCGCGGTGTCGGCGGGTGCGGGGACGGCATCGGCGAGCACCGGCGTGGCGGCGGTAGCGACCGCAGCGGTGGCGGCAATCGGGCTCGTGGCCGCGGTTTCGGCGGCGGCCGGGGCCTTCACCGGTTCCTCGCCACGCGGCCGCTGGGACGGCTGGCGGTTCTGCGCGGCTTCGGCGCCGGCCTCGACCTGCTGGGCCGGCCTTGGCTGGCGGTTCGGGTTCTGCTGTTTCTGCGTGGGCTGCGAGGCCTTGCCGGCCTGGGGCTGGCCCTGCTGCTGGATGCCCTTCTCGCTCTTCTCGCCCTTCTGCGGCTGCTGGCGCTCCTGGCGTTCCTGCCTGGGCTGCTGCGGCTTCTGCTCGCCGCCCTTGCCCTGGCCACGCTGCTTCTGCTGCTGGCCGCGGCCGCCCTGGCCGGCCTGGCCCTCGCTGCGGCCGTCACGACCGTCGCGGCGACGCTCCTGGCGGTTGCCGCGGTTGTTGTTCTCGCTGCGCTCGGGCGCGGCGGCCGGCGTGGCCTCGGCCGCGCCGAACAGCCGCTTGAGGAAGCCGACCACGCCGCCGGAGGCCGGAGCCGCGACCGTCGCGCGCGGCGCCGGGGCGGGCGCGGCGACCGCAGCCGGCGCTTCCTCGCGTTCCTCGCGCACCGGGGCCGGGCGCGGCGGGGCCACGCGGGTCACCGCCGGCGGCGGCGGGATGTTGAGCTGGGCCTTGGTCAGTGCGTGCACCGGCAGCTTGCGCGGGGTGCCGCGCTGGTAGCTGGGCTTGCCGCTTTCCTCGCCCAGCTCGTTCTCGCGCAGGCGGGTGACTTCGTAGTGCGGGGTATGCAACTGCTCGTCGGCCACAATAATTATCGGCGCGTCGTGGCGGGTCTCGATCTCGCGCAGCGCGCTGCGCTTCTCGTTGAGCAGGAAGTTGGCGATCTCCACCGGGGCCTGGACCAGCACCTGCCCGGTGTTCTCCTTCATCGCGTGCTCCTCGGCGACGCGGATGATCGACAGCGACAGCGATTCCACGCTGCGCATGCGGCCGTGGCCCTCGCAGCGCGGGCAGACGATCTGGCTGGATTCGCCCAGGCTGGCGCGCAGGCGCTGGCGGCTCATCTCCATCAGGCCGAAGCGCGAGATCCGGCCCAGCTGGACCCGGGCGCGGTCGTACTTGAGCGCGCCCTGCAGGCGGTCCTCGACCGCGCGCTGGTGCTTGGTCGAGGACATGTCGATGAAGTCGATCACCACCAGGCCGCCGAGGTCGCGCAGGCGCAGCTGGCGGGCCACTTCCTCGGCCGCCTCCAGGTTGGTGTGGAACGCGGTCTCCTCGATGTCACCGCCCTTGGTGGCGCGTGCGGAGTTGACGTCGATCGCGGTCAGGGCCTCGGTCTGGTCGATCACCAGGGCGCCGCCGGAGGGCAGGCGGATGGTGCGCTCGTAGGCGTTCTCGATCTGCGACTCGATCTGGAAGCGGTTGAACAGCGGGATGTCGTCGGTGTAGTGCTTGAGCTTGCGCAGGCTCTGCGGCATCACCTGCGACATGAACTCGCGCGCGTCGTTGTACATCTCCTCGGTGTCGACCAGGATCTCGCCGATGTCGGCGCGCAGGTAGTCGCGCAGGGCGCGGATGATCAGCCGGCTTTCCTGGTAGATCAGGAACGGGGCCGGCTTGCTCAGCGCGGCCTCGGCGATCGCGCGCCAGGCGGCCAGCAGGTAGTCCAGGTCCCACTGCAGCTCTTCGGCGTCGCGGCCGACGCCGGCGGTGCGGATGATCACGCCCATGTCGTCGGGGATGTTCAGCGCGTCCATGGCGCGCTTGAGCTCGGCCCGGTCCTCGCCCTCGATTCGGCGCGAGACCCCGCCGGCGGTCGGCGAATTGGGCATCAGCACCATGTAGCGGCCGGCCAGGGAGATGAACGTGGTCAGGGCCGCGCCCTTGTTGCCGCGCTCGTCCTTGTCGATCTGGACCACCACTTCCTGGCCCTCGCGCAGCAGCTCGCGGATGCCGGCCTTGTTCGGGTCGACCCCGGCCTGGAAGTAGTCGCGGGAGATTTCCTTCAGCGGCAGGAAGCCGTGGCGCTCGGCGCCGTACTCGACGAAGGCGGCCTCCAGCGAGGGTTCGAGCCGGGTGATGCGGCCCTTGTAGATGTTGGACTTCTTCTGTTCCTTGGACGGCTGTTCGATGTCGATGTCGTACAGGTTCTGGCCGTCGACGATGGCCACGCGCAGCTCTTCGGCCTGCGTGGCGTTGATCAGCATTCGCTTCATGGTGCGTTCCTTGCGCTCTACCGCGCGGAACGCCGGGCGTTGGCCGACTGGAATCCCGCCTTGCTTCGCGGCGGGGGCCGGAGGCGGCAGGCGGGCTTCGCCGCCCCTCGCGCATGGCGCGTCCGGGCGGATCCTGGTTTCCAGCGCTGCAACACCACGGCGGGCCGCGGGAGCGCTTGTTGTATTGCCTATGGGTACAGCGGGCCGGCGGCGCGGACGCCACGCGGGACATGTTCAGCTACCGGTGCTCTGACCCACCGGGCCATGGCCGGGCCTGCCGGCAAGCCGCTAACATGGCCGCCCCGGGGGCGGTGGTCGCGTGCTGTACCGGGATCGCGGGAAGCCCGGGCTTTCGGCCCTGCAGCTTCTTCCAGCGGAATCAAACCCTTACATGACCCCCCGAGTCTAACAGATAGTCGCCGATGACCGATACCGCCCCCAGCCGGGCCGGCGCCCGCACCGTGAAGGTGCCGGACGACCGCGATGGCCAGCGCCTGGACAACTTCCTGCTCGGCCAGCTCAAGGGCGCCCCGCGCAGCCTGGTCTACAAGCTGGTGCGCAGCGGCCAGGTCCGCGTGAACGGCGGCCGGGCCAAGGCCGAGCGCAAGCTGGCGGGCGGCGACGAGGTCCGGATCCCGCCCGTACGGCTGGAAGGGGAGGCCGAGCGCGGCACCCCGGCGCCGGGGCTGCTGCAGCGGATCGAGGCGGCGATCGTGTTCGAGGACGCACGCCTGCTGGTGCTGGACAAGCCTTCCGGGGTGGCCAGCCATGGCGGCAGCGGCATCTCCTTCGGCGCGATCGAGACCCTGCGGGCCTTGCGTCCGGGCCAGACCCTGGAGCTGGCCCATCGCCTGGACCGGGACACCTCGGGGGTGCTGGTGGTGGCCAAGAAGCGCTCGGCCCTGGCCGAGCTGCAGGCGCTCATGCGCGAAGGCGGGGCGGGCGGCGGCATCCGCAAGCGCTACCTGACCCTGCTGACCGGGCGGATGCCGGACGGGACGATGAGCGTGGATGCGCCCCTGCACGTGGGCCTGCGCCAGGGCGGGGAGCGGCACGTGCAGGTCAACCATGACGGCAAGCCGTCGCTGAGCCATTTCCGGCTGCTGGAGCGGCGCGGCGGGCAGTCCTATTGCGAGGTGCGGATCGAGACCGGCCGCACCCACCAGATCCGGGTGCATGCGCAGCACATCGGCCATGCGGTGGCTGGGGACGACAAGTACGGCGATCCGGAAGCCAACCGGCGGCTGCGCGACAAGGCGGGCCTGCGGCGGCTGTTCCTGCACGCTGCGTCGCTGGAGTTCACCCTCGACGACGGGCGCACGGCCTACACCCTCAACGCCCCGCTGGCCCCGGAACTGCGCGAGGTGCTGGACCGGCTGGACTGACCGTCTCGGCCGGCGGCCTCACCACTTGAACAGCACCAGGCTCACCGCCAGCACGCCCATGCCGCTGACCAGGCCGTAGACCGTCTCGTGGCCCTTGGCGTAACGCTTGGCCGCCGGTAGCAGTTCGTCGATGGCCAGGAACACCATCACCCCGGCGATCACCCCGAACACCGCCCCGAACACCGCCTCCGACAGCACGCTCGACAGCAGCCCGTAGCCGATCGCCGCGCCCACCGGCTCGGCCAGGCCCGACAGCAGGCTGGCGATGAAGGCGTAGGTCTTGCTGCCGGTGGCGTAGTAGACCGGCACCGCGATGGCGATGCCCTCGGGGATGTTGTGGATGGCGATGGCGAACGCCAGCGGCAGTCCCACCGCCGGGCTTTCCAGGGTGGCGAAGAACGTGGCCAGGCCCTCGGGGAAGTTGTGCGCGGTGATCGCCACCGCGGTCATCAGCCCGACCCGGCGGATGTAGTCGCGGTTGTGCTCGCGCAGGTCCGGATCGTCGGTGGTCAGGCTGTCGTGCGGGTTGGGGACAAGCCGGTCGATCAGCATGATCGCCACCATCCCGCCCAGGAAGGCGAGGGTGGCGCAGGTGAAGCCCATCTTCGCCCCGTAGGCCACGGTGAACGAGGCGATCGACTTGTTGAGGATCTCCGACAGCGACACGTACACCATCGCGCCGCCGGCGAAGGCCAGGCCGAAGGCGAGCAGGCGCGGGTTGGGACCCTTGGCGAAGATCACCAGCAGGCTGCCCAGGCCGGTGGCCAGGCCGGCGGCCAGGGTCACCGCCAGGGCGACGAGGACGTAGGAGGTCGAAGCGTCAAGCATGCGGCGATGGCCTTCCTTGGAGGGGCGGATCCTGCGGGATGGACAGGGAGGTCACTGCGTCGGCGCGCGGCCGGCGTCCAGGGCGAAGCATTCGTCCGGGCGCACCTGCGGCACGGTGAAGCTCACCGGCACCTGGATGGTCTGGGCCGCCGGCTGGCCGCCGCGGGTGGCTGGCTTGAACTTCCAGCCCTGCACGGCCTCGCGCGCCAGCCGGTCCAGGTCGTCGCTGCCGCTGCCGCGGACCAGGTCGATCCGGGTCGGGCTGCCGGCCGGGCCGACCTCGACCTTGAGCACGCTCTGGCCGCCGACTCCGGCGCAGGCCAGCGCGATGGGGTATTGCGGCGGCGGGGTGTCCAGTGCGGCGACCTCGGTCGGGGGCTGCGCCGGCGGCGCGGGCGGGGCCTGCCCGCCGCAGGCGGCCAGCGACAGGACGGCGGCGAGGGCGGCCAGCGGCGGTACGGAATGGCGGTTCATGCGCGTTCCTCCAGGAGGGCGGCGGCCTTGGCCGCGCAGATGAAGTCGTTCTCGCTCAGGCCGCCGACGTCGTGGGTCGAGAAGCGGACCACGCAGCGGTCGTAGTGCACGCCCAGGTCGGGGTGGTGGTCCTCGCGGTGGGCGATCCAGGCCAGGGCGTTCACGAAGGCCAGGGTGCGGTGGTAGTCCTCGAAGCGGAAGGTGCGGACCAGGGCGCGGCCTTCCTCGGCCAGCTCCCAGCCGGGGACCTGCGGCAGCAGTTCGGCCACCCGGGCCTGGCCGAGCCGGTGCTCGTGGCCGCGGCGGGGCAGGCAGTGCGCCCGGGCGAGCGGGATCAGGTCGGTCATGGCGGCGGTCCTCCATCGGCTCGGGGAGACGTGAGCGGGCCGCGACTGAACGGCCGTGGCGGCCGTGGCGGATCGGCTGCGGACGCTCACCGGGTCGGGGCTAGAATACCCGCATGATCAACATCTCAGACACCGCGCAGGCCCACTTCCGCAAGCTGATCGAACGCGAGGCCGTCCCCGGCCTGGGCGTGCGCCTGAGCGCCGTGCATCCGGGTACTCCGCAGGCCGATGCGCGGCTGGAATTCGCCGAGCCGGCCGAACTGGCCGGCGACGAGTGGGCGGTGGACTGCGAAGGCTTCACCCTGTACGTGGCCGCCGACAGCGTGGCCTGGCTGGACGGCGCCGAGATCGACTACGTCTACCAGGGCACCGGCGCACAGCTGACCATCCGCGCGCCGAAGATCAAGGGCGAGGCCCCGGCCGATTCGGCCTCTTTGGTCGAGCGCGTGCGCTGGGTGATGGACAACGAGGTCAACCCGCAGCTGGCCTCGCACGGCGGCCGTGCCACGGTCCAGGAGGTGTCGGCCGAGGGCGTGGTCCTGCTGCGTTTCGGCGGCGGCTGCCACGGCTGCGGCATGGCCGACGTCACCCTCAAGCAGGGCATCGAGAAGACCCTGATCGCGCGCGTGCCCGGCGTGACCGCGGTGCGCGACGCCACCGACCACGATAGCGGTGCGGCGCCCTACATGCCGCGCGGCAACGCAGCCTAGGCCGGCCTCCCGCATGCGCCCGGCGCAGACAGGCCTCGTGGTGGCTTGCCGGTGACGCGGGCCGCCGAGATCGTCGCGGCGCTCAACGCGCGTTACGGCGCGCGCATGCTGGTCGAGCGCGCCACCGGCCTGCCGTACGGCTGGGCCCTGTGGATGAAGTCGCTGCCGCGGCTGCCGGCGCGGCCGCATGCGCGCGCGGCCGAGATCGAGACCTTGCTGGCGCAGCGCGGCCCGGTGCCGCCGGCGCGGGGCGAGGAGCTTTCGCCGGGGCAGGCATTCCTGGCCCTGTTCCGCCAGAGCTGGTGGCCGGCGCCGCGCGAGGAGCGTCCCATGCGCTGGGTCTCGCGCCTGGGCACGTTCATCCTGCACCTGCTGTTCCTGGCCCTGCTGGCGTGGATGGCCTGGATGCAGTCGCTGCCGCCGCCGGACCCGCCCGAGGCCGGCGGTGGTGGCGAGCGGATCGGGATCGGCTTCGTCGGTCGTGGCGATCCGGGCACGCCGGCCGCGAGCGGCGACCCGTCGGCGGCGGCGACGGCCGATGAAGCCACCGCGCAGGCCGCGGCCGTGGCCGAACCGTCGGCCCCAGCCTCGTCCGCGACCGCGCCGGCCGAGGCGGTGGCCGAGGAGCTGGCGGCCCCCCCCGTGACGATGCCGGAACTGCCGGCTACGCTGCCGGCCATGCCGGAGCCCGTGGAGGCCCAGGTCGCCGAACGCGAGGTGCCGCAGCCGGTCGAGCGGCCCGTGGAGGCGCCCGCCGCGGAGCAGCCCGTCCAGGTGACCGAGGTCGAGCAGCCCACGATCGACTACGTGCTGCCGCCGCCGACCCTGCGCGAGGTCCAGCCGCGGCGACCGGCCGAGCTCCAGGTCCGGCCGCGCGAGGTAGCGGTGGTGGAGGCGCCAACGGTGCCTTCGCCGCGGGCGCGGGAGATCGACGTGGCGGTGCCGCGACCGGCCGAACCGCAACTGCGCCAGCGCGAGGTCGACGAACCCTTGCCCGAGCTGCGGCAGGCCACGGCGGTGCGCGCGCCGGTGGTGGATCCGCAGTTGCGGCGCGCGCCCGAAGGCAATGTGCGCCAGCGCGAGGTGGCGATGCCGTCGCCTGCTCCCTCGCCGGTCCCGGCGCCCGCTGCGGCGTCGCCATCCTCTGCATCCGCAGGCCAAGCCCGGGCCGCGGCGCCGGCCGGCAGTCCGGGCACGGCGGCACGCGAATCGCGTGCACCGGGAGCGGCGAGCGCCGCTGCGGCCGCGCGACCCGCGCCGGGCGATGGCTGGGAGCGTGCGCTGGCCGGCGACGACTGGGGC
Organism: Pseudoxanthomonas jiangsuensis; assembly: GCF_010093185.1. Classification (GTDB taxonomy): domain Bacteria; phylum Pseudomonadota; class Gammaproteobacteria; order Xanthomonadales; family Xanthomonadaceae; genus Pseudoxanthomonas; species Pseudoxanthomonas jiangsuensis. The sequence continues at coordinate 83,199 of NZ_PDWL01000012.1, read as the reverse complement.
CAGGCCCGCGAAGGCCAGGCCCGGCCGGGCGGTTCGGCGCCGGGGCTGTTCGACGGCCAAGGCCGGGTGCGCCTGCCGGGCCAGGGCGAGGGACCCGGCCAGGGCGAGGGCCGGGGGCCGGGACAGGGGCCCGGCGAAGGTCCGGGCGAAGGCGTCGCCGACCGCGGCGCGCCGGGCGGCGACAACGACAGCTGGACCCGCGAGCGCTTCGACCAGTCCGGCACCTGGCTCAAGCGGCCGCCCAGCGACTACCAGGCCACCAGCTTCGACCGCTACTGGGTGCCGAACGAGTCCCTTCTGGCCGAATGGGTGCGCAAGGGCATCAAGTCGGTGGCGATCCCGATCCCGGGCGGCAACGGCCGCAAGCTCAACTGCGTGGTTTCGCTGCTGCAGCTGGGCGGCGGCTGCGGCATCAGCAACGACAACATGAACGAGCAGCCGGCGCAGGGGCGCCCGCCGCCGGACATCCCGTTCAAGCAGGAGCTGCAGGAAGACAACGGCAGCGCCCCGGCCCCGCAGGACGGCGGCTAGGGCGGCACCCGGCCATCCTGCTAGAATCTGCGGCCGTTTTTCCTGCCTCCGCCCCCGCCATGATCGAGCTCAATCCCGTCCGCCAGCGCATCGCCGACCTCACCGGTCGGGTGGTCTCGCTCCGGGGGTATCTTTGACTACGACGCCAAGAAGGAGCGTCTGGAAGAAGTAAACCGCGAACTGGAGCTGCCCAACGTCTGGGACGATCCCGAACGCGCCCAGGGCCTGGGCCGCGAGCGCTCTTTGCTGGAGAAGACCGTCGGCGGCATCGCCTCGGTGCTGGAAGGCCTGGAAGGCTCGACCGAACTGCTGGAGCTGGCCGAGAGCGAGCAGGACGAGGACACCGCGCTGGCGGTGGTCGCCGACGGCGACCGCTTCGAGAAGCACATCGAATCGCTGGAATTCCAGCGCATGTTCTCCGGCAAGATGGACGCCTCCAACGCCTTCGTCGACATCCAGGCCGGCGCCGGCGGCACCGAGGCCCAGGACTGGGCCGAGATCCTTTTGCGCATGTACCTGCGCTGGTGCGAGTCGCGCGGCTGGAAGACCGAGCTGATGGAGGCCAGCGGCGGCGACGTCGCCGGGATCAAGTCGGCTACCCTGCGGGTGGAAGGCGACTTCGCCTACGGCTGGCTGAAGACCGAGACCGGCGTGCACCGGCTGGTGCGCAAGTCGCCGTTCGATTCGGACAACCGCCGCCACACCAGTTTCACCTCGGTGTTCGTCTCGCCCGAGGTCGACGACAACATCGACATCGAGATCAATCCGGCCGACCTGAAGACCGACGTGTACCGCTCCTCGGGTGCCGGCGGCCAGCACGTGAACAAGACCGAGTCGGCGGTGCGCATCACCCACGTGCCGACCGGGATAGTGGTCGCCTGCCAGACCGGCCGCAGCCAGCACCAGAACCGCGACAACGCGATGAAGATGCTGGCGGCCAAGCTCTACGAGCTGGAGATCCAGAAGCGCAATGCCGAGCGCGACGCGGTCGAGGCGACCAAGTCCGACATCGGCTGGGGCAGCCAGATCCGCAACTACGTGCTCGACCAGAGCCGGATCAAGGACCTGCGCACCGGGATCGAGCGCAGCGACACCCAGAAGGTACTCGACGGCGACCTGGACGAGTTCGTCGAGGCCAGCCTCAAGGCCGGCCTGGAGGCTGGCGCCAAACGGTCCGACGCGGCTTGACGCGTCGGGGCCGCAAGGCCCCCACGCCAGGCACCGCGTCCGTATCCTCCCCCGACGAGATGCCCGGTGCCGCGATGCGGATGCCGGGCCCCTGCTTCCCTGGAATACGACCTTCCGGCATCCGATCGACACCATGACCCAGCCCACCGACACCGCCCCGTCCGCCCCGGTCGACGAGAACCACCTGATCGCCGAGCGCCGCGCCAAGCTCGCCGCCCTGCGCACCCAGGGCGTGGCCTTCCCCAACGACTTCAAGCGCGCCGACTACGCCGGCGACCTGCAGGCCGAGTTCGCCGACGCGGAAGCCTGGACCGCCGAGGCGCTGGAAGCCCTGCCGCGCACCGTGGCGGTCGCCGGCCGGCTGATGGCCAAGCGGGTGATGGGCAAGGCCAGCTTCGCCCAGGTGATGGACGAGTCGGGGAAGATCCAGCTGTTCCTGCAGGGCAGTGTGCTGGGCGAGGCCTACGAGGCGTTCAAGTCGTTCGACGTGGGCGACATCGTCGCGGTCGAGGGCGGGCTGACCCGCACCCGCACCGGCGAGCTGTCGGTCAAGGCGACCTCGTTGCGACTGCTGACCAAGTCCTTGCGGCCGCTGCCGGACAAGTGGCACGGCCTGAGCGACGTGGAGCAGCGCTACCGCCAGCGCTACGTCGACCTGATCGTCACCCCCGAGGCGCGCGAGGTGTTCGTCAAGCGCTCGAAGATCATCCGCGCGATCCGCGAGTGGCTGGACACCCGCCGCTTCCTGGAAGTGGAGACGCCGATGATGCACTACATCCCCGGCGGCGCCACGGCGAAGCCCTTCGTCACCCACCACAACGCGCTGGACCTGCAGCTGTACCTGCGGGTGGCGCCGGAGCTGTACCTCAAGCGGCTGGTGGTCGGCGGCCTGGAGCGGGTCTACGAGATCAACCGCAACTTCCGCAACGAGGGGGTGTCGACCCGGCACAACCCCGAGTTCACGATGCTGGAGCTGTACGAGGCCTACGCCACCTACCACGAGGTCATGGACCTGACCGAGAACGTTATCCGCGACACCGCGGCGTCGGTGCTGGGCACCACCCAGGTGGAGTGGGAGGGGCAGGCGATCGACCTGGGCCCGAGGTTCCGTCGCTGGCGCATGGACGAGGCGGTGCGCCACCACAACCCGGAGATCTCGGCGGCCGACTGCACCGACCGCGAGGCGCTCTGGCGCCACTGCGAGCGGCTGAAGATCAGGGTCAAGCCGTCGTACGGCTGGGGCAAGCTTTTGCTGGAGATCTTCGAGGCCACGGTCGAGCACACCCTGGTCCAGCCGACCTTCATCACCGACCATCCGGTCGAGGTCTCGCCGCTGGCCCGCGCCTCCGACACCGAGGCCGGCTACACCGACCGCTTCGAGCTGTTCATCAACGGCAAGGAGATCGCCAACGGCTTCTCCGAGCTGAACGACCCCGAGGACCAGGCCGCGCGCTTCCAGGCTCAGGTCGAGGCCAAGGAGGGCGGCGACGACGAGGCCATGCACTACGACGCCGACTACATCCGCGCGCTGGAATACGGCATGGCCCCGACCGGCGGCCTGGGCATCGGCATCGACCGCCTGGTGATGCTGCTGACCGGCAGCACCTCGATCCGCGACGTGCTGCTGTTCCCGTACATGCGGCCCGAGCAGGCCGGCTGAGGCCCGCGGGCCGGGGCGGGTCGGGCCCACTGCGATGGTCTGTCGCAGCCTGGCTTGACCTCCCTGGCACGCTTCCTGCGTGTTTCCCAGGGCCAGCCGGCGGCGGCCTCATGCCCGCCGCCGTCGCATGGCGGGGGGCGACCATGGATGCGGGCACGGCCAATACCGCGTTATTCTCCGCCGCTCAGGCGGGACGGAGCGGGGCGGACAGGGACTTGGACATCGTCATCGTCGACGACCAGGCATCGGCGCGCACGATGCTGCGCCACATTATCGAGGACATCGCCTCGGAACTGGCCGTGCACGACTTCGGCGACGCCCGCCAGGCCCTGGCCTGGTGCGACGACAACCCCACCGACCTCCTGCTGCTGGACTACCGGATGCCGGGCATGGACGGGCTGGAGTTCGCCCGCCGTTTCCGGCGCATGCCCAAGCACCGCGACATCCCGATCGTGCTGATCACCGTGGTCGGCGACGAGCCGGTGCGCCAGGCGGCGCTGGAAGCCGGGGTGATCGATTTCCTGGTCAAGCCGGTCCGTCCGCGCGAGCTGCGCGCCCGCTGCCACAACCTTCTGCAGCTGCGGCAGCAGACCGAGACGGTCAAGCAGAGGGCGCTGTCGCTCGAGCAGAGGCTGCTGTCGAGCATGCACGAGGTCGAGGAGCGCGAGCGCGAGACCCTGTCGCGGCTGGCGCGGGCGATCGAGTTCCGGGACGCGGGCACCAGCGCCTTCCTGGAGCGGATGTCGCGGGTGGCCGGGCTGATCGCCGAGGGCCTGGGCCTGGCGGAAGACGACGTGCGCATCATCGAGATGGCCGCACCCTTGCACGACATGGGCAAGATCGCCATCCCCGACGCGGTGCTGATGAAGCCGGGCAAGCTGGAAGAGGACGAGATGGCGGTCATGCGCCGGCATCCGCGGATCGGCTACGAGCTGCTGGCCGGCAGCCAGAACCGCTTCATCCAGGTCGGCGCGCTGATCGCCCTGCGCCACCACGAGCGCTACGACGGCAGCGGTTATCCCGACGGCCTGGCCGGCGAGGCGATCCCGCTGGAGGCGCGGATCGTGGCGGTGGCCGACGTGTTCGACGCGCTGATCTCGCCGCGGCCCTACAAGGAGGCCTGGACGATCGACGCGGCCCTGGCCTGGCTCTACGCCCAGCGCGGGCGCCTGTTCGATCCGCATTGCGTGGACGCGCTGATGCGCGGGCGCGAGCGCCTGCTGCAGATCTGCGAGCAGTGCTCGACCGCATCGGCGCGCCCGGGAGCCGTCGGCCATGCCTGAGCCCATCGCCTGGCTGAAGGCACGCCTGTCGCACCGGCCGGACAGCGAGCACGGCCAGGCGCTGGTGCGGATCGCGCTGATCGTGCTGATCCTGGGCTACGTGCTGCTGCCGTCCTCGCGGGCGGGCCTGGATGCCGACCAGTACCGCGACGTGCTGGCGATCGTGCTCACCGGACTGGGCCTGAGCCTGGGCATCTTCGCTGCATTGCTGGCGCATCCGGCGCGCTCCGACGGGCGCCGGGCGGTGGGCATGCTGGCCGACTACGGGCTGATGGCCGCCGGCATGATCCGGATGGGCGAGCCGCTGGCCTGGATCTACGTGGTGATCATGTGGGTGACGGTCGGCAACGGCCTGCGCTACGGCAACCGCTACCTGCTGCTGGCGGTGGCCATGGCCCTGGCCAGCTTCGGCACGGTGCTGGCGCTGACCGAGTACTGGGCCCAGCCGGCGGTCCGCGGCCTGGGGCTGGGCCTGCTCGCCGGCCTGGCCGCGGTGCCCTTGTACCTGTCGAGCCTGCTGCGGCAGCTGACCCGCGCCACCGAGGAGGCGCGCCGCGCCAGCGAGGCCAAGAGCCGCTTCCTGGCCAACATGAGCCACGAGTTCCGGACTCCGCTCAACGGCCTGGCCGGGATGTCCGAACTGCTGGCCACCACCCGCCTGGACGACGAGCAGCGCGAATGCGTGCGCACCATCCAGGCCTCCAGCCGCAGCCTGCTGGCGCTGGTGGAGGATGTGCTCGACATCTCGGCGATCGAGGCCGGCAAGCTCAAGCTGGACCTGGAGGATTTTTCGCCGCGCGAGCTGCTGGCCGGGATCGGCCTGATCCTGCAGCCGCAGGCCCGGGCCAAGAAGCTGGACTACCTGGTGGTGATCGACGAGCAGGTGCCCGAGCTGGTGCGCGGCGACGCCGGCCACCTGCGCCAGGTGCTGCTGAACCTGGTCGGCAACGCGGTCAAGTTCACCGACCAGGGCCGGGTCCGGGTCGACGTGGTGCAGTTGCCGGCCGCGGCCGACGATCCGCGCGTGCGCCTGCGCTTCAGCGTCACCGATACCGGCATCGGCGTGCCCGAGGCCATGCGCGAGCGGCTGTTCGACGCGTTCGAGCAGGCCGACGGCAGCCTGGCCCGGCGCTACGGCGGTACCGGCCTGGGGACGACCATCGCCAAGGGCCTGGCCGAGGCCATGGGCGGGCGGATCGGGTTCGAGAGCACGGCCGAGCGCGGCAGCAGGTTCTGGGTCGAGGTCCCGTTCGCCACGCCGGCGCCGCCGCGGCGCACGCCGGCGTTCGACCAGGCCGCGACCACGGCGGCCGGCGAGGCCGCGGATGGCGGCGACAACGTGATCGCCTTCGCCGACCCGTTCCTGCGCCACCGCGCGCGGGTGCGCAGCATGCAGCTGCTGGTGGCCGACGACTACGAGGCCAACCGCATGGTCCTGCAGAGGCTGTTGCAGAAGGCCGGGCACCGGGTGACCAGCGTGGGCGGCGGCGAGGAGGTGCTCGACGCGCTGGCCGCCGCCGAGTACGACGCGGTGGTCGTGGACCTGCACATGCCCGGGGTCAGCGGCCTGGACCTGCTGCGCCAGCTGCGGGTGATGCAGGCCGGCAGCGCCGGCGCGCGCACGCCGGTGGTGGTGCTCAGCGCCGACGTCACCCCCGAATCGATCCAGCGCTGCGAGCAGGCCGGGGCCTACGCCTTCCTGGCCAAGCCGGTGGCGGCCGGGCGCCTGCTCGAGGTGCTGGCCGACATCGCCGCCCAGCGCGGCCGTCGCGGCGCGGCGCTGGCGTCGCGGCCGGCCGCGGTCGAGGCGGCGGTCGCCGACGGCGTGCTCGACACCTCGGTGCTGGACGAACTGGCGGCGATGGGCATGGGCATCGAATTCGAGCGCGAGTTCGTCGCCCACTGCCTGGCCGACGCCGACGGCTGCATCGGGGCGATGAGCCATGCCGGCGAATCCGCCGACTGGGCGCGCCTGCGCGACCATGCGCACGCGATCAAGGGCGTGGCCGCGAACATGGGCCTGGTGCGGGTGGCCGAGCAGGGCAGCGACCTGATGCGCCTGCCCGATTGGCAGGTGCGCAACGAATGGCGCCAGCGCATCGCCCTGCTCAATGCCGCCCTGACCCAGGGCCGGGAAGCGCTGGCGGTGCGCCTGCGCGGCATCGAAGACGTGCGCGACGGCGAGAGCTGAGAACGGCCGCGGCTATCCGCCGCCGCAAAAACAAAGGCCCGGCATCCTGCCGGGCCCGATCATCCCCCCTGTGTGCCATCCCTGGTCCGGTACTGGGACCTCGCGGCAGAGATCAGGCGGCGTCGGCGCTGGCCCTGCGGGTCTGGGCGCGCACGATCCGCTCCATCGTCCGCAGCGCCTTGTCGCCCAGCGCCAGCGCGGTGTCGACCCAGACCTCGGTGATGCCCATCAGTTCGTCGTAGCTGACCGGCTGGCCGATCCGGCGCACGGCGTTCATCGCCAGGTGCGAGTGCGGCGCGCGCTGGTGCTGGCGGATCAGGTCCTGGACCGCGCGTTCGCCCTGGCCCTTGGGCACCAGCACGTCGACCACGCCGAGCCGGTACATCTCCTCGCTGCTGTAGATCTCGCCGCTGAGGATCATCTTCTCGGCCTGGCGCGCGCTGACCCGCTTGCACAGGAACGAGTACGCGCCCATGCCCGGGAACAGCCCGAACAGCACTTCCGGCAGGCCCATGCCCGCGCCTTCCTCGGCGACGATGGTGTGGCAGGCCAGGGCCATCTCCAGGCCGCCGCCCAGGGCGTCGCCCTGGATCAGGGCCACGGTGTGGATGTCGCCGCCGAAGCCGGTGTGGACGTGGTGCACGCCTTCCACGCAGCGCCGGGCGTAGGCCAGCAGGCGCTCGCGGTTGCCCTCGCGGATCAGGCGCATGAACAGCTCCAGGTCGCCGCCGAGGTTGTAGGCCTGGGCGGCCGAGGCCAGCACGAAGTGACGCAGGCGCCCGGGGCTGCGCTGGGATTCGCGCAGGGTGATGGAGCTCATGTAGCTCCACATGTCCTCCAGCATCTCGAAGCGGCAGCACGGGCGGATGCCCTGGCCGGCGTCGGCGTGCATGTACAGCCAGTGGGCGCTGCCGTCGGCTGGGGTCTGGACGCGGATGGTGGGGTAGTGGTGGACGCGCTGCAGCGGTTCGATCGTGCTCATCGTGATTCTCCGGGGGCAAGGAGCCCGCCGGCAGGGAGCAGCGGGCTAGGGTGGCCCGGGCGATGCTACACCTGAACGGAGAATTAAAGGCACGTGGCCGGCAGGGCGCCGGCCGTGCGTTGCGGCTGCCGATCCCGCACCAGGGGATCCCGGAGCTGGCGGGAATCCCCTTGGGTGCCGCTGCCTCAGTGCGCCGGTTCGGCCGCCGCCTTGGCCGGGGCGTCGCGTAGTTCCTTGCGCAGGATCTTGCCGACGTTGCTCTTCGGCAGCTCGGTCCGGAATTCGATCTGGCGCGGCTGCTTGTAGCCGGTCAGCGTCTCCCGGCAGTAGGCCTTGACCTGCTCGGCGGTGAGCGAGGGGTCCTTCTTGACCACGAACAGCTTCACCGCCTCGCCCGAGCGCTCGTCCGGTATGCCGACCGCGGCCACCTCGAGCACGCCCGGCATCGCCGCGACCACGTCCTCGACCTCGTTCGGATACACGTTGAAGCCCGAGACCAGGATCATGTCCTTCTTGCGGTCGACGATGTAGACGAAGCCCTGGGCGTCGATCCGGGCCATGTCGCCGGTGTGCAGCCAGCCGTCGGCGTCGATCACCTTGGCCGTCTCCTCCGGCTTCTGCCAGTAGCCCTTCATCACCTGCGGGCCCTTGACGCACAGCTCGCCGACTTCGCCGGCCGGCACCAGGTTGCCGTCGTCGTCCTTGAAGCAGACGTCGGTTGAAGGAATTGGCAGGCCGATGGCGCCGTTGAACGCCTGCAGGTCCAGCGGGTTGATGCATACCGCCGGCGAGGTCTCGGTCAGGCCGTAGGCCTCGACCAGGGTCACCCCGGTCACTTCCTTCCAGCGCTCGGCCACCGCGCGCTGCACCGCCATGCCGCCGCCCAGGGTGACCTTGAGCGAGGAGAAGTCCACCTCGCCGAAACCGGGGGTGTTGAGCAGGCCGTTGAACAGGGTGTTGACCCCGGTGATCGCGGTGAAGCGGGTGCCCTTGAGCTCCTTGACGAAGCCGGGCATGTCGCGCGGGTTGGTGATCAGGTGGTTGAGCCCGCCCAGCTCCATGAAGACCAGGCCGTTCGCGGTCAACGCGAAGATGTGGTACAGCGGCAGGGCGGTGATGATCACCTCCTCGCCGCGCTTGAGGTCGTTGGCGCCCAGCCAGGCCGAGGCCTGCTGCATGTTCGCCACCAGGTTGCGATGGGTCAGCATCGCGCCCTTGGCCACGCCGGTGGTGCCGCCGGTGTACTGCAGGAAGGCGATGTCGCCCGGGTCGATGTCCACCTGCGGCAGCGGATGGCGCTTGCCGGCGGCCAGCGCTTCGCGGAAGCGGACCGCGCCGGGGATGTCGTAGTCCGGCACCATCTTCTTGATGTACTTGAGCACGAAGTTGACGATCGCTCCCTTGGGGAAGCCGATCATGTCGCCCAGGCCGGTGGTGATCACCTGCTTGAGCGGGGTGTCGGCCAGCACTTCCTGCACGGTGTGGCCGAAGTTGTCGACCACCACGATCGCCGCCGCGCCGGCGTCGACCAGCTGGTGCTTGAGCTCGCGGGCGGTGTACAGCGGGTTGACGTTCACCACGGTCAGGCCGGCGCGCAGGATGCCGAAGGTGGCGATCGGGTACTGCAGGCAGTTGGGCATCATCAGGGCGACGCGGTCGCCCTTCTTCAGGCCCAGCTCGCCCAGCAGGTAGGCGGCGAACTGCGCGCTCAGCGCGTCGACCTGGGCGTAGGTCAGTTCCTTGCCGAAGTTGCGGTAGGCCGGGCGGTCGCCATAGCGCGAGGCCGAGGCCGCGAACACGGCGGCGACGGAGCGGTATTCGTCGGGGTCGATCGTGGCGGGCACGCCTTTCGGATAGCTCTGCAGCCAAGGACGATCCGGACTCATTGCGCCTCCCTCCGAGGTGGTGTTCTTTATGTGCATCCCGGGCTGCAGGCGGCGGATGGGCTTGGCTGCAGCGCGGATGCGAGCATACCGTTCCGGATGGAAAAGGCGAAGCGCATGGAAACCGAAGCGGACAGACGCACGGGCAGAGGGTGGGCAGGGTGGGGTGTGCTGGTGCTGTTGGCGCTGCTCGCGGCCTGCGCGCGGACCCCGCCGGAACAGCGGCTGCGCGAGCAGTTGGGCGCGATGCAGGCGGCGCTGGAGGAGCGCCGTGCCGGCGATTTCATGGACGGAGTGGCCGCCGATTTCAGCGGCAATGGCGGCATCGATCGTGCTGCGTTGCAGCAGGTGGTGCGCGCGCAGCTGCTGGCAAACGCCAGCGTCGGCTTGACCTTGGGTCCGGCCGACGTCCGGCTGCAGGGCGACCGGGCCACGGTGCGCTTCAGCGCCGTGGCCACCGGCGGCCACGGCCGCTTCCTGCCCGAGCGCGCAAATGCCTGGGAGGTGACCACCGGCTGGCGCGACGAGGACGGCCAGTGGCGGCTGTACTACGCCGACTGGAAGCCGCGCTGAGCCGGATCCACCCGGAAGCTACGCCGCTTTCCTCGCGGCCAGCTGGCGCAGCACGTACTGCAGCAGGCCGCCGTGGTGGGTGAGCTACGGCCGCTTGCGCGGCACTGCCGCGCGGTCGTGGCGAACGCCCCGCGCCTTGGGCGGGGCGGGGCTTCCGCCCGTTCCGGAGGTTACGCCGCCTTCCTCGCGGCCAGCTGGCGCAGCACGTACTGCAGCAGGCCGCCGTGGTGGGTGAGCTACGGCCGCTTGCGCGGCACTGCCGCGCGGTCGTGGCGAACGCCCCGCGCCTTGGGCGGGGCGGGGCTTCCGCCCGTTCCGGAGGTTACGCCGCCTTCCTCGCGGCCAGCTGGCGCAGCACGTACTGCAGCAGGCCGCCGTGGTGGGTGAGCTACGGCCGCTTGCGCGGCACTGCCGCGCGGTCGTGGCGAACGCCCCGCGCCTTGGGCGGGGCGGGGCTTCCGCCCGTTCCGGCGGTTACGCCGCCTTCCTCGCGGCCAGCTGGCGCAGCACGTACTGCAGCAGGCCGCCGTGGCGGAAGTACTCCACTTCCTTCGGCGTCAGCAGTAGCACGTGCAGCTCGAACGCCACCACCGTGCCGTCGGCCTTGCGCGCGGTGACCTGCGCGGTCTTGCTGGCGCCGTCGGCCAGGCCGGCGATGTCGAACACCTCGGTGCCGTCCAGCCCCAGCGACTGCGCGTTCTGGCCGTCCTTGAACTGCAGGGGCAGCACGCCCATGCCAACCAGGTTGGAGCGGTGGATGCGCTCGAAGCTCTCGGCGATCACCGCCTTGACCCCCAGCAGGTTGGTGCCCTTGGCCGCCCAGTCGCGCGAGGAACCGGTGCCATACTCCTTGCCGGCGATCACCAGCAAGGGCGTGCCTTCGCCCTTGTAGCGCATAGCCGCGTCGTAGATCGACATCTTCTCCGCGGGCTGCGCGCCGAAGTACAGGGTGTTGCCGCCTTCCTCGCCGCCGAAGAACAGGTTCTTGATCCGGATGTTGGCGAAGGTCCCGCGGACCATGACGTCGTCGTTGCCGCGGCGGCTGCCGTAGCTGTTGAAGTCGGCCGGCTGCACCCCGCGCGACTGCAGGAAGCGCCCGGCGGGCGAATCCTTCTTGATGTTGCCGGCCGGGGAGATGTGGTCGGTGGTGATCGAGTCGCCGAACAGTCCCAGCACCCGCGCGCCGTGGATGTCGGCGATGTTGCCGACCGCCATCGTGATGCCGTCGAAGTAGGGCGGGTTCTTGATGTAGGTCGAGTCCGCGTCCCAGGCGTACAGGCCGCCGTCGGGCGATTCGATCGTGTTCCAGCGGCTGTCGCCCTTGAACACGTCGGCGTAGTTCTGCTTGAACATTTCCGGGCCGATGGTGGCGGCGATCACGTCGCCGATCTCCTTGCTGCTCGGCCAGATGTCACGGAGGAACACCGGCCGCCCGTCATGGCCCAGGCCCAGCGGCTCGGTGGTCAGGTCGATGTCGGTGGTGCCGGCCAGGGCGTAGGCCACCACCAGCGGCGGCGAGGCCAGGTAGTTCATCTTCACTTCGGGATGCACGCGGCCCTCGAAGTTGCGGTTGCCCGACAGCACCGAGGTCACCACCAGGTCGCCGGCGGCGATCCCGGCGCTGACTTCCTGCGGCAAAGGCCCGGAGTTGCCGATGCAGGTGGTGCAGCCGTAACCGACGATGTAGAAGCCGACCTTCTCCAGTTCCTTCAGCAGCCCGGCCTTGTCCAGGTAGTCGGTGACCACGCGTGAACCCGGGCCGAGCGAGGTCTTCACCCAGGGCTGGCGGTTGAGGCCGCGCGCGGCGGCGTTGCGCGCCAGCAGGCCGGCGGCGACCATCACCGCAGGGTTGGAGGTGTTGGTGCACGAGGTGATCGCGGCGATCACCACCGCGCCGTCGCGCAGCTTGACCGGGGCACCGTCGATCTCGATGTGGGCCACGCCCTTCTGCAAAGCGTCGTTGCCGACCGCGGCGTTGCCGCCTTCGGCGATGAAGTCGGCCACCTCGGTGCTGCGCTTGTCGCGGCCGGCGGTGAGCAGGGCGACGTTCTCGCGGTAGTTGGCCATCATGTCGCCCAGCAGGACCCGGTCCTGCGGGCGCTTGGGCCCGGCCAGCGAAGGCTTCACCTCGCCCATGTCCAGTTCCAGAGTGCTGCTGTATTGCGCGTGCGGACTGCCGGGCTCGTGCCACAGGCCCTGGGCCTTGGCGTAGGCCTCGACCAGCGCGATCTGCTCCTCGCTGCGGCCGGACAGGCGCAGATAATTCAGGGACTCGCTGTCGATCGGGAAGATGCCGCAGGTGGCGCCGTACTCGGGCGCCATGTTGCCGATGGTGGCGCGGTCGGCCAGCGGCAGGTGCTGCAGGCCGTCGCCGTAGAACTCGACGAACTTGCCGACCACCCCGTGCTTGCGCAGCATCTGGGTCACGGTCAGGACCAGGTCGGTGGCGGTGGCGCCCTCGGGCAGCCGGCCGCTGAGCTTGAAGCCGACCACCTGCGGGATCAGCATCGAGGACGGCTGGCCGAGCATCGCCGCCTCGGCCTCGATCCCACCCACACCCCAGCCCAGCACGCCGATGCCGTTGATCATGGTGGTGTGCGAGTCGGTGCCGAACACGGTGTCCGGGTAGGCCCAGCTCTCGCCGTCCTTCTCTGCGGTCATCACCACCCGGGCCAGGTTCTCCAGGTTCACCTGGTGGACGATGCCGGTGTTGGGCGGCACCACCTTGAAGCCGTCGAAGGCCTTCTGGCCCCAGCGCAGGAAGGCGTAGCGCTCGCGGTTGCGCTCGAACTCGATCTTGCCGTTGAGGTCCAGTGCGGTCGGGGTGCCGAACACGTCCACCTGGACCGAATGGTCGATCACCAGCTCGGAGGGGATCAGCGGATTGATCTGGTCGGCCTGGCCGCCCAGCCGGACCACCGCGTCGCGCATCGCCGCCAGGTCGACCACGCAGGGCACGCCGGTGAAGTCCTGCAGCACCACGCGCGCGGGCATGAAGGCGATCTCGGTGTCCGGTTCGGCCTTCGGGTCCCAGCGCGCGACCGCCTCGATATGGGCGGGCAGGACGGTGACCCCGTCCTCGTGCCGGAGCAGGTTCTCCAGCAGGATCTTCATCGAGTAGGGCAGGCGGCTCAGGTCGAAGCGCTGGCCGAGCCTGGGCAGGCTGGCGTAGCTGTAGCTCTTGCCGCCCAGGTCCAGGCGGTTGCGGGTGGCGAAGGAATCGCGCATGGGCGAGGCTCCTGTGGCTGGGCCGCCAGTCCCGGCGGCTGAAGGGTTCAGGCCATTATCGGCCCGATTGGATGACAGGTCCGTGGTCGCGGCAATTCGCCCTTGGTGGCAGGTTCCCGGACGGCCAGGGACGGCGAACCGGGCCGGGCCATTGTCCGCCCGGATCGCCATGCCGGTTTGAGTATGCATGGGATGGTATGTATCATTGCCGCATACCCCGTCATGTGGAGGAGCTTCCCATGGAAGCCACCGTCGCCGAGCGTGGCCAGATCACCCTGCCCAAGGCCGTGCGCGACGCGCTGGGCCTGAGCAAGGGCAGCGTGCTCAAGGTCGAACTGGATGGCGGCCGCATCATCCTGCGCAAGGACGTGAGCGAGGCACTGCGCAAGGTGCGCGGCAGTCTCAGGCTGGCGGAGGGATTCACCAGCACCGATGAGGCCATGCGCGCCATTCGTGGACGCGCGCCCGGCGATCCGCTGGAGCCGTTCGAGGTGCTGCGCGATCCTTCGGACTGGAAGCCGGACGACCGCACGTGATCGCGCTCGACTCCAATGTCCTGATCGACCTGTTGATCGGGGACAGCACCTACGCCGAATCGTCGGAAGCCTGCATCGGCGAGGCGCTGGCGCATGACGACGTGGTCGTCTGCGAGGCGGTGGTGGCCGAGGTGCAGGCCATGCTCGACACCGCCGACAACCTCATGGACATGCTGTCGCCGCTGGGCATCCGCTACGAACCGCTTTCCGAGACGGCGGCCATGCGTGCCGGGCACATGGGTCAGCGCTTCCGCGCCCGTGGCGGCAAGCGCGAGCGCGTGGTCGCCGATTTCCTCGTCGGCGCGCACGCACTGCTGCAGTGCGACGCGCTGATCACCCGCGACGCCGGTTTTTTCCGCGACTACTACAAGGGCCTGAAGGTCATCGTGCCCAAGGCCACCTGAAAACCGTCTCCCCGCCTGCGCGGGGACGACAAAGCACACCACCGCCGTTTTCCCGGAGTAATCCCCCATGTTGGAAGCCTACCGCCACCACGCCGCAGAGCGCGCCGCGCTCGGGATCCCGCCGCTGCCGCTGTCCGCGCAGCAGACCGCCGACCTGATCGAACTGCTGAAGAACCCGCCGGCCGGCGAGGCGCAGTTCCTGGTCGAGCTGATCACCCACCGCGTGCCGGCGGGCGTGGACGACGCGGCCAAGGTCAAGGCCTCGTACTTGGCCGCGCTGGCCTTCGGCAGCGAAACCAACGCGCTGATCAGCCGCGAGCGCGCCACCGAGCTGCTGGGCACCATGCTCGGCGGCTACAACGTCCATCCGCTGATCGAACTGCTGGACGACGCCCAGGTCGGGGCGATCGCCGCCGACGGCCTGAAGAACACCCTGCTGGTGTTCGACCAGTTCCACGACGTGGAGGAGAAGGCCAGGGCCGGCAATGCCAATGCCCAGGCCGTGCTGCGCAGCTGGGCCGACGCCGAGTGGTTCACCAGCCGCCCGGAAGTGCCGCAGAGCCTGACCATCACCGTGTTCAAGGTGCCGGGCGAGACCAACACCGACGACCTGTCGCCGGCTCCCGACGCCACCACCCGCCCGGACATCCCGCTGCACGCCCTGGCGATGCTGAAGAACAAGCGCGAGGGCGCCCCGTTCGTGCCGGAAGAGGACGGCAAGCGCGGTCCGGTGCAGGCGATCCTCGACCTGAAGAAGAAGGGCCACCTGGTGGCCTACGTCGGCGACGTGGTCGGCACCGGTTCCTCGCGCAAGTCGGCGACCAACAGCGTGCTGTGGTTCACCGGGCAGGACATCCCCTACATCCCGAACAAGCGCTTCGGCGGCGTCTGCCTGGGCTCCAAGATCGCCCCGATCTTCTACAACACCATGGAAGACGCAGGCGCCCTGCCGATCGAGCTGGACGTGTCGCAGATGGAGCACGGCGACGTGGTCGAGCTGCAGCCGTACGCCGGCAAGGCGATCAAGAACGGCGAGGTCATCGCCGAATTCCAGGTCAAGTCCGAAGTGCTGTTCGACGAGGTGCGCGCCGGCGGCCGCATCCCGCTGATCGTCGGCCGTGGCCTGACCGCCAAGGCGCGCGAATCGCTGGGCCTGCCGGCCTCGGACCTGTTCCGCCTGCCGCAGCAGCCGGCCGATTCCGGCAAGGGCTTCTCGCTGGCGCAGAAGATGGTCGGCCGCGCCTGCGGCCTGGCCGAGGGCCAGGGCGTGCGCCCGGGCACCTACTGCGAGCCGAAGATGACCTCGGTCGGTTCGCAGGACACCACCGGGCCGATGACCCGCGACGAGCTGAAGGACTTGGCCTGCCTGGGCTTCTCCGCCGACCTGGTGATGCAGTCGTTCTGCCACACCGCCGCCTACCCCAAGCCGGTGGACGTCAAGACCCACCACACCCTGCCGGAGTTCATCTCCACCCGCGGCGGCATCTCGCTGCGTCCGGGCGATGGCGTGATCCACAGCTGGCTCAACCGCATGCTGCTGCCCGACACCGTCGGCACCGGCGGCGATTCGCACACCCGCTTCCCGGTGGGCATCTCGTTCCCGGCCGGCTCGGGCCTGGTCGCCTTCGCCGCCGCCACCGGCGTCATGCCGCTGGACATGCCCGAGAGTGTGCTGGTGCGCTTCAAGGGCCAGATGCAGCCGGGCGTGACCCTGCGCGACCTGGTCAACGCGATCCCGCTGTACGCGATCAAGCAGGGCCTGCTGACCGTGGCCAAGCAGGGCAAGAAGAACATCTTCTCCGGCCGCATCCTCGAGATCGAGGGCCTGCCGCAGCTGAAGGTGGAGCAGGCGTTCGAGCTGTCCGACGCCTCGGCCGAGCGCTCGGCCGCCGGCTGCACCGTGCGCCTGGACAAGGAGCCGATCATCGAATACCTCAACAGCAACATCACCCTGCTGAAGTGGATGATCGCCGAGGGCTACCAGGACCCGCGCTCGCTGGCGCGCCGGATCAGGAAGATGGAGGAGTGGCTGGCCGACCCGCAGCTGCTGGAACCCGATGCCGACGCCGAGTACGCCGCGGTGATCGAGATCGACCTGGCCGACGTGCACGAGCCGATCGTGGCCTGCCCGAACGACCCGGACGACGTGAAGACCCTGTCCGACGTGGCCGGCGCGACCATCGACGAGGTGTTCATCGGTTCGTGCATGACCAACATCGGCCACTTCCGCGCCGCCGCCAAGCTGCTTGAAGGCAAGCGCGACATCCCGACTCGCCTGTGGGTCGCGCCGCCGACCAAGATGGACGCCAGCGAGCTGACCAAGGAAGGCCACTACGGCACCTTCGGCACCGCCGGCGCGCGCATGGAGATGCCGGGCTGCTCGCTGTGCATGGGCAACCAGGCCCAGGTGCGCGAGGGCGCCACCGTGTTCTCCACCTCGACCCGCAACTTCCCCAACCGCCTGGGCCGCAATTCCAACGTCTACCTGGGCTCGGCGGAACTGGCCGCGATCTGCTCGCGCCTGGGCCGGATCCCGACCAAGGCCGAGTACATGGCCGATATCGGCGTGATCAACGAGAAGGGCGCGGAGATCTACCGCTACATGAACTTCGACCAGATCGAGGAATACCAGGACGTGGCGAAGACCGTCGCGGCCTGATCCACTGTACTGCAGCAAAAAAACGCCCGGCAATGCCGGGCGTTTTTCTTTTGGGACCGGCGGAATCGCCATGGGTTATCGCATCTTCACAATCCCTCCACCTATTCCAACTCCAGCTGAAGGCGGCTGATGGCCCCGGCGAAAAGGC
Source organism: Pseudoxanthomonas jiangsuensis (assembly GCF_010093185.1). Lineage (GTDB taxonomy): Bacteria > Pseudomonadota > Gammaproteobacteria > Xanthomonadales > Xanthomonadaceae > Pseudoxanthomonas > Pseudoxanthomonas jiangsuensis. The sequence goes on along the minus strand of NZ_PDWL01000012.1, from coordinate 65,933 downwards.
CGCTATATTCCCGAAACCCCAGACGAAGGAGGAGTTGGAATGCATCTGACCAAGCAGCATTGGGCGGTGGCGCGTACGCTCGGCGTGGCGATCGTCGTCACCCTGGGCTTTTCCGGCTGTGCCACCTATGACGACGAGTTCGCAACGATCAACTCGCGCCTCGATCAACTCGACACGAGGGTGCAGGGGGCGGCCCAGAGCGCCGAATCCGCCAATCAATCCGCGCAGCAGGCCAACCAGCGGCTGGACCAGATTGAAGGCCGTGTGCGCCAGCTTGAAGCGGCACCGCGCCGCACGCCGCGCGGTTAATCGTTCCTGCACGATCTGCGACGAACGATTTGAACCCGGGACCCGGTGGCCCCTGCTGGCCACCGGTCTCTCTTTGAGCCAGTTTTCGTTATGAGGAGCCGTCCCCTGCGCATGTGCATGCATCCTTCGATCCGGGCCGCGTGCGGCGCGCTGGTGTTGGCGCTGGCGAGTTTCGACGCGGCCAGCGCCGAGGATGCCGCCGCGCAAGCGGTGGCTGCCATCGACCAGCTTCCGCAAGGCCAGGAAGTGTCCGACACGGTGATCGAGCTCGCCGGCTGGGCCATCGCAAGCAGGGACAACCAGGGCTATCCGTTCGCGGTCATGGACAAGGCCGCTGCACAGATCCTGGTGTTCGGCGGCGACGGCCGGCTCCGCGGCGCGGCCCCCGGGCTGTTCGGCTCGGCGAGCGGCGACCATACGGCCCCCGGCGTCGCCGGCCTCGCGCTCCGCGAAATTCCGGGCCGTGATCGCACGACGCCTGCCGGTCGCTTCGTGGGCGGTTTCGGCCCATCGATCGACGCCGGGCGCGTGTTGTGGGTGGACTACGATTCCGCGGTCTCCATCCACCCCACGGCTACCGGCGTGCCGGCCGAGAAGCGCGCCGAACGCCTCGCATCGCCTGCGCCGGACGACAATCGCGTCACCCATGGCTGCATCAACGTCTCGCCCGAGTTCTACGAGCGGATCATCCGTCCCACGTTCGAGCGGGGCGGGGTGTTCTACATCTTGCCGGACACGGCGCCGCTGGCGGAGACCTTCCCGGAGTTCGTGCAAAGTCGCGCGACTGCGCAACGCAAGGATGGAAGACGCGTGCGGTCGGCCCGCCGCTGAAGGGCGCGTCGGCGTTTCGCTCGCCACCTGAAGGTGAGTTACGCGGGCGGCTCGGACGTCGCCGTCCCGCCACAGAAAGGCCTCACGCCTTCCGGATCAGCTCGAGTACCAGCCTCTGCAAAGCCGGATCGTCGTCCAGGCTGCCATGCGTGGTCGCCTCCGCCGGCCGGCTGCCACCGCCCTCCAATGGGGAGGTCGCGCTCGGCAGCCGCACCACGTCCGACTGCGGGCTCGCCACCGCCATCATCTGCGCGCCCCAGGGCATCGTCGCCCGCGCCGGCGCCAGGTCGCGTTCCAGCCCCAGCAAAGGCGTCTCCTTGCGGTCCTCGAACGAGCGCGACACCAGGTACAGCAGCGAGTGGCCGTAGGGCTTGCAGGTCGGGTCGGCGCGCTCGGCCGCGTCGGTCAGATGCGCCACCAGCAGCTTGGTCCCTGTCTTCAATGCCGCCTTGCCCAGGGTCCGGTCGAACTCGTCCACCCGCACCGCCGGCGCCAGCAGGCTGACCGAGCGCAGGTCGAATCCGGCCGCGATCGCGGTCGCGCCCAGGTGCGAATGCAGGATCGCGCCGGCCGAGTGGCCGACCAGGTGCAGGCGCAGCTTCGGCAGCCCGTAGGCCCCGGCGTTGGCCTTGTACAGGTCCAGCAGCATGCGCACGCCCGAGTCCGGGTTGCTGCTGATCCTGGCCGCATTCTCCTTCATCTCGTTCCAGAGCGGCCGGCCCAGCGGCCGGGCGATGCCCTCGATCCGCTGGTTCCACCATTCCTTCCACTGTTCCTTGAACCTCTGCAAGGCACCCGAGGCGCGGGCCTGCTCCGGCGCCAGCCGGTCCTCGATCATGTTGCCGATGGTCTTGATCGCCCCGGTCTCCCACATCAGGAACACCGGGAAGATCTTCTCGTCGTACAGCCGCGGCACCCACAGCCGCGCGGACTCGGCCGCCGCTTCCTCGTCGTTGAGGCCGCCGTGGGCGTAGATCGCCACGTCCACCGCCTGGTTGGACCGGATGCCCCACTTGCGGCAGGCCTCGGCCAAGTGGATCCGCAGCAAGGCGTCCACGTCCGCCGGCTGGGTGCGGAACTGGCCGCGCTGGCTCAGGCGGCCGTTGTTCTCCATGTTGATGATGAACGGCGACAGCTCGTGCGCGGCCAGGATCGGGTTGCCGGACACCACCGCCTTGCGGCTGGCGTCGGTGCGCAGCGTGGTCGCGTCGGCGATCGCCTCGTGCTCGGCGGTGACCACGCCCAGCTGCGCGACCCAGCAGTCCATCGCGTTGTCCAGCCAGTCGCTGTAGCGCAGCACCGCCAGCCCGCCCTTGCCCCAGGCTGGCCCCCAGGAGTTGTGGACGACGAAGCCCTCGCGGGTATAGCCGACGATGGCGAAGGCGTGGCCGCCGTCGGGGCTGCCCTTGGCCCGGCGGATCAGCGGCAGGTCGGCCGGATCCTCGGGCCGCGGCATCGCGGCCCCGGCCAGCAGTTCCTCCCAGCCGCCATGGGTGAAGGCGCTGGCGTACAGCGCGCCGACCTGGTCGATGGCCACGTGCATGTCGCGCAGCGAGCGCGGATCGATCCGGTAGTAGGCGCCGAGCGGGCGCTTGATCGCGTCGGTCCACCAGTCCTCGCCGGCGTCGGCCCGCGGCGCGGGCATCGGCGGCTTCGGCCACAGCCGGGCGCTGCTGGCGCCGTGCCGCAGCCAGCCCTTCAGCCCGCCGCGCAGGGACGAGCCGGTGTCGTCGTCCGGGCCGTCGTCGGCGCCGGCCCATTCGTCGTAGCGCCGGGCCATGCTGTAGAGCATGTGCGGCGAGATCGTCTCCACGTGCCTCTGCGCGCGCACCAGCAGGTACTCGATCACGGTGGCCAGGGCATAGCCGGTGCAGGCGCAGGTCAGGCCCTGGTCCAGGATCGGGCGGGTGTCGGGCGGATAGCAGACATCGCGCGGGGCCGAGGTCACCGGCGGCTGGTACTCCCAGTCGCGCAGGTCGACCGCGTCCGGGCGCACGTTGAACACCCGGGTGTTGCGCCGGCGGGTCGCTCCGGTGCGGGTCTGCTCCAGCATCTCCAGCGGCGCCGGCTGCGGCCGCCCGGGGGCGACCAGGCTGCGCGGGGAGGGCGCGCGTGTGGCGGCCGCACGCCCGCGTTCGCTTCCAGCGCCGCGTGCGGTCCTGGCCACGCGACCTCCGGCATGGCGCGCGTAGGCCGCGGCCAGTTTCTCGTCGTAGCGGTTGAGGCGGTAGTCCTTGCCGTTGTAGAGCGCGGCGAACGTGGCCCAGTCGTGCCGCCGCAAGGGTGCGATCAGCGGCGAGCCGGGGCGCGCGAGCAGGTTGGCGAAGGCTTCCAGCTGGCCGTCGGCGCCGGAGGCCTGGCATTCGACGAAGCGGCCGACGCTGTCGAAGCCGCACAGGGCGTAGTTGAAGCCCATGATCTGGAACGCGCCCCAGCTGGCCGACTGCATCGCCGCCACCGGGTCCAGCGCGGCGGCCTTGTCCAGGCGCTTCCATTCGCCGGCCAGGCGGCCGGAGTACTGGCGCCGGTCCCACTTCGGATAGCTGAGGTTGGGGTGGCTGGCGCCGTAGCGGCCGGCGGTGAGGCGGTGGAAGACATGGCCTTCGAACAGCACCTTGGGCCGGGTGTCCGGTGCCGGCAGGAAGCCGTGGCCGGCCGACTCCACCTCGGCCACCGCCTTGAGCGCCGGCAAGTCCACCTGCAGGCGTGCCGCAAGCTGCGTCCACATCGCCCCGGTCGTTTCGCGCCTGAATCCGGTATCCATGCCTTCCGCTCTCCATTGCAGGTGTGCAAGTACGGGATGTCGCCGCCGGCGCCTCGGCCGATCGCGGTGCCGACGACGACACGGGACAACGGGAACAACGCAGCCGACGCGGTGCGGCGGTCAGTAGCCGCGGCCGGACCGGCGCGGCGCGCTCAGCGCAGCCAGGACGACAGGTCGTCGGGCAGGCGGATGTCCACCAGCTTCCAGCGCAGGCCCTGGCGCTGCAGCACGAACACGGTGCTGCGCCCGTCCGGGTGCTGGACCGTGGCGCTGAAGCGCGACAGCGATTCGTAGCGCAGCCGCGCCTCGTGCAGCGGCCGCGCCGGCGCGGTGTCGCCCCAGGCGTCGCCGTCCACGGTGCGGCCCTGGGCGCGCTGCCAGACCACATGGCCCTGGAGCAGGGCGGCGATCCCGGCGGGCGTGGCCAGGGTGTCCACCGCCATCCCGGTGGCACTGCCGGCCGCGGCCAGGGCGATCGCGCCGAACAGGTTGCCGGCCACGTCCGGGCCGGCGGCGCGGACCAGGCGGTCGTCGAGCTGGGCCTTCAGGTTCACCCGCAGCTTCGGGAAATCGACGTGGCGCGCGAGCGCGGCGGTGTCGCGCGCGGCCACCGCGCGTTCGATCCCGCGTACCGCCAGCCAGGGGCCGGCGGCGATCCAGGCCAGCAGAGCGAGCAGGAGCAGCGCCGTCCCGGCCACGATCCAGCGCAGGCGGCGGGGGCGGCGTGGCGGGGCAGGGCGCGGATCCATGTCAGAACTCCAGGTCCAGGGCGGCGCACAGATAATCGACGAACGGCGCCAGCGTGACCAGATCGGCCTCGACCGTGGCGCGCAGGCGCGGGCCGGTCATGGTGGCATCGTCCAGCGGCCGCAGGAATGCCCAGTTGCGGTGCTTGAGGTCGTCGATGAACTCGAACTCGGCCGGGAATCCGCGTGGTGCGCGGCTCAGTACCTCGCTGTCGTCCAGGGCGAAGCGGCGGCGCAGCTTCGGATCGTGCGCGGCCTTCTTCCAGGCGCCAGGGTTGTCGAAGATGAACTGGCGCACCTTGCGCTGGGTGTGGGTCTCCGGATGCCACAGGCCGGCGCCGACGAAGCTCTCGCCCGGCTGCAGGTGGACGTAGAACGAGGGCGCGGCCACCTCGCGCCGGCGCTCGTGGAACAGGCGTGCGCCCTGCCAGGACTTGTACGGCGACTTGTCGTTGGAGAACCGCGCGTCGCGATGGATCCGAAACAGCGAGCCGCCGACGGTGCGCGGATCGGAACGGAAGTGCGGGCTGATCCTGGCCAGCGCCGGCTGCAGGTCGGTGATCAGGCGCAGGAACGGCTGGCGCACGTGCGCCTCGTAGTCGGCGCGGTGGGCCTCGAACCAGGCCTTCTCGTTGTGCCGGGCCAGCCCGCGCAGGAACTTGAAGCTGGCGTCGCTGAAGTAGGTGCTCACGGCGGGGTGCTCACAGTCGGTCTTGCAGGTCGCGGCCCCATTGCTCCAGCCTATCCAGCAGGACCAGTTTGGCGCCGTCGCCGGCATGGGTGGCGCGCAGGGCCTGGATCTGCGCGTGGTAGCCGGCGAAGGTGTACTCGGACAGGCCGCTGTCCTCGAGCAGGCGCCGGCGGCGGTAGTCGTCCCAGCGCTGGCGTTCGTCGGCCGTCAGCAATTGCGGCCAGTTGCGGGCGCGGTAGCGGAACAGCAGCTCGGGCAGGCGGCCGTCGCGGAAGTCGAAGGCGCGCGTGCCCAGCTCCGCCGGCGCGGTGGCGCGCACCTGGGCGCACAGGCGCTTGTCGCCGTCGCCGCAGAAGCCGGCGTAGACCGAAGCATCGACGTCGACCTCGCCGTCCTGGCGGCCGCCGGCGAACACCTGCCGCGCCTTCTCCGCCAGTTCCGGCGCGTGCGCGCGCAGGCGCTCGGCCCGCGCCTGCAGCGCGTCGGCGTCCAGGCCCAGGCGCTGGAAGTCGGCCGCGCGCAGATGCGCCCACGGCACCAGCATCGGCGAGCGGTTCAGGTGCACTTCCTTCAGCGGCACCCGGCTCACGCCCGGCGGCAGGTCGGCCACCGGGGTGTAGAGGCGGTCGGCAATCTCGCCGGCGGTCTGGTCCAGCAGGGCGTCCGCGTCGCCGTCCAGGTCGAACACGATCACCCGGTTGGACACCGTCGGATGCACCGCCAGCGGCAGGACCACGGCAGCGCACAGGCGGCTGGCCGGGTAGCGCTGGGAGACGTGCAGCACCGGCTGCATGGCGAAGGTGTCGAGCAGGCCGGCGGCGTGGCGCTTGTCGCGCAGCTTCAGCGCGTACTCCCACAGCCGCGGCTGCGACTGGCGCAGCAGCCGGGCCAGGCCGACGGTGGCCCACACGTCCGACAGGGCTTCGTGGGCATCGCCCTGGCGCACGCCGTTGGCCAGGGCCAGGTGCTCGAGCCGGAACGAGGTGGCGCCGTCCTCGCGTCTGGGCCACTCGATCCCGTCCGGGCGCAGGGCATGGGCCAGGCGCAGGACGTCGAGCAGGTCCCAGCGCGAGTTGCCGCCGCGCCACTCGCGCTCGTAGGGATCGAAGAAGTTGCGGAACAGGGTGTGGCGGACGAACTCGTCGTCGAAGCGCAGCGAGTTGTAGCCCAGGGTGCAGGTGCCGGGGCGGGCCATCTCCTCGACGATCCGCGCGGCGGCCTCGGCCTCGCGCACGCCCTCGCGCAATGCCTGCTGCGGTGTGATGCCGGTGATCAGGCTGGCCACCGGCGAGGGCAGGAGGTCCTCGGCAGGCTGCACGAACAGGCTGACTGGCTCTTCGACCGGGTTCAGCTGCGCGTCGGTACGGACCGCGGCGAACTGGGCGATGCGGCTGCGGCGCGGATCGGCGCCGAAGGTCTCCAGGTCGTAGAACAGGAAGCTGTCGGCCATGTCCGCCTCAGCCCGCGCCTTCCAGCACCGGCAACTGCTCGTGCACGGTTCGGGCCAGGGCTTCCCAGTCCAGGCCCTCCAGGTCGCGGCGGCCGCGGGTGGCGGCGACCAGGATCGCCCGCTGGATCTCGCTGCGCTCCAGCGCCACCGCGTACGGCGTACGCATGAAGGTGACCATGGTGTAGTGCGGGACGAAGCGGTTCGGGTGGCGCTGTTGCAGGGCCAGTTCGAGCTCGCGCTGGAGCAGGAAGTCCGGATCGTCGACCCGGTCGCGCATCTCGACGTAGTTCTCCAGGGCCATGGCCTGGATCGCCGCGGCATTGGGCTTGCGCCGGGCCTCGAACGCGGCGAAGGCGTCCTTCAGTCCCACGTGCGCATCCATCGCGTCGGCCAGGGCGACGCAGTCTTCGAAGGCGCAGTTCATGCCCTGGCCGTGGAACGGCACCATCGCGTGCGCCGCGTCGCCCAGCAACACCGCGCGCCCGTCCAGGTGCCAACGATCCAGGTACAGGGTGCCGAGCAGGCCGGGCGGGTGCTGCTCCCAGTCGCGCTCCAGGTCGGGAATCAGCGGCAGGGCGTCGGCGAAGTCGCGCTCGAACAGGGCGCGCACTTCCGCGCCACTGCGCACGCTGGCGAAACAGGGGTCGCCGGAACCCGGCGCGGCCTGGTTCGGCAAGAACAGGGTGACGGTGAAGGTGCCCTCGTCGTTGGGCAGGGCAATGCACATGTAGCGCCCGCGCGGCCAGATGTGCAGGGCGTTGGCCTCGATTCGGAAGCCGCCGTCCGCGGTGGGCGGGATGGTCAGTTCCTTGTAGGAGTGGTCGAGGAACTCGGTGCGCTCGCCGAAGCCGGCCTTGCGCACCATCTCCGCGCGCAGGGCCGAGCCGGCGCCGTCGCTGCCGATCAGGGTGGCGAAGCGGATGTCGTGCGGCTGGTCGTCGCGGTCGTCGATCAGGCGGGCGTAGCCGGCGTCGAAGTCCACCGTGTGCAGGCGGCGGTGGAAGTGGATGGTCGCGCCGGCGCGCTCGGCCGCCTCCAGCAGGGTGATGTTGAGGTCGGCGCGGTGCACCGACCAGATCACTTCCGAATCGTCGCGGCCGTAGCGCTGCAGTTGCAGGGAGCCGTCCAGGCCGTGGATCATGCGTCCGCGCATCATCACCGCCTGGCGCATCACCGCATCCTCGACCCCGGCCGCGCGCAGGGCATGGCGGCCGCGCTCGGCCAGGGCCAGGTTGATCGAGCGCCCGGACTCGTAGCCCTTGATCCGCGGATCGCCGCGGCGCTCGTACACGGTCACCTTCCAGCCGCGCTGCGACAGCAGCACCGCCAGCAGGGATCCGGCCAGGCCGGCGCCGATCAGGGTCAGTTCGCGCGCGCCCATTCCCGGTTCAGACCCCACGCCAGTGCTCCACTTCCTCGACGAAGCGCAGCACGTCGGAGTAGCGGTTGTAGAGCGGGGCCGGGGAGATCCGGATCACGTCCGGTTCGCGCCAGTCGCCGAGGATGCCGGTGTCGCGCAGGTAATCGAACAGTTCGCGCCCACGCTCGCGGCCGCCGGCCACGCGCAGGGAGAGCTGGGCGCCGCGGCGCGCCGGTTCGGCGGGGGTGACGATCTCCAGGGTGTCGGCCAGGCGCGCCCGCACCAGCTGGTCGAGGAAGCCGGTCAGCTTCTCCGACTTGGCCCGCAGCACGGCCATGCCGCCGGCGCGGTCGAACTGCTCCAGCGAGGCGCGCAGCGGCGCCAGCGCCAGCACCGGCGGGTTGGACAGCTGCCAGCCCTCGGCCCCGGCCGCCGGCACGAACTCGGGCGCCATCCGGAACCGGGTCGCGGCCTCGTGGCCCCACCATCCGGCCAGCCGTGGCAGGTCGGCGCGCGCGTGGCGGTCATGGACGAAGCAGCCGGCTACCGCACCGGGCCCGGCGTTGACGTACTTGTAGTGGCACCACACCGCGAAGTCGGCATCGGCATCGTGCAGGTCCAGCGCCAGGTTGCCGACCGCATGGGCCAGGTCGAAGCCGGCGACCGCGCCCTGGGCGTGGGCCAGGCGCGCGATCTGGGCGAGGTCGAAGGCCTGGCCGGTGCGGTACTGCACGCCCGGCCACAGCACCAGCGCCAGGCGCGGGCCGTGCTCGGCGATGGCGCGTTCGATCGCGGCCATGGAGATCGTGCCGGCTGGCTCGTCCGGCTGAACCTCGACCAGGTCGGTGGCCGGGTCGAAGCCATGCAGGCGGATCTGCGATTCCACCGCGTGGCGGTCGGAGGGGAAGGCGCCGGCCTCGAGCAGGATCGCCGGGCGCTCGCGGGTGGGGCGGTAGAAGCTGGCCAGCATCAGGTGCAGGTTCACCGTCAGCGTGTTCATCGCCACCACTTCCTGCGGCTGCGCGCCGACCAGCCGCGCCAGCGGCTCGCGCACCAGGGCGTGGTAGTGCATCCAGGCGGTGTCGCCGCTGAAGTGGCCCTCGACCGCCTCGCCGGCCCACTTGTCCAGCACCTCCAGCACCTGCGCGCGCGCGCCGCGCGGCTGCAGGCCCAGGGAATTGCCGACGAAGTAGACCTGCTCGCGGTCGCGGTGCTTGGGGATCAGGAACTCGTTGCGGAATGGGCGCAGCGGATCGGCGGCGTCCAGGGCGATGGCGTGGGTGCGGGCCTGGGTCATGGCGTCTGCGGGTGCGGCCTGGGCGGTGCGCTCAGGTGATGTCGGCCAGGGTATCGGGCTGTGGATCGTAGCGGGCCGGGCGCGGGTTGAGGTGGCCGCAGTGCCTGCAGGTGCGGCGCTGCGCCGAGCCGTAGAAGCGGTCGAACACCGGCGGGAAGTCCTGCTCGATGTCGCGCAGGTGGAAGAATTCCTCGTACAGCTTGTGGTTGCACTGCTCGCAGTACCAGATCAGGCCGTCGTCCTCGTGCGCCAGGCGCCGGCGCTCGACCACCAGGCCGACGCCCCCGGGCATGCGCTGCGGCGAGTGCGGCACCCGCGGCGGCAAAAGGAAGATCTCGCCGGCGCGGATCGGAATGTCGCGCACCGCGCCAGGGCCGCCGTCCGGATGCTCCTGCACCCGCAGCACCATCTCGCCCTCGAGCTGGTAGAACCACTCCGGGCCCTCGTCCCAGTGGAAGTCGGTGCGCGCGTTCGGGCCGCCGACCACCATCACGATGAAGTCGCCGGCGTAGATGCACTTGTTGCCGACCGGCGGCTTGAGCAGGTGGCGGTGTTCCTCGATCCAGGCCTGCAGGTTGAGCGGGGCGGGCAGCATGGGCGGTTTTCCGGTGTTTGCCGCGCGCGGTGCGGCGGGTCAGCGTTCCTCGCGGTCCTGCTGGATCCGGGCGAGGGCGGCCTCGTACTTGGAACCCAGGCAGTCGATCGAATCGATGTCCATACCCAGGTGGTGGACGCGGCCGTCGCGCAGGCTGTAGACCCAACCGTGCACGGTCAGTCCCTGGCCGCGCGCCCAGGCGTCGCGGACGATGGTGGTCTGGCAGACGTTGACCACCTGCTCGAGCACGTTGAGCTCGCACAGGCGCGCGTGCTGGACGCCGGTGCCGCCGGCCGCGTGCAGGCATTCGGTGTGGCGCTCGGCCACGTCGCTGACGTGCCGGATCCAGTTGTCGACCAGGCCCAGGCGCTGCCGGGTCAGGCCGGCGTAGACGCCGCCGCAGCCGTAATGGCCGACCACCAGCACGTGCTTGACCTTGAGCACGTCCACCGCGAACTGGATCACCGACAGGCAGTTGAGGTCGGTGTGGACCACGACGTTGGCCACGTTGCGGTGGACGAAGACCTCGCCCGGAGCCATGTCGATGATCTGGTTGGCCGGCACCCGCGAATCGGAGCAGCCGATCCACAGGTATTCGGGCGCCTGCTGCTGGGAGAGCCGCGAGAAGAACTCCGGATCCTCGGCGCGGATGCGCTCGGACCAGGCGTGGTTGCGGCGGATCAGTTCGTTCAGTTCGTCGGCCATGGCCGCATTATCACAGACGCGAGCCTCCATCGGGGACACGCAGAAGGTTGCGTATGCGACCGCTTCAGCGCTCGCGGCGGGCCAGGCGCTCGGCCATCAGCCCTGCCACTTCCGCGGCGTCTGCGCCGCCCAGGCCGCGCAGGCCATCGATGGCGCCCTGGACATTGGCCGCGGGATGGTTCTGGTTGAGCTTGAACTTCAGCTCGATCCGCGCGGCCCGGAAGCGGAAGCCGACGATGCCGCGCAGCTGGGCGCGCTCGCGCGGGTCGTCGTGGTCGTAGTGCCAGCGGCCGCCGACGGCGGACTCGAAGCGCTCGCCGAGGCGGGCGACGATCGAGGCCAGCGCGTCTTCGTCGTGCAAAGGCTGCAGTTCGCCGTAGAGGTGGGCGACGGCGTAGTTCCAGGTCGGTACCCGCGCCGTTTCGCCCTTGTCCGGATACCACTCCGGCGAGATGTAGTGGTGCGGCCCGTGGACGATGGCCAGTGCCGGCCCGGCATGGCCGGCCTGCGGGTTGGGCCGAGCCCAGTGGCCTTCCAGCAGCAGGCCCTCGCCGTCGCGGGCATGCAGCACCGGCAGGTGCGAGGCGAACGGCAGGCCGTCGCCGCCGGTGGTGACCAGGGTGACGAACGGATCGCGGGCCAGCAGCCGGTCCAGCGCGTACGGGTCGTCCTCGGCGAAGGCGCGGGGCGTGTACATGCTCGCGGCACCCTTCAGGAGCGGCGGCCGAGGTTCACCGTCATCAGCCCGACCAGTTCGGCATCGCTGCCGGCGCGGGGCGGGGCGACCTCGTCCAGGGAGAAGCCGCGCTCCAGCGCGTCGTCCTCGTCGATGCCGTCGAACTCGACGTAGCCGGCGTCCAGCAGCATCGAGCGGGCGGTGTCCTGGCTGTCGTAGGCGTGCAGGTTGCCTTCGTGGTCGAGCACCTCGGCGGTGCCGCCCTCGCGCTCGCGCAGCCGCGCCCAGTGCAGGGGGCGGCCGAGCACGGCGATCCACCAGGTGGGCAGGGCGTCGGCGAAGGAAGGCAGGTGGTCGTTCATGCGAGGAGCTCCGCGGCCAGCCACAGCAGGCCGGCCAGCGACAGGCCGAGAAGGAGGGTGGTCAGCGCGACCCGTGCCGGGGTGGCCAGCCCGCTCAGCGAGCGGTCGCCGAGGGCGCGGTAGCCGCCGCCCAGCAGCCAGCGCAGGGCGCCCGGATCGAGGAAGGCGCCGGAACCGAAGTCGGCCGCGCTGCCGGCGTGGCGGTCGCGGATGTGGACCAGGGTCAGCGGCCAGAAGATCGCGAACGCGGTGGCGCCGGCGATGGCCACGCCGAAGAAGCACAGGGCGAAGAACAGGATCATGGGTGGAAAGTCCGCACAGGGATGTGCGGGCTCTGGCGAGGGATTGGCATGCTAGAACTCGGCGCTGCCCGGCGCGCGCGGGTAGGCGATCGCGTCGCGGATGTTGCTCAGCCCGCACACGTAGACCACCAGCCGCTCGAAGCCCAGGCCGAAGCCGGCGTGCGGCACCCCGCCGTAGCGGCGGAAGTCGCGGTACCACTGGTAATGCTCCGGATCGAGGCCGAACTGGGCCATGCGCGCGTCGAGCACGTCCAGCCGCTCCTCGCGCTGGCTGCCGCCGATGATCTCGCCGATGCCAGGGGCCAGCACGTCCATCGCCGCGACGGTGCGGCCGTCGTCGTTGAGGCGCATGTAGAAGGCCTTGATGTGCTCGGGGTAGTTCATCACCACCACCGGGCGGCCGACGTGCTCCTCGGTCAGCCAGCGTTCGTGCTCGGTCTGCAGGTCCAGGCCCCATTCCACCGGGAAGTCGAACTTCCTGCCGGACTTCTGCAGCAGCGTGATCGCATCGCTGTAGTCGATCCGCTCGAACGGGGCGTTGATGAACGCCTCCAGCTTGGTCACCGCGTCCTTCTGCACCCGCTCGGCGATGAAGGCCATGTCGTCAGCGCGCTCAGTCAGCACCGTGCGGAACAGGTACTTGAGGAAATCCTCGGCCAGGTCGGCGTCGGCGGCCAGGTCGGCGAAGGCGATCTCCGGCTCGATCATCCAGAACTCGGCCAGGTGCCGGGTGGTGTTGGAGTTCTCGGCGCGGAAGGTCGGGCCGAAGGTGTAGACCTTGCTCAGGGCCAGGGCGTAGGCCTCGACGTTGAGCTGGCCGGAGACGGTGAGGAAGGTCTCCTTGCCGAAGAAGTCGCGCGCGAAGTCGATCTCGCCGTCCTTGCCGCGCGGCAGGTTGGCCAGGTCCAGGGTCGAGACCCGGAACATCTGCCCGGCGCCCTCGGCGTCGGAGGTGGTGATGATCGGGGTGCTGATCCAGTAGAAGCCGCGCTCGTGGAAGAAGCGGTGCACGGCCTGGGCCAGGCAGTGGCGGATCCGGGTGACCGCGCCGAACAGGTTGGTGCGCGGGCGCAGGTGGGCGAACTCGCGCAGGTACTCCAGCGAGTGCTGCTTGGGCTGCATCGGGTAGGTCAGCGGGTCCTCGACCCAGCCGACCACCTCGATCGCCTGGGCCTGGATCTCGAAGCTCTGGCCCTGGCCCTGCGAGGCCACCAGGGTGCCGGTGGCGATCACCGAGCAGCCGGTGGTCAGGTGCTTCACTTCCGATTCGTAGTTGGCCAGGGTGGACGGGGCCACGACCTGGATCGGGGCGAAGCAGGAGCCGTCGCTGACGTTGACGAAGCTAAGGCCGGCCTTGGAGTCGCGCCGGGTGCGCACCCAGCCGCGGACGGTGACCTCGCCGCCGGCGGCGACCTTGCCCGCGAGCGCATGTTCGACGCTGACCACCGTCATGGCTTGAATCCTTCTGGCCTGGGCCCGATATCGTGAAAGAGGCGGAAGTGTAGCGGCTGCGGCCTTGCCGGCGCGAGGCCGGCGGGCCGCTGCATTCCACCCGGAACGGCAATGGAGCCGCGGCCCGGCCGGCGCTCCGTCCTATAATCGCCGCGCACCTGCTGGAGACATGCCCATGGCCATCACCCTCACCCCCGTCGCCCTGGAGCGCGTGCAGCGCTTCCTGCGAAGCGACCCGGCCGCGCTGGGCCTGCGCTTCGGCGTGGCCCGCACCGGCTGCTCGGGCTGGGGCCACACCGCCGACCTGGCCCGTGACCGGCGCGAGGACGACGAGGTGTTCGAGCAGGACGGGGTGCGGATCTTCGTCGACGCCCAGAGCCTGCCGCTGGTGGACGGCACCGAGATCGACTTCGCCCGCCAGGGTCTGACCGAGACCTTCGTCTTCAGGAACCCGAACGCCACGGCCGAGTGCGGCTGCGGCGAGAGCTTCACCACCGGGCCGGGCTGAGGCCACCGGACCTCCGGCACGACCACGCCGGCCCCCTCCGCGCTAGGCTGGCGGCTTCACGCCCTGTCCGGAGTCCCGATGCGCCGCGCCCTCCTTGCCGCCGCCCTGGCGGCCTGCTGCTTCCCCGCGTTCGCCGCACCCGCCGCCGCGCCCGCGGCCGAGACGCGCAGCGCCGCGGCCAGCGCGCTGCACCGCCTGTTCGACGCCGAGTGGGAACGCGGACTGCGCGAATCGCCGGAGAACGCGGCCTACCAGGGCGACCACCGCTACGACGACCGCTGGACCGACATGAGCCTGGCCGCCGTCGCCCGGCGCGAGGCCGCCGACCGCCAGGCCCTGGCCGAGCTGCGCAGGATCGACCGCGCCGCGTTGTCGCCGGCCGACCAGCTGAACTACGACACCTTCGCCTGGCTGCAGGAGCGGGCGGTGGCGCGCCAGCGCTTCCGCGAATACCTGCAGCCGGTGGGCCACCAGGGCGGGGTGCAGACCGCCGACGGCATCGCCGAGCTGCTGCCGTTCGCCACCGCCGCCGACTACCGCAACTGGATCGCGCGGCTGCAGGCCCTGCCGCGGCTGCTGGAGCAGACCACCGCCCTCATGCGGGCCGGGATCGAGGCCGGCAGCCTGCCGCCGAAGGTGCTGATGCAGAGGGTGCCGGCGCAGATCCGCGGCCAGCTGGTCGCCGACCCGGCCGCCAGCCCGTTCTACAAGCCGTTCCTGAAGATGCCCGAGGCGATCCCGGCGGCCGAGCAGGAGGCCCTGCGGGCGCAGGCGCGCGCGGCCATCGCCGGGCAGGTGGTGCCGGCCTACCGCGAGTTCGGCCGCTTCTTCGAGCAGGACTACCTGCCGAAGACCCGGGACAGCATCGCCGCCACCGACCTGCCCGACGGGTCGGCCTTCTACGACTTCCTCGCCGGCTGGTACACCACCACCGACCTGGACGCCGAGCGGATCCACCGGATCGGCCTGGAGGAAGTGGCGCGGATCCGCGCCGAGATGGAGAAGGTCCGCGCCGAGGTCGGCTTCCAGGGCGACCTGCACGCCTTCTTCCGGCACCTGCGCACCGATCCGAAGTTCTTCCACCGCACCCCGGCCGAGCTGCTGGAGGCCTACCAGGCCCTGTCCAAGCGGATCGACCCGGAGCTGGTGAAGATCGCCCGCACCCTCCCGCGGCTGCCCTACGGCGTGCGCCCGATCCCGGACAACATCGCCGCCGACACCACCACCGCCTACTACCAGCCCGGCGCGGTCGACGGCAGCCGCCCCGGCTACTACTACGTCAACCTGTACAGGCCGGAAGTGCGGCCGAAGTGGGAGATGCTGGCTTTGTCCCTGCACGAGGCCGTGCCCGGCCACCACTTCCAGTTCGCCCGCGGCGCCGAACTGCCGGACCTGCCGATGTTCCGCCGCACCGCCTACTTCGTCGCCTACGGCGAGGGCTGGGGCCTGTACGCCGAGCGCCTGGGCTACGACATGGGCCTGTACGAGGACCCCTACGACCGCGTGGGCCAGCTGGCCTACGACATGTGGCGGGCGGTGCGGCTGGTGGTGGACACCGGCATGCATGCCAAGGGCTGGAGCCGGCAGCAGGCGATCGACTACTTCATGGACAACTCGCCCAAGACCGAGCAGGACGTGGTCAACGAGATCGACCGCTACATCGCCTGGCCGGGCCAGGCCCTGGCCTACAAGATCGGTCAGCTGAAAATTTCCGAACTGCGCGGGGAGGCGGCCCGTGAACTGGGTCCGGCGTTCGACCTGCGCGACTACAACGACGCGGTCCTGGAGACCGGCTCGGTGCCGCTGGAGACCCTGGAGACCCATATCCGGGCCTGGATCGCGGAGCGGAAGCGGGGGCCGGGCAAGGGCTGAGGTGGGTCCATTTGCACCCAAGTGCCTGAACCGGCATAATTTCCGGCTCCCTGCGCCCGCCAAGGCGCCCGGGAGACCTTGCCCCACCGCGTCCGTGCCGGATCGACGGGGGGCTGCCAGGCCCGCAAGGGCCGCATCCACGAGGAAAACACCATGCGTCATTACGAAGTCGTGTTCCTGGTCCACCCGGACCAGAGCGAGCAGGTGCCGGCGATGATCGAGCGCTACAAGTCGCTGATCGAGAACGCCAGCGGCACCATCCACCGCCTGGAAGACTGGGGCCGCCGCCAGCTGGCCTACCCGATCCAGAACCTGGTCAAGGCCCACTACGTGCTGTTCAACGTCGAGGTCGGCCAGGCCGCCATCGACGAACTGGTCGAGACCTTCCGCTTCAACGACGCGATCCTGCGCCACCTGGTCATCCGCCGCGACGGCCCGGACACCGAGCAGTCGCTGATCATGAAGACCAAGGACGAGAAGGGCGACAAGCCCGAGCGTGGCGAGCGCCGCCGCCGTGACGAGGAAGGCGAGGGCACCACTGCCGCCGCCGACACCGACGGCGACAACGCCGAAGCCGCCTGATCGACCCTTCCAGGAGCACACCCATGTCCAAGTTCTTCCGCCGCCGCAAGTTCTGCAAGTTCACCGCCGAGGGCGTCAAGGAGATCGATTACAAGGATCTCAACACCCTGCGCCAGTACCTGACCGAGAACGGCAAGATCGTCCCGAGCCGCGTCACCGGCACCAAGTCGCGCTACCAGCGCCAGCTGTCGACCGCGATCAAGCGCGCCCGCTTCCTGGCCCTGATCCCGTACACCGACAACCACGACGTCTAATACCGTCCAATCCGGACAGCGATCGTTGCGGCGCCCACGCGCGCCGCTAACGGATAGAGGAGCAATACGATGGAACTGATCCTTCTGCAGAAGGTCACCAACCTGGGCAACCTGGGCGACAAGGTCAGCGTGAAGCCGGGCTACGGCCGCAACTTCCTGGTCCCGCAGGGCAAGGCCGTGCCGGCCACCGCCGCCAACCTGGCCGAGTTCGAGGCCAAGCGCGCCGAGTACGAGGCCAAGGCCAAGTCGCTGCTGGACGGCGCCCAGGGCCGCCTGGCCAAGCTGGAAGGCGCCAGCGTCACCCTGAAGGCCAACGCCTCCACCGAAGGCAAGCTGTACGGCTCGGTCGGCCCGCGCGACATCGCCGAGGCCTTCACCGCCGCCGGCCTGCCGCTGGAGAAGAGCGAAGTGATCCTGGGCGAAGGCCCGATCCGCCATGTCGGCGAGTTCGACGTCCTGGTGCACCTGCACGCCGACGTCGAGACCACGGTCAAGGTCGTGGTCGAGCCGGAAGCCTGATCGGCCCGCGCAAGCAGTACCCGGAGGGCGCCGCGAGGCGCCCTTCGTGTTTCCGGGCGCCGGCCATCGCGGCCGGTGAGATTCCCACCGGTTATGCACAGGGTTATCTGCAACCCCCCGGGGGACGGGCCGACTAGGATGGCCGCTCCGGCTGTCCACCTTGCAACCCGCGATCCGCCGCCGGCCCGGCGGAGCCGCCAGGAGTCCACCGCACCGATGTCCGCACGCCCGGGTTTCCGCAACGAACGAGGCGACCGCCAGGAGCGCGGCGATGCCCGCATCGACCAGCTGCGGGTGCCGCCGCATTCGGTCGAGGCCGAGCAGGCCGTGCTCGGCGGCCTGATGCTGGCGCCG
Source organism: Pseudoxanthomonas jiangsuensis (assembly GCF_010093185.1). Taxonomy (GTDB): domain Bacteria; phylum Pseudomonadota; class Gammaproteobacteria; order Xanthomonadales; family Xanthomonadaceae; genus Pseudoxanthomonas; species Pseudoxanthomonas jiangsuensis. The sequence continues at coordinate 48,304 of NZ_PDWL01000012.1, read as the reverse complement.
GAGGCCTACGACACCGTCGGCGACGTGCTGGTGGAGCGCGACTTCTACCGCCGCGACCACCAGCTGATCTACCGCGCCATCCGCGAGCTGGCCGAGAAGAACCAGCCGTTCGACGCGGTCACCCTGGGCGAATGGTTCGACTCGCAGGGCTTCTCCGAGCAGATCGGCGGTGGCGCCTACCTGGTCGAGCTGGCCACCACCACGCCCTCGGCCGCCAACATCCGCGCCTACGCCGAGATCGTGCGCGACAAGGCGGTCCTGCGGAAGCTGATCGAGGTCGGTACCGAGATCGTCAACGACGGCTTCCAGCCCGAAGGCCGCGACAGCGCCGCGCTGCTGGCCAAGGCCGAGCAGGACGTGTTCGCCATCGCCGAGGCCGGCGCCCGCGGCCGCACCGACTTCACGGGGCTCAACACCGCCCTGCGCGACGCCTTCGAGGTGCTGCAGAAGCGCTTCGAGAGCGGCGGCAACATCACCGGCCTGCCGACCGGCTACACCGAATTCGACAACATGACCGCCGGCCTGCAGCCGACCGACCTGATCATCCTGGCCGCGCGCCCGGCGATGGGCAAGACCACCTTCGCCCTGAACATCGCCGAGTTCGCCGCGATCAAGTCGAAGAAGGCGGTGGCGGTGTTCTCGATGGAAATGTCGGCCGCGCAGCTGGCCCTGCGCCTGATCTCCTCCAACGGCCGGGTCAACGCCCAGCGCCTGCGCACCGGCCAGCTGGAGGACGAGGACTGGAGCCGGGTGACCAGCGCCATCCGCATGCTCAAGGAAACCAAGATCTTCATCGACGACACCCCGGCCCTGTCGCCGGACGTGCTGCGCTCCAAGTGCCGCCGGCTCAAGCGCGAGCACGGCCTGGGCCTGGTGGTGATCGACTACCTGCAGCTGATGCAGGTGCCGGGCAACAGCGAGAACCGCGCCACCGAGATCTCCGAGATCAGCCGCTCGCTCAAGGCCCTGGCCAAGGAGCTGAACGTGCCGGTGATCGCCCTGTCCCAGCTCAACCGCTCGCTGGAGACGCGCACCGACAAGCGCCCGGTGATGGCCGACCTGCGCGAGTCGGGCGCGATCGAGCAGGACGCGGACATGATCACCTTCATCTACCGCGACGAGTACTACAACAAGGAAAACTCGCCGGACAAGGGCCTGGCCGAGATCATCATCGGCAAGCACCGCAGCGGCCCGACCGGTTCGCTGAAGCTGAAGTTCTTCGGCGAGTACACCCGCTTCGACAACCTGGCCAACGACGCGATCGGGGTGTTCGAGTAGGGCGCGCCCGCCTGGCCCATGCATGGCCGGATCGCGGTCCACGTGGACACCTGCCGCTCACAATGGCTGCCGTAGGATGCCGCCCATCCGCGGCCCTGCCGGGCGCGCGGACCCTTCACCGCACAGGAGCGTGTCCATGAAGATCCGCAAGCAGAGCCTGACCCTGATCGGTACCGCCGCCCTGGTCGCCGCGCTGGCCGCCGGCTGCCAGACCACCGACCCCTATACCGGCCAGCAGCAGATGAACCGGACCAGCAAGGGCGCGCTGATCGGCGCAGGCCTGGGCGTGGCCGCCGGCCTGCTGACCGGCGACAGCGCGGTCGAGCGGCGCCAGCACGCGCTGATCGGCGCCGGCGTCGGCGGCCTGGCCGGTGGCGCCATCGGCAACTACCAGGACCGCCAGCAGGCGGCCCTGCGCGAGCGCCTGCAGGGCAGCGGCGTGGACGTCAGCCGCCAGGGCGACAACATCACCCTGAACATGCCGGGCAACATCACCTTCGCCTTCAACAGCTCCAACCTCGCCCCGGAGTTCTACCCGGTGCTCAACAACGTGGCCGGGGTGATGAAGGAATACGACCAGACCGTGGTCGAGGTCGCCGGCCATACCGACAGCGTCGGCAGCGACGAGGTCAACCAGCGCCTGTCCGAGCAGCGCGCCAACGCGGTCACCCAGTACCTGGTCGCCCAGGGCCTGAACCCGCAGCGCTTCATCACCGTCGGCGCCGGCAAGCGCCATCCGATCGCCAGCAACGACACCGAGGCCGGCCGCGCCGCCAATCGCCGGGTGGAGATCACCCTGGTGCCGGTGCGCTCCTGAGTCCGCGGCGCAACCATCGGTGATGAGCAAGCGGGCCGCGAAGGCGGCCCGCTTCTTTTTCCGGCCCCTGGAGGGAACGCTTCAGGCCACGACCTGCTCCAGGATCCGCTTGCCTTCGCGCAGCGTGCTCTCGTCGCCGGCGGCGCCCGCTTCCGCGTCCGCCGCGGCGCCGTCCGGCACGCCGCCGCACAGCGACGAGGGGCAGTGCGCCATCATGTAGTCGGCGCTGGAGCTGAGCCGCTCGACCAGGAAATCGACGAAGGCGCGGACCTTGGGCGACATCACCCGGCCGCGCGGGAACACCGCGCTCAGGTCAACCTCCGGCCCGGTCCAGCCGGCCAGTACCCGGCGCAGGGCGCCGGCCTCGACGTAGGGCTTGGCGCCGACGTCGGTGCCAAGGGTCAGGCCTTCGCCGCACAGAACCGCGCCGATCAGGGCGGAGGGATCGTTGGCCACCATCAGCGGGTTGATCGGGAAATCGAGCGTGCGGCTGCCGTCGCTGAGCGGCCAGGTGATCCGGCTGGGATGGGCGTGATAGTGCTTGCGTACGGCGATGATGCGGTGGTGTTGCAGTTCCTCCGGATGCAGCGGCTCGCCGTGGCGCTCGATGTAGCGCGGGCTGGCGAACACCTGGGTGCGGAAGCCGGCCAGGCGGCGCGCGACCAGGGTCGAGTCGGGCAGGTTGCCGACGCGCAGGGCCAGGTCGAAGTCGCTGCCGATCAGCTCCACCGGATCGTTGCTCATGTGCATGTCCAGGCGCAGGTCCGGGTACTGCGCATGGAACTCGCCCAGCAGCGGCGAGATCCACGAGATGCCGATCGAATAGGGCACGGTGAAGCGCAGCCAGCCGCGCGGGCCACCCTGCAGCTGGCCGACCGCGCTCTCGGCCTCCTCCAGTTCCTGGGCGATGCGCTGGCAGTGCTCGTAGTAGACGCCGCCGGCCTCGGTCACGCCCAGGCGGCGGGTGGTCCGGTGCAGCAGCTGCGCGCCCAGGCGCGTCTCCAGCTCCTGCACCTTGCGGCTGACGGTGGTCTTGGGCAGGCCGAGCGACTTGGCCGCGGCGATGAAGCTGCCCTGTTCGACCACCTTGACGAAGACCAGGGTGTCGTTGAGGTCGTGTGGCATGGGAGCTGATCCTGGAGGGAGGAGGGCGGAGGGGATTGGCCCTGTCGCGGGATGATTATTCCCTTTAATCGGGACTAATCAAGTCCGGATTCGGGGCGTAACGTGGCCGCCCATTCCCCTTCGATGGATTCCGGCCGTGTCGATTATCGGACTTTGGCGGCGCCTGCTGGGCGCTCGCGAGACCTCCCAGGACAACGACTTCCACCTGCCGCGGCTCGGCGAAAGCAGGCCGCGCGGGCATTTCCGCGAGTTCACCGTGCCGCGCCGGCTGCAGCGCGGCGGGGTGTCCCTGCCTGCGCCGCGGGCGCATGCAAAGGGTTGCGCTGGCGGGATTATCCCGTGCACGGGAGGAAATATCCCGTGAGCGGGACGCTCGCCCCCGAGGTCTTGGTCCTGGGCGGCAGCGGCCGGGTCGGCAGCGGCGTGGTCGCCGCCTTGCTCGAGGCCGGCAGCCCGGTGCTGGCGGTCGGCCGCGACCAGCAGAAGCTGGAAGCACTGGCCGAAGCGCACGCCGACGAGCCGGGCCTGGAGATCCTGGCCGGCTCGGTCGCCGACGACCGCAGCGCGGCGCGCCTGGCCGAAGCGATCGTGCGGAGGCCGCGGCCGCTGCGCGCGGTGGTGGACGCCATTGCCGGCCCGCGCCGCAGCGCGCGCCTGCTCGATCGCCCGGTCGCGACCCTGCGCCGCAGCCTGGACCAGGATCTGCTGCCGCACCTGGCCGCCGCCCGCCACCTGCTGCCGGTGCTGCAGGCGCAGGCGCGGGTCGGCCGCTACCTGCTGGTTGGCGGGCCGAACGCGCGCTGCGGCTGGGCCGGCTACGGCCATGCCTCGGTCGCCGGCGCGGCCACGCGGATGCTCGCCCAGGTGCTGCACGAGGAAGCGCCGGCCCTGGGCGTGCGCCTGCAGATGCTGTCGATCGACGCCCCGGTGTGGACCGCCGAGAACGCGCCGCGCGCCTGCGCCGGCTGGCCGAGCGTGCTGGGCGTCGGCCGTGCCGCGGTGTCCCTGCTGGCGCGCGAAGGCAAGGCGGGCGACGGCGGGGTCTGCGTGGTGCCGTACGGCCCCGGCGATGCTTCGCCGCCCTTGCGGATGCTGGCCTGGGATTACGGCGATGCCCTGCGCGACGCCTGCGGCCGCGACCCGGCCGGCCACGATGCCGGGCAGGCCGCATGAAAGCCCGCGGTCACGCCGGCGTGGTCAGCTGCGTCCTGGTCGCGTCCACATCGCCATCGCCGGTCCCACTACTGGCCGGTCCGCTCCCGACAGATTCCTTCCCCTCGCTTCCGCTTTCCCTTCCCCTTTCCGAATGCTTCCACGAGGTCCTACCATGAACATGCATTCCATCCGATCCCCCCATCCGCGCCGCCTGCTGGCGCCGCTGGCCGCCAGCGTCCTGGCCGTGGCCGTGCTGGCCGGCTGCAGTGGCCAGGCCAGCGAAGGCATGCCGCCACCGCCGCAGGTCGGCGTGGCCGAGGTCCCGGTGCGCGAGGTCAGCCAGTGGGACGAGTTCAGCGGCCGGATCGAGGCGGTCGAGAGCGTGGCCCTGCGCCCGCGCGTGTCCGGCTACATCGAGAAGGTGAACTACCGCGAGGGCCAGGAAGTGGCCAAGGGCGATGTGTTGTTCACCATCGACGCGCGCAGCTACCGCGCCGCCCTGGCCCAGGCCGAGGCCGCGCTGGCCCGGGCCCGAGCCCAGGCCGGGCTGGCGCGCAGCGAGGCCGAGCGCGCCGGACGCCTGTCCGAGCAGAAGGTGATCTCGGTGGAGACCTTCGAACAGCGCCGCGCCGCCGCCGACCAGGCCCGCGCCGACCTGGCCGCGGCCCAGGCCGCGGTCGACCAAGCCCGCCTGGACCTGGAATGGACCCAGGTGCGCGCGCCGATCGCCGGCCGCGCCGGTCGCGCCCTGGTCACCACCGGCAACCTGGTCGGGGCCGGCGACGCGGCCAGCGTGCTGACCACGGTGGTCTCGCTGGACAAGGTCCACGTCCACTTCGACGCCGACGAGCGCAGCTTCCTGCGCTACGCCGAGCTGGCCCGCACCGGCGCGCGCGCCAGCGAGCGCGACGGCCGCCTGCCGGTGGAGGTGGCGCTGGCCGACGAGGGCGGCTTCCCGCACGCCGGCACGGTCGACTTCCTCGACAACCAGGTCGACCGCGGCACCGGCACCATCCGCGCCCGCGCGGTGCTCGACAACGCCGACCGTCGCTTCACCCCCGGCCTGTACGCGCGGGTGCGGCTGCCGGGCAGCGGCCGTTTCAAGGCCGCCCTGGTGGACGACAAGGCCGTGCTCACCGACCAGGACCGCAAGTACGTGTTCGTGGTCGACAAGGAGGGCAAGGCCCAGCGCCGCGACATCGTCCCCGGCCGCCTGGTCGAGACCGCAGGGCCGGCCGGCCCGCAGTCGCTGCGGGTGGTCGAGCAGGGCCTGGCCGCCGGCGACAAGGTGATCGTCAGCGGCGTGCAGAAGGTGTTCTTCCCGGGCATGCCGGTGCAGGCGCGCGCGGTGGCCATGGGCGCCGCCGAAGCCGCTCCGGCCGCGGTCGCCGCGCGATGAGCCCGTCGATGCACCGATGAACTGAACCCGGCGCCGCGCAGGACGCGCGGCGCCAAGCTCCCGGCCCGTCCTCCTCCTCTCCCTCTCCCGGTCAGCACGGGCGAGGGCGGGTCCTTCCTTTCCCGAAATCCAGGACATTCCCATGGACTTCTCCCGCTTCTTCATCGACCGGCCGATCTTCGCCGCGGTGCTGTCGATCGTGATCTTCGCCGCCGGCCTGATCGCGATCCCCCTGCTGCCGGTCGGCGAGTATCCCGACGTGGTGCCGCCCTCGGTGGTGGTGCGCACGGTCTATCCCGGCGCCAATCCCAAGGTCATCTCCGAGACCGTGGCCACCCCGCTGGAGGAGGCGATCAACGGCGTCGAGGACATGATGTACCTCAAGTCGGTGGCCGGCTCCGACGGCGTGCTGCAGCTGACCGTGACCTTCCGCCCGGGCACCGACCCGGACGAGGCCGCGGTGCGGGTGCAGAACCGGGTCGCCCAGGCCCAGGCGCGCCTGCCCGAGGACGTGCGCCGCCAGGGCGTGACAACCCAGAAGCAGTCGCCGGTGTTCCTGATGGTGGTCCACCTGACCTCCAAGGACGGCCGCTACGACTCGCTGTACCTGCGCAACTACATGCGCCTGCACGTCAAGGACGAGCTGGCGCGGATCCCCGGCGTCGGCGACGCCCAGCTGTTCGGCGGCGGAGACTACGCCATGCGGCTGTGGCTGGACCCGGACAAGGTCGCCGCCCGCGGCCTGACCGCCGGCGACGTGCTGGCCGCGGTGCGCGAGCAGAACGTGCAGGTCTCGGCAGGCCAGCTCGGCGCCGAGCCCATGCCCACCGGCAGCGACTTCCTTTTGCCGATCAACGCCAAGGGCCGGCTGGAGTCGGTCGAGGAGTTCGGCGGGATCGTGCTCAAGAGCGGCGCCGACGGCCAGGTCGTGCGCCTGGCCGACGTGGCCCGGATCGAGCTGGCCGCCGGCGACTACACCCTGCGCGCGCGCCTGGACGGCAAGAACGCCGCGGCGATCGGCATCTTCCAGGCCCCGGGCGCCAACGCCCTGGAGATCCGCGACGCGGTGGTCGGCAAGATGGCGCAGATCCGCCAGACCCTGCCGCCGGGGGTGGAGATCCAGTCGATCTACGACACCACCATCTTCGTGCGCGACTCGATCAAGTCGGTGATCAGCACCCTGCTGGAGGCGACCCTGCTGGTGGTACTGGTGGTGATCCTGTTCCTGCAGACCTGGCGCGCCTCGATCATCCCTCTGCTGGCGGTGCCGGTGTCGGTGGTGGGCACCTTCGCGGTGCTGTACCTGCTGGGCTATTCGATCAACACCCTGACCCTGTTCGGCCTGGTCCTGGCGATCGGGATCGTGGTCGACGACGCGATCGTGGTGGTGGAGAACGTGGAGCGCCACATCGAGGCCGGCGCCAGCCCGCTGCAGGCGGCGCACCTGGCGATGGGCGAGGTCAGCGGGCCGATCATCGCGATCGCGCTCGTGCTGTGCGCGGTGTTCGTACCGATGGCGTTCCTGACCGGGGTCACCGGCCAGTTCTACCAGCAGTTCGCGGTGACCATCGCCATCTCCACGGTGATCTCGGCGGTCAACTCGCTGACCCTGTCGCCGGCTTTGGCGGCCAAGCTGCTGCAGCCGCACGGTGCGCCGAAGGACCGCCTGAGCCGCGGCATCGAGCGCCTGTTCGGCTGGGTGTTCGGCCCGTTCAACCGCTTCTTCCGCCGCAGCTCGCAGCGTTACGAGACCTCGGTGGGCCGGATCCTCGGCCGCCGCGGCGCGGTGTTCGCGGTCTACGCCCTGCTGCTGGTCGGCGCCGGGGTGATGTTCAAGGCGGTGCCGGCCGGCTTCATCCCGGTGCAGGACAAGCTGTACGTGATCGCCGGGGTGAAGATGCCCGAGGGCGCCTCGATCGAGCGCACCGACGCGGTGCTGAAGAAGATGGCGGCGATCGCCATGGAAGTGGAGGGCGTGGACCACGAGGTCGCGTTCCCGGGCCTGAACCCGCTGCAGTTCACCAACACCCCGAACAACGGCGTGGTGTTCTTCACCCTGGCCCCGTTCGGCGAGCGCACCGCCAGCGCCGAGGCGATCACCGCCGAGCTCAACGCCCGCTTCTCGGCGATCGAGGAGGGCTTCACCTTCGCCTTCATGCCGCCGGCGATCCAGGGCCTGGGCAATGGCTCGGGCTGGTCGCTGTTCGTCGAGGACCGCACCCGGCTGGGCTACGGCGAGCTGCAGAACGCGGTCCAGGCCTTCCAGGGCGCGGCCTCGCAGGTACCGGGCATGGGCTTCCCGATCTCCAGCTACCAGGCCAACGTGCCGCAGCTGGACGCCGAGGTGGACCGGGTCAAGGCCAAGGTCCAGGGCGTGCCGTTGACCGGGCTGTTCGAGACCCTGCAGACCTACCTGGGCTCGGCCTACGTCAACGACTTCAACCTGTTCGGCCGCACCTGGCAGGTGATCGCACAGGCCGACGCGCCGTTCCGCGACGAGGTCACCGACATCGCCAACCTGCGCACCCGCAACGCCGCCGGGGAGATGGTGCCGGTCGGCTCGATGGTGCAGATCCGCCAGACCTACGGCCCCGACCCGGTGATCCGCTTCAACGGCTACCCGGCCGCCGACCTGCTCGGCGACGCCGATCCGCGGGTGCTGTCCTCGGGCGAGGCGATGGCCAGGGTCACCGAACTGGCGCAGCAGGTTTTGCCGCCGGGCATGGGCATCGACTGGAGCGACCTGAGCTTCCAGCAGGCGACCCAGGGCCGGGCCGCGCTGGTGGTGTTCCCGCTGGCGGTGCTGCTGGCCTTCCTGGTCCTGGCCGCGCTGTACGAGAGCTGGACCCTGCCTTTGGCGGTGATCCTGATCGTGCCGATGACCCTGCTGTCGGCCCTGCTGGGCGTGTGGGCGACCGGCGGCGACAACAACGTGTTCGTCCAGGTCGGGCTGGTGGTGCTGATGGGCCTGGCCTGCAAGAACGCGATCCTGATCGTGGAATTCGCCCGCGAGCTGGAGCTGCAGGGCAAGGGCATCGTCGAGTCGGCGCTGGAAGCCTGCCGCCTGCGCCTGCGCCCGATCGTGATGACCTCGGTGGCGTTCATCGCCGGCACCGTGCCGCTGGTGCTGTCCACCGGCGCCGGCGCTGAGGTGCGCTCGGTCACCGGCATCACCGTGTTCGCCGGCATGCTCGGCGTGACCCTGTTCGGCCTGTTCCTGACCCCCGTGTTCTACGTGGCCCTGCGCAAGCTGGCCAACCGTCCCCTGGTCTCGCATGCGCCGGCGGCCGACCCGGCCTCGCTGCACGCCTGATCCCACGACCTTCGTCCCGCAAGAGGAATCGAACCCAATGAACGCATCACAGAAGATCGCCCTGGTCACCGGCGCCACCCGCGGCATCGGCCGCGAGACCGTGCGCCAGCTCGCCGAAGCCGGTGTGCATACGCTCCTGGCCGGCCGCAACCGCGACAAGGCGGTGGAAGCCGCGCTCAACCTGCAGTCGCAGGGCCTGCCGGTCGAGGCCATCGCGCTGGACGTCACCGATCCGGCCAGCATTGCGGCGGCCGCCAGGGAGGTCGAGCAGCGCCACGGCAGGCTCGACATCCTGGTCAACAACGCGGGCATCCTCGTCGACGACGCCGGCAAGGGCGTGTCGGGCCAGTCTTTGCAGACCTGGCGCACCACGTTCGACACCAACGTCTTCGGCCTGATCGAGACCACCCAGGCCTTCCTGCCGCTGCTGCGCAGGTCGGAGGCCGGCCGCATCGTCAACGTGTCCAGCCTGCTGGGCTCGATCTCCGAGCACCAGAACCCGGCGTCCTTCATCTACGAGTTCAAGGGCGTGCCGGCCTACAACGTCTCCAAAAGCGCGGTGAACGCATGGACCGTGCACCTGGCACACGAGCTGAAGGACACCGGGATCAAGGTCAACACCATCCACCCGGGCTACGTGCAGACCGACATGAACAAGTCCGGCGACCAGCAGAATGGCGAGCTGTCCGTGCCGGAAGGCGCGCGCACCAGCGTGCGGCTCGCGCTGATCGGCAACGACGGGCCGACCGGCGGCTACTACTACTTCGACCAGGTGCTGCCATGGTGATCCGTCCGCTTTCCGTGGCCCTGGCCGCGGCCCTGCTGTCGGCCTGCGCGGTCGGCCCGGACTATCGCGCCGCCGCGCCGGCGCCGGTGGAACTGCGCAACGCGCAGGCGCCCGGCACCATTGCCGACTCGCCGGTGGCGCAGTGGTGGCGGCAGTTCGACGATCCGGTGCTGGACCGGCTGGTCACCGACGCCCTGCTGGCCAACGCCGACCTGCGCCTGGCCATGACCCGGGTGCGGGCGGCGCGGGCGGTGTTCGGCGAGCGCCGGCTGGATCCGTGGCCGCACGTGACCGCCGCCGCCGACGGCGAGCGCAGCCGCGCCCCGGACGCGGCCGGCGGCGGCATCGACGAGAGCTGGAGCCTGGGCTTCGACGCGGCCTGGGAGCTGGACCTGTTCGGCCGCCTGCGCCGCGGCGCCGAGGCCGCGCGTGCCGACCTGCAGGCCGAGCAGGAAGGGCTGGAGGACGTGCAGGTGAGCGTGGCCGCCGAGGTCGCGCGCCACTACTTCCTGCTGCGCGGCACCCAGAAGCGGATCGCGGTGGCCGAACGCACCCTGGCCAACCTCGGCCAGACCCAGCGCCTGACCGAGACCCGCCAGGACCTCGGCGCCGGCAGCGCGCTGGACGTCTACAGCAGCCAGGCGCGGCTGAAGGCGATCGAGGCGCAGATTCCCCTGCTGCGCGCCGAGGAGGCCGCCGCGCGCTACCGGCTGGCGGTCCTGCTCGGCCTGCAGCCGGGCGCGCTGGACGCGCAGCTGGTTCCGCGCGAGGCGCCGGCGTATGCCCGCGCCCTGCCTTTGGGCGATACCCGCGAGCTGCTGCGCAACCGCCCCGACGTGCGCGCGGCCGAGCGCCGCCTGGCCGGCGCCACCGCCCGGGTCGGGGTGGCCACCGCGGACCTGTTCCCGCGGATCAGCATCCGCGGTTTCGCCGGTTTCCTGTCCGGCGACTTCTCCGCGCTGGTGGCCGGGCGCAACGAAGCCTGGTCGGTGGCGCCGTCGATCGGCTGGGCCGCGTTCGACCTGGGCAGCGTGCGCGCGCGCCTGCGCGCGGCCGAGGCCGGCGCCGACGGCGCGGCGATCCAGTACGAGCAGGCGGTGCTGCTGGCGCTGGAGGACGCGGAGAACTCGCTGCAGGGCTACGCCCGCCGGCAGGAACGGCTGGCAATAGTCATTGCGCAAGCGCAGGCCGCGACCGAGGCCGAGCGCCTGGCCGCGGTCGGCTACCGCGAGGGCGCGTCCGACTTCCTGGTCCTGCTCGACGCCCAGCGCAACCAGCTGGCCGCCGACGATGCCCTGGCCGAGGCCGAGGCGGCGGTGAACATCGCCGCGGTGGCGGTGTACAAGGCGCTGGGCGGGGCCGGGACCGGCACCGGCGGCGGCATCGCCGCGGCGGAGCTGCCGGCGCGGCGCTGAGCGCGCGGCCCCGACGTCCCGGCCGGCGACGCCGTGCCGGCCGGGGTCTTCACGGCGCATCGGCGGCGCCGCGGCCATCGTGCGCGCATGGACTGGATCGAAGAGCTGCGGATACTGCCCGGGGTGCTGTACGCGATGGCGCTGGGCGGCGCGATCGGCTTCGAGCGCGAACTGAAGGACCGCCCGGCCGGCTTCCGCACCCACATGCTGGTGGCCGGCACCGCGGCCCTGCTGCTGGGCCTGAGCCGGATGGTGCTGGAGGACGGGCACTACGCCGGCCGCGGCCTGCAGATCGATCCTTTGCGCCTGGTCGAGGCGGTGGTGGCCGGGATCTCGTTCATCGGCGCCGGCACCATCTTCGCCCGCCGCGGCGGGCGCGGGGTGGAAGGCATCACCACCGCCGCCTCGCTGCTGGCGGTGGCGGCGATCGGCATCACCGTCGGCTTCCGGTACCATCTGCTGGCCGCGGCGATCACCGTGCTGACCCTGGCGGTGCTGACGGTCCTGCGCTGGTTCGAGTCGCGCAAGCCGGCCGACGCCGGGGCGCCGCCGAAGTAGCGTCGGTGGCGCTCAGACCCGGTCCTCGATCCCTTGCACGCCCGCATGCCCGGCGCAGTGCGCGCAGCAGAAGAAGCGGCCGTCGTGCTCGGCGCCGTGGCCGACGATCCGGCAGCCGCAGTGCTCGCAGGCCGGCGCCAGCGCATGGATCGCGCACTCGAACGAATCGTAGGTGCCGCGGCTGCCGTCGGCCTGGACGACCTGGAAGGCCTTGTCGTAGTCGTTGCCGCACACGTCGCAACGGGCCATGGGGACGCTCCTGTTGGTGGAGCGTCCCATTCCAGCGCCGGCGCCGTGAACGCATGGCGACAGCGACGTCGCGACGGTGTTATCCGGCCGCCGGCGCGTGCCGCCGTCCGTGCAGCCAGCGGTACAGGACCGGCAGCACCACCAGGGTCAGCAAGGTCGAGGAGACGATCCCGCCGATCACCACCGTGGCCAGCGGTCTCTGCACCTCCGAGCCGGGACCCACGTTCAGCGCCATCGGCAGGAAGCCCAGCGAGGCCACCAGCGCGGTCATCAGCACCGGCCGCAGCCGGCCCAGCGCGCCTTCGCGCACCGCCGGCTCCAGCGCCTGGCCTTCGGCGCGAAGCCGCCGGATCGCGCCGATCATCACCAGGCCGTTGAGCACCGCCACCCCGGACAGGGCGATGAAGCCCACCCCGGCCGAGATCGACAGCGGGATCCCGCGCAGGGCCAGCGCGACCACGCCGCCGGTCAGCGCCAGCGGCACCCCGGTGAAGACGATGGCGGCGTCGCGCGCCGAGCCGAACGCCCAGTACAGCAGCGCCAGGATCAGCAGCAGGGTCACCGGCACCACCACCGCCAGGCGCCGGCCGGCCGAGATCAGCTGCTCGAAGGTGCCGCCGTAGTCGACCCAGTAGCCGGCCGGCAGGGCCACGTCCGCGGTCACGCGCCTTTGCAGCTCGGCGACGAAGCCGCCCAGGTCGCGGCCGCGCACGTTGGCGGTCACCACCACCCGGCGCTTGCCGTTCTCGCGGTTGACCTGGTTGGGGCCGAGCACGGTCTCGATCCGCGCCACCTCGCGCAAAGGCACCGTGGTGGGCGCGCCGCTGGTCCAGGACGCTGCGCGCACCGACTCGTCCGCATGGGCGCCGGCGGGCAGGGGCACCGGCAGGTCGGCCAGCGCGGCCGGATCCTGGCGCAGGGCCTCGGGCAGGCGCACGACGATGTCGAAGCGGCGGTCGCCCTCGAACAGCTGCCCCGCGACCCGGCCGCCGACCGCCGTCGCCACCAGATCCTGGACGTCGCCGGGGTTGAGGCCGTAGCGGGTGAGGGCGCCGCGGTCGGGGACCACGGTGAGCATCGGCAGGCCGTCGGCCTGTTCCATGCGCACGTCCGCAGCGCCGTCCAGGGTGCGGGCCAGCGCCTCGATCCGGCGGCCGACCTGCGCCAGCGTCTCCAGGTCGTCGCCGTAGACCTTGACCGCCACGTCGGCGCGCACGCCGGAGATCAGCTCGTTCATCCGCATCTGGATCGGCTGGGTGAACTCGTAGTTGTTGCCGGGCAGGCGCCGGGCGGCGGCTTCGAGTTCTTCCAGCAGCGCGGCCTTGGGTTTGCGCGGGTCCGGCCAGCGCGCGCGCGGATGCAGGATCAGGAAGGTGTCGGTGACCGAGGGCGGCATCGGGTCGCTGGCCACCTCGCCGGTGCCGATCTTGCTGAACACGTGGTCCACCTCGGGGAAGGCGGCGAAGGTCTTCTCCAGGCTGGCCTGCATCGCCACCGCCTGACCCAGGCTGGTGCCGGGGATGCGCATCGCGTGCACGGTGATGTCGCCCTCGTCCAGGCTGGGCACGAACTCGCTGCCCAGGCGCGTGGCCAGCAGGCCGCAGGCGGCCACCAGCACGGCCGCGCCGGCCAGCACCGGCGTGCGCCGGCGCAGGGCCCGATCGAGCACGGGGCGGTAGCCGCGTCGCGCCCACTGCATCGGCCGGGTGTCCTTCTCCTCCACCCGGCCGCGCAGGAACAGGGCGATCGCCGCCGGCACGAAGGTCAGCGACAGCAGCATCGCCCCGGTCAGGGCCAGGACCACGGTGATCGCCATCGGGTGGAACATCCGTCCTTCCACCCCGGTGAGGGCGAATACCGGCAGGTACACCGCGGCGATGATGCCCAGGCCGAACAGGCTGGGGCGAATCACCTCGGCGCTGGCCGACGCGGTGGCGTCCAGGCGCTCCTCCTCGTCCAGCACCCGGCCCAGCGCGTGCTGCAGCTGGCCGAAGCGGCGCAGGCAGTTCTCGATGATGATCACCGCCCCGTCCACGATCAGGCCGAAGTCCAGCGCGCCCAGGCTCATTAGGTTGCCGGACACGCCGCCGCGGACCATGCCGGCCAGGGTGAACAGCATCGCCAGCGGGATCACCGCAGCGGTGATCAGCGCGGCGCGGAAGTTGCCGAGCAGGGCGAACAGGACCACGACCACCAGCAGGGCGCCTTCGACCAGGTTGGTGGCCACGGTGCGGATGGTGCGGTCGACCAGGGCGGTGCGGTCGTAGACGGCGGTGGCGCTCACGCCCGCCGGCAGGCTGCGGTTGGCCTCGGCCAGGCGCGCGGCGGCGGCCTGTGCCACCTGCCGGCTGTTGGCGCCAGCCAGCATGAACACCGTGCCTAGCACCACCTCCCCACCGTCCAGGGTGGCCGCGCCGGTGCGCAGTTCCAGGCCTTCGCCGACCTGGGCCACGTCGCCGACCCGGATCGGCACCCCGTCGCGGCGGTCCAGCACCACCTGGCGCAGGTCGTCCAGGCCGCCGACCTGGCCGGGCGCGCGGACCAGGAATTCCTGGCCGTTGCGCTCGATGTAGCCGGCGCCGACATTGCGGTTGTTGGCCGCCACCGCCGCGGCCACGTCGTCGAAGGTGAAGCCCAGCGCCACCAGCCGCGCCGGGTCCGGCGTGATGTGGACCTGGCGGGCGTAGCCGCCCTGGGTGTTGACCTCGGTCACCCCGGGCACCCGGCGCAGCTGCGGCCGGATCACCCAGTCCTGCAGGGTGCGCAGGTCGGTGGCGGTGTAGGGCGTGCCGTCGGCCTTGCGCGCGTCGGGCGCGGCCTGCACGGTGTACATGAAGATCTCGCCCATGCCGGTGGCGATCGGCCCCATCTCCGGTTCCAGTTCCGGCGGCAGCTGGGCGCGGGCCTGGGCGATGCGCTCGGCCACCTGCTGGCGGGCGAAGTACAGGTCGGTACCGTCGTCGAACACCACCGTCACCTGCGACAGGCCGTAGCGTGAGAGCGAGCGGGTGTGGTCCAGCCCGGGCAGGCCGGCCAGCGCGGTCTCCAGCGGGAAGGTGATCCTTTGCTCGGCCTCCAGCGGCGAGTAACCGGGCGCAGCGGTACTGACCTGCACCTGGACGTTGGTGATGTCCGGGGTGACGTCGATCGGCAGCTGGCGGAAGCTCCAGCCGCCGACCGCGACCAGCGCCAGGGTCAGCGCCAGCATCAGCCAGCGGTGGGCGATGGCCAGGCGCAGGATCCGTTCCAGCGCCCCGCGCGGCGGGGTGGGGGCGGGCCAGGCGGCGATGGGGTCAGTGCTCATGCGCGGCCCCCGCCTTGCCGATGTCGGCCTTGATCAGGTAGCTCTGCTCGACCACCACCAGGTCGCCCGGCTCCAGCCCGGACAGCACCTGGACCTGCTGCGCGTCGCGCCGGCCCAGTTCCAGCGGGTGGGCGACGTAGTCCTCGCCCTCGCGCACGAACGCCACCTCGCGTCCTTCCAGGGTCTGCAGGGCGCCCAGCGGCACCACCAGCGGCGCCGGCTGCCGGGCCACGGTGATCCGCGCCCTGACCGCCGATCCCGGGCGCCACAGCCCGTCCTCGTTGCGGATCGTGGCCCGGGCCACGGTGCTCTGGCTGGCGGTGGCGGTGCCGGGCAGCACCCGCTCCAGGGTGGTGGCGGTGCTGACGCCATCGCCCAGCCGGGTGACGGTGACCGGGGCGCCGGGCCGGATGTGGTCCATGTCCGCGCCGAACACGTGCAGGTCCACCCACAGCGTGGACAGGTCGGCGATCTCGAACAGCGGCATGGACTCGCTGGCGATCGCGCCAGGCGTGGCATTGCGCGCCAGGACCACCCCGGAGATCGGCGCGGTGACCGCGTACTCGGTCAGGCTCTGGTTGCTCTCCACCCGGGCCAGGACCTGGCCGGCGCGGACCGGGTCGCCGACGTTGGCCAGCAGCTGCCGCACCGGGCCGGGGAAGCGTGCGGCGACGTGGGCGAGGCGGCCCTCGACCGGAGTCAGCAGGCCCTGGACCTCGTGCTCGTCCGCGATGGTGCCCGGGCCGGCGGCGGCCACGCGGATGCCGGAGGCCTCGGCGACGTCGGCGGGGATGGTGGTGCGATCGCCGGCCTGGTCGTGTGCGTGGTCGTCGTCGCTCTCGCCGTGCGTGTCGTGCGTGTCGCTCCCGTCGGTCTCGCCGTCGTGGGCATGGCCGCTGGCGGCGGGGGCGTGGTCGTCATGGCCGGCATCGGAACCGGCGTTTCCGCCACAGCCGGCCAGGAGGAGGGCCAGCAGCGCCGCGGTCGCGGCCGGGGTGGGGAAGAGGCGGAACGTAATCATGGGGTCGGTCCTTGTGCGGGCGCGTGGCCGACGGCCAGCAGCGGCTGGCCGGTGAGGCGCTGCAGTTCGATCAGGGCGCGGTGGGCTTCCAGCGCGGCTTCGAGCCGACGCTGGCGTGCGGCGGTGTACTCGCTTTGCAGCTGCGCCGATTCCAGGTAGCTGGCGGCGCCGGCGCCCCAGGCGCGCGCGGCCGCGTCGGCGGCGCGGGCCAGGCGTGGCAACACGTCCTCGCCCAGGCGCCGGACTTCCAGGCGTGCGCCGGCGTAGCGGCCATGGGCCTCGACCAGGGTCGCGTACAAGGCGATGCCGCCGGCTTCGCGTTCGATCTCCAGCGCGGCCAGGCCGGCCTCCGCCGCGCGGATCTCCGGGCGCGCGCGCCGCGCGCCGCCCAGGGGCCAGGACAGGCCGGCGACCAGCGCGGTGTCGCCACCGTCCTGCAGGCGGCGCACGCCCAGCTGCCAGTCCAGGTCGGGTGCGGCGGCAGTGCGCGCCAGCTGCAGGCGGGCTTCGGCGATGCGCCGGGCATCGGTGAACCGGGCCAGCTCCGGGGTGGCGTCGAGCAAGGCGGCCAGCCGCGGCGCCGGCTCGATTTCCGGCAATTCCAGCAAGGCGGCGTCGGCCAGCTCGAAGTCCGGCGCGCGTTCGCCCCACAGGGCCGCCAGGTGCTGACGGGCTGCGTCGCGGGCCTGCACCGCGCGCGCTTCGTCCAGTTCGGCGCGGGCCAGGGCGGCCTGCGCGGTCAGCAGCACCGACTCGGGCGAGGCGCCGGCCTGCAGCCGCTGGCGCGCGGCGCCGACGGTGCGCTGGCGCTGGGCGATGTCCTCGCGGGCCAGGCCGATGCGGGCGTCGGCCGCGGCCACGGCCAGGTAGCGGCGCGCGGTCTCGGCCAGCAGGTCCAGGCGCTCGGCCTCGCGTTCGCTGGCCAGGGCATCGATCCGGTGCTGGGCCAGGGTGCGGCGCGCGTCGAGCTTGCCGCCGCGCTCGAACACGCCGGCCAGCGACAGGGTCAGCTCGGCGCCGTCGACCCCGCGCAGGGCGCCGCTGCCCAAGGCGTTCTCCAGTTCCAGGCCGGCGCGCAGCGGCGGGCGCAGCGCAGCCTGCTCCAGTTCGGCCAGGCGCTCGTCGCTGCGCGGGCCGAACAGGCGCAGCTCCGGATGGGTGCGGGCGACGCGGGCGAAGGCGTCGTCCAGGGTGAGGCGGTCGCCGGCGTGCGCGGGCAGGGCCCACGCCAACGCCGCGACCAGCGCGGCACGCGCCGCGGATCGCAGGAACATTCGGGAATCTCCGGTTTGACGAAAGGAAAGGCGGCCGCGGGCCGCGAGTCGTCAGGCGGAGATCGGGGGACGGAACGGGCTCAGGACCGGGGCCGAGGGCAACAGGCCGCGATCGGCGGGCAGGGGTGCGACTCCGGTGGTCCAGGCCAGCGCCGGCGCGTACGACATGCTCGGCAGGGCCGGGACCTGGCCGCAGCAATGGGCGAAGTGCAGCAGGGTATGCAGCAGGCCGGCGGCGCCGCGTTCGGGGCCATCGGCGTGTCCGTCGCCGGCGCGCCCGGCATCGGCCGGTCCGTCCGCGGCCGGCGCATGGGCGTGGCTGGCCGCGCCTTCATGGTCCAGTTCGTGCACTTCGCCGACCGCGCTGAGCACCGGACGCACGAGCAGGCCCAGCACCAGCAGCGCGACCAGCAGGCGCAGGGGTGTGGTCAGTGCGAGGGCACGCAGGCGGCGCATGCGCGCAAGGGTACCGGCGCGGAGGCGCGGGATGCAAAGCCGACGGTGGCTCGCCGGTGCGATACCGGCTGCGGAGGCCCCTGCGGAGTGGCTCAGGCCGGCGGGTCCTTGCTGCGGGTCCGCGACACCGCGGTGATGATGCCCAGGCCGAGGACCACCACCACCCCGACGGTGATCCACTGCGGTCCCAGCCCGGCCAGGTGCGCGCCGTAGGCCAGGCCGCAGGCCAGCAGGACCACGCCGGCTAGGTAGAGGACGAAGGACATCTGCGGCTCCTGCGGTGTGGTGGGCTTGGCGGCCGATGCTGCCGGCGCCGGCGTGGAGCCCGTGTATGCGCCGCCGCGGCAGATGAACGGGAGGGCGGGCCGCGGCGGACGCGGCTTGAAGCGGCCAGGGCGCGTCCCTACACTGGCTTCCGTCTGGCGATGATCCTCGCCCGCAGTTTCCGGGGGTGTCCTGGTTTCGACGGGGGTTGCGAAATCGACTGGCGCATGCCGAGGGGGCAGCTTTCCTCGTTAATCCAGCGGCAAACTCATAGTTGCCAACGACGACAACTACGCTCTCGCCGCTTAAGGCGTAGCCCCGAACCCACTTGTGCTCGTGCTCGTGGATGTAGGGTCATTATCACGGGATGCTCCGGCGGTGGTTACCTGTCAGCCGCCGGTCAAGACTCAACAGGCGTGTCCCGAGGTGCGCTTAGCACGCCGTGCTGCCAAGGGACGAGAACCAACGGTGAGCTAAGCATGTAGTGCCGGAGATGGAGTACCTTCGGACGGCGGTTCAACTCCGCCCACCTCCACCAATGCGAAGGCCCGGGTTTCCCCGGGCCTTTTCTTTTGCGCCGAACGGACCGCTCAAGCGTCCTTGTTGTGCCGGCGCATCGCCCGCTGCTTCTCGCGCTGCCAGTCGCGCTCCTTGGCGGTGTCGCGCTTGTCGTGCTCCTGCTTGCCCTTGGCCAGGGCGATCTCGAGCTTGACCTTGTTCCTGCTCCAGTACATCGCCGTGGGCACCAGGGTGTAGCCGTCGCGCTGGACGCCGCCGATCAGCTTGTCGATCTCGTGCCGGTGCAGCAGAAGCTTGCGGGTGCGGCGGTCGTTGGCCACGACGTGGGTGGAGGCCTGGATCAGCGGGGTGATCTGGGCGCCGATCAGGTAGATCTCGCCGTCCTGGACGTAGGCGTAGCCGTCGGTGAGGTTGGCGCGGCCGGCGCGGATCGACTTGACCTCCCAGCCCTGCAGGGCCAGGCCGGCCTCGAAGCGCTCGACCAGGTGGTATTCGTGGCGCGCGCGCTTGTTCAGGGCGATGGTGCGGTTGGCCGGTTCGGCCTTGGCTTTCGCCTTTGCCTTATCATGGGGCGGCTTCTTGCTCATCCCGCCATTGTCGCCCAATTCGGGCGTCCGCAGACGTTCCGCAGCATCAATGCCCAGCATCCAGCGCAGTGCCCTGGTCGGCCATTCGGCCGCCCGCATGTTCGACCTGGTCAACGACGTGGCCGCCTATCCGCGGCGCTTTTCCTGGTGCGAGCAGGCCCAGGTGCTGGAGCAGGACGAGGGCCGGATGCTGGCGCGGCTGGACCTGGGGCTGGGCTCTTTGCGCACCTGGTTCACCACCGAGAACCTGCTCGAGCGCCCGCACCGGATCGACATGCAGCTGCGCGATGGGCCGTTCAAGCGCCTGCACGGGCTCTGGCAGTTCCATGCGCTGGACGAGGACGCCTGCAAGGTCACCCTGACCCTGGACTTCGAGCCGTCCTCGCGGCTGCTGGCGCCGGTGTTCGCGCTCGGCTTCCAGGGCCTGGCCGACCGCATGGTCGACGACTTCGTGCGCGTGGCCGACCGCGGCGGATGAGCATCCGGGTGCAGGTGGTGATCGCCTGGCCGCACCGCTTCGAGCTGCGGACGCTGGAACTGGGCGAGGGCGCGACGGTGGGCGAGGCGGTGCGCCTGGCCGGGCTGGGCCACGAGGCGGAGGTGGCCGGCTACGCGGTGTTCGGCGTGGCCGCCGACGCGGGCACCCGGCTGCACGACGGCGACCGGGTGGAACTGCTCAGGCCATTGCAGGCCGATCCGAAGGAGGCGCGGCGGCGGCGTGCGGCCGCCGGCGATGGGGGACGGCGCTGAGCCTCAGCGGCCGCCGCGCTTGTCCTTTTCCTTGACCAGGTTCGGGCCGAACTGGCGCAGCGAGTTGCGGGCCAGCTGTTCGTCCTGTTCCGGGAAGTAGTCGCCTTCCCAGCGGGCCAGGCTGTCGTTCTCGAAGTGCAGGGTCAGGGTCTTGATCTCGACGTCGCCGCGGCGGTTGGTGCGCTGACTGGCCGAGTAGTCCCAGCGCTGGGCGTGGAACGGGTCGGCGATCGAGGGCGTGCCGAGCAGGCCGGCGACCTGTTGCTTGCTCAGGCCCGGGCGCAGCTGGTCGACCGCTTCCTTCTCCATCAGGTTGCCCTGGTAGATCGGCTGCTTGTAGAGGATGCCGCAGCCGGCGAGGGCGAGCGAAAGGGGAGCGATCAGCAGCAGGCGGAAGCTGGGCATTGCGGGCACGCGGGACGAAGTTGGGCCGATGATACACTCCCGGCGCGCCTGCGCAGCCGACCCGGGCGGCTGGCGGTAAACCGGCAGTGAATGGAGGAGATGCCATGGAGTCGAACGATCTGCGCCGCGTCGGCCTGAAGGTCACCCACCCGCGCATGCGCATCCTCGAGCTGCTGGAAGAGAAGCAACCCCAGCACCACCTCACCGCCGAGGACATCTACCGCCGCCTGCTCGACAAGGGCGACGAGATCGGCCTGGCCACGGTGTACCGGGTGCTGACCCAGTTCGAGGCCGCCGGCCTGGTGATCAAGCACAACTTCGAGGGCGGCCAGGCGATGTACGAACTGGACCGTGGCGGCCACCACGACCACATGGTCGACGTGGACACCGGCAAGATCATCGAGTTCGAGAGCGCGGAGATCGAGAAGCTGCAGCGCGAGATCGCGGCCAAGCACGGCTACGAGCTGGAAGAGCACTCGCTGGTGCTGTACGTGCGCAAGAAGCGCGGGCGCTGAGACGCCCGCGACGCCCTCAGGCCGCGCCGGCGGCGGCCTGTTTCCTGGACGGACGCGGCGATGCCGGGACGTCCGCCTGCACCGCTTCCTCGAGCAGCCGGCGCGCGGCCGCATGCGCCTCCGGGCCCACTTCCACGCCGCCGAGCATGCGCGCCAACTCCTCCTCGCGCGCGCGCGCGTCCAGGCGCGCGACCTCGCTGCGGGTCATGCCGTCCACCGGGGCCTTGCTGACCCGGTAGTGGGCGTGGCCCTGGGCGGCGACCTGCGGCAGGTGGGTCACGCACAGCACCTGGCGGGCGCGGCCGAGCGCGCGCAGCTTGCGGCCGACGATCTGCGCCACCGCGCCGCCGATGCCCGAGTCCACCTCGTCGAAGACCATGGTCGGCACCGCGTCCGAGCCGAGCGCGGCGACCTCGATGGCCAGCGAGATGCGCGACAGTTCGCCGCCGGAGGCGACCTTGCGCAAAGGCCGCGGCGGCTGGCCGGCGTTGGCCGCGACCATGAACTCCACCCGCTCGGCGCCGTTGGGATCGGGGCGTTCCTGCTCGTGCGGTTCCAGCTCGACCAGGAAGCGGCCGCCGCCCATGCCCAGTTCGGCGATCAGCACCGTGGTCGCCTCGGCCAGGGCCTGGCCGGCGGCCTGGCGGCTGGCGGTCAGGGCCGCCGCGGCTTCGCGCCAGGAGGTGGTGGCGGCGGCGAGTTCGCCATCCAGCCGGTCCAGGCGCTCGCCGGCGCTGCGCAGGGTTTCCAGCTCGGCGGCGATGCCGTCGCGGTGGCCGGCCAGTTCGGCCGGGGCCAGGCGGTGCTTGCGGGCCAGGTCGTGGACCCGGCCCAGGCGGCGTTCCAGTTCCTCGAAGCGGTCCGGGTCCAGTTCCAGATCGTCGCGGATCCGGCCGACCAGGGCCAGGGCCTCGGCGACCTGCAGGCTGGCGCCTTCCAGCAGGCCGTCGGCCTCGGCCAGGCGCGGCTCGTGCTCGGCGGCCCGGGCCAGGCCGGCGCGGGCCTGCTGCAGCAGGCGGTCCAGCGAGGGGCCGTCCTCGCCGCCGAGCCGGGCCACGGCCTCGTCGCAGGCGGCGATCAGGCCGGCGGCATTGGCCTGGCGGCGGTGGGCGGCGTCCAGGGCCTCCAGCGCGGCCGGGTCGAGGTCTTCCTTCTCCAGCTCGCCCAGCTGGTGTTCCAGCCAGCCGATCCGGTCGGAGACGTCGCCCTGGGCCAGCAGCCGCTCGCGCTCGGCCAGCAGGGCCTGCCAGGCCGCCGCGGCGGTGCGCACCGCGTCGCGTTGCGGCTCGTTACGAGCGTGGGCGTCGAGCAGGGCCAGCTGGCTGGGGCGGGAAAGCAGGGACTGGTGCTCGTGCTGGCCGTGGATCTCCACCAGCAGCCCGGCCAGTTCCGTCAGCTGAGCCAGGGTCACCGGGCGGCCGTTGATCCAGGCGCGGGAGCCGCCGTCGGCGCGGATCACCCGGCGCAGCTGGCACTGGCCGTCGTCCTCGTCCAGCTCGTTGCCGGCCAGCCAGGCGCGGGCGGGTGGGTTGCCGGACAGGTCGAAGTCGGCCGACAGCTCGGCCCGCTCGCTGCCGTGGCGGACCACGCCGCTGTCGGCGCGCAGGCCGGAAAGGAAGCCCAGGGCATCGACCAGCAAGGACTTGCCGGCGCCGGTCTCGCCGGAGATCACGGTCATGCCGGGGCCGAACTCCAGCTCGGTGGCGCGGACGACGGCGAAATCCTTGAGGGCGAGATGGGTCAGCATGGCCGGTATTGTAGGGGGCGGTGGCACGCATGGATGCTGCGGGGCCGTAGTCGCACGCCGCGCGACGGGGTAGGGAAGGAGCCCCGCTTGCGGCGCGGCCGGCCGGCCGCTATCTATTCGCCATGACCGCGCCCGCCACGCCGCCGCCGACCGTCCCGCTGGACCCCCGCGCCCGCCAGCTGCTGCGCACCCTGATCGGCCGCTACATCCACGACGGCGAGCCGGTCGGCTCGCAGACCCTGGCCCGGCATTCGGGTCTGGACGTCAGCCCGGCCACGATCCGCAACATCCTGGCCGAGCTGGAGGAGGTCGGCCTGCTCAGCTCGCCGCACACCTCGGCTGGGCGGGTACCGACCGCGCAGGGCTACCGGGTGTTCGTCGACAGCCTGCTGCAGGTGCGCTCGCTGGGCGAGCGCGAGGTCGCCCGCCTGCGCGCCGAGCTGACCGCCGGCGCCGGCACCCAGGCCCTGCTGGGCAACGCCTCCGAGCTGCTGTCGGCGATGACCCACTTCGTCGGCGTGGTCGGGGCGCCGCGGCGCGGCCAGTTCGCCTTCCGCCAGATCGACTTCGTGCCGCTGGGCGGGCGCCGGGTGCTGGCGATCGTGGTGTTCGCCGACGGCGAGGTCCAGAACCGGGTGGTCGAACCGCAAAGGGCGTTCGAGCCGGCCGAGCTGGAGAAGGTCGCCAACTACCTCAACACCCACTGCGCCGGCCGCCCGCTGGCGCAGATCCGGGCCACCCTGCTGCACGAGCTGCGCCAGGCCCGCGACGAGATGGAGCAGCTGCTGGCGCAGTCGGTGGAGCTGGCCGAGCAGGCGCTGGAGCCGCCCGGCGACGACATGGTCCTGGCCGGGCAGACCCGGCTGATGGGCCTGCAGGACCTGTCCGACGTGGAGCGGCTGCGCGAGCTGTTCGAGGCCTTCGCCCGCAAGCGCGAGATCCTGCAGCTGCTCGAACGCACCCAGCGCGCGCCCGGGGTGCGGATCTTCATCGGCGAGGAGACCGGGCTGGCGCCGCTGGAGGGCATGTCCCTGGTCACCGCCCCGTACGGCGCCGGCGGCCAGGTGCTGGGGGTGCTGGGGGTGATCGGCCCCAGCCGGATGGCCTACGACCGGGTGATCCCGGTGGTCCAGGCCGCGGCCGACGTGCTCGGCGCGGCGTTGCAGCCGCCGGGCGAGCGCACCGGACCCTGAGGCGCGCCGCCGGCCCGGCGGCCCGATGCCGTGACCGCCCTTGAATAGGCCCGGTCCGGCCCCCATTGGGCCGTGATGGGCGGCCGGGAGCGCCGCCACGGAGCCGATTCGCATGACCCAGAACGAGACCCCATCCCACGCCCACGAGTCCGCCGAGGCCAGCCTCGAGGCGCAGCTGCGCGACGAGATCGCCGCCCTGCATTCGGAGATCGAGCAGCTGCGGATGGATTCCCTGCGCGAGCGCGCCGACCTGGAGAACCAGCGCAAGCGCGTGGCCCGCGACGTCGAGCAGGCCCGCAAGTTCGCCAACGAGCGCCTGCTGGGCGAACTGCTGCCGGTGTTCGACAGCCTCGACGCCGGCCTGGCCGCCGCGGTCGAGCAGAGCGGCCCGCTCAAGGAAGGCATGGAACTGACCTACCGCCAGCTGCTCAAGGTCGCCGCCGACAACGGCCTGGCCGTGGTCGATCCGGCCGGCCAGCCGTTCAATCCCGATCACCACCAGGCCATCAGCCAGGCCGACCCGGGCCAGGCCGCGCCGGGCACCGTGCTGCAGGTGTTCCAGAAGGGCTACCTGCTGAATGAGCGGCTGCTGCGCCCGGCCCTGGTCGTGGTCGCGCGCCAGGACTGAATCCTTCTCTTCAGCGCTGAGACGCCCTCTTGAACGGCGCCCGCGCACCCCTATCTAGCGATCAAGGCCGGCCGTCAGCGGCCCACCACATTCCCGAGGGAGCACCCACACTATGAGCAAGATCATCGGCATCGACCTGGGCACCACCAATTCCTGCGTGGCGATCATGGACGGCGGCAAGGCCCGCGTGATCGAGAACGCCGAGGGCGACCGCACCACGCCCTCGATCGTCGCCTACACCAAGGACGGCGAGGTCCTGGTCGGCGCGCCGGCCAAGCGCCAGGCGGTGACCAACCCGAAGAACACCTTCTACGCGGTCAAGCGCCTGATCGGCCGCAAGTTCACCGACGCCGAGGTGCAGAAGGACCTGGGCCTGGTGCCGTACGCGATCGCCGCCCACGACAACGGCGACGCCTGGGTGGTCACCTCCGAGGGCCGCAAGATGGCCCCGCAGGAGATCTCGGCCAAGGTCCTGGAGAAGATGAAGAAGACCGCCGAGGCCTTCCTCGGCGAGAGCGTGACCGAGGCGGTGATCACCGTCCCGGCCTACTTCAACGACAGCCAGCGCCAGGCGACCAAGGACGCCGGCCGGATCGCCGGCCTGGACGTCAAGCGCATCATCAACGAGCCCACCGCCGCGGCCCTGGCCTACGGCCTGGACAAGAACGGCGGCGACCGCAAGATCGTCGTGTACGACCTGGGCGGCGGCACCTTCGACGTGTCGATCATCGAGATCGCCTCGGTCGACGGCGAGAAGCAGTTCGAGGTGCTGGCCACCAACGGCGACACCTTCCTGGGCGGCGAGGACTTCGACGCGCGCGTGATCGACTACCTGGTCGAGGAGTTCCAGAAGGACCAGGGCATCGACCTGCGCAAGGACCCGCTGGCCCTGCAGCGCCTGAAGGACGCGGCCGAGCGCGCCAAGATCGAGCTGTCCAGCGCGCAGCAGACCGAGGTCAACCTGCCGTACATCACCGCCGACGCGTCGGGCCCGAAGCACCTGACCATCAAGCTGACCCGGGCCAAGCTCGAAGCGCTGGTGGACGACCTGGTGAAGAAGACCATCGAGCCGTGCCGGATCGCGCTGAAGGATGCCGGCCTGCGCGCCAGCGACATCGGCGAGGTGATCCTGGTCGGCGGGCAGACCCGCATGCCCAAGGTGCAGGCGGCGGTGGCCGAGTTCTTCGGCAAGGAGCCGCGCAAGGACGTCAACCCGGACGAGGCCGTGGCCCTGGGCGCGGCGGTGCAGGGCGGGGTGCTGGCCGGCGACGTCAAGGACGTGCTGCTGCTGGACGTGACCCCGCTGAGCCTGGGCATCGAGACCCTGGGCGGGGTGATGACCAAGATCATCGAGAAGAACACCACGGTGCCGACCAAGGCCTCGCAGGTGTTCTCCACCGCCGAGGACAACCAGTCCGCGGTGACCGTGCACGTGCTCCAGGGCGAGCGCGAGCAGGCCCGCTTCAACAAGTCGCTGGCCAAGTTCGACCTGACCGGGATCGAGCCGGCCCCGCGCGGCCTGCCGCAGGTGGAGGTGAGCTTCGACATCGACGCCAACGGCATCGTCCACGTCACCGCCAAGGACAAGAAGACCGGCAAGGAGCAGAAGGTCGAGATCAAGGCCGGCTCGGGCCTGTCCGAGGAGGAGATCGCGCGGATGGTGGCCGACGCCGAGGCCCACCGCGAGGAGGACAAGAAGTTCCATGACCTGGTCCAGGCCCGCAACCAGGCCGACGGCCTGATCCACGCGACCCGCGGCGCGATCACCGAGCACGGCGAGAAGGTGCCGGGCGACGTGATCGGCCGGGTGGAAGGCGCCATCGCCGACCTGGAAACCGCGCTCAAGGGCGACGACAAGGCCCAGATCGAGGCCAAGGCCAAGGCGCTGGAGGAGGCCGGGCAGTCGCTGTACGCGGCGGCCGCGGCCGGCCAGCAGCCGGGCGGCGACGCCGGTGCCGGCCCGTCCCCGGGCGCCGGCGCCCAGGACGACGTGGTCGACGCCGAGTTCACCGAGGTCAAGGACGACAAGAAGTAAGCCGCTAGAACTGGCAGGGCGCCGCCACCGGCGCCCCGACCGCAGCCCGCGCCGCCCCGCAAGGCGGCGGCGCGGGCTGTCCCATGAAACGGGCCGCCCGGCCCGGCAAGGCGGCCAGCGGCACGCCCGGAACGACCGATGAGCAAGCGCGACTACTACGAAGTGCTGGGCGTTGCCCGCAACGCCGGCGACGACGAGCTGAAGAAGGCCTATCGCCGCTGCGCGATGAAGCACCACCCGGACCGCAATCCGGGCGACGCCGCGGCCGAGGCCGCGTTCAAGGAGTGCAAGGAGGCCTACGAGGTGCTGTCCGATCCGGGCAAGCGCCGTGCCTACGACGCCCACGGCCATGCCGCGTTCGAGCACGGCATGGGCGGTGGCGGCGGCCCGGCCCCGGACATGGGCGACATCTTCGGCGACATCTTCGGCACGATCTTCGGCGGTGCCGCCGGCGGTGGCCGTGCCGCGCGCCGCGGCGCCGACATCGGCTACGTGATGGAGCTGGACCTGGAGGAGGCGGTCGCCGGGGTCGACAAGCGGATCGAGATCCCGACCCTGTCCGAGTGCGGCCACTGCAAGGGCAGCGGCTCGGAGGACGGCAAGGTCGAGACCTGCGGCACTTGCCACGGCCGCGGCCAGGTGCGTTTCCAGCGCGGCATCTTCACCATGCAGCAGGCCTGCCCGGAATGCGGCGGCCGCGGCCAGGCGATCCGCAATCCCTGCAAGGAGTGCCACGGCGCCGGCCGGATCGAGGACGAGAAGGTCCTGTCGGTGAAGATCCCCGCCGGGGTGGACAGCGGCGACCGCATCCGCCTGACCGGCGAGGGCGAGGCCGGTCCGCCGGGTACCCCGCCGGGCGACCTGTACGTGGAAGTGCGGGTGCGCGAGCACGCGATCTTCCGCCGCGACGGCGACGACCTGCACTGCGACGTGCCGATCCGCATCTCCCAGGCCGCGCTCGGCGACTCGGTCAGCGTGCCCACGCTCGACGGCGAGGCCGAGATCCGCATCCCGGCCGAGACCCAGGGCGGCAAGGTGTTCCGCCTGCGCGGCAAGGGCGTCAAGTCGGTGCGCAGCCGCACCCCGGGCGACCTGTACTGCCGGGTGGTGGTGGAGACTCCGGTCAACCTCACTGCCGAGCAGCGCGAGCTGCTGGAGAAGTTCGAGGCCACCTTCACCGGCGAAGAGGGCCGCCGGCATTCGCCGCGTTCGGCCACCTTCCTCGACGGGGTCAAGTCGTTCTGGGACCGGATGACCTCGTCCTGAGGCATCAGGCCACTTTTCCGCGACGACGGCTCCACGCCGCGATCCACGCGCCCATCGTTTCGCGCGCATCCATCGTCGCGTATATGCCAGTCATGCCGCGACCCGCAAATATCGCGGGGGAATCAGCCTATTTCCGTTGCAGCTGAAACGCTGCGCGCCGCGCATGAAGCGACGCGCTAGCATGCGTGGCCCCGCACCACGAACGATTCGATGAGCGACACGCTGGAAAGCCACCTGGTCCACGAACGCCGCAACCGGCCCGACGGACCCTCGCCGGTGGACCTGGTGTCGGTGCAGTCGCAACTGGCCTACGGCTACGCCGGCAACAGCGCCGCGGTGCCGGTTTTGCGCATGCTCGGCGTGCGCGTGGCCGAGGTGCCGACCACCCTGCTCAGCAACACGCCCTTCTATCCGACCTTGCGCGGCCGGGTGCTGCCCTCGGACTGGCTGGCCGAACTGCTGCAGGGCCTGGACGAGCGCGGCGTCACCGCGCGCGCGCCGCTCCTGGTGTCCGGCTACTTCGGCAGCGTTGCCAATGGCGAGGCCTTCGCCGCCTGGCTGGAACGCAACCACGCCGCCGGCACCGCGCCGCGCTACCTGCTCGATCCGGTGATCGGCGACACCCACACCGGCGCCTACGTCGAGCCGGGGCTGGAAGCGGTGTTCGCGCAGCGCCTGTTGCCGCTGGCGTGGATGGTCACGCCCAACGCCTTCGAACTGGAACGCCTGAGCGGCCAGCCCGCGCTGCTCGAGGCCGACGCCCTGGCCGCCGCGCGCGCCCTGCTGGCGCGCGGCCCGCAATGGGTACTGGCGCACAGCGTGGTGGGCGAGGGCGACGGCCTGGTCACCCTGCTGGTCGGCCACGAGGGCGCCTGGCGGCTGCAGTCGCCGCGCCTGGACGTCGACGTGGCCGGCACCGGCGACGTGCTGACCGCCCTGCTGGCGACCTTCCTGCTGCGCGGGCAGACGCCGGCGCGCGCCGCCGAGCGCGCCCTGGCCGGCGTCCACGCCGCGCTGGAATCGACCCTGGCCAACGGCTGGGAGGAACTGGACGTGCAGGCCGCGCCCGCCGCGGCCCTGGCCGAAGGCGCGGCGCGCTTCCCGGCGGTGGCCTGGTGAACGCTTTGCGCGCGGTGGCCGACGACGCCCGGCCGGTGGTTGGCCTGGTCGGCAGCGACGGGGCCTACGGCCGCTGGCTGCGGCGCTTCTTCGAGCAGCGCATGGGCCTGGAGGTGCTCGGCCACGATCCGGCCGACCCGGCCAGCGACCCGCCCGAACGCCTGCTCGAGCAGGCCCGGGTGCTGGTGTTCGCCACCCCGATCCGGCAGACCTCGGACCTGATCGCCGAATACGTGGCCCGTTCCGGCGGGCGCGAGCGCGGCCGGCTGTGGCTGGACATCACCTCGCTCAAGCAGGCGCCGGTGGACGCGATGCTGGCCTCGCAGGCCGAGGTCGTGGGCCTGCACCCGATGACCGCGCCGCTGAAGACCCCGACCCTCAAGGGCCGGGTGGTGGTGGTCTGCGAGCAGCGCCTGGACGCGTGGCGGCCCTGGCTGCAGACCCTACTGGACGCCCTGCAGGGCGAATACGTGCGGACCACGCCCGACCACCACGACCGGGTGATGGCCCTGGTCCAGGCGATGGTGCATGCCGCCCACCTGGGCCAGGCGGGGGTTTTGCGCAGCTTCGCCGCCGAACTGGGCCAGCCGCCGGCGCTGATGCCGTACCGCTCGATCGGCTTCGAGATGGACACCGCGGTGATCGCCCGGATCCTGTCGCTGAACCCGGAGATCTACGAGGACATCCAGTTCGGCAACCCGCACACCGCCGAGGTGCTGGCGCGCCTGGGCGCCGAGATCGGCCGCCTGCAGGCGCTGGTGGAGCGGGGCGACGACGCGGCCCGCGCCGAGTTCCGCGAGCACTACCTGTCCGCCAACCGCCAGGCCTGGGGCGAGACCGCGGTGGCCGACGGCAGCTACACCTTCGAGCGGGTCGGCTACCTGCTGGCCGACCTGACCGAGACCCGGCGCCTGAGCGTGCACCTGCCCGAGGACCGGGCCGGCTCCCTGCGCGCCCTGCTGCACGTGTTCGAGGAGCACGGCGTCAGCCTGTCCTCGATCCACTCCTCGCGCACCCCGGCCGGCGAGATCCACTTCCGGATCGGCTTCGACCCGGGCGTGGACGTGGCCGCGCTGCGCGCCGCCGCCGCGGCGATCGACCGCAGCGGCGTGGGCCGGGTGCTGGAGCAGCCCTGAGCGACCGGGCCGTGGGCCGAGCGCAGGCCGCTGCGCGGGACCTCAGTCCGCGGTCAGCACCAAGGTGCCATCGGCGTTGGCGAAGCGGTTCTCGCGGCGCTGCAGGCGCTGGCCGTCGGCCAGTTCGTAGCGCAGGGAGGGTTCGCCGGTGTCGTCCGTGGTCGCGGCCTGGCCGTCGCGGAATTCGATGATGATGTAGGGATTGCCGTCGTTGCCGGTGGCGGGGAACTGGCGGAAGGACATGGCGGCCTCCTGGTCCGATGCGCCGGGGCGCGGTAGCGCCGATTATTCGCCCGGTTGCTTAAGTCCGCGTCGCCGGTCCGTGAACGTTCCATACGGCGGCGTGGCCGGGCCGCTACAATGCGGGCCATGAGCACCCAATACACCCTGTCCCGGCGCGCCCGGGGACTCACCAGTTCGGCCATCCGCGAAATCCTCAAGGTCACCGAGCGTCCCGAGGTCATCTCCTTCGCCGGCGGCCTGCCGTCGCCGGCCACCTTCCCGGTCGAGCGCATGCGCGAGGCCACCGACAGGGTCCTGCGCGAGGCGCCGCAGGCGGCCCTGCAATACGGCCCGACCGAGGGCCTGACGCCCCTGCGCGAATGGATCGCCGCACGCCTGAGCCGCGACGGGGTCACCATCCCGGCCTCGCGGGTGCTGGTCACCACCGGTTCGCAGCAGGGCCTGGACCTGCTGGGCAAGGTCCTGATCGACGAGGGCAGCAAGGTCCTGGTCGAGACCCCGAGCTACCTCGGCGCGCTGCAGGCGTTCTCGCTGTTCGAGCCGCAGTTCGCCTCGCTGCCCAGCGACGGGCACGGCATCGTCACCGACGCGCTCACCCCCGAGCAGCTGGCCGGCGCGCGCTTCCTGTACTGCCTGCCCAACTTCCAGAACCCCACCGGCCGGCGCATGAGCCTGGAGCGGCGCAAGGCCCTGGTCGCCCTGGCCGCGCAGGCCGGCGTGCCGCTGGTCGAGGACGATCCCTACGGCGAGCTGTCCTACGGCGGCGAGGCGCTGCCCAGCCTTCTGTCGATGAACCCGGACGGGGTCATCTACATGGGCTCGTTCTCCAAGGTACTGGCCCCGGGCCTGCGCCTGGGCTATGTGGTGGCGCCGGAGGAGGTGCTGGGCAAGATGGTCCAGGCCAAGCAGGCCGCCGACCTGCACACGCCCTCGTTCTCGCAGAGGATCGTGTACGAGACCGTCCAGGACGGCTTCATCGACCGCCACATCCCCACGATCCGCACGCTCTACGGCCAGCAGTGCGAGCACATGCTGGCGGCGCTGGAGCGCGAGTTCCCGGCGCAGGTGAAGTGGAACCGCCCCGAGGGCGGCATGTTCATCTGGGTCGAGCTGCCGGAGGGCATCGACAGCGGCGCCCTGCTGGCCAAGGCGGTGGAGCGCAACGTGGCCTTCGTGCCGGGCGCGCCGTTCTACGCCACCGAGCCGAGGACGAACACCCTGCGCCTGTCCTTCGTCACCGTGCCGGGCGAGAAGATCGACGCCGGGGTGAAGATCCTGGGCGAGCTGCTCAAGGCCGAGATCGCCGCGTTGCCGGCGTCGGCCTGAGTCCGGGCGTGACGACGATGCGGCCGCTCGCGTCACTGGACCGGGCGGCCGCCTTGCATTCGCGGGTTCATCGGTGAGCCCGCGCGTGCTGGCCCGGATCGAGGCGGTGCTCACCGGCCGGGCGGTCGACTACACCCGTCCCGGCAGCCGCAGCGCGATCGCCAAGGTCGCGGTCGCCGGCGCGGTGGAGGTCGGCGTCGAAGGCCTGGCCGGCGACGAGCAGGGCGACCGCCGGGTCCACGGCGGGCCGGACAAGGCGATCCATCACTATCCGCGCGAGCACTACGCCACCTGGGCGGAGGAGATCGGTGCACACCCTCTGTTCGCCATGCCCGGCGCGTTCGGCGAGAACCTCAGCACCACCGGGGTGAGCGAGGCCGACCTGTGCCTGGGCGACCGCCTGCGCCTGGGCACTGCCCTGGTGGAGGTCTCGCAGGGGCGGCAGCCGTGCTGGAAGCTGTCGGACCGCTTCGGCATCGCCGACATGGCCCGCCGGGTCCAGGACAGCGGCCGCAGCGGCTGGTACTACCGGGTGCTCGCGCCGGGTGCGGTGCAGGCCGGCGACACGCTGGAACTGCTGGAGCGCCCGCACCCGCACTGGCCCCTGCCGCGGCTGGCCGAACTGCTGTACCGGCGCACGCTCGACCGCGGCGAACTGGCCGCGGCCCTGGAGCTGCCGCTGGTGCCGTCCTGGCGCGCGGTGTTCGAGCGGCGGCTGGAGCAGGGCGGCACCGAGAGCTGGGCGTCGCGGCTGGGCGGGCCCCTGTAGGAGCCGGTCTTGCCGGCGACCGTGGAGGCGGACGGATCGCTGGCGACCGGTTTCACGCAGACGCATCCGCCATGGTGGTCGCCGGCAAGACCGGCTCCTACAAGGGCGCGCGCCGCACCGCCGCGCCCAGCCTGCGCGCGAACTCGTCCGGCGGCAGTCCGGGCGCGAACAAAAAGCCCTGGCCCACCGGCACCCCCAGCTCCAGCAGGAAGCGCCTCTGCGCCTCCGATTCCACGCCTTCGGCGACCAGGCCCAGGCCGAGGCTGCGGGCGATCCCGCTGACCGCCTCGCACACCGCCACGTCCGAGCGGTTGCCCGGCACGCCCTCGACGAACAGCTGGCTCAGCTTCAGCCCGTGGATCGGCAGCCGGCGCAGGTAGTTCAGCGCGCTGTAGCCCTCGCCGAAGTCGTCGATGGTCAGGACCACGCCCATCTGCCGCAGCTCGGCGAAGGTGCGCAGGGTCGCCGGCGCGTCCTCGATCAGCACCCGCTCGGTGAACTCCAGCTCCAGCGCCGAGCCGGGCAGGCCGAACTCGGCCAGGGTCTCGCGCACCTTCTCGGCCAGGTCCTCGGCCACGAACTGGCGGTAGGAGACGTTGATCGCCACCCGGACCACGCCCAGGCCCTGCTGTTGCCACTCGCGCGCCTGGCGGCAGGCCTCGCGCAACACCCAGTCGCCGATCCGGACGATGTCGCCGGTGGTCTCGGCATGGCCGATGAACAGGTCCGGGCGCAGCTCGCCCAGCTGGTGGCTCTGCCAGCGGATCAGCGCCTCGGCCGCGACCACGGTGCCGTGGCGCAGGTCGACCTGCGGCTGGTAGGCCAGGCGGAACTCGCCGTTGTCCAGGGCGCGCCGCAGCTGGGTCTCGATCAGCAGCCGGTCCTGCTGCTTCTGCGCCATGTCGGGGCTGAACACTTGCCAGGCGTTGCGGCTGCGGCGCTTGCAGTCGTACATGGCGATGTCGGCGTTCTGGATCAGCTGCTGCGGCCGCTGGCCGTCGCCGGGCGCATAGGCAATGCCGATGCTGGCGCTGATCGAGAACTCCTCCTCGCCGAAGCGGAACGGCCGCGCCAGCGCCGCCAGGATCGCCTCGGCCAGCTTCGGCGCCTGGCCGGGATCGGAGCCGGCGTCGCACACCACCAGGAACTCGTCGCCGCCGAAGCGCGCCAGCAGGCCCTCGGTGCCGATCGCCAGCGCGATCCTCTGCGCGGTGCGCACCAGCAGCTCGTCGCCGGCGCCGTGGCCGAGCACGTCGTTGACGGTCTTGAACCGGTCCAGGTCGATGTACAGCACCGCCACCTGCGCGTGCGCAGGTTCCTCCAGGCGTGCTTCCAGCTCGCCGAGGATGGCGTCGCGGTTCATGATCGTGGTCAGCGGGTCGGTGCGCGCCTGCACCCGCAACGTCTCCTCTGCCTGCTTGCGCTCGGTGATGTCCTGCAGGGTGCCGGCGACCCGGGTGGAGGCGTGGTTGCCCGGCTCGACCTCGCCGATGATCCGGATCCAGAACACCCGGCCGTCGCCGCGCTGGCCCTGCAGCTCCAGGTCGAAGCTGGCGTGGCGCTCCAGCGCCTGTTCCAGCGCCGCCTCCAGCCGCCGCCGGTCCTCGCCGCGCAGGTGCGCCAGCAGGGCATCCATGTCCGGCGCCTCCGCGCCCAGGTCGACGATCCGCCGGGTCTCCTCGGTCAGGTACAGCTGGCGGCGGCCGCGATCCCATTCCCAGCCGCCGATGTGGGCCAGCGACTGGGCGCGGTCGAACAGGGCGCTGTCGCGCTTGAGTTCGGTGATGTCGCTGAACAGCACGAACACGTGGTCGGCCTGGTCGCGCCCGGAGGAGAACACCGGCACGGTGGTGGCCGACAGCCACAGCATGCGGTCGCTGGGCAGGTGGTGCATGCCGATCGTGGTACTGGGCACGATCTGGCCGCTGCGCAGCGAGTGCGCCGCCGGCCACTGGTCCGGCGGCAGCGGACGGCCGTGCTCGTCGACGATGACCCAGTGCTCCAGGCCGGCGCGCTCGGCCAGGTCCTGGTCGAAGCCCAGGATCCGGTGCGCGGCCGGGTTGGCGGTGACCAGGGCCAGATCGCGGTCGAGCAGGACCACGCCCTTGTCGATCGATTCCAGCAAGAGCCGGTAGCGCGACTCGGCCTGCCAGCGCCCGCTCAGGTCGCGGGCCACGGCCACGATGCAGGGCCGGCCGGCGTGCACGAAGCCGGCCGAGTGCACCTCCACCGGGAAGCGGCTGCCGTCGCCGCGCATGTTGGTGACCTCGATGACGTAGGTCTCGCCGCGGTTGAGGGTCTCCCATACCGGCTTGAGGTGGTCCGGCGGCAGGTCCGGGTTGAGGGTCTCGATCGGCTGGCCGACGATGTCGCCGCGGGCGCGGCCGTAGGCGCGGATCCCGGCCCGGTTGAGGTCCAGGACGATCCCGCTCTCGCTGAGGATGCTGACCGGGTCGGGCACCGCGTCGAACAGGGCGTGGTAGCGCAGCCGCGCCGATTCGCCCTCGGCCAGGGCCTGGTGCAGGGCGTCGCGGGCCTGGCGCAGCAGCTCGCGGGCGCGGGCCGGGAGCGGGTGTGGCGGATGCGCCGCCTCGATGGCGAGCGCGGCCTCCAGTGCGGCCAGCACCGCCTCCGGGTCCACGTCGTGCGTGGCGTCCAGGGCGGCGTGGCCGGCGGCGTTCATGCGGCCGCCAGCGCCTGTCCGACCTTGCTGCCGGTCGCCCGCCCCAGGCGCTGCGCCAGCCAGCGGCCGGTCGCGGCCAGCGCCTCCAGGTCGATGCCGGTGTCGATGCCCATGCCCTGCAGCATATACGCCAGGTCCTCGCTGGCGACGTTGCCGCTGGCGCCCTTGGCGTACGGGCAGCCGCCGGTGCCGGCCACGGCCGAGTCGGCGACCCGCACCCCGGCCTCGATGCAGGCGGCGACGTTGGCCAGGGCCTGGCCGAAGGTGTCGTGGAAGTGCACGGCCAGCGCCGTCATCGGCACCTCGGCGGCCACCGCCAGCAGCATCTCCCGCGCCTTGCGCGGGGTGCCGACGCCGATGGTGTCGCCCAGCGAGACCTCGTAGCAGCCCATCGCGTGCAGCCGCCGCGCCACCCGGACCACGTCGGCCAGCGGCACCTGCCCCTGGTAGGGGCAGCCGAGCACGGTGGAGACGTAGCCGCGCACGCGCACGCCGTCGGCGCGGGCGCGGGCCAGGACCGGGGCGAAGCGCTCGATCGACTCGTCGATGGACGCGTTGATGTTCTTGCGGGTGAAGGCCTCGGAGGCGGCGGTGAACACCGCGACCTCGTCGGCGCCGGCGTCGCGGGCGCGCGCATAACCCTGCTCGTTGGGCACCAGCACCGGATAGGCCACCCCGGGACGCCGGGAGATGCCGGCCATCAGCTCGGCCGCGTCGGCCAGCTGCGGCACCCATTTCGGGCTGACGAAGCTGGTCGCCTCGACCGTGCGCAGGCCGGTGGCCGAGAGCAGGTCCACCAGCTCGATCTTGTCGGCGGTGGCGACCATAGCCTTCTCGTTCTGCAGGCCGTCGCGCGGGCCGACCTCGACGATGCGGACGAAGTCAGCCATCGGTGCGCGCCTCCGCGGCGACCCGCGCCAGCACCGCGTCGGCCTCGACGAACTCGCCGGCGACCGCGCGCAGCTCGGCCACCACGCCGTCGCACGAGGCCTTGACCGCCAGTTCCATCTTCATCGCCTCCATCACCAGCAGCTCCGTTCCCGCCGTCACCACGTCGCCGGCCGCGACCCGGACCAGCACGATCCGTCCCGGCATCGGCGCCCGGACCCGGCCATCGCCGCCGCCGGCCGCCGCGCCGGCCCGGCTCGCCGGCGGCAACAGGCGCAGGGGCAGGCGCCGGTGGCCATCGTGCAGCTCCAGCCGATCCTCGTCGAAGAAGGCCGTCATCCGCCGGCCCTGACCGTCGATACGCAGTTCGAGCGCATCTCCGGCCAGCCGCGCGGCCGAAACCGCATGGACGCGGTCGCCGACCGCCAGCTGCCAGTCGCCGCCGTGGCCGCTGGCCAGCACCTCGTGGTCCTGGCCGCCGGCCTGCAGCCGCAGCCGGCGCGGGGCGCGGCCGTGCAGACGCCAGCCGTCGCCACGCGCCCAGGGCGAGTGCGGGTCGGTGCCGGTGGCCGCGGCCGCGCGTTCGGCCTCCTGCCCGCGCAGCAGAAGCGCCACCGCTGCCGCGGCCAGGTGCTCGCCCGGCACGTCCGCGACGCCGGCCAGGAACTGCTCCAGGTGCCGGTCCAGGTAGCCGGTGTCGATCCGGCCCTCGACCACTGCCGGATGCCGGGCCAGGGCCTCGAGGAAGGCCAGGTTGGTCTTCGGCCCGGCGACGTGGCACTGCGCCAGGGCCTGGCGCAGGCGCGCCAGCGCGGAGGCGCGGTCGGCGTCGTGGACGATGAGCTTGGCGATCATCGGGTCGTAGAACACGGTGACCGCGTCGCCGGCCTCCACGCCGGCGTCGATCCGCACCCGGTCCGAGGGCGGCGGAAGCTCGAGCGCGCGCAGGGTGCCGGAGGCGGGCAGGAAGCCGCTGTCCGGATCCTCGGCGTACAGCCGCACCTCGATCGCGTGGCCGTCCTGCGGGATCGCGTCCTGGGCCAGCGGCAACGGCTGCCCGGCGGCGACCCGCAGCTGCCATTCGACCAGGTCCAGGCCGGTGACCATCTCGGTCACCGGATGCTCGACCTGCAGCCGGGTGTTGATCTCCATGAAGTAGAAGCCGCCGTCCGGGTCGACGATGAACTCGACCGTGCCGGCGTTGACGTAGCCGATCGCGCGCGCGGCGGCGACCGCGGCCTGGCCCATGGCCGCGCGCAGCGCCGGGGTGAGGAAGGGCGAGGGCGATTCCTCCAGCACCTTCTGGTAGCGGCGCTGGGCCGAGCATTCGCGCTCGTTGAGGTGGATCGCGCCGCCGTGGGCGTCGCCGAACACCTGGATCTCGATGTGCCGCGGCGAAGCGACGTAGCGCTCCAGCAGGACCCGGTCGCGGCCGAAGGCGTTGCGCGCCTCGCGCTGGCAGCTCTCCAGCGCCGGGCCGAAGTCCTCCAGGCGGTGGACCACGCGCATGCCCTTGCCGCCGCCGCCGTGGGCGGCCTTGATCATCAGCGGGAAACCGGTGCGCGCGGCCTCGCGGGCGAGGGTCTGCGGCGACTGGTCCTCGCCGTTGTAGCCGGGCACCACCGGCACCCCGGCGGCCGCCATCAGCTGCTTGGCCCCGGCCTTGCTGCCCATCTTCCGCATCGATTCGGCGCTCGGGCCGATGAATACCAGCCCGGCGGCGGCCACCGCCTCGGCGAAGTCGGCGTTCTCGGACAGGAAGCCGTAGCCGGGATGGATGGCCCGGGCGCCGCTGCGCAGGGCCGCGGCGATCACCGCCTCGCCGCGCAGGTAGCTGTCGGCCGGGGCCGGGCCGCCGATGCAGTGGGCCTCGTCGGCCAGGCGCACGTGCAGGGCGCCGGCGTCGGCCTCCGAATACACCGCCACGGTGGCGATGCCCAGCCGCCGACAGGTGCGGATGACGCGGCAGGCGATCTCGCCGCGGTTGGCGATCAGGATCTTGTCGAACATCGGGCTGGTGGACACTGGCTTACTCCGGCTGGCGGGGCGCGGCCCAGGCCGGCGCGCGCTTGCCGAGGAAGGCCGCCAGGCCTTCCTGGCCCTCGGGCGAGACCCGCAGGGCGGCGATCAGGGCGGCGTTGTCGGCATCCAGTACGGCGCCGTCGCCGCCGGCCGCCACCCGCCGCACCAGCGCCTTGGCCGAGGCGGCGGCCAGCGGCGCGGCCGCGAGCAGCAGCTCGACCTGGCGCTGCACCGCCACGTCCAGCCCCTCGGCCGGAACCACCGCGTGTAGCAGGCCGATGCGCTCGGCGGTGGCCGCGTCGAAGTGCTCGCCGCTGGCGAACCAGCGCCGCGACTGGCGCGGGCCGATCGCCGCGATCACGTAGGGCGAGATCACCGCCGGCAACAGGCCCAGGCGGCTCTCGGTCAGGCCGAAGCGCGCGGCCGGGGTGCCGATGGCGATGTCGCAGCAGGCCACCAGGCCGACGCCGCCGCCGAAGGCCGGGCCGTGCACCCGGGCGATGGTCGGCCTGGGCAGTTCGTCCAGGGTGCGCATCAGCCGCGCCAGGGACAGCGCGTCATCGCGGTTCTCCGCCTCGCTGGCGGCGGCCATGCCGCGCATCCACTGCAGGTCGGCGCCGGCGGAGAAGGATGCGCCTTCGCCTTCCAGCACCACCACCCGCACCTGCGGGTCGGCGCCAGCGGCCAGCAGGGCGTCGGTCAGGGCGGCGATCAGGCCCGGGTCGAAGGCGTTGTGCAGCTGCGGACGGTCCATGCGCAGCCGCACTACCGCGCCTGCGCGTTCGATCGACAACGGTCCCGCCATCGGTACTTCCCGGGTGGATGCAGGCCCCGATGATAGCGGCGCCGGGCACGGCGGCCATGACGCGGCGCGGCGTCGCCGGCCCCGGCGACGGGTAGCCGCGGCGGCGGTGGAGGGTAGGGCCGGTGATAGAATCGAGAACAATTCTCGAATGACCGGTATTCCTGTGACGCTGTCCGAGCTGCCGCCGCGCACCCCCGTTATCGTCGAGTCCGTCGAC
Organism: Pseudoxanthomonas jiangsuensis; assembly: GCF_010093185.1. Lineage (GTDB taxonomy): Bacteria > Pseudomonadota > Gammaproteobacteria > Xanthomonadales > Xanthomonadaceae > Pseudoxanthomonas > Pseudoxanthomonas jiangsuensis. The sequence goes on along the minus strand of NZ_PDWL01000012.1, from coordinate 9,036 downwards.
GACAGCCAGCCCAACGACCCCATCGCCCGGCGCCTGCGCGAACTGGGCTTCGTCGCCGGCGAGCGGGTGGAGGTCGTGGCCCGGGGTCCGTTCGGCGCCGAACCTTTGCTGGTCCAGGTCGGCTACACCCGCTTCGCCCTGCGCCGGGCCGAGGCCGCGCGGGTGCGGGTGGTGGCGGTCGCCGCGGAGGCCGCGGCATGAACGCCCAGGCCGAACCGCTGCGCCTGGCCCTGCTGGGCAACCCGAACTGCGGCAAGACCGCGCTGTTCAATCAGCTCACCGGCAGCCGGCAGAAGGTCGCCAACTACGCCGGCGTGACCGTCGAGCGCAAGGAAGGCCGGCTGCAGTCGCCTTCCGGCCGCAGCTACGCGGTGCTGGACCTGCCCGGCGCCTACAGCCTCAACCCGGCCAGCCTGGACGAGGCGATCACCCGCGACCTGTGCCGCGGCTTCTATCCGGGCGAGGCGGCGCCGGACGTACTGGTGTGCGTGGTCGACGCCACCAACCTGCGTCTGCACCTGCGCTTCGTGCTGGAAGTGCGGCAGATGGGCAAGCCGATGGTGGTGGCGCTGAACATGAGCGACGCCGCCGCCCGCCGCGGCATCGCCATCGACCGCGAGGCGCTGGAGCGCGAACTGGGCGTGCCGGTGGTGGAAACGGTGGCGGTGCGCCACCACGGCGCGCGCGCGCTGGTCGAGCGCATCGACCAGCTGGCCGCGCACCTGCACCTGCCGGCGGTGCAGCTGGAGGCGGGCGCCGATCTGCACGCCGAAACCCGGCGCCTGCTGGCCGCGACGGTGCGCATGCCCAGCCGCACCGCCCGGATCGACGACACCCTGGACCGCTGGCTGCTGCACCCGGTGTTCGGGCTGCTGACCCTGGCGGTGGTGATGTTCCTGATCTTCCAGGCGGTGTACGCCTGGGCCACGCCGGTGATGGACCTGATCGAGGCCGGCACCGGCGCTCTGGGCGAGTGGGTCGGCGCGCGCATGGCCGAGGGGCCGCTGGCCAGCCTGATGGTGGACGGGATCATCGCCGGCCTCGGCGGGGTGATCGTGTTCCTGCCGCAGATCCTGGTCCTGTTCGCCTTCATCCTGGCGCTGGAGGAATCGGGCTACCTGCCGCGCGCGGCGTTCCTGCTGGACCGGATGATGGCCGGCGCCGGCCTGTCCGGGCGCTCGTTCATCCCTTTGCTGTCCAGCTTCGCCTGCGCGATCCCCGGGATCATGGCCACCCGCAGCATCCAGGACCCGCGCGACCGCCTGGCCACGATCCTGGTCGCGCCGCTGATGACCTGCTCGGCGCGGCTGCCGGTGTACGCCCTGCTGATCGGCGCGTTCATCCCCTCGCGCCAGGTCTGGGGCGGCTTCAACCTGCAGGGCCTGGTCCTGTTCGGGCTGTACATGGCCGGCATCCTCAGCGCGCTGGCGGTGTCGTGGGTGATGAAGAAGTGGCGCCGCGACAAGGGCGAGCACCCGCTGCTGCTGGAGCTGCCGTCCTACCGCCTGCCCAACCCGCGCGACCTGCTGATCGGGCTGTGGGAGCGGGCGCTGATCTTCCTCAAGCGCGTGGGCGGGATCATCTTCGCCCTGACCGTGCTGCTGTGGGTCCTGCTGTCGTTCCCGGCCGCGCCTGCCGACGCGACGATGCCGGCGATCGACTACAGCCTGGCCGGGCGGATCGGCCACGCGCTGGCGGTGGTGTTCGCGCCGCTGGGCTTCAACTGGCAGATCTGCATCGCCCTGATCCCGGGCCTGGCCGCGCGCGAAGTGGCGGTGTCCTCGCTGGCCACGGTGTACGCGCTGTCGGCGGCCGACGACGACGCGGCGGCGCAGGCGCTGACGCCCCTGTTGCAGGACGGCTGGTCGCTGGCCACCGGGCTGTCCCTGCTGGTGTGGTTCATCTACGCGCCGCAGTGCATCGCCACCTGGGCGGCGATCAAGCGCGAGACCGGTTCGTGGAGGACCATGGCGGTCGCCGCGGGCTACCTGTTCGCGCTGGCCTACCTGGCGTCGCTGCTGACCTACCAGGTCGCGGTGCGGCTGGGGGCGGGCTGAGGCCGGGATGGAGACGGGCGCCATGGACCTGCCTTTGTGGCTGCAGTACCTGGTGGTCGGCCTGGTGGTCGCCGCCGCGCTGTGGATCTTCCTGAAGAAGCAGTTGCCAGGCACCCTGCGGCGCGCGCGGCTGGCGCTCGCCGCGCCGCTGGTGCGCGAGGGGCGCCCGGCCTGGATGCGCGGACTGGCGCGCCGGATCGCCCCACCGGCGGCGGGCAGCGCCGGCGCCTGCGGCGGCTGCGACAACTGCGGCCCGGAGCCGAAGCGCTAGGCTCAGCCGGCCGGCAGCCACGCCCGGAAGCGGCCGCTGCAGTGGAGCAGGGCCATCAGGTACAGCATGCCGTCGTAGTAGCGGTGCTGACCCTCGGGCACCGGCCGCGCCCACAGGGCGCGCACGAATTCCAGCCGCCGCGGATCGTCGGCCGCCAGCGAAGCGACCGCGTTCATCGCCACCAGCCCGGTTGTCTGGCCGCCGCCCAGCGGCTTGCCGTCCAGGGTGTAGAGGCTGGCGTATCCGTCCATGCCCTGGCTTTGGAAGAACGCCTGCAGCCGGTTGGACAGTTCCACCTGGCGCGGGTCGGCGCGCCACCACGACCAGTCCACCGACCAGTTCATCGCGCTGCGCCAGGCGTCGTAGCGGAAGTCGACCGCTTCCGGGCGCCAGGGCGCGGCCCAGGGCGTGGCGTCGAAGTTGCCGTAGTCGGGCGTCAGCGCGGTCCGCGGATGCGCGGCGGCGGCGAAGTAGTCGCGGCTGACCTGCGCGGCCTCGCTCCAGAACCGGCGGTCGGCCTGCGGTCCGACCCGGGCCCAGACCTCGTAGAACGCCGGCAGGTGGTAGGAGGCGTCGGTGTGCGCGGCGTTGGGCAGGTCCGGGGTGAAGCGGACCATCTTCGCCTCCAGGTCGAACAGGTTGGTGGCGGTGGCCTTCGGGCTGGTCACGGTGGCGCCGGTGATCTGTCCGCGGTGCAGGACGGTGGCAAGCAGGCGGTCGGCCTGGGCGCGGTAGGCGTAGATGCCTTCGCCCTCGCCCCAGCGCGCGGCGGCGAAGTACAGCGCGGTGATGAAGTATTCCTCGCCGTCCGGCGCGGGCATCTCGTCGTTCGGGGTGCCGTCGGTCTTCATCGACCAGGCGAAGTAGCCGTAGGCCGGGTGCGCCGGGTCGTCCTGGTACATGTGGGTCATGGACCAGTTCCAGATCGCGTCGAACTCGCGCTTCCGGTCCAGCTGCACCGCGATCATCATCCCGTAGGACATGCCCTCCGAGCGCACGTCGCCGCTGTTGACGTCGTGGACGTAGGCCAGCGGACCGTGTTCGTTCTTGCCGGCCTCGTAGTAGACCGCCTGGTCGTCCGGGTCGCCGCGGAACAGCTGCTGGAACGCGGCCTGGACCCGTGCGTCGATCTCGGCCTCGGCGTAGCCGGCCTCGGCGAACAGGTCGGGGTAGCGGCCGCTGGCGACCGCGCCGGCATCGGACGCCGTGGCGGCCCGCGGCGCATCCACGGCCTGCGGCGGCTCCGCGGGCGTGCGGGCGCAGGCGGTGGCTACCGCGAACAAGAGCAGGGCGGCGAGGTGGCGGAGCGGGCGGCGGGCGGTCATGCGGATCCTGGAGCGTGCGGAACGAGGACCGGCACGCTAGCAGACGCGCGCCGCCGTGCGCACCGGCACGGAACGCGCCGGCCGCGGCCGGCGCTAGCGCATGCCCTTGTGCTGGCCGCCGTCCACCGGCACGCAGGCGCCGGTGACCCAGCCGCTGCGCGGCGAAGCCAGGAACACGGCCACGTCGGCGATCTCCTGCAGCGTGCCCATCCGGCCCCATGGGATGGTGCCGCGCACCGCCTCGTAGCGCGGCGGGTCCTGGCGCCGCACCCGGTCCCACAGCCCGCCCTCGAACTCGACCGAACCGGGGGCGATGGCGTTGGCGCGGATCCGGTCCGGGCCGTGGTAGATCGACAGCTTCTTGGCGTAGGCGATCAGCGCGGCCTTGGCCGAGGCGTAGCCGAAGTCGGGCCCCGGGCTAGCCTCCAGGCCGGAGATCGAGGCCACCAGCACGATGCTGCCGCCACCGGCGGCCTTCATCCACGGGATCACCTGGCTGCAGGCGCGCGCGGCCGCCAGCACGTCCAGCTGCAGGCTGGCCTCGAAATCGGCCAGCGATGGCCCCAGCGCCAGCGCCGAGGCGTTGTGAACCAGCACGTCGACCCCGCCGAAGGCCTGGCGCACGCCGTCCAGGAACGCGGCCATGGACGCGGCGTCGCCCAGGTCGCAGGGTCGCACGTGCACCCGCCGCCCGTGCGCCTGCAGGGCGCCCTCGACCTCATGCAAAGCGTTGCGGCCGCGCACGTCCGCGCCGCGGGCGCAGACCGCCACGTCGGCGCCCTCGGCCGCCAGTCCCAGCGCGATCGCCCGGCCGATGCCGCGGCTGCCGCCCAGGACCACGCAACGCTTGCCTTCCAGTTCCAGGTCCATGCGTCCCCCCTCCGGATGCAGGCCGATTCCACCGCCACTACCATCACGACGCCTGCGCGCCGTACTACATCCGGAACACGCCGAAGCGCGCCGGCTCGACCGGGGCATTGAGCGAGGCCGAGAGCGCCAGGCCGAGCACCCGGCGGGTGTCGGCCGGGTCGATGATGCCGTCGTCCCACAGCCGCGCCGTCGCGTACCACGGGCTGCCCTGGTGCTCGTACTGCGCGCGCACCGGCGCCTTGAACGCCTCTTCCTCCTCCGCGCTCCACTGGCCGCCGCCGGCCTCGACCGCGTCGCGGCGCACGGTGGCCAGCACGCTTGCGGCCTGCTCGCCGCCCATCACGCTGATCCGCGCGTTCGGCCACATCCACAGGAAGCGGGCACCGTAGGCGCGGCCGCACATGGCGTAGTTGCCGGCGCCGAAGCTGCCGCCGATGACCACGGTGAACTTGGGCACGCTCGAGCACGCCACCGCGGTGACCATCTTGGCCCCGTCCTTGGCGATGCCGGCGTTCTCGTACTTGCGGCCGACCATGAAGCCGGTGATGTTCTGCAGGAACACCAGCGGGATCCCGCGCTGGTTGCACAGCTCGATGAAGTGGGCGCCCTTGAGTGCGCTCTCGGAGAACAGGATGCCGTTGTTGGCGACGATCCCGACCGGGTAGCCGTGCAGGTGGGCGAAGCCGGTGACCAGGGTCTTGCCGTAGCGGGCCTTGAACTCGTCCAGTTCGCTGCCGTCCACCAGCCGCGCGATCACCTCGCGCACGTCGAACGGGCGGCGGGTGTCGGGTGGGACGATCCCGTACAGCTCCTCGGCCGGGTACAGCGGCTCGACCGGCGCGCGCACCGCCACCGGCATGGGCTTGCGGCGGTTGAGGTGGCCGACGATGCCGCGCGCGATCTGCAGCGCATGGGCGTCGTCCTCGGCCAGGTGGTCGGCCACCCCGGAGACGGCGGTGTGCACGTCGGCGCCGCCCAGGGCCTCGGCATCGACCACCTCGCCGGTGGCCGCCTTCACCAGCGGCGGGCCGCCGAGGAAGATCGTGCCCTGGCCGCGCACGATCACGCTCTCGTCGCACATCGCCGGCACGTAGGCGCCGCCGGCGGTGCAGCTGCCCATCACCACCGCGATCTGGGGGATGTTCTCCGCGCTCATCCGCGCCTGGTTGTAGAAGATCCGGCCGAAGTGCTCGCGGTCCGGGAACACCTCGTCCTGCATCGGCAGGAACGCGCCGCCGGAATCAACCAGGTAGAGGCAGGGCAGGCGGTTCTCGCGGGCGATCTCCTGCGCGCGCAGGTGCTTCTTGATCGTCATCGGGAAGTAGGTGCCGCCCTTGACCGTGGCGTCGTTGGCCACGACCACCACCTCCTGGCCGCAGACCCTGCCGATGCCGCAGACGATCCCGGCCGCCGGCGCGGCGCCCTCGTACATATCCTCGGCGGCGAGCGGTGCGATCTCCAGGAACGGCGAGCCCGGATCGAGCAGGGCGTCGATCCGGTCGCGGGCCAGCAGCTTGCCGCGCTCGGTGTGTCGCTGGCGGGCCTTGTCGCCGCCGCCGGCCGCGGCGCGCTGCAGGCGGCGGGGCAGTTCGTCGGCGAGCTGGCGATGGTGCTGGGCGGCGGTGGCGAAATCGGGGGGGCGGGTGTCGAGCTGGCTGCTGAGGGCAGGCATCGGATGCACAGGTGACCGGTTGCGGCCAGCATACGGCAGGCCACCGCGGGTGCCTTCTGGCAGCGCAGCACGCACCGGCATGCGCTGTGACTGTGTAGGAGCTGGTCTTGCCGGCGACCGCCATGCATGAACCGCCTGCCAGCGATCCGCCAGCCATGGCGGTCGCCGGCAAGACCGGCTCCTACAGGCGGCCGAGTGTCAGTTCTGGGCCTTGCGCTCGGCCTCGTTCGCCGCCGCGCGCGCGCGGATCGCGGCCTTCTCGGCAGCATCGGCGGTGGCGTCGGCTGCACGGGCGGGGGCATCGCGGGTCGCGTCGGCGGCGCGGCCGGCCGCGTCGCGGGTGGCGACGGCGGCTTCGTCCAGTGCCTGCTCGCTGCGTGCGGCGGCGGCCTGGGCCTTGACCTCGGCATCGGCGCCGGCCTCGCGCGCGGCCTCCACCGCCGAGGCGGCGGCGGTTTCGGTGGCGGCGGCGGCGTGATCGGCCGCGGCCGCGGCATGGTCGGCGGCGCGCGCGGTTTCTTCGCGCGCCTGGTCGCGGTCGGGCTGGTTGCAGGCAGTCAGGCCAAGGGCGAGGGCGGTGGCCAGGAGGGGCAGGATGCGGTTCATCGCGGGACTCCGGTGACGGGCGGCGGATGCCGGGGAAGGACGCCGGCAGCATGGCCGCACGGGGTTCAGCGCGCCGTGAATCCCGTATGCCGGTAAAACCCTGTTCCCGCTTGCCCCGGGAAACCCGCCAAAGAAAAAGGCCGCCGGTTTCCCGACGGCCTTTCCGGTTCCCGCGGAAAACCGCGGAAACGCAAGCCAGATTACTTCTTGGCTTCTTCGGCAGCGTCCTTGGCCTGCTCGGCGACGTCCTCGGCAGCCTTGGCGGTGTCGGCGGCGGCGGCGGCAGCAGCGTCGGTGGCGGCGCCGGCGGGGGCGGCCGGGGCGTCGGCGGCGGGGTCGGCGGCAGCGGCGGCCGAGTCGGCGGCGACCTGGGCAGCGTCGGCGGTGGCGGCGCCAGCGGCAGCGGCCGAGTCGGCGGCGGCCTGGGCCTCGGCGGCGGCGGTGTCAGCGGCAGCGGCGGCGTCGGCGGCCTGCTCCTGCTTCGAGCACGCGGCCAGGGCCAGACCCAGGGCCAGGGCGATCAGCAGCTTGTTGATGCTCATGTTGGATATTCCTCGTCGTTAGTTTGGGCAACGCGCGGTTGCGCGCCGGCAACATGATGACAAGCCCGTTTCCACTGTCAAGCGGGCTCGGGTCATTTTCGTGGAAAGGCCGTGAAAAACGATTACAGCACTTCCAGCGCGATCGCGGTAGCCTCGCCGCCGCCGATGCACAGCGCGGCTACGCCCTTCTTCAAGCCACGCTTGCGCAGGGCGTTGACCAGGGTCACCACCAGGCGCGCACCCGAGGCGCCGATCGGGTGGCCGAGGGCGCAGGCGCCGCCGTTGACGTTGACCTTGGCGTGCGGGATGCCCAGTTCCTTGATCGGCGCCATCGCCACCACGGCGAAGGCCTCGTTGATCTCGAACAGGTCCACGTCCTCCGCCTTCCAGCCGACCTTGTCGAGCAGGGTGGAGATCGCGCCGACCGGCGCGGTGGTGAACCATTCCGGCTGGTGCGAGAAGGTCTGGTGGCCGACGATCCGGGCCAGCGGCTGCAGCCCGCGGCGGGCGGCCTCGTCGGCCGACAGCAGCACGGTGGCGGCGGCGCCGTCGGAGATCGAGGAGGAACTGGCGGCGGTGACGCTGCCGTCCTTCTTGAACGCCGGCTTCAGGGTCGGGATCTTGGACACGTCGGACTTGCCCGGCTGCTCGTCGCTGGCGAACTCGACCTCGCCCTTGCGGGTGGCGACCTTGACCGGGACGATCTCGCCGTCGAAGGCGCCGTCGGCCTGCGCCGCCTGGGCGCGCTTGACCGACTCGATCGCGAAGGCGTCCTGGTCCTCGCGGCTGAAGCCGTACTTGGCCACGGTGGCCTCGGCGAACACGCCCATGGCCTGGCCGTCGTAGGGGTTGGTCAGGCCGTCCCAGGCCATGTGGTCGACCGCCTGGAAGCTGCCGTAGCGGTTGCCGGTGCGCGAGTTCGGGATCAGGTGCGGGGCATTGCTCATCGACTCCATGCCGCCGGCGACGACCACGGTGGCCGAGCCGGCCTTGATCAGGTCATGGCCGAGCATGATCGCCTTCATGCCCGAGCCGCAGACCTTGTTGATGGTGGTGGCGCCGGTGGCGGCCGGCAGCCCGGCGGCCAGGGCGGCCTGGCGGGCGGGGGCCTGGCCGAGGTTGGCCGGCAGCACGCAGCCCATGATCACTTCGGAGACGTCGGCGGCGGGAATGCCCGACTGCTCCAGCGCGGCGGAGATCGCGGCCGCGCCCAGGGTCGGGGTGGGCACGCCGTTGAACTGGCCGAGGAAGGAACCGATGGCGGTGCGCTTGGCGGCGGCGATCACGATGTCGGACATGGGGGCGACCTCTGCGGAAAGAGTCCCGATTATCCCGGCAGGCGGCGGACCCCGCCACCGCCCAAGGGACAGGCGACAGTTGCAGGCGAATCCGGTATAGAAACCGGGCAGGGACGATGCCGGCATGCGCCGGCAGGCATGGGAGACGGGAGGAGTGATGCACGTGTTCGGCGATGGGGCAGGGCATGGCGGGCGCCTGGTGCGCTCTTTGCTGGCGGTCGCGGTCGCGGCCACCCCGGCCCGCGGGCCGGGCCCCCCCTTTCCCTTTTAACAATCTTCCGGGCCACGACGCCGGGACCCCCTCCGTAACCCGGCCTTTTCGTTAAAAAAAAAAAAACCAGGACATAGTAGCACAGAGTGCCGGCACAGGACATCCAGATATCACCACATCTGAA
>NZ_PDWL01000128.1 GCF_010093185.1 Pseudoxanthomonas jiangsuensis | reverse complement strand
CTGTCAGGTGGCTCAATCTCTTCACCGGATGACGAAAACCAGAGAATGCCATCACGGGTCCAGATCCCGGTCTTTTCGCAGATATAACGGGCATCAGTAAAGTCCAGCTCCTGCTGGCGGATGACGCAGGCATTATGCTCGCAGAGATAAAACACGCTGGAGGGGTCATCCGGCGTCCATTTGAGGCCAAACGGCGTCTCTTTGTCGCCAAATTTAAGATACTGCTCCTCCCCGCAATGCGGGCAGGCAACATGAAAACGCATAAAATGCGGAGATTCACTGGCTGCACGCTCAATCTGACAGGTGCCTCTCACTTTTGGCGTGGAGCCACGGATGGACTTTGGCCAGACCGAGCCTTCAATACGCTTGTCACCCAGGAACGTCGGAGAGCCTTCCTGTTCAATATCATCATCAAAAGCAGCAAGTTCATCATAACCCGCCACATCCACCGACTTTTCACGGTAGTTTTTTGCCGCTTTACCGCCCAGGCACCAGAAGCCACGCCCATTAGTGAAACGCTTCATGGTGAGCGTGTTATCCC
>NZ_PDWL01000127.1 GCF_010093185.1 Pseudoxanthomonas jiangsuensis | reverse complement strand
GACCGCGTCCAGTTCGACTGCATCGGCGCCGGGTTGCTGCTGCGCCAGTGCAGGGGCGCAGCAAAACGCCAGTGCAAGCGCAAGCGGGCAGCGGGAGAGCAGGGGGAAGGCAACGGACATTGGGCAAGACTCGACAGAGAAGGGAAGGTGCTCATGGCAGTCGGCGCGCACGTGCGTGCAGGTGTTCGAGCAGGTGCCGACCATCGGCGCTGGCGAACCAGTCCGCGTGGCCGAGCAGATAGCGGTGATAGGCGATATCGACATTGGCGGGCGAACGCGTGATGCCGGCGAAATATTCCATTTCGCTCAAGGCGAAGTCGGCATGCACGATCGGCAGCAATGCGGCCAGGCGGCGCAAGTGGTTTGCGTCCAGTGGGCGATGCTGCGCGTAGCCCTCCAGCAGCGCGTCGAGCTGGTCGAGCTCGGCCTGCGCGCGTGGGCCGGTGTCCAGCCGCGACCAGGGGATGAGGTTGCGTTCGATCGCGGGGGCGAGATCGAACGCAGCCTCATCCCCTGGTTGCGGCTGGACAGCGGCGCACGCG
>NZ_PDWL01000126.1 GCF_010093185.1 Pseudoxanthomonas jiangsuensis | reverse complement strand
GCTGCAGCATGTTCTGCACGTTGGTGAGGTTCTTCAGTGCCGGGATGATCGCCATCATCGCGGTCATCAGCGAGACGACCTCGCCGGCGGTCAGGCGCCCGGCCAGCGCTTCGTGGCCGGCGATCAGCAACAGCGCGGCCAAACCGATCGCGCCCAGCAACTGCACCGCGGCCGAGGAGATGCCGCGGGTGGATTCGACCTTCATCGCCAGATGCAGGTTGGTGTCGGCCAGTTGCTGGTAGCGCTCCATCTCGCTGGCGCGCGCGCCGTAGACCTTGACCTCCTGGTTGCCGGACAGGGCCTGCTCGGCGGCCTGCATCAGTTCGGCATTGCTTTCCTGGATGCGGTGGCTGACCCGCCGGTAGCGCTTGGCCACGCGGTCCATCACCCAGGCCAGCGGCGGCGCCACCAGCAGGATGGTCACGGTCACGGTCCAGCTGTACCACAGCATCACCGCCAGCGCGCCGACGATCTGCAGGGTATGCTGCACAATCACCTTCATCGCTGCGACCGCGGCATGCGCCACCTGCCTGCTGTCCGAGC
>NZ_PDWL01000125.1 GCF_010093185.1 Pseudoxanthomonas jiangsuensis | reverse complement strand
ACAGCGTACAGCACGTTCACCACCTGGGTGCAGATTGTCAAAGACTGGATGAAAACGAAAGGGGATACGGGAAAACGTAAAACCTTCGTAAACACCACGCTCGGTGAGACGTGGGAGGCGAAAATTGGCGAACGTCCGGATGCTGAAGTGATGGCAGAGCGGAAAGAGCATTATTCAGCGCCCGTTCCTGACCGTGTGGCTTACCTGACCGCCGGTATCGACTCCCAGCTGGACCGCTACGAAATGCGCGTATGGGGATGGGGGCCGGGTGAGGAAAGCTGGCTGATTGACCGGCAGATTATTATGGGCCGCCACGACGATGAACAGACGCTGCTGCGTGTGGATGAGGCCATCAATAAAACCTATACCCGCCGGAATGGCGCAGAAATGTCGATATCCCGTATCTGCTGGGATACTGGCGGGATTTACCCAACCACTGTGGTTGAACGCAGGAAAAAAAAAGGGGTGGTACGGGGGGTTCCCATTACAGGGGGAACCCTCTTAGGCCGGTTCTTATATAAACTTACGAGGACACCAAGCGGAG
>NZ_PDWL01000124.1 GCF_010093185.1 Pseudoxanthomonas jiangsuensis | reverse complement strand
CCACATGCGTACGACTGTGGAACCGCGGGGCCGTCAGCCGAGTCGGGGGGTTGAGCAAATCGAATTTCCAGATAGCTCCCTTTGGATCGGCAGCATAGACAGTATCTGCGTAGCCATCACGCACCCTTGGCGTCTGGCCCGGGCCGCCCCCCCGATCAACAACCACGATATTGCCCAAACCGTTGCTACCGGAAACAGTACTGCCGCTCTCGGCAGCTTCGATCATGGTTACGGTCGGCGTACCTGTCTTGATATCTACAAGAAACAGGACGGCTTTCCCGCTAGCGCTGTTGTAGCCATTGCCGAAGACCGCCTTCCAGGTCACCGTGCCATTCGAACTCAAGATCGGCACGATGACCGGCTTGCCGAGCACAAATCCGATATTGACACGTATCGCAGCGGACAACGAGCTGTCGAGATCGCTGATCTCCCAAAGCCGGCTGGCCGCCGTCACACTGGTAGGCGTCGTGACGTCCATCGCAAAAACGCTTCGGCCGCCAGCGCCAGCAGTGCCGACTAGGCTGGTTTTCCATGCGCCGCCATAGTA
>NZ_PDWL01000123.1 GCF_010093185.1 Pseudoxanthomonas jiangsuensis | reverse complement strand
GATCAAACGCGTGCGGGTGGCATGCGCTTGGTCGGGCCCTGCGTGTTGCAACGACCGATGTGTGGAGCGGTCGCCTGGCGCAGATGGCATCGGTGAATATTCCCCGTCGATGCCCGTGCGTGCTGGTCAGAACTCCTGCCAGCTGGTCTCGACGGTCGTCGATGCAGCGACCGCGCGCGGCTTGGCAGCTGCGGTGCCGCCGATCGAGGTCAGCTTGGCGCGCACGGCGGGCGCCGCCTTGGCGACCGATGCCGTGCGGACAGTGCTGGCGGTGCCTTGCTCGGTCTTGAAGACCGCCACGGCCTCGGTCAATCCGATCGCCTGTTCTTCCAGCGAACGCGCAGCGGCAGTGGCTTCTTCCACCAGCGCGGCGTTCTGCTGGGTGGTTTCGTCCATCTGGGTGACGGTCTGGTTGACCTGCTCGATACCCGCCGACTGCTCCTGCGAGGCCGCGGAGATCTCGCCCATGATGTCGGTGACGCGCTGCACCGAGGCGACGATCTCGTGCATGGTCTTGCCGGCCTGGTCGACCAGCGCCGAGCCCTGCGC
>NZ_PDWL01000122.1 GCF_010093185.1 Pseudoxanthomonas jiangsuensis | reverse complement strand
GATCAGGGCCAGGGTCAACATTGCCGGGGCCCGTCAGGAGTTCTTCAGCACGATTTCATAGGCGACCACGCCCGCCTCTCGACAGCGGTCGATGGCCTTTTCCAGGATTTCGAAGAATTCCTTGAGCAGGAACATCTGCAGCGGGTCGAGCTTGCCGGAATAGATGTCGCGGTACAGTTCCAGCATCAGCCGGTCGGCCTCGTTCTCCAGCGCGCGCAATTCGTCGTTCAGCGCCTTCATCGGCTCCAGCTTCATGTTGCGCAGGTCGTGGACCATCTCCACCACCACCGCCGCGGCCTGTTCCAGCATCGCCGCGCGCGGGGCGAAGTCGATGTGCTCCAGATGCTGGGTCGCCAGCGAGTAGCGGTCGGCGAACTTCTCCACCTGCTTGGGGATCTTGTACAGCGGAAAAAAAAAAAAAATGTCGAAACCACACTATACCAACGCGTCAGACCATTCACTGTGTGTGAAAGTAGCATAAAAATCAACACACACGATTTTGTT
>NZ_PDWL01000121.1 GCF_010093185.1 Pseudoxanthomonas jiangsuensis | reverse complement strand
CTTCTGCGCCTCTTCGGTATATTTCAGCCGTGACGCTTCGGTATCGCTCTGCTGCTGCGCATTTTTGTCCTGTTGAGTCTGCTGCTCAGCCTTCTTTCGGGCGGCTTCAAGCGCAAGACGGGCCTTTTCACGATCATCCCAGTAACGCGCCCGCGCTTCATCGTTAACAAAATAATCATCCTTGCGCAGATTCCAGATGTCGTCTGCTTTCTTATACGCAGCCTCTGCCTTAATCAGCATCTCCTGCGCGGTATCAGGACGACCAATATCCAGCACCGCATCCCACATGGATTTGAATGCCCGCGCAGTCCTGTCTGCCCAGGTCTCCAGCGTGCCCATGTTCTCTTTCAGGCGGCGGGTCTGGTCATCAAACCCTTTCGTTGCGGCCTCGTTCGCCGCCTGCAATGCCCCGGCTTCATCGCCGGAACGCTGCAACTGAGCAACATACGCAATCTGCTCCGCCGACACGTTATGGAACTGGCGAGCCATCGCCGTCAGCCCCGACGTCGGGTCTGTGGTCAGCTTCCCGAAGGCTTCAGCGACCTTGTCCACC
>NZ_PDWL01000120.1 GCF_010093185.1 Pseudoxanthomonas jiangsuensis | reverse complement strand
GATTATAGGATATGACATTTGGTATAACAATAATGTTATTGAAAAATGGAAAAATGATCCATTAATGGCTTGGGCTAAAAATTCTCGCAATACGATAGAAAAACAAGGCGATTTAGAAATGTATAGCGAGGCAAAGGCTACTCTTATTTCATCTTACATTGAAGAAAATGACATTGAGTTTATTACAAATGAAAGTATGTTAAACATTGGTATAAAAAAGTTAGTCAGACTTGCACAAAAGAAATTACCTTCATATTTAACTGAATCATCTATTATTAAATCAGAAAGACGATGGGTCGCTAATACGCTAAAAGATTACGAATTATTACATGCCTTAGCTATAATCTATGGCAGAATGTATAACTGCTGTAACTCTCTTGGCATACAAATAAACAATCCAATGGGTGACGATGTGATTTCGCCAACATCATTCGACTCTTTATTTGATGAAGCCAGGAGAATAACTTATTTAAAATTAAAAGATTACTCCATAAGCAAATTGTCATTTAGCATGATACAATATGACAATAAAATAATTCCTGAAGATATTAAAG
>NZ_PDWL01000119.1 GCF_010093185.1 Pseudoxanthomonas jiangsuensis | reverse complement strand
GTTCGTGATCTGGAACACCGTACGCCGGCCGGATGGCGTGCAAGTGGCGCTCGACAGTGCGGGCGCTGACCAGCTCGGCACTGCCGGCATGGGCGGCATCGTGGACACGCATTTTGCCGGAATCTTCGGCACGTCCGCGCTGCTGTCGATCATCGGCGCTGGCGCGTCGAACGCCGGCGTGAGTTCGGGCGATCAGTACAACTCGGCCGCCGCCTATCGGCAATCGGTGCAACAGGCGGCCGCGCAAACCTCGCAGTCGGTGCTACAGCCGTACATCAATATCCCGCCGACCATCACCGTGCCGGCCGGCTCGCGCGTTCGCATCTACGTGAACAAAGACCTCGATTTCACGGCGATCTACAAGGATGAAATCGACGCAGCCAAGCACGGCGACGGCGTGACGTTCATCCAGTGAGGGTCGAGCCATGTCGCAGATTGCCTCCTTCCGTACCAAGCTCTCCTTGCTGGCCGACTATCTCGATGACAAGCAGGTCACCGAGATTCAGGTCAACAAGCCGGGAGAGCTTTGGCTGCGAAAGAAAGACGCGTACTACGC
>NZ_PDWL01000011.1 GCF_010093185.1 Pseudoxanthomonas jiangsuensis | reverse complement strand
CTCTGTCTGCTGTGTCGTTTTTTTTTTTTTACTGACGGCCGCGCACGCAACCTACACCTCCCTATGCGTCGGCAGCGTCAGATGTGTATAAGAAACCGGTGCGGAAATGTCGGGCCAGCAGCATGGCCACGGCGCACGAGGCGATGCGCGACTCGCGGCTGTCGGCACGGCTGGTCAGGATCACCGGCACCTTGATGCCCAGCACGATGCCGGCGCTCGCGGCATCGCCCATGTACATGAGCTGCTTGGCCAGCATGTTGCCGCTCTCCAGGTCGGGGACCACCAGGATGTCGGCCTGGCCCGCGACGGGTGACGAGATGCCCTTGATGCGGGCGGCCGCCGCCGATACCGCGTTGTCGAAAGCCAGCGGTCCATCGAGGATGGCGCCGGTGATCTGGCCACGGTCGGCCATCTTGCACAGCGCGGCGGCATCGAGCGTGGCGGGCATGGACGGGCTGACCGTTTCCACGGCGGCGAGGATGGCGACCTTGGGTTCGGCGAGCCCGATGGCGTGCGCCAGCGTGATCGCATTGCGGACGATGTCCGCCTTCTGTGGAAGATCCGGCGCCAGGTTGATCGCTGCGTCGGTGACGATGAACGGCCGCGGGTAATGCGGCGTCTGCAGGATGAAGCAATGGCTCGCGCGCTGCTTGGTGCGCAGGCCGGCGCTGCTCGCCAGCGCCGCACTCATCAGTTCATCGGTGTGCAGGCTGCCTTTCATCAACGCTTGCACCTGCCCGCTGGCGGCCAGTTCGACGGCGCGCGCGGCAGCAGCGTGGCTGTGTGCCGTGTCCTCGATGTCGATGCCGTCAAGGGACAGCTGCCCGGCCGCCGCGACCGCCTCGATCTTTGCGCGAGGGCCGACCAGCACCGGTGAAAGCAGGCCGGCGTCGCGGGCGTCGAGCGCCGCCGACAGGCTGGCCGCATCGCAGGGATGGACCACCGCCACGCGCAGCGGATCCAGCTCGGCGACGCGCGCCAGCAGGCGCTGCAGACCTTGCTGGCTGCCGGCTCCAAGATGTATCTCCGGCAGCGCTGTGCGCGGCCGCTCGACCCGTTCCAGCGGTGCGACGACTTCGGCTTCACCTTCGATCACCGTCACGCCGTCCTGGTTGATGCACGAGCAGGCCAGGCGCAACCGGTGCTTGTCCGCGTCCTTTGCAAGCACGGTCACCTGCACCATCAGCGTATCCGCGACCCGCACCGGTGCCAGGAAGCGCAGGGTCTGGCTGCGGTAGATCGTGCCTGCGCCGGGCA
Organism: Pseudoxanthomonas jiangsuensis; assembly: GCF_010093185.1. Classification (GTDB taxonomy): domain Bacteria; phylum Pseudomonadota; class Gammaproteobacteria; order Xanthomonadales; family Xanthomonadaceae; genus Pseudoxanthomonas; species Pseudoxanthomonas jiangsuensis. Next base: position 120,330 of record NZ_PDWL01000011.1, on the reverse strand, counting down.
GGCGGGTACCCAGCAACGCCGAGATCAGCATGCCCGCCCACATGCCGTGGGCGACGATGCCGCGCAATGGCGTGGACGCGGCGAAGTCGGCGTCTAGGTGCTGCGGATTGACGTCACCGCTCTGCAGGGCGAAGAGTTGGATGTCTTCCGTGGTCAGCGTGCGCTGCAGGCTTGCGGTCTCGCCGATCTCGATCTCGTCGAAGATGCGGTTGCGCAGCAAGTCCTGGTGGTCGAGGGTGCCTGTCATGGTTTGCGTTGCGTGGCGGTGGGCTTGCGGCGTGCGCGGCTGGCCGTTGCCGGCGTGGCGCGCGCCTTGGTGGTCGCGGCGGCGCGACGGACTGCCGGCTTGGGGGCGGGCTTGGATTTGCGTGGCGCTGGGGAGGGAGGGGCAACGGCTTTTTTGCGTGTGACGGGCTTGGCCATCACCTTGCGGGTGTCGCGCGCGTGCCCGGCGGCGTTGGCGTAGATCGCCAGCACGCGGACCAACGCAGCACTCGCGACTGGCGCTGCCTTCTCGCCGACCTCGAGGATCTGCGCGAGCATCCGTGCGACGTTGTCCAGCCGGGCGGCATCGACGCCGGCCAGCATCGCGGGCAATGCGCGCAGGATGGCCGCTTCGCCGTGATAGTCGAACACCAGCGCTTGCTCGCGTACGATGCGGCGCAGTGTCGGGTAGTCGTAGCCGTCCGCCAGACCGGCTTCGGCCAGGCGCATGGCGTTGTGGTAGTGGCGTTCGTCGGCTTCGCCGTTGCGCTTGAACACGTAGAACAATGCGCGCAACGAGGCCTCCAGCAGGCCGCCGGTGGTCAGCTGGTCTTGGACTGCCTGCTGCACGCGGCGGACATGCTCGCGATGCTCGGGGGTGGCGCCGGGGTGCGGGCGTGCCGCGGTCTGGTTGCCCATGGCGTGGCCGGCGAGGGCCTGCAGCCACGGAGAGTCGAAGCAGTGCTCGAACCAGATCGCCTGGGTTTCGTCGCGGCGGTCGCGGTACTGGTCCAGCGCATGCACGACCGCATCCGAGAACTCCTGCTGCAGGGCGAGGAAGGGGTTGTTCGCCGCCACCGGTGCGCGTTGCTCGCGGACCTGCTGGGCCAGTTCGCCGATCATGGGCGCCAGCGGATGTTGGCTGGACCAACAGGCAAAGCTCATCCGCATCGGATGCATCGCCTGCATCATGGCCGCCGAACCGGAGGTGGTTAACGCCCGCACCCAAGGTTGCGCGAACGCCCGGTACAGCGCCAGGTTGATTTCGGAGATGCGAGCTGCGGTGGCGAAGCGGCGGTCGGCGTCGGCATCGGGCTTGACGATGCCGCGCACGTCCTCGACGCTGCTGCGGCGGATCGACAGCAGGTACGGGTCATTGCAGTGCGGCGCATTCTCCGGCACATCCTCCACCGTTGCCCGGTAGATGCCGCTGGGGAGCAGGTCGATCTGGTCGATGACGTTGGCGAACTTGCGGTGCTCCTTGCTGCCCACGCTGCTGGACACGAAGATGCCTAGGTGGCCGATGCTGTCGTGGGTCGCGTACACGATCGTCTGGTCGTGGCTGTAGACGTCGATGTCGTCCTGGTACAGGTCGGTGATCCAGCCCAGTGCCTGCGCCGGCGGCGTGATGTTGTCGCCGTAGGAGCTGAACACCAGGATCGGCGAGCGGATGTTGCGCAGGTCGATGCGGATGCCGTCGGAGGTCATCAGCTGCGCGGTGGACAACTTGTTGCCGATGAACAGGTTGTCGACGATGTACTGCATCTCCACGTCGTTGAGGTAGACGTAGCCGCCCCAGTACTTTTCGAAGCCGATGTAACGCTCGGCCTCGGTGTCGGCATTGGCGTAGACCTTGTACTGCTTGGACCACAACGTGTTGGCGGGGTCCAGGTTCTCGAAGTTCTGCACCAGCCAGGCGCCGTCGAAGCGGCCATTGCCGACATCGCCAGCGAGCGCGGTCATCCAGCTGCCCCCCATGAGGCCGCCGGCGTAGCGCATGGTGTTGTTGCCGGCCCAGTACGACACCGGCGCGCCGGCGACGATGATGGGGCCGAACAGTTCAGGCCAGACCGAAGCGGCCATCAGGATCTGCCAACCGGCCTGGCAGTTGCCGATCACCGTGGGCTTGCCCTGGGCGTTCGGGTGCAGTTCGCCGACCTTGCGCACGAAGGCGGCTTGGGCGTGCATCACGTCCTCGACGGTCTGGCCCGGCACCGGGTCCGGCAGGAAGCCGACGAAATAGCAGGGATGGCCGGCCTTGAGCGCGGCGCCGATCTCGCTCTCGGGCTTGAAGCCGCCGATGCCGGGGCCATGCCCGGCGCGCGGATCCACCACCACGAAAGGACGCTTGCTGTCGTCGCTGGGCTGGCCCTCGGCAGGCAGAATGCGTACCAGGCCGTAGTTCACCGGGCGCGGCAGGTCGCTGCCCAGCTGGATCAGTTCGAACGGGAAGTTCAGTACGTTCGGAGCTTCGCGGGTCAGCTGGGCGCGGTACTGGTCGCCGACCTGCCGCTCGATGTCGGCGAACAGCACGGTGCGCTGGAGGGCATCGACCGCGTAAGCGGACGTGGCCTGGAACAGGCCCCAGGGATCGGCCAGCAGTGGCAACCAGGAGGGCTTTGACGGATCGGAGGGGGACATGAGCATTTCCTCGTCGGGGGAGGGAGGTCGATGAAGGCTCTGTGGCCGTGGCGTGCGTGTCAGGGCGCCTCGATCGCCAGTGCCACGCCCTGACCGCCGCCGATGCACAGCGTCGCCAGGCCCTTGTGCTTGCGGCGGCGGCGCAACTCATGCACCAGGGTCACCAGGATGCGGGCGCCGGAGGCGCCGATCGGATGGCCCAGCGCGATGGCGCCGCCGTTGACGTTGATCTTGTCGGCGTCCCAGGCCAGTTCCTTGTTCACGGACAGGGCCTGGGCGGCGAAGGCCTCGTTGGCTTCGACCAGGTCGAGCTCGTCCAGCGTCCATCCGGCACGGTCGAGCGCACGCCGCGTCGCGGCCACCGGCCCGATGCCCATGATCGCCGGGTCCACGCCGGCGCTGCCGTGGCCGCGGATCCACGCCAGTACCGGCAGTCCCAGCGCCTTTGCCTTCTCGGCACTGGCCAGCAGCAGCACGGCGGCGCCATCGTTGATCGTGGAGGCGTTGCCGGCGGTGACCGTGCCGTCGCGGGTGAAGGCGGGCTTCAACTTGCCCAGCGCCTCGGCCGTGGTCCCAGCACGCGGCTGTTCGTCGACGTTGAACACCAGCGGCTCGCCCTTGCGCTGGGGAATCACGATGGGCGTGATCTCGTCCTTGAACCGCCCGGCGGACACGGCGTCTGCCGCCTTCTGTTGCGAGGTGGCGGCAAAGCCATCCTGCGTCGTGCGGTCGATGCCGTACTTCGTCGCCAGGTTCTCGGCGGTGATGCCCATGTGGTAGTCGTTGAACGCATCCCACAGGCCGTCGCGGATCAGGCTGTCTTCCAGTTGCGCGTGGCCCAGGCGCAGGCCCGTGCGGGCCTTGGGCAGCACGTAGGGCGCCAGGCTCATGTTCTCCTGACCGCCGGCCAGTACCAGGTCCGCATCGCCCAGGGCGATCGCTTGCGCGGCCAGTTGCACGGCCTTCAAGCCTGAGCCGCACACCATGTTGATGGTCAGTGCCGTCACCGTGTGCGGCAGCCCCGCCTGCAATGCCGCCTGCCGGGCCGGGTTCTGGCCATTGCCGGCCGTGAGCACCTGGCCAAGGATGACGTCGTCCACCGCATCGGCGGCGACGCCGGTCTGCTGCAGGATGTCGCGGATCAGCGCGGCACCCAGGTCGGAAGCGGCGAGGGAGGCCAGTTGGCCCTGGAAGCTGCCGATGGCAGTGCGCTTGGCGGCGAGGATGGCGACATCATGGCGCATGGGGTGGGTCCTTGGCGTGGCGGGAGGCGAGGGAAGAAGAGGGAAACCGCGCGACGGACAGCGCCGCCGCGCGGAAGGTCGTACTCAGTACATGTGCTGGCCGCCGTTCATGGACACGTTGCTGCCGGTCATGAAGCCGGCGGCATCGCTGGCGATGAAGGCGACGAGTGCCGCGATTTCGTCGGGTTCGCCCAGTCGCCCCACGGGAATGCCGGCGACGATCTTCTGCAGCACGTCTTCCTGCACCGCGGTGACCATGCGCGTGGCGAGGTAGCCCGGGGAGACGGTGTTGACCGTCACGCCCTTGCGGGCGACTTCCTGCGCCAGCGCCTTGGTGAAGCCGTGGATGCCGGCCTTGGCCGCCGAGTAGTTGGTCTGCCCGAACTGGCCCTTGCTTCCGTTGATGGAGGAGATGCTGATCACGCGCCCCCAGCCGCGCTCGGCCATCGCGTCGATGAACGGCTTGGTGACGTTGAACACGGAGTCCAGGTTGGTGCGCAGCACCGCATCCCAATTGACCTTGTCCATCTTGCGGAAGGTCGCATCGCGGGTGATGCCGGCGTTGTTGACCAGGATGTCGACCTGGTGGCCATCGGCCTGGATGCGCTGGGCCATGCGCAGGCACGAATCGAAGTCGGCGACATCGACGTCGTAGGATTGGAAGCTGTAGCCGAGGTCGGCCTCCTTCTTGAGCCAGACCTGCGCGGCTTCGTCGGTGCGCGAATGGGTCACCAGGACGCGGTGGCCTGCGTCATGGAGGGCGCGGGCGATGGCTTCGCCCAAGCCCCCCATGCCGCCGGTGACCAGGGCGGTTCGCTGTGTCGTCATCACCGCCTCAAGCCTTCTTGGCGGCGGCCTTGGCCGGCGCCGGCTGGACGGTGTTGGCCCAGGCGGTGCCCCACTGGTTGAGCATGTCCTGCAGCGGCTGCGCATTGCCGGCGCTGCCGACGGCGGACGCCACCGACTTCTGCCAGGTCTCGAGCGCCTGCTGCATGCCGGTGGTGAAGCTTGTCTGGTTCTTCAGCGCGATCTGGTTGACCAACTGGACGTCGCCGCTGCGCTGTTGGAACAGGCGCCAGAAGGCTTCGTTCGGCAAGGTGGCCAGCGACTGCCAGTTCGACGTGCGCAGCAGGCCCTCGATCTCGGCGGTGGTCTCCGCAATGCCTTCTTCGGTGGTGTGCTGGATGGCGTCCAGCCACTGGCGGCCGGAATCCTGCAGCAGGCGCGTCAGTCGAAGCTGCAGTTCGATATTCGCTTTGTAGAGGTCCAGCGGGAGTGCGGCGGTGGTCATGGTTGTGTCCTTTCGAGGTGGTGGATGCCCTGCGACGGGCGGTGGTCAGGCCATCTGTCCGATGGTCCGGCGGAAGCGGCGCAATGCCATGACGAACAGCACGGTGCCGATGAGGGTCAATGCCAGGAAGGGTTTCCAGACCACGTCGAGTCCCGCGCCGCGGAACAGGATGGCCTGGCCGAGTTCGACGAAATGCGTGGTCGGCGCCAGCAGCATCAGGTTCTGCACCAGCTCCGGCATGCTCTCGCGCGGCGTCACGCCGCCCGACAGCAGGTTCATGGGCAACAGCGTCAGGATCAGCAGCAGGCCAAACTGCGGCATGCTGCGCGCCAGCGTCGCCATGTAGATCCCGAGCGAGGTCATGGAGTAAAGGCACAGCGCAGCACCCAGCAGGAACAGCGGGATGGAGCCCTCGATCGGCACGTGCAGCAGGCCGCGTATGACCGTGTGCATCGACAGCGTCGTCGCCGCCAGCACCACCAGGCTCATCGCCCAGATCTTGGAGATCATGATTTCGCCGGGCGTGACCGGCATGACCAGCAGGTGCTCGATGGTGCCGTGCTCGCGCTCGCGGATCAGCGCCGCGCCGGTCAGGATGATCGACAGCATCGCGACCGAATTGATGATCTCCGCCACGCCGCCGAGCCAGGATTTTTCCAGGTTAGGGTTGAAGCGCGCGCGCAGCACCAGTTCCACCGGCATCGCCTGCACGCCCTGGTGGCGTTTGACGAAGACGTCGATTTCGCCCATCGCGATCTGCTGGATGTAGGCGTTTCCGGAGAACGCCTGCGTCATCCGCGTGGCATCGACGTTGAGCTGCAGTTCCGGCGTGCGCCCGGCCAGGACATCGCGCTGGAAGCCAGGCGGGATGTTCAGCACGAAGGTGTAGTTGCCGCTGTCCATGCCGGCGTCCATTTCCGCCAGCGTGATCATGGCCGGCGGGGTGAACTCGGGCGGGTAGAACGCGGCGGCGATGCGCGAGGAGAGCGGCGACTGGTCCTCGTCCACGATGGCGATGGCTGCGTTGTGCAGGGTTTCCGGCAACGCCGTCGCGGCGGTGTAGATGGACGCCGTGAAAACGAAAAGGATGAGGAAGATCATCGCCGGGTCGCGAGCCAGGCTCCACAGTTCCTTGCGGCCCAGGCGCAGGATGTTCTTGAGCTTTTTCACGTCAGTGCTCCTGCTTCTTGAGCAGCGTGGCGGCGGCCACGAAGATCACGGGCACGGCGATCAGCAGCGGAATGACCGAGCCGTACAGGTCGGCGAAGGTCAACGCCTTGCTGAACACTCCGCGGCTGATGTCGAACATGTGGGTGGCGGGGTAGACCTCGCCGACCAGCTTGCCCAAGCCTTCCATAGACGACACCGGGCTGATCAGGCCGGCCAGTTGGACGGCGGGCAGCATGGTGCCGATCAGGGCGATGAACATCGCCGCGATCTGGCTGCGCGTGACGGTGGAGGCGAGCAGGCCCATGCCGGTGGAGATCGAGCAGAAGATCGCCGTCGCCAGCGTCAGCGCCGCGTAGCTGCCCTTGACCGGCACGCCGAAGACGGTAACCGCAAGCAGGCTCATGCAGAAGAAGTTGGCCATCGCCAGCAGCAGGTAGGGCAGCTGCTTGCCGAGCAGGAACTCGGTGCGGGTGATCGGGGTGACGTACAGGTTGATGATGGAGCCGAGTTCCTTTTCCTGGACCACCGCCAGCGCGGTGAGCATGGCCGGCAGCATGAGCAGCAGTAGCGGGATGATCGCCGGCACCATCGCGTGCAGGCTGGCGATGTCGGGGTTGTAGCGGTAGCGGCTCTGCACGGTGGCCAGGCCGGCACCGCCGCCGGTCTGCTCGGCGATCTTCTCCAGCAGCCAGTGCTGGTGGATGCCCTGGACATAGCCCTGCACGGTTTCCGCGCGCTGTGGCATCGAGCCGTCGATCCACGCGCCAACCTGCACCTCGCGCCCGCGCATCAGGTCGCGCCCGAACCCCTCGGGGATCTCGATCGCAAGCGAAATATCGCCGCGGCGCATGCGCCGGTCCAGATCGTCGTAATCGGAAAGCGGCGGCTGTTCGGTGAAGTAGCGCGAACCGGCCAGGTTCAGCGCGTAGTTCTGGCTGACGGTCGTCTGGTCGCGGTCCAGCACCGCATAGCTCAGGTCTTCCACGTCCAGCGAGATGCCGAAGCCCATCACGAACATCAGCAGCAGCGATCCCGCCAGCGCCAGCGTGGCGCGCACGGGGTCGCGCTGCAGCTCCAGCGCTTCGCGCCAGCTGTAGCTGAGCAGGCGCTGCAAGCTGAAGGCCTGGTGCTTGGTGGCGTGCATCGGCGATGCACCGGCTCCGGTCGCAGGCGCGGCCCGCTTGGCGGTGTCGTCCAGGGCGGGCGCCGCCTGCCCGCTGGCCTCCACCAGATAACCGATGAAGGCATCCTCGAGGTTCGCCGCACCGCGTTTTTCGACCAGTGCGGCCGGCCTGTCGCTGTCCAGCACCTTGCCCGCATGCATCATCGACATGCGGTCGCAGCGCTCGGCTTCGTTCATGAAGTGCGTGGAGATGAAGATCGTGACCTTGTCGCGGCGCGAGAGCTCCACCAGCAGTCGCCAGAAGTTGTCGCGTGCCACCGGATCGACGCCCGAGGTGGGTTCGTCCAGGATCAGCAGGTCGGGCTTGTGCACCGTCGCCACGGCCAGCGAGAGGCGCTGCCGCATGCCCAGCGGGATCGCCTCGGGCAACCGGTCCAGCACCTCGCGCAAGCCGAAGCGTTCGACCATGTCGTCCACGCGCCCGGCGACTTCGGCCTCCGGCACGTGGAACAACTGCGCATGCAGCACCAGGTTCTGCTGCACGGTGAGTTCGCCGTACAGCGAGAACGCCTGCGACATGTAGCCCACGCGGCGTCGCGTATCGATGTCGTTGGGGTCGACTTCGTGTCCGAACAGCCAGGCGCGGCCTTCGGTGGCCGGCAGCAGGCCGGTCAGCATCTTCATCGTGGTCGACTTGCCGCAGCCGTTGGAGCCGAGGAAGCCGAAGATCTCGCCGCGGCGGATGCGGAAAGACACGTTATCCACCGCGGTGAAGTCGCCGAAGCGCTGCGTCAGGCCTTCGGCCTGGATCGCGATGTCGTCGTCGGCGGTCTCCAGAGGGGGGATCACCACGGGCTCGTGGCCGCGCTTCTTTTCCTCGGGCAACAGGCGGATGAAGGCTTCTTCGAGCGAGGCGCTGCCGGTGCGCTCAAGCACCTCGCGGGGTGTGCCCGTGGCCAGGATGCACCCGGCATCCATCGCCACCAGCCAGTCGAAGCGCTGCGCTTCGTCCATGTAGGCCGTGGCGACGATGACGCTCATGCTGGGGCGCTCGCCGCGGATGCGATCGATCAGGTCCCAGAACTGCGCGCGCGCGAGCGGATCCACGCCCGTGGTCGGCTCGTCGAGCAGCAGGAAGTCCGGATCGTGGATCAGCGCGCAGCACAGGCCGAGCTTCTGCTTCATGCCGCCGGACAGTTTTCCCGCCGGACGTTGCAGGAAGGCATGCAGGCCCGTGCTGCGGGTCAGGTCGTCGATGCGGCGGCGGCGCTCGGTCGCGTCGTGCCCGAAAAGCCGGGCAAAGAACTGCAGGTTTTCCTCCACCGACAGGGTCGGATAGAGGTTCTTTCCCAAGCCCTGTGGCATGTAGGCGATGCGCGGGCACACCTTGTCGCGATGGCGTTTGTCGCGCATGTCGCCGCCCAGGACCTCGATGATGCCGTCCTGGATGGCGCGCGCGCCGGCCAGCAGCGCGAGCAGGCTGGACTTGCCTACGCCGTCCGGCCCGATGAGACCCACCATGCAGCCTGCAGGCACCTCGAGATCCAGGGCATCAAGGGCTCGCGTCTTGCCGTAGTGCAGCGTCACACCGCGCGCGTGCGCGACGGCATGCGGCCGGGTGGGAGTCGCGGGCATGGGTTACTTCGCCAGCGGGGTGGACAGGGAGGCTGGCCAGGGCTCGTTCCTGTCGAGCTTCACCCATGCCACGCCCGGAAGACCGGTCTTCACCTGATTGAGATGCTTGCGCAGCAGGTCCGGTGCGATCTGGGCCTTGACGCGGAACATCAGCTTCTGCCGCTCCGACGATGTCTCCACCGCCTTGGGGGTGAACTGTGCTTGGCTGGCGACGAAGGAAACCGTGGCCGGAATCGGTACATCGGGGGCCGCGTCCAGGACGATACGGACTTCGGTCCCGATCGCTACCTTGCCCGCGACTTCATTGGGAAGGAAGAAGGTCATGTAGACGTCGGACAGGTCGATGACATTCAGCACGCGACCACCCGCGGGCAGCACTTCGCCGGGCTGGGCCACGCGGAATTGCACGCGACCGTCGCGCGGGCTCTTGAGCGCGCTGTCGCGCAGGTCGGCCTCGATGCGGGCGATGGTGGCGGTGGCGGCATCGACGCTGGAGCGCGCCCCGACCACCTGCGCCTGCGCTGCCAGGACGGCCGCCTCTGCTGCCGCGACCTGTGCCTGGGTTGCCGCCAACGCGGCTTCGGTGCCGCGCATGCGTGCGCGGTCGTCATCCAGTTCCTGGGCAGATGCCGCGCCTTCGGCCGCCAGCGTCTGCGAGCGCGCCAGGCGACGCCGGGCGGCATCGACTTCCGCCTCTCGCTGGGCGACAAGTGCCTTTGCAGCCGCCACGTCGCTTTGGCGCAGGGTCACCTGCGCCTCGGCGGCGCTGGCACCGTGTTCGGCCTGCTGGCGACCGGCCTCGGCCTCGGCGCGCTGCGCATCGAGCGTATCCACCTGCATGGTGGCCAAGGGCTGGTCCTTGGTGACGAAGTCGCCTTCGACGACCTTGATCTCGTTGATCCGTCCCGGCAGCTTGGTGGAAATGTCGATCTCGGTGGCTTCGATGCGGCCGTTGCCGCTGGCGAAGCCGTCACCGGGTCCGGTGTCCGAGAGCCGCGACCAGCCCCACCAGCCGACGAGGAGCACGCCCGCCACGACAACGGCCAGGCCGACGCCTTTTTTCTTGAAGAATGAAGTCAGGGATGCAGGATTCATGGGTGGAATCTCAAGGAATGGGGCGAGTGTCGGCCGCGTCGGGGCCGGTCATGGCGTGGTCCGCCGGTTCGGTGCCGCCGCCCAGGGCGCTGTAGAGGGCGATCTGGCTGGACAGCTGGGCGCGGCGCGTGCTGATCAGGTGTTGCTCGGCCTCCAGCAGGTCGCGCTGGGCGTCCAGGACTTCCAGGTACGCCGAAGAGCCGTTGTCGTAGCGCAGTTGCGCCAGCCGCGCGCGCTCGGCCTGGGCGTCACGTGCGGTGCGCGCGATGTCCGATTGCTCGGTCGTCCAGTGGCGGGCCGCCAGCGCGTCGGCGACGTCGCGGAAGGCGATCTGCACCGACTGTTCGTAGTCGGCCACGGCGATGTCGCGCCGCACTTCCGACAACGCCAGCCCGGCCCTTCGCCGTCCGCCATCGAAGATCGGCAGCGAGATCGTCGGCATGAAGGCCCACGCACGGCTGCCGGAATCGAACAGTCCATCCAGCTCGGCGCTGGCTGAGCCGTACGACCCGGTCAGCGCGATCCGAGGGAAGAACGCCGCCCGCGCCGCGCCGATGTTGGCGTGGCTGGCGCGCAGCCTGTGCTCGGCCGCGATGATGTCCGGGCGCTGCACCAGCAGATCCGACGGCAGTCCGGGCGCCAGTGGGGCCAGGATCGCGTTGTCATCGAACGGCGCCTCGTCGGGCAGGATGCCGGGATTACCGCCAATCAGCAGCTGCAAGGCGTTGACCTGCTGCGCGCGCTGCTGCGCCAATTGCGCGTGCAGGGTCTGCGACTGCGTCAGCAGGGTCTTGACCTGCATCACTTCGAGCTTCGAGGTGGCGCCCAGTTCGTAACGGCGCTGGAAGATGCGGTACGAGGCTTCGCGCGCCGACACGCTCTTGCGCGCGATCAGCACGCGTTCGTCCAGTTCGCGCAAACCCAGGTAGCCCTCCGCCACCTGGGAGACCAGCGCCACCTGCACGGCCTGGCGCGCAGCATCCGTGGCCAGCCAGGTTTCGAGGGCAGAGGTCTCCAGGCTGTGGACGCGGCCCCACAGGTCCAGCTCCCACGAGTTCAGCCCGACTTCGCCGCGGTATTCGCCGGCCACGATCGATGCCCCGCTGGCATTCAGGTCGCCAGGCACGCGTGAACGAGCGCCCTGCACCCCCAGCGTGGCAGTCGGGACTCGGTCGCTGCGCTGGATCCGGAACGCCGCGCGCGCCTCTTCGACGCGGAGCGTGGCTTTCCGCAGGTCGCGGTTGTTGTCCAGGGCCGACTGGATGAGTGTCTGCAGCAGCGGATCGGTGAAATAGGTGCGCCACGCCAGATCTTGGCTCGCGCTGTCGGTATCCGCGGGCGCAACGACGGGGAAACTGGCGGGAATAGGGGCCTGCGGCTGGGTATAGCGGGGTTCCAGCGACAGGCAGCCACTCAGCGTCGCAACGGCCAGGCACGTAAGCGCCAGGCGAGGACGAAGACGCAGTCGCGGGAGGTGTCGGACGCCTCCCATCGCCAAGGGCCCGACGGTGCTGGGTACTGCGGCTGCCTGCGCATGGCCATCACGGTGTTCGTCGATGGCGGGCTGCCGACAAGCCTTTTTTTTCAATGACATGGAGGTCATGCGTGAATGCCTTGATCCGCGTGCGGATGCGGGGTTTCCCGCGGAAGTGATCGTTCTTTTCTGTGGATATTGAATCACAAATGATTCAAAATAATCAATTAAGGATCATTTTTGGGCGCGCAAACAGCGCCTCGGCGAGGCTGTTGGAATGGCAGATGCAACGGAGGCGGAAAGTTTCGGGTCGGTCGGCGCGCTCGATGCGCGGAAGGGCGTGCGACTACATGACGCAGGCAGTCAGCGTATTGCCGCGACCCTGCGATGACCTTGATCCTGATCAACCGCACTGCCGGCCGGGTGCAGCGCGCGACGAGCAGTGCGTCGGTGCGCTCTTTGCGCTACGTCATCGGCGTTCATTTTGCTCGCGCAAAACGAGTCGATCCAACCCCGGCGCGATGGTCGGCGCTGTTGCGAGGCCTGCGTAAAGGCAGGGATCAGGGGCGCGGGGGCTTATCGAAGCGTTCGCGTGCCATGGCAATGGATGCGTGGTGCTCGTCAGCCCACTCGATCAGTACGCAAAGCGGATCGAGCAGTCGTTGTCCAAGCGGGGACAGTCGGTACTCGACGCTTGGTGGCTTTGTCGGAAACACATTTCGCTCGACCAGGCCGTCACGCTCGAGACCGCGTAGCGTCTGCGTCAGCATTCGCTTGGAGATGTCCGGGATGGCGCGATCAAGCGCGCCAAATCGCCTCGGCTCTCCTGCCAGCGCCGCAATCAGCAGCACGCTCCATTTGTCACCGATCCTTGCCAGCACGTCGCGCACCGGACACTCGATGGGGTGGTCACCGTGAGTCTCCAGGATCTGGAAGGTGTCAGCGAGCTTGGGGTGGGGCGACATGCGTGTTTCCAGGGCACCGAAAAGTGCCTACTTATCGAAATGCGACGTGGTCTCTAATGTAGACCAAGTTGCATCCGGCGGCCACGCATTGCAGGCCAATCCCTTTTCCCTTGGAAGTTTCCGTATGGCCAGCGTTGACGTGGGCGCCCTTTTCACTCCCTGCAGATTGGGGGAGATTGAACTCAAGAACCGGTTGATCATGGCGCCCATGACGCGCAGCCGCGCGCTGGGGGACGGCAAGGTCCCCAACCCGCTCGCAGCGATCTATTACGCGCAGCGTGCGTCGGCAGGACTCATCATCGCGGAGGCCACCCAGGTCAGTCCGCAGGGCGTCGGCTACGTCCGCACGCCGGGCATCCACTCGGCCGAGCAAGTGGCGGGCTGGCGGCAGGTCACCGATGCAGTCCACGCCGCCGGAGGTGTGATCTTCGCGCAGCTGTGGCACGTGGGACGCGTGTCGCATCCAGAGTTCCACGCCGGCGAGTTGCCGGTGGCGCCGTCTGCCCTGAAGGCGGAGGGTCAGGTGTTCACTTCGCACGGGATGACGCCCTTGGGCGTGCCCCGCGCGCTGGAGACCGACGAGATCAGCGGCGTCGTCGATCAGTTCCGCCAGGCGGCGCGCCATGCCCGCGATGCCGGCTTCGACGGCGTCGAGCTCCATGGCGGTTATGGCTACCTGCTGGACCAGTTCCTGCAGGACAGCGCCAACCAGCGCACCGATCGCTATGGCGGCAGCATCGAGAACCGCGTGCGGTTCCCGCTGGAAGTGACGGCAGCCGCCATCGAGGTGTTCGGCGCGCAGCGCGTGGGGTATCGCGTCAGTCCCAATGCGTCCCTGCACGCGATGTCGGACAGCAATGCCGCCGAAACCTTTTCGTGGCTGGCCGTGGAGCTGGGCCGCCTGCGGCTTGCCTACCTGCACGTGCTCGAACCCATCGCCGGCCCGCTGGCTCTACCCGAAGGCACCGAGCGGTTGACGCCGCTGCTGCGCACGGCCTTCCATGGCCCGTTGATCGTCAACGGGGGCTACGACGCGGCGTCCGGCGCGCGCGCGGTGGCGTCTGGCGACGCCGATCTGGTCGCCTACGGCGTTCCCTTCCTCGCCAACCCCGACCTGCCGGCGCGATTCAGGCAGGGAGCGCCGCTGAACGAGCCCGACTATGCGACGTTCTACATGACCGGGCGGGGAGATGCAGGTGGCTACACCGACTATCCGTCGCTGGCAGACGGCGGCAATTGAGTAGTGGGGACTGGAACCTTGAACAGGATCATCATTGAAATCTGGTCGGACCTTGTCTGTCCCTGGTGTTGGATCGGCAAGCGCAAGCTGGAACAGGCGCTGACGACGTTCGAACACGCGGACCGTGTGCAGGTGGAACATCGCGCTTTCCGCCTGATGCCGGGCTTGGGGGCGCAACCGTCCAGGACGATGCTGCTGGCCCGCCTGGGCTCACCACAGCGGGCCGACGAAATGCTGGCGCACGTGGAGGCTGAGGCGGCGAAGGTTGGGCTTGCGTACCGTCTTGCCGACACCTGGATCGGCGATACCGTCGACCTGCACCGACTGGTGAAGCTGGCGGCCTCCCGGGGTGTGGGTGATGCGGCCATCGAGCGTTTCTACCGGGCGGGCTTCACCGACAATGAGGCCGTGTTCGAACCGGCCACCCAAGTGCGCCTGATGCGCGAAGTGGGTCTGGAGCGCAACGAGATCGACACAGTGCTGACGACCGACGCGTACGCGGCCGAGGTCGAGCAGGACCAGCAGGCCCTGCTGGCGCGCGGTCAGCAGGGCGTGCCCTTCTTCCTGATCAACGGGCGCCAGGCGGTCTCCGGAGGACAGCCGCTGGCGGTGTTCCTGCAGGCCTTGCAAGGCGCCTGGGCATCGCAGGGGCCGGCAACGGCGGACGTGGCGGTGTGCTCGCCTGCCGGCTGCGACGTGACGCCCTGACAACGCGGCGCGCGCGCTTCGACCCCACCGAACCCTCACCCGACAAGGAAAACCCGATGAATCCCCTTTACTCGACCCGCATTACCGCCATCGGCGGACGCAGTGGCAGCGTGCGCAGCGACGACGGCCTCCTCGAACTCCCGTTGGCCCTGCCGAAGGCGCTGGGCGGCGCGGGCGCGGCGACCAATCCCGAACAGTTGTTTGCTGCAGGATATGCGGCGTGCTTCGGCAACGCGGTGATCCATGGCACCCGCGGGCAGCAGAAGAAGATCCGCGATGATGAGGTAGAGGTCGCCGCCACGGTCGGGCTGGTGCCCGACGCCAACGGCGGCTTTGCGCTGACCGTGGCGATGGAGGTGACGCTCGCCGGCGTCGACCAGGCCGAGGCCGAGGCGATCGTGGCCGCCGCGCACCGGATCTGTCCTTACTCGAATGCGATCAAGGGCAACATCGACGTTGCTTTCTCGGTACGGATCCGTCCTTGAAGCCGCCCGCGTCAACAGGTTCCAGGAACGTCGTTTGCTCGTGCGTGACTCAATGGTTGCCCCACATCCGTCGTCATTGAATGCTTGCGTGCCACCCTTGTGCGTGCAGGGCATCGACCGTGCACGGAGAAGCGAGTGAACGCGATGGATGGGAGGGTGGTCAAGCGCCTGATCAAGGGAGTCGGCATCGGCGCTCTGGCGCTGCTGGCGTGCCTGACGGCTCTGTGGGGCGCGGGCATGATCTGGTTCAACGCGCCTGTCGGGTGGCGGTGGCCGCTCATGGTGGGCTGGGGCCTGCTCGTCACGGCGGCCGGCATGTCCCGGCGCTTGCGCGGCGGACGCCGAGTCAGGATCGTGGCGACGGTCGCTGTGCTCGGATTGTTCGGGTGGTTCCATGCGATGTCGCCGTCGCATGACCGCGCCTGGGCGGATGACGTCGGCCGGCTGCTGGAGGCGCAGGTCGATGGCGATCGCCTGCAGCTGCGCAATGTGCGGAACTTCGACTGGCGCAATGACGGCGACTACACCGTCCACTGGGAAGACAGGACGTACGACCTGGACGAACTGGTGTCGGGTGACCTGGTCCTGTCGTACTGGATGGGGCCGGCCATTGCCCACACCCTGGTGTCCTTCGGCTTCGCCGACGGCCGCCACCTGGTGTTCTCGCTGGAGATCCGCAAGGAGCGGCACGAGTCGTTCTCTGCGCTCGCCGGCCTGTTCCGGCAGTACGAAGCGGTGCTGGTGGCGGCCGACGAGAACGACATCGTCCGCGTGCGCGCCAACGCGCGGGGAGAAGACGTGCATCTCTACCGACTGTCGCTTCCGTCGGCTGAACTGCGCACCATGCTGCTGGGCTACGTGCGCGAAGCCGAGCAGATCCGCACCCGGCCACGCTTCTACCATACGCTGACCAGCAACTGCACGAGCATCGTGTTCGATCTGGCCAGGAAGATCGAGCCGGGACTTCCCTTCGACTATCGCCTGCTGTTGTCGGGATATCTTGCGCGCTATGTGCAGGAGCGTGGCGGCCTTGCCGAGGGCCACGATTACGCCGAACTGGAACAGAAGGGCGACATCACCGCGCGCTCGCGCGCCTTTACGGGGCCGCCGGGCGACTATTCCGCCTGGATCCGCACCGGCGTCCCAGGCGGCGACGTTTACTTGAAGCACGACCATCCATGAGAGTTTCCATGTCCACGATCCTTGTCCGTCATCTTGTCGTCGTGCTGCTGCTCTGCGCGACCTCCGGTTGTTCCATCGTTAGGGAGTTTCGCCCGTCGGTGGTGATCGATCCGATGACGCCCGGCGAGTACATCGCGCAACAGCGAGGCGATATCCTGACCACGCAAGGACTCAGTGCGACCACGACGCAGACCCTGCGGGTTGCCGGCCTGGATCCGCACGGCTGCCTGGCCGCCGCCAGTGACTGCATCGCGGACATCGACGCCATCGCGGAGCTGACCGACGAGCAACGCCTGTCCGCACAATCCGAAATGTGGCTGCACCTGGCGATGGTGCGGGCACAGGAGCACGCCAAGGCGCAAGGGAAGGGTGGTGTAACGGGCGAGACAGACACCTTCAGTCCATGGATTGAGGCTGCACGGCACGCCTACGCGTACCTGTTCTTCACCTCGCGGGGCCCGGGGGAGCGTGCGTTCGAGGATCGGCAGACCCAGGTGCGCAGTTGGTACAACTATGCGGTGGAGCAGGCGGTCATCCAGATGTTCGAGTCCTCGCTCGAGCCGGTATCGCAAGACGCAGTGATAGCCGGCGCCGGCCATGCCATCCAGCGCGGCGACTGGCGGCTGCGACTCGAACTGGACGAGGTGCGCCTTCCCGAAGGCGTAGATATGCCACGGGAGCTAGTGCCTGCCGCCGCCTTGGCATTCCACGGTTTCCAGAGTACCTATCGACGCGATGGCTTGGGTGCCGAACTTGTCGCCGTGATGGAGGACGACCCGGTCAGCGTGCAAGTCGAACCGGAAGAAGCGATCGTCAAACTGGACCGACGTTCATTGCGTGCGCCAGCATGGAGCGAGATGCCGTCGCCCAATCTGACCGTCCTGTTCCACTTCGAGGGTGCCGATCTGGCGACTGTTCTGAAGACCAGGGATATCCGCGTCCAGGCCCACGATCCGTTGCGCGACAACGAAGTGAACCTGCGTGGCCAGCGAGTGCCATTGGCGGCCAACTTTACCGCCGGTTATGGCCTGTGGTTGGCGCGCTCGGGATTCAGCCAGCAGTCGTTGCGTACGCTGTTTGGTCGAGAGCGTGGCATTGATCGCCCGCATTTGTACCTGATGCAGCCGTTCGACCCTGATCGCCGGATCATCCTGATGGTGCACGGACTGGCCAGCAGTCCGGAAGCCTGGGTCAACGTCGCCAACGAGATCATGGGCGACGAACAACTGCGGCGGGAGTTCCAGATCTGGCAGGTCTACTACCCCACCAACCTGCCGGTCGCCATGAACCATGCCGCCATCCGTCGCGTGGTGGAGGATGCGTTGAAGCACTACGACCCGGAGCGCACACAGGTCGCTTCGCGGGACATGGTGATGGTCGGGCACAGCATGGGCGGCTTCATCACCCGGCTGATGGTGTCCTCCGCCGAACAGGAACTCTGGGGCTGGATCCGCGAGGAAGACAGGATCCCGGCGGATCGCCTGGAACGCATGCGTCCCCGGTTGGATCCGATGCTGCGGTTCAAGCCGTTCCCTGGCGTCGAGCGGGCCATTTTCATTGCGACGCCGCACAAGGGGACGGCCGTGGCTGGCCATCGTCTTGGCAGGTGGGTGTCGGGACTGGTACGGATGCCACTGACGTTGCTCGAGAGTTTCGGCGACGTTCTGCAGAATGGCCCGGATCAGGATCGTGCGCCCAAGGGTGCTGCGCGCGCGCCCAACAGCATCGACAACCTGGATGAACATGATGGATTCGTGCGGGCGGCGGCGACCTTGCCCATCTCGCCCGACGTGTCTTACCACTCCATCATTGCGCAGGCGGACCCGGCGGTCGCGCTGCAGGACTCCGATGATGGCCTGGTGCCTTATCGCAGCTCGCATCTTGCGGGCGCGCTGTCAGAGAAGGTCGTGATCTCCGGGCACAGCGTGCAGGAGACTGCACAAGCGATCCTGGAAATCCGCCGGATCCTGCACCAGGACCTGGACGAAACCGAGGCGCGACAGGAGCGCCAGAGTGGCCAGGACGTGCCCCGGTGACAGCGGTGGGCGCGGTGCGTGAACTCCCCTTGGATGCGTTCGTCAGTTTCACCCTCGCCATCCTGCTGCTGTTCGTCGGCAAGGGGTTGGCGGCCCGGATCGGGCCGTTGCGCCGGTACGGCATTCCCGAGGCCGTGGTGGGCGGCGTGCTGTGTGCTGTCGTGATCTGCCTGCTGTACTACGTGGCGGACGTGTACGTGCAGTTGCATCTCGATGCGCGCGACATGCTTCTACTGTATTTCTTCGCTGCGCTGGGCCTGAACTCCAACGTGCGCATGCTGTTCAGTGGTGGCCGTGCCCTGGTCGTGCTGCTGGCCTTGGCGGCGGGGTTCATCGTGATGCAAAACGGAGTGGGGATGCTGTTGGCCACCGTGTTTGGCATGGACCCGCGCGCTGGCTTGATGGTGGGGTCGATCTCGCTGACCGGGGGCGTGGGTACCACGCTGGCCTGGGCGCCGCATTTCAGCGATGTGCTCGGCATCACGGCCGCGGCAGAACTGGGAATGGCGGCCAATATGGTCGGGTTGGTAGCAGCGTGCGTGATCGGTGGCCCGATCGCCGGCTGGCTGATCCGTCGCCATCCGGTGATGCCATCGGCCGATGCCGAGCTTGAAGTCGGCACGCTGTACGGCGATGACTCGCGCGCGCAGCTCGACTATTACGGCGTGCTGCTGGCGCTGTTCTGGCTCAACGTCGTGCTGCTGCTGGGGCAGGGCGTCAGCACGCTGATCGCGATGAGCGGCCTGAACCTGCCGGCCTTCGTGGGCTGCCTGCTCGCGGGCATCGTCCTGCGCTCAGTGGGTGACCTGGTGATGCCGCGCGGCGGCAGGCTCTGGCGCTACGACGAGATGAAGCCCGGGCTGGCCCTGCTGTCCGACATCTGCCTGGGGCTGTTCCTGACCATGGCGCTGATGGGTTTGAAGCTGTGGGAACTGCAGCCGATCCTGGGGTTCATTACCGTCACCATGGCCGTGCAGATCGCACTGGTGGTGGCGTTCACGGTGCTGGTGGTGTTCCGCGCGATGGGCCGCGACTATGAAGCGGCGGTGATGTGTTCCGCCTTTGGCGGGATCACGCTGGGTTCGACCGCGACGGCGGTCGCCAACATGAGCGCGGTGACGCGCGAGTACGGCGCCGCGCCACGCGCCTTCATCGTCGTCCCGCTGGTGTGCGGCTTCTTCATCGACCTGGTCAACGCAGTGATTGTCGGGATGCTGGCGAACTGAAGGGGAAGCGTCGATACCCCGTCGACCGGACGGGCGTCAGCCATCCAGCCCGGCTTGCGTGATCGCCCGCACGCCGACTTGCCGACTGTCCATGGCATGTTCGTAGGCAGCGATGTCCGCTTCGCGCGTGAGTGATCGGGCGATATCGTCGACGCCTTGCAGGAGATCCTGTTTGCGCTGGGCGTCGATGACGAAAGGCAGGGCCAGTCCTGTCGTGGCTCGCACCGTCTGTTGCGCCAGGTCGACCGACAGCGTGGCCGTTGCCGGGTCCGTTGCCAGCGCCATCAGCCGGTCGATGTCGGTGTGCGGCAGCACGATGGGCAGGATGCCGTTCTTGCAGCAGTTGTTGTAGAAGATGTCGGCGATGCTGGGCGCGATCACGCAGCGGATGCCGAAATCGAGCAGTGCCCACGGCGCGTGCTCGCGGCTGGAGCCGCAGCCGAAGTTGTCCAGCGCGACCAGGATGCCGGCCTGGTCCCAGGGCGCGTGGTTGAGAATGAAGTCGGGCTCGCTGCGCAGGCTGTGGAACAGGCCTTTTCCCAACCCGGTACGGCTGATGGTCTTCAGGAACGGCGCGGGCAGGATCTTGTCGGTGTCGACATTGACCAGGGGCAGCGGCGCCGCCACAGCGTCAAGGCGCGTGAAAGGCATCATGGCAGGTAGTCCCTCGCATCGACGATCCGGCCGGCAATGGCGGCGGCGGCGGCCATCTGCGGCGACATGAGGTGCGTGCGTCCTCCCGGCCCCTGTCGGCCTTCGAAATTCCGGTTCGAGGTCGATGCACAACGCTGGCCGGGCGCGAGGCGATCGGGGTTCATGCCCAGACACATCGAGCAGCCGGCGTCGCGCCATTCGAAGCCGGCGTCCAGGAAAATGCGATGCAGTCCCTCCGCTTCGGCCTGCGCCTTGACCATGCCGGAGCCGGGCACCACCAGTGCGCGCACGCCCGCGGCGATGCGCCGCGGGCCAACGACGGCGGCGGCGGCGCGCAGGTCTTCGATGCGTCCATTGGTGCAGCTGCCGATGAACACCATGTCGATCGGCAGGCCGCGCAGCGGCGTGCCCGCTGCCAGCCCCATGTAGGCCAGCATGGCGTCCATCTGCTGCCGCCGGGCGGGGTCGCTGACGTGTGCCGGGTCGGGGACATGGCCGTCGATGCCGGTGACGGCTTCCGGACTGGTGCCCCAGGTCACCATCGGCGCGATGGAGGCGGCGTCGATGTGCACGGTCTTGTCGTAGGACGCGCCGGGATCGGTGTGCAAGGTCTCCCAGTGGAGTCGTGCACGGGTGAAGTCCTCGCCCGCCGGTGCCCACGGCCGGCCCTGCAGCCAGCGATAGGTCTTTTCGTCCGGCGCGATCAGACCGGCGCGCGCGCCCGCCTCGATGGACATGTTGCAGACCGTCATGCGCCCGGCCATGTCGAGGTCGCGGATGGCAGGGCCGGCGTATTCGATCACGTGGCCGGTGGCGCCGGCCGTGCCGACCCGGCCAATGATGTGCAGGATGAGGTCCTTGGCGGTGACGCCCGCGCGCAGTTGACCGCTGACCTGGACCAGCATGGCGCGTGCCGGCTGCTGGATCAGCGTCTGCGTGGCGAGCACGTGTTCGGCTTCCGAGGTGCCGATGCCGAACGCCAGTGCGCCGAATGCACCATGCGTTGACGTGTGGCTGTCGCCACAGACGATGGTGGTGCCGGGCAGGGTCAGGCCCAGTTCCGGGCCGATGATGTGCACGATGCCTTGTCGTCGGCTCAGCAACGGCACATAGGGAATATCGAAGTCGGCTGCGTTGCGTTCCAGCGTTTCGACCTGCAGGCGGCTTTCCGGGTCCGCGATGGCGGCCACGCCACCCGCGCGATGGTCGGTGGGCACGTTGTGGTCGGCAACGGCGATCGTGCGATCCGGCCGGCGCACGCGGCGACCGGCCAGGCGCAGTCCGTCGAACGCCTGCGGACTGGTGACTTCGTTGACCAGATGGCGGTCGATGTACAACAGGACCGCGCCGTCATGCAGATCCGCGGCAACGTGCGCATCCCAGATCTTGCGGAACAGGGTACGCGGCGCGGAGGACGCTCCTGGCACGGCATCGGCACGCGTGGTGGTGGATGGCGTCGTCATGTTTCAGGCGCGTTCGAAGATTGCGGCGATCCCTTGGCCGCCCCCGATGCACAGCGTGACCAGCGCGTAGCGGCCACCGCTGCGGTGCAGCTCGTGGATGGCCTTGGTCGCGATGATGGCACCGGTGGCGCCAACCGGATGGCCGAGTGAAATGCCGGAGCCGTTCGGATTGACCCGTTCGGGATCCAGTCCCAGTTCCTGGATCACCGCCGCCGCCTGGGCGGCGAAGGCTTCGTTGGCCTCGATCACGTCCAGGTCCTGCAGTCGCAGCCCGGTGCGCTCCAGCACCTTGCGCGTGGCAGGGACCGGGCCGATGCCCATGTAGTCCGGATCGACGCCGGCATGGGCGTAGCCGACCAGGCGCGCCAGCGGCGCGAGTCCCAGCTCCTTGATTGCATTGCCATTGGCCAGGACCACCGCCGAGGCGCCGTCGTTGAGACCCGAGGCATTGCCGGCGGTCACCGTGCCGCCGTCATTCTTGAACACCGGCTTCATGCCCGCCAGTTGCTCCGCCGTGACCTGCGGTCTGACGTGTTCGTCGGTATCGAAGATCACCGCACCCTTCCGGGCAGGGATCTCCAACGGCACGATCTGCGATGCGAAGCGTCCTTCCGCGATGGCGCGCGCGGCGCGGTGCTGGCTTTGCAGCGCCAGCGCGTCCTGGGCCTCACGGCTGATGCCGTAGCGCGCGGCGACGTTTTCGGCAGTCACGCCCATGTGGGTGTGTTTCCACGGGTCGTGCAGGATCGTGTTCATGTAGTCCAGCAGTGGCGTGTCGCCCAGGCGCGCGCCCCAGCGGGCCGTCGGCAACAGGTAGGGACCGCGGCTCATCGATTCGGCGCCGCCCCCGATGGCCACGTCGGCATCCCCGAGCAGGATCGACTGCGCCGCCGATACGATGGCCTGCAGGCCCGATCCGCAGAGCCGATTGACGTTGAAGGCAGGTACTTCTTGCGGGATACCGGCGTCGATCGTGGCGATCCTGCTCAGGTAGGCATCGGACGGCTCGGTCGGGATCACGTTGCCGAACACCACATGGCCGATGCGATCGGCAGGCACGCCGCTCTGGGCCAGCGCCGCCGACACTACGTGGGTGGCGAGGCGATGCAAGGGGATGTCCTTCAGCGTGCCGCCGTAGCTTCCGATGGCGGTGCGGACGGCGGCGGCAACGAAGATCTCGGGTTGGCTCATGGGGCGTGTTCCTGACGGGAAGGGGTTTTTCCGGCCGTGCGGACCGGGAGACGTGGGAACGGCGACGCGGCCATAGCCGCCGGTGCGCGTGTGGTTCGTCGTAGCAGCCACCGCATGGCGGCGAGGTCATCCCCGTGCTGGCCTGCGGCGTTGCCGGGGAGGGTCATGAAGCGCGTTTGCGACGCCGTCACAGCGTCAATCGCCGGAAGTCCGCCAGCAGCGCCGCGAGGTGGGCGTTGAAGCGACCCGCCGCCGCACCATCGACCGCACGATGGTCCCAGCTCAGGCTCATCGGCAGGATCAGGCGGGGCTGGAATGCCGCGCCATCCCAGCGGGGCTGCACGCGACTCTTGCCGACGCCCAGGATGGCGACTTCGGGCGCATTGATGATCGGGGTGAACTCGGTGCCGCCGATGCCGCCGAGCGAACTGATGCTGAAACAGCCGCCGCTCATGTCGACAGGACTCAGTTTGCCATCACGCGCCTTGGCGGCCAGTGCCGCCATCTCCGTGCTGATCGCCAGCAGGCCCTTGCGGTCGACGTCGCGGATGACCGGCACCACCAAGCCCTGTGGCGTATCGGCCGCGAAGCCGATATGCACGTAGCGCTTCAGCACGATCTGGTCGCCGTCGAGGCTGGCGTTGAACGCGGGGAACCGCAGCAGGGTGGCGGCGGCGGCTTTCATGAGGAACGCCAGCAGGGTGATCTTGCTGCCCGTGCTGGCATGCTCTTCATTCAGGCGCACCCGCAAGGCTTCGAGGTCGGTGACATCGGCCTCTTCGTGGTTGGTCACATGCGGGATGCTGAGCCAATTGCGATGCAGGTTGGCACCGGAGAGTTTCTTGATGCGCGTGAGCGGCTGGGATTCGACCGGGCCGAATTTCGCGAAATCCACGGTGGGCCAGGCCAGCAAGCCGGGCAGCGGCGTGTTGTGCGCCGACGCTTGCGTCGTGGTTGTCGCGCGTTGGGCGAGGGCATGCTTGGCGAAGCGGAGAACGTCTTCGCGCATGATGCGTTGGCGTGGGCCGGTGCCGGCGACCTGATCCATCGGCACGCCGAGTTCACGCGCCAACTGGCGAATGGTGGGCGAGGCGTAGGGGAGTCGACCGGTTGCGGCCGGCGTGATTGTCGGTGCAGATGAGGCGGTACTAGACGGCTTCGATGGTGCGAGGGAGATGGGTGCTTCGCGAGGCGTGGGCGAGGCCGATGTCGTGGAGGCGGGACGGGCGCTTCCAGCATCCATCCCGACGTCGATGTCCAGAACGGCAATCACGCTGCCCCGGCTGACCTTGTCGCCTGTTGCGACCTTGATCCCGGCCAGCCTTCCATCCCTGGGAGCAGGGACTTCAAGCGTCGCCTTGTCGCCTTCCAGCACCAGTAGCGGTTGGCCGGCATCGATGCGCTCGCCGACCGCGACCAGGATTTCGATCACGGCCACGTCGGCGGCGTCGCCGATATCGGGAACCAGCACGTCCATGAGCGTCCCCATGCCTCAGTGTCCTGTGGCGCGCGCGCGCGCGGCAACCCGATGCGCCCCACGGCCCGCCTTCGTCAGCATGTCCAGGGCGCCGGGCTGTCGGTGGCGATACCGTAACGCGCGATGGCATCGGCGCAGGTCTTCGCGTCGACCCTTCCCTGTTCGCGCAAGGTAGTCAGCGTGGCGAGCACGATGTGGTGGCGATCTACCTCGAAGAACTCCCGCAGAGCGACGCGCGTATCGCTGCGGCCAAATCCGTCGGTGCCCAGGGAAACGAAGGGCGCACGCACGCCGGCGGCCATCAGCTGTGGCCACGCGCGTACGTAGTCGCTGGCAGCCACGATGGGGGCTTCGCCGGGCAGGCAATGCTGGACATGGCTCTGGCGTGGCGCTTCCTGTGGATGCAGGCGATTCCAGCGTTCGGTCTCGCGCGCATCGCGGGCCAGTTCGCTGAAACTGGTGGCGCTCCAGACCTCGGCTTCGACCTGCCAATCCTGTGCCAGCAGCGCGGCCGCCGCGATCACCTCGCGCAGGATCGCGCCCGATCCGACCAGGCGCACGTCGCCGCCCTTGCCATGGACGCTATGGCGATACAGTCCCTTGATGACGTCGTCTTCCACGCCTGCCGGCAGCGAGTCCTGCGCATAGTTTTCGTTCATCAGGGCGACGTAGTAGAAGACGTCCTCCTGCGCTTCCATCATCTGGCGCATGCCGCGGTCGACGATCACGGCGAGCTCGCCGGCGAAGCAGGGGTCGTAGGCGCGGCAGTTGGGGACGAGTGCCGCCTGCACCAGGCTGCTGCCGTCCTGATGTTGCAGGCCCTCACCGCCCAGCGTGGTGCGCCCGGCGGTGGCGCCGAGCAGGAAGCCGCGTGCACGTTGGTCGGCACCGGCCCAGATCAAGTCGCCGATGCGCTGGAAGCCGAACATGGAATAGAAGATGTAGAACGGCAGCATCGCCAGGCCATGCACCGAGTAGCTGGTGGCGGCCGCCACCCAACTGCTGATCGCGCCCGCTTCGCTGATGCCTTCCTCCAGGATCTGGCCATCGGTCGCTTCGCGATAGCTGAGCAGCGAGCCGATATCCTCGGGCTCGTAGTGCTGGCCGGAAAAGGAATAGATGCCGATCTGCTTGAAGAGATTGGCCATGCCGAAGGTGCGCGCTTCATCGGCGACGATCGGCACGATGCGGGATCCCAGCGATGCATCCTTGAGCAGGCCGGTGAGCATGCGCACGAAGGCCATCGTCGTGCTCATTTCCTTCCCATCCGCCTCGATGGCGAACTTCCCGTATTTTTCCAGCGGAGGCACCGGCACCACATCGGCCTGGCTGCGACGCGCCGGGACATAGCCGCCCAGTGCGCGACGGCGTGCATGCAGGTACTGCATCTCCGGGCTGTCGTCGGCCGGCTTGAGGAACTCAAGCCCCGCTGCCTGCTCGTCGTTGAGCGGAAGATTGAAACGATTTCGGAACGCAAGCAGGTCCTCGCGTTCCAGTTTCTTCTGCTGGTGCGTGGTCATCCGGCCTTCGCCGGCGTCTCCCATGCCATAGCCCTTCTTCGTCTGGGCCAGTATCACCACCGGCTGCCCGCTCGTGCGTGCTGCTTCGTGGTAGGCGGCGTGGATCTTGACCAGGTCGTGGCCGCCACGCTTGAGCCGATCGATCTGTTCGTCGGTCATTCCCTGGACCAGCGCCGCCAACTCGGGGTTCTGGTTGAAGAAGTGCTCGCGGTTGTAACGTCCGTCCTTGGCGGCGAACGTCTGGAACTGGCCATCGACGGTCTGGGCGAACGCGCGTGCCAGCGCACCGTTACGGTCCCGCGCGAACAGGCCGTCCCAATCCGAGCCCCAGACCAGCTTGATCACGCGCCAGCCGGCGCCGGTGAAGAGCGCTTCCAGCTCATCGATGATGCGTCCGTTGCCGCGCACCGGTCCGTCGAGGCGCTGCAGGTTGCAGTTGATCACCCAGATCAGGTTGTCCAGCTTCTCGCGCGCAGCCAGGGTCAGCGCGCTCATGCTCTCGGGCTCATCCATCTCGCCGTCGCCGAACACGCCCCAGACCTTGCGCGCGGACGTATCCAGCAAGCCCCGATGTTGCAGGTAGCGCATGAAGCGGGCCTGGTAGATGGAACTGATGGGCCCGATACCCATGGATCCGGTCGGGAACTGCCAGAAATCGGGAATCAGCCACGGGTGTGGATAGCTGCACAGGCCGCGGACGCCGCGCTTGCCCGCGGTGATTTCCTGCCGGAAGTGTGCGAGGTCCTCGGCATCGAGGCGGCCTTCCAGGAACGCACGCGCATAGATGCCGGGCGCGGAGTGGGGCTGGTAGAACACCAGGTCGCTGCCGGACGTGTCGCCGCCGCCGCGGAAGAAATGGTTGAAGCCCACTTCGAACAGGTCCGCCGCGCTGGCGTAGCTGGCGATATGCCCACCCAGTTCGCCATAGGCCTTGTTGGCACGCACGACCATCGCCAATGCGTTCCATCGCATCAGCGACGCTAGGTGCTCTTCGACGGCGAGGTCACCCGGGAATGCCGCCTGATGGCTGGCTGGCAGCGTATTGACGTACGGCGTTCCCCGGGCCGGCTGCCAGCCAATCGCCGGATCGCGTCCCATGCCGTCGAGAAGATCGAGGATCTGGTGAACGCGCTCGGACGGGTTGGCCTGTTGCAGGGCATGCAGGGCGTCGCGCCACTCTGCGGTTTCTTGCGGATCCGGATCGATGGCGATTGCGGTGCTTGAATGTGCTGAAGACGGTGACATGGGCGTTGGGTCGTCGGTGGCAGGCGCGGGCGGCATGGCGTACCGGCAGCGCGGGGCAGGAAAGAGGCACTCCTGCGGGTATCGGAAACGGTCAGCTGGGCAAGAGCGGAAGCTCTTCAACGAAAATGTTTTCGAGCTTGGGTGGCCCGCCCGGGCTGCGCTCTTCACTCAATCGTGCGTTCTCGCTCAGCTTGATACCGACATAGGCACGAGCGTTCTCAAGCGAGTCCCAGTCGAAGATCACGATGACCTCGTCCGGGTCGGCAAGGTTGCGGAAGCGGCGCGCGCCGCGACAGCCGGCCGCGGCCCGTGCCGACGCGCCCTCTTCGAAGCGTGCCTTCCATGCATCGTAGTCACCTGCGTCCAGCTTTCTGCGGCTGATCATGATGGCCATTGCGTACTCCTCTCACCTCGTGGTGTGGACTTTGTGGCGATGCAGCAACGCATCGCGGCGACGAGGCGAGACTTCGCCCGGCGGCGCATACTTCCGCACATATTGACATGGATGTAAATATAGGCGCTAAATGAAAGCCGTGAAGCATGCCGCCCTGCGCGGTGCGCCTGTGGGCGGGTCCCGAGACATCGCCCTCACGAGTACATCGCAACTGAGGAGTGGCAGGAATGGCGTCAGCAGCAGGCAACACGGAGCGAGTCGAATCCCGTCCCACCGCCGGTCTCCGGGGCGCCTCGTGGGACCCGTCGCTGGTGCCGGACGGACTGAACACCCGTGTCTTCCCGGTGCCGACGGCGGATGGTGCCCAGATCGTCGGATACCTGCACGCCCGTGGCGGCGAGCGCAACGTCGTGATGATCATGCACCCGCGAGAATTGCTGGTAACGCACTACCTGGTGCCCCATCTGGTGGCTGCCGGTTACGCCTGCTGGGTGCAGGGACCGAGAACGGTGGGCAACGATCTGCGTCTCGAGCATGAGGTCGCTCTGCTCGATGTGGCGGCGGGGGTGTCGCAATTGCGCGCGCTGGACTTCGACAAGGTCGTGTTGCTGGGCAACTCCGGCGGCGCACCCCTGTTTGCGTTCTACAACCAGCAGGCACTGCTCGAGCCTGCGCAGCGCCTGCGCAATACACCCGGTGGCCGACCGGTGGGGTTGGCGTCTGCTGCCATGCCGGCACCGGATGGTTTCGTTTTCATCGCCCCGCACGCGGGCCAAGGGGCGTTGCTGATGAACAGCATCGACCCGTCGGTTTGTGATGAGTCGGACCCGTTTCGCATCGATCCGGAACTGGATCCGTTCAATGAGGAGAATGGATTCAGGCCGCGTCCGGCAAGCTCAAGCTATCCCGCCGCCTTCGTCCAGCGCTACCGCGCCGCGCAGCACCTGCGTGTGGAGAAGATTGACGCGTTGGCCAAGGCTTTGCTGGCGGAGCGGCAAGCGGCGCGCGCGCGCGCAAAGTCGGGACAAGGCGGGCGCGAGGACGTGATGCAGGGTGCTTTCAACGCGATTTTCCAGGTGTGGAGAACGGATGCCGACCTCCGTGCATTCGATCTGACGCTGGACCCTTCCAGCCGCCGTTGGGGTACCGTCTGGGGGAGCGATCCCGTTGCGTCCAACCTTGGCGCGGTCGGCTTCGGTCGCGTGTGCACGCCGGAGAGCTGGCTTTCTACGTGGTCCGGCCTGTCCTCGAACGCCTCGTTCGAGCGCTGCGGCGCGAGCATCGAGCAGCCGGTCCTGATGCTGTACTACACCGGCGACAACACGGTATTTCCCAGCGACGCCGACGCGATCCATGCCGCCATCGCGGCGGCAGACAAGACGCGCCTGGATATCAAGGGAAACCACCACGGCCACGTCCTCGATGCTGGCGACGCCCTTCCCCAAGGGATCGCGGGTACGGCGGTCACAACCTGGCTGCAAGAACGGTTTGGCCGATAGCGCACGGACGGTGGCCGGCGCGCGCCTGGTCGCCCGACTTGCATACGCATGCGTTCGGCAGTAGCATCGTCTTTATATTAATACCCATGTAAATAAAGGAGTGGGTCATGACGCCGGCACTAAGGCTGAACGGAGTCCATCACACTGCACGCCCGACCTGGAAGCTGGAAGAGACCTTCCGCTTCTATGGCGAGGTGATGGGGCTTCCCTTGATTCACTGCGTTTCCGCGCGAGGATGGGGTCCGGAAGACCATCCGGACTTCCTGCACTTCTTCTTCGATAGCGGCAACGGAAGCACGATCGCCTTCTTCTTCTACTTGGGGACGGAGCAGCCCGAGCATCTGGTCCATCGCCCCCACTATGACAGTGACGCCAGCCATACCGCGTGGCGCGTGGAGACGCGCGAGGAACTGCAGGCATGGCGGAAGAGGCTCGAGGATCTTGGCGTGGAGATCATGTACCAGATCGAGCACGAGATCGTGGAATCCATCTATTTCCGCGATCCGAACGGCTACTACATCGAGATAGGAACCCCCGTCAGAGACATCGTGCCGCTCGACCTGAGCGACGCTGAGGTGACCATGCGTGCTGCCATCGAGGCCGAGCGGGCACTCCGGCAGGAAGGGAAGCCTGGACTCGAGAAGATCGCATCGATCTACGTGGCGAAAGGACGGATGCTCAAGGCCGAGCTGGGAGATGACGCATGAGTGTCACTCTCTTCGTCCTGGATCTGGCCGAGTTCAGGCCCTTGGTGGATGCCGCGGCAAACGTCGCGAGCGTTACCGTGCGGCAGCCCGTCCGGGGGTACTGGCGGATACAGGCAGAGCGGCGGATATCGTTCTCGCGTAAGGAACTTAGGCTCAGGCGGCCCCTGTGGAATTCGGCCTTGGCCGGAGGATTCTGCGGGAAGCTCGTCGAATACACGGACGACGTCATGACGCTCGAGAGCGAGGGCTGAACAGGTGAAGCGAATTGCCATTGTGGGCGGAGGTCCTTCCGGACTCTTTCTGGCGATCCTCCTCAAGCGGAAGCTGCCTTCCGTACAAGTCGAGGTGTTCGAGCAGAATCGACAGGACGCGACGTTCGGCTTTGGAATCATCCTGAGTCAGACAGGTCTGAGGAGGATCGGCCTGGCCGATCGCGAAACTGCTGACGCAATCATTGCTGCGTCGTACTTGACGCGCAATCGCGTCTTCGCGCACCGCGGCAAATCGATCTACATCGAGGGGGGCGCCGATGGTTACGCCATTGCACGGCTGAAGCTGCTCGATGTGTTGCTGGATGTCTGTGTCAAGGCGGGTGTCCCGGTCACCTACGAGGCGAGGATCGAGAACCCGGACCAACTGGATGCGGACCTGGTGGTGGGAGCGGACGGTGTCAACTCGATTGTACGCCGTGCCTACGAGGGGCAGTTCGCCAGTTCCACCTGGACCTTGACCAACAGGCTGGCCTGGTACGGCACCACCAAGCACTTTCCGCAGCCGGTGCTGATCTTCAAGACGACCGAGTTCGGGAACTTCTGGACGGCCGCTTATCCGCATGCCGCGGACATGAGCACGTTCGTTGCCGAGTGCGACGCAGACGCATGGTGCCGTTCCGGCATGAACAAGATGACCGACATCGAGCGGCAGGCCTTCACCGAGCGGATCTTTGCCGATGAGCTGGAAGGCCACCCCCTGTTGAACAACAAGTCCAACTGGATGAGCCTGCCAGTGACGCGATGCGCGCAATGGTCTGTCGACCACCGCGTGCTCGTGGGGGACGCCTTGCACAGTCCGCATCCTTCCATTGGCTCAGGCACCTTGATTGCTATGGAGGACTCCATCGGGCTGGCAAATGCGATCGTGGCGAACCCGGCGAATGCACGCGAAGCGTGTGCCGAGTACCAAAGGGTCCACTCGCCTCATGCCGACAAGCTGGTACACGCGGCGGAGAAGAGCTTTGCCTGGTACGAGGACATCGGCCCGAAACTGGCGTCGCTCGATGCCGTGGACCTTGCGTTCGACTTCATGACGCGCACTGGGCGCGTGGACGAGCGGCGCCTGTGGGCGGAGTATCCCGCCTTCATGGAGTCCCACAAGGAGCGGTGGAGCGCTTGGGCTTCGGGGCAAGGCAGCGAGAGGGTTCTCGTCGCGACGTAGTCGGACCCTGCCGGCTGTGCGCGTCCGCTATCCGGCGGAGCGGCTACGCTTGCTCGGTGCTCCCTTCTTGCCCTCTGAAGTGTCAGGCAAGCAGCGCATCCTTTCCTGCGCAACGCCATCCAGGAACAGCTGCATACCGCTCGCGAATGCCTCGGCAGCGTTCAACGTGACCAGGCTTTCCTGGATGAAGTGGCAGTTAGGATGCTTGGTAGCATCCAGTTCGGACAGCTTCGCGCGAAGGAATGCGGCATGTTGCCCTGGCCAGCGCCGGGCCACGGTCGAGTATGAGTACGACTGGACGAACATCATCAACTGGTGCGCCAATGAGCCGGTACGGCCTGGATCCAGGCCGATCTGGCGTACTGTTCCGACGAACTTCTCCAGCACCAGCAGGCCGTAGTCTATCTCGCCGCCATCCACGTCTTGGACGAGTTGATAGCGATTGTGGGACGCCGCGTAAATCGAGATGCCGGGATAGCGCAGGTAAGCACGATAGATCGTCTCGAGCATCACCTCGAGATCGTGCCGCCACTCACCTGTGGTCTGCGGCCATTGTTCAACGACCTCGCGATAGAAGGCGTTCATGACGCCGGAGGTCAACATGTCGCGCCCGCCGCCGGCGAGATAGTAATGAATCAGTGCCGGCGTCACGCCAAGCTCGCGCGCAACACGAACAATGGAAAGTTCGGTGACGGAGACGGTCTTCGTCAAGCTGAAAGCAACGGCCAGGACCGCTTCGCGATTCAATGCGCTGGCGGCAGTGCCGGTCGGGCGACCCGGGCTTCTTCCCGACGTCCTGCGGGGCGTGGCTGCCTTCTTGGTGGCGGTGGAAGCGGGCGTGTTCGATTTCTTGGACTTCGACATGGCGTCAAGTAGCAACCGTCCGTTGGTGAAAGAGCGCGCCAGCAGGTCCTGATGCCAGGTTCTGAGTGCGGCGCGGCGCGGCATTCTACTCCGGCGCGGTGTCCGGCAGCCTGATCATCGTCGCAATTGACCTGTATGTAAATTGTCGACGGCGGGACCGCACTGCCCGATGGTCGCTCGTCCATGCAGGATGCCTGCGCGAATTCTTCGCGACGACGCATGCAGATCACTTGCGTCCGGTACGCGCCTTGGGGGGGGCGAGAGCGGGAGATAGGCAGCGTACCGCCCATTCGGGAGCATGCTACCTGGCGGCTTCCGGAAGTGCGTAACGGCGGTTCCACGGGCCTGCCTTGACGACCTGTCCGGGAACATCATGACCCACAAGGGCGGGAAGCATGCGGGAACATGCAAGCAAGGCCTCGAGATCCACGCCGGTATTGAGGCCCATGGCCTCGAACATGTGCACCAGATCCTCTGTACAGACATTGCCGCTAGCGCCGGGTGCGAACGGACAGCCGCCCAATCCGCCCAGGGACGCATCGAAGTGCACAACGCCGGCGCCAAGCGCAGCCAGTGCGTTGGCCAGTCCCATTCCACGGGTATCGTGGAAATGGGCGGTGAGTTGAATGCCTGGCCATCGCGCCACTGCAGCCGAGCACAACGCTTCCACTTGTTGCGGATTCGCCATGCCCGTCGTGTCGCAAAGCGTGACCCTACCGATGCCGATGTCCACAAAGCGTGAGATGAAATCCAGAACCCGCGATGGCGCGATTTCGCCATCGAATGGGCAGCCAAATGCCGTGGACAGGGACGCATTGATTTTGATGTGCGGGCTCGCGAGCTTTGCGATTTCTCCAAACTGCGCCAGAGAGGCCTCATTGTCCATCCGCAGGTTGGCAAGGTTGTGGCTGCGGCTGGCGGACATCACGAGATTGATTTCGTCAACGCCGCAGGTGAGCGCGCGCTCGCAGCCGCGGACGTTGGGAACCAGGGCGGTGTACTCGACGTCGGGATTGCGTTTGATGCCGCGCATCACCGCCTCGGCGTCCGCGAGGCTCGGTATGGCCTTCGGCGAAGTGAACGAGGTCACTTCGATCTTGCTGATACCGGTTGTGGAAAGCGCATTGATCAACGCGATCTTGTCTAGGGTCGGGACGAATGCGGGCTCGATCTGGAAGCCGTCCCTGACGGAGACTTCCTGGATGTAGAGCCGCTTGCGAGGGCTGTTCATGGCCGATCTTCCAAGTCATGCCACGCCGGCGGCGCGCAACTGCGCCAGCCGGGTAGCGGTAATGCCGAGCGTCCCAAGTACTTCCTGCGTATGCGCCCCCAAGTCTGGACCGACCCAGGTCGTCCGGCCCGGCGTGGCGCTGAGCTTGGGTACGATGCCGGGAAGATCGACAGGCGTCCCATCGGGCAGGTGGTGTGGCTCGATCATCTCCCGCGCGCGATAGTGCGGGTCGCTGGCGATGTCGGCGGCCGTGTAGACCTTGCCGCAGGGTACGCCGACCGGTTCCAGCGCCTGCAGCACCTCCGACTGGGTGCGCGCCGCTGTCCAGTCCCCGATCGCGCGATCGAGGTCATCGTTGCGGCTCACGCGCCCGTCGTTCTGTGCCAGCTGTGGATCGTCGGCCAGATCGCTGCGTCCGATTGCGGCCATGAGTCGCTTGAAAATGCTGTCGCCGTTGCCGGCAATCGCGACGTAGCCGCCATCACGGCAGGCATAGGTGTTGGAGGGTGATATGCCGGGCAGGCTGGCGCCAGAGCGCCCACGGATGTGCCCAAACGCGGCGTACTCAGGCACCAGGCTCTCCATGACTGAGAAGACGCTCTCATAGAGGGCCATGTCGACCATCTGGCCCTTGCCTTCCCCGCTCTTGACATGATGCATCGCGATGAGCGCGCCGATGGTGCCGTACAGCGAAGCGAGCGTATCGCCCAAGCTCACGCCCGTGCGCACTGGCGGCAGATCTGGGAATCCGGTCACGTGGCGCAGGCCGCCCATGCATTCGGCGATCGCCGCAAACCCTGGCCGCTGATGGTAGGGGCCGTTCTGTCCGTAGCCCGAGACCCGCAGCATCACCAGGCGGGGATTGACGGCAGACAGTTGCTCCCAGCCCAATCCCCACTTCTCAAGCGTGCCCGGACGAAAATTCTCGATCACGATATCGGCGCCGGCGACCAACTCGCGCACGATTTGCTGGCCTTCCTCATGCTTGAGGTCGAGGGTCACGGATTTCTTGTTGCGGCTCTGCGACCGCCACCACAGGGACGTTCCGTCGGTATGCAGCTTGCGCCATTTTCGCAGCGGATCACCTCCTTCCGGGGGCTCGATCTTGATCACCTCCGCGCCGAATTGCGCAAGGATCGCGCTGGCGTAGGGGCCGGCGATCAAGGATCCCAGCTCGATCACGCGGATACCTGACAGCGGCATGGGAGTGTTATTGGGCTCGCTTTCCATCGTGATGTTCCTTCAATGCCGGGCAAGAAGCACCGCTGTACGTCGCGTGGACACTGCCCGCCTTGGGCGCCGGGCCTTCCTTCGAGCGTCGAGTCCTGGACTTCCGTTGGGGGCGCTCTGCTTCAACCTCCCGCCTTGGGGGCGGGTAGCGCTCGATAATATCCAAATATTAACACCCCAATCAATACGTGGATGAGGTTGTGTCATCCAGGCATTTCTGCCAGATCGATTGACCGCGGCGGCAATGGAGCGCGATGACTGCCCGTTCGCGCATCTACGCCGCACCAGAAGTTCTAGGGGTTCATTCGGCACGAATGCTGGCCTGCGTGCCATTGCCGCTTGGAGTCCGCGGCTGTGCCAGCCTCGAGTCGCGGGAGGAGTTGGAAGGGACGGCGTGCTGCACTGCAAAATGACAGCGTAATTTTATCACGGGTATAAATTAATCGCCGATCCGGAGTTTTTTGCCGGCGGCGCATTCAGCGGCGGGTGAAGCCAACGCGACTTGGCCGGAGACGGACGTGCCGGCGGACGATTGAGGGGGTGCAATGGATGAGGGTCGACAGGCTGCACTGCCGCCAGGATATCGAAGGCGCATACGTTGGGGTGAGTGTGATCCCGCCGGCGTGGTATACACCCCGCGCTTCGGCGACTACGTCATCGACGCCTATCACGACTTCCTTGGGCAGCTTCTGGGGCTCCCGCTGCAACAGGCGCTGATCTCCCATGACCTGGGAACGCCTGCCAAAGAGTTGCGCATCCTGTTCGAACGATCGCTTTGGCCCGACCAGGAGATCGTTCTACATGTGCGGGTCAGGGACGTCCGCAGGCGCAGCTTCGACATCGCGGTCGACGCCTTCGACGAAGCGGGACAGGGCGTGTTCTCTGCAAAGCTCGGGCTGGTGTGTGTTCATCATGATGTAAGGAAATCTAGGGAAATTCCCCCGCCAGTGCGGAAGCTGCTTTGCGAGCATCGTGAGCGGTATCCGGTGCCGGCGGATGCACCTGATGATGTTGGCGTAACGCGAGGAGTGAAGTCTTGACGAGCCCCATGTACAACGACACGGTGCTGACGGCCGATGATAGGCGCTATCGGGCGATGATCGACGTGAATCTGGCGGAGCTGGATCGCGTTCTCTCCGACGATCTCGTCTACATGCATTCGTCCGGTAGCGTCGACAGTAAGGCCTCGCTGATCGAGGGGCTCGAGCGTAGGAAGTTCACGTTCCTCTCAGCGGAGACATCGGGCACTACCGTGCGACTGTATGGCGACATCGCGGTGCTGCACGGGAAGGTCAAGCTCCAGGTGCAGGCCGGCGGCAGGGAGCATCGTGTACAGAGTGGCTTTACCACGGTCTGGAACCTAGAGGGTGCCGAGTGGCGCCTCGTGCATTGGCAATCGACCCCCTTGCCCGCTACTGATTGAGGATCGGCCAGGAACATGAGCTACAACGTAAAACTGATCCCCAGCGGGAAGACATTCGAAGTCGAGCCAGGAGAGAAAATCCTGCGCGCCGCGCTGGGCAAGGGCTTGAGTCTGCCCTATGGCTGCCTGATGGGCACCTGCAGTACCTGCATGGGCGTCATCAAAGAGGGCGATTTCGACTTTGGAAACGCAAACCCTCATTACCTGACCGACGCGCATCGCGCGGGACGCATGGCGATGTTGTGCCAGGCGACAGCATGCAGCGATCTCGAAATCGAGATCGAGGAGCTGCCGCCGCTGCCGCAGCCAGGATCGTCGGTGGCGATAGTCAAGAAGCTCGATCGCGTGGCCGATGACGTGATAGTGATGAATCTTCGGCTTCCGCTCCACCAGACCCTGATCTTCTTGCCTGGACAGTACGTCGATATAGTGCTTCCCGGCGGTGAGCGCCGGAGCTATTCGATAGCGAACGCCTCCGCACTGCCGATGGGGGTACTTGACCTGCAGCTCCACGTGCGTCATTTGGCCGGCGGTCTTTTCACCGACAGGCTGTTCGCCGGGGACGTGAAGCAGCGAGACAAGATCAGCCTTGAGGGGCCGCTGGGTACCTTTTTCCTGCGCGACTCGGACAAGCCGATCATCATGGTGGCCAGCGGTACGGGATACGCGCCGATCCGTTCGATGTTGCTCGACATGTTTGCGCGGAAGAATCCGCGCCAGTGCACGCTCTACTGGGGCGGCCGAAGCCGGAAGGACATCTATGCCATGGATGAGGTGGCTGGATGGGCCGAGGAATACTCTTGCTTCCGCTTTGTGCCGGTACTGTCGGAACCTCTGCCTGATGATGCCTGGTCAGGGCGCACCGGCTTCGTGCACGCCGCTGTGATGCAGGATCATCCTGATCTGTCAGGGCACCAGGTCTACGCCTGTGGCGCCCCGGTGATGGTGTCCTCGGCGCGGACCGACTTTGCAAGCAACTGTGGCTTGCAGGAGGCCGAGTTCTTTGCAGACTCCTTTGTTTCCAGTGCCGATGGCGGCATTTCGAAAGACCTATAAGGTGCCACCCACCGCGCGCCGTGTGAACGCATGGATGTGCCGTGGGACGAACTCAGTGGAGTACCCATGTACAGCGTGAAAGATCCGATTCCGGGCGTGTCTTACGCACCGCCCGAACGTTTGCAGCGATATGTCGAGAGTGGCGAGCTCAAGCAGATCACCCTTGCGGAAGCCTTGATCGCCTCCTTCGAGCGGAACGCGACGGGTATTGCGCTCGCGACCGAGCAGGGGGACATCACCTACGCGCAGCTCGCTGCGCGGACCGATACGCTGGCGGCGTCCCTGCTGGGACTCGGACTGCGCCCCCTCGATCGCGTGATCTTCCAGTCCGGAAACTCGGTGGAGCTCATCGAGGCGCTGATCGCCTGCTTCAAGGCGGGATTGATACCGGTATGCACGCTTGCGGCGCATCGCGAAATGGAGATCGAGTACCTGGGCGTGCATGCCGCTGCCAGGGCGCATATCGTCCAGGGTGATGACACGAAGTTCGATCTGCCGGCATTCGCGCTCAGGATGAAGGATCGCATCCCCACAATGGAGCACGTGATCTCCCTTCGTGGCGATGTTCGGGATGGCGTGCATCGAGCGGAGGATCTCGTCCTGGGGATCGCGCCAGACGCCGCGAAGGCGGTGGTGGCGGCGGTTCCCCGGGATCCCTTCCAGGTCGCTGTGTTCCAGCTGTCGGGAGGTACCACGGGGGTTCCCAAGATCATCCCGAGGATACAGAACGACTACCTGTTGAACGCGGAACTGGGTGCCGAAGTGATGGGCTTCGGCAACGGCGAAGTGTTGTTCATGCCGATGCCCATGATCCACAACGCGGCGATGGTGTGCTTTCTGCTGCCGAGCCTGCTGACAGGGGCGACATTTGCCATCCCTTCGGCTATGACGCCGGAAGCCTGGGGCTGGATCTTCACCCACAAGAAACCCACATTCATCGGCATGATCCGGTCGCTGCTGCCGCGCCTGGACTCAATGATCGAGGGCGGGCACGGCACGCTGGAGCGGGTTCGCGGCGCGTGGGCTCCCGATGGTGCCAAGGTGATCAGGGAGAAGTACGGCGTCACCGCGTTGCCGATGTTCGGCATGAGCGAGGGCCTCAATCTCTACTGCCGCGCGGACGACCCGGAGGAGGCCCGCGATTGGACCGTGGGACGCCCGCTGTCCGCGCTGGACGAAGTGCGCCTCATCAACCCCGAGACGGGGCAACAAGCCGCGCTCGGTGAAGTCGGCTTGTTGACTTGCCGGGGGCCGTACACCTTGTGCGGCTACTACGACGCCGAAGAGCGGAACGCGGAAGCATTCACCGATGAGGGCTTCTATCGCAGTAGCGACCTGATGATCCAGCGAGAGATCGATGGCAAGCGCTATTTCGCGTTCGCGGGCCGGACCGCAGACGTTGTCAGCCGGGGGCACGAGAAAATCAACTGCGAGGAACTCGAGGGCGGCGTGCTCACGCACCCGGCGGTTTCCACGTGCGCGGTCGTCGGCATGCCGGATCCTGTCCTTGGCGAGCGTGCATGCGTCTACATCGTGACGAAGGAGAGTGCGATCACTCCTTCGGTGGAAGAGCTTGGCGTGCATCTGGCAGAGCTTGGATTCGCCAAGTTCAAGTGGCCAGAGCGCATTGAATTAGTGGACGCCTTGCCGTTGACGAAGGTCGGCAAGCTGAACAAGTCTGCGTTGCGCGAAGACATCCGGGAGAAGCTCGCCAAGTCCGCTACATCGTGAATCGCACCGTTGTGCATGCGTCACCGATGCACCGGCAGCGCACGTCATGGGTGGGGCTCGGTGAGGTACCTGTCCTTGATGGCCACGTAGTGGGCCGCGCCGCGATGCAGTGCTTGGATCTCCTCCGCGTTCAGATGGCGTACGAAACGCGCTGGGTTGCCGAACCACAGTTCGCCGTCTCCCACGACCCGTCCTGAAGGTACCAACGAGCCGGCGCCGATCATGGCCGCGCAGCCGATGGTGGCGCCATCCAGGATGATGGAACCCATGCCGATCAGGGCAAAGTCGGCAATCCGGCAACCGTGGAGAATGGCCCTGTGCCCCACGGTGACATCACAGCCGATCAGGGTGGGATAGCCATCGCCTCCACCTTCGAGCGCGCTTCCGCTGACGTGGATGACCGTGCCGTCCTGCACGCTGCTGCGTGCGCCGATGCAGACGCGATTGACGTCGGCACGAATCACGGTGTTGGGCCAGATCGAGGCGTCATCTCCGATCTCGACGTCGCCGATCAGGGTAGCTCCGGGTGCCAGGTAGACCCGCTGGCCGATCCGAGGTTCGATTCCGGAAAATGTCTGAAGTACGTGGTTCATTGAGGGGCACCGTTCCATCGTCGTGCGGGGCTGTCCTGCCGGACATGCGGGCCTTGACGCGTATCAGGGCTCTGGGTAGGCTTCGAATTAATATCTATATCAAATATTGTGTGTCGCAACATATCTGCCGTCGATCGATGTTGGCGGGGGAATGGCGGAAGCGCGAAAGTGGGCGCCCCACGCCGATAGCCTCGTGAAGCTCAATGCGCCGCGCGGAGGGCGGTGACCGGAAGATCCAGCAAACATCAATGGCGCAGCCCGGCCAAACCGTCTGCATCACGCAATGTGGCGAACGCCACGACTCGCACCGAACCGTGGAAGCCGCGCTTCCATCCCGTGCAACGCCCATCATGCAAGTGGAGACACGAAATGATTCTTGAAGATGCCGCGGCGCCGCCGCGAGAGGATCGCCAGTCGATCGTCAAGGCCTATGCCCTGACGCACGGTACCAACGACGTCTACAACCTGAAGGAGACGCGCCAGTTCTACGAGGAGTTCCTCGGGCTGGAGGTGGTGCGCCACGCGCCCCCGGGCATGGTGTTCCGGCTCGGCATGAAGTTTCATGTCGTCTGCCTTGAAGTGGGAGACAAGGTGTTGCCGAAGACTCTCATGCACCATTGGGGCCTGGATGTAGGCTCGAAGGAAGAGGTCGACGAAGCCTGGAAGAAGGCGCACGAGTACAAGGACACGTACAAGATCAAGCAGATCATGCCCATCGAGTTCCAGCATGGGGTGTACTCGTTCTACTTCGAGGACATGAACCATACGTGGTGGGAGATCCAGTACTACGACGGCTTCCTGCACGACGATTTCTTCGACTTCGGAGACCGTTTCGACCCGGATGGAAAGCCGCTGTCCGGAGCAGCGTGATCCATGTCAGCCTATCGACTGCTGTCTTTCTCGGAAGAGGGAGCGCCTCGAGCCGGCGTGTCGGTTGGCGATACCGTCATCGACATCGCGAAGGCCACCGGGCGGCCGGAACTCAGCGCCTTGGGCGAGGTGTTCCGGACCTGGGGCACGACTGAATCTCTGTGCCGACAACTGGCTGCCGATAGTGGCAGCTTGGAATCAGCGGTCATCAAGCCTCTGGCGGCGCTCGAGATTGCTGCCCCTTGGATCCCCGGCAACATCTTCTGTGCGGGTGCCAACTACCAGGACCATGTCGAGGAGATGGCGCGCGTGATGAACGCGCCCGTCGCCCTCAATGCCAAGCAACTGGGCGACAATCCCTGGCACTTCATCAAGACGTCACGGAGCGCGGTTGTGGGGCATGGGGCGCAGGTGGCGATCCCTCGCTTCTCCACGCGCCTCGATCACGAGATCGAGCTGGGGGTAGTGATAGGGCGCGAGGCGAGGGATGTGAGCATCGAGGATGCCATCGGTCATGTCGCCGGATACACCATTGCCAACGATCTGTCGGTCCGCGAAGTGGGTCGAGCGGCTTCGCCCGCCGGGTCGCCGTTTCACTACGACTGGATCACGATGAAGTGTTTTGACGGCTCGTGTCCGCTAGGGCCATGGGTCGTTCCGGCAGCACAGATCACGGAACCTCAGAACCTGGCCATGAAGTTGTCCGTCAACGGCCAGCTTCACCAGGACTCCAGCACGCGGCACATGATCTTCGACATCGCAGAGCAGATCGCGTGGCTCTCGTCGCGCGTAACGCTGCAGCCGGGGGACCTGATCTTGACGGGGACGCCGGCTGGCGTGGGCATGCCGTATCAACGCTTTCTGGCGCCGGGCGATCAGGTGAGCCTGTGGATCGAAGGGATCGGCGAGTTGTCGCACGGGATCCGTTCGCCCTAGCGCAGCACGCTGCGTTCAGCGCGCCACGTCGCGCGCACCGGATAGTTCAAGCGTTACCAGGGAGACATGATGGGACAGATGATGGAAGTCACGGCGAAGGATGGCGGCGTGTTCCGCGCCTATCTGGCGTTGCCTGCCTCGGGACGGGGGCCGGGAATCGTGATCGGTCAGGAGATCTTCGGCGTCAACGCGAACATGCGCGCGGTGGCGGACCGGTTCGCCGAGGATGGCTATGTTGCCTTGGTGCCGGACCTGTTCTGGCGGCTGCAGCCAGGCATCGAGCTTGGTTACACGCAGGAGGAGTTCGAGAAAGCCTTCGGCTATCTGGCTGAGTTCGACCAGGATCAGGCGATGGTCGACATCGCGGCATGTCTTGATGCCTTGCAGGCGCTACCGCAGGTCACGACGCCTGCCACGGGCTTCGTCGGCTACTGCCTCGGAGGGCGCCTGGCCTATCTCGCTGCCAGTCGCACTGGCGTGGCATGTGCCGTAGGGTTCTATGGGGTGAACATCGAGAATCTCCTGCATGAAGCCCCCAACATCTCATGCAAGCTGGTACTGCACTTCGCAGAACAGGATCGATTTGCCGGAACGGATGCGATCGAGAAGATCTTTCCCGTGCTCGGCGCGCTTCCAGATGCCGAGCTTTACCGCTATCCCGGTGTGGATCACGCGTTCGCCCGTGTGGGTGGCGACCATTACGATGAGGCGGCGGCGGAATTGGCGCATCGGCGGACGCTGGCGGCGTTGCAGAACGCACTGGGCAAGCCGCAGTAGACCGGCAGGCGGGCCGGCCATGAGGGGCGATCGGCGAAGCGCGCCACCGCCCATGCTGGAGCAGCCGAGCGCGCAGCGTGGCGCTACGTTCCGGAGGCGCTCAGACGCGATTCGGCAACGTCTGCGCGAGATGCCGATGAGAGCGCCGGGAAGGCGCGCTGTATGCACACGTGTCGGTCGCAGACGCGGCAACCGGGACCAATGGGGGTGGCGTCGTTGCCCGGGCGCAAATCCAGCCCCCGAGAGTAGACCAGCCGCTGGGCATGGCGCAGTTCGCAACCAAGGCTGACGGCGAAAGTCTTGCGCTGGCTGCCATGGAAGGAAGGGCCACTCGAGACCTGGCGCGATATCCAGAAGTGATGGCGCCCGTCGGGCATTGCCGCGATCTGAGTGAGTACGCGTCCCGGCTGGTTGAAGGCTTCGTAGACGATCCAGAGCGGGCAGGATCCGCCAACACGAGAGAACTGGAACTCGGTGGCAGAGTGCCGTTTGGATACATTGCCCGCCCTGTCCACCCTGATGAAGCAGAAGGGAAGTCCGTGGGCGCCGGGGCGTTGCAGAGTACTCAGGCGATGGCAGACGCTTTCGAAGCCGACACCGAACCTCTGCGCGAGCCATTCGATGTCGTAGCCGGATGCTTCCGCTGCGGCGAGGAACGGGCCGTAGGGCATCAGCAGCGCGCCCGCGAAATAGTTGCCCAGGCCGATACGCGCCAGGCGATGCTGCTCATCGCCGTCGAAGCCCGCGTCCGCGATCAGGCGATCCATCGTCTCGCCGTGCTCGAGCCGCGCAAGCTCGACGGCCATCTGGAAAGCCTGCTGTCCCGGGGTGAGGTGTGGCGCCAGCACAACGCTCTGCCGCTCAGCCTCGAATCGATGCTCGCCACGCGAGGCGGTTGAGGGCCCCGTGCTGGTGGTGACCGTCATGCCGTGAGCTTTGAGCAGGTGTTCCCTCAAGAACCGGTGCACATCACCGTGGCTGAGCTCGACCTGCTGATGGAGGCGCTCGGCGGCATGGTCCAGCTCGGCGACATGATTGTGTCGCCGGTTGAAGTAGTCACGCACCTGGTCGCCTGCGTGCGGCAACCTGGCCAGGCGAACAATATCGGGCTCGCTGAGGCGCTCGGCGAGCATGTCGGCACGTTCACGTGCATCGCAATAGTCGCCATGGAGCTGTAGAAGTGCGCGGCCGAGTTCGGGCATGTTGCTGGCGATGGCGCGGACCTCGGCCATCGACGACGGTGCGTGGCCAATGTCGACCAACATGTCGCGAAGCCCGCTCACGAGTGCAGCTTCGTCATTGTCGGAGAACATCTGCACGTCAATCCCGAAATGGGCATTGATGCGCAGCAGGACGGGTACGGTCAGGGGGCGCTGGTTGTTCTCGATCTGGTTGAGATAGCTGGAGGAAATGTCCAGCGCCTTGGCGAGCGCCGTCTGAGTCAACCCATGCTCCTCACGTAGCCGCCTGAGGCGGACGCCAATGTAGGCCTTGGTCACCGTGGCTCCCTTTGCAAAATTTGCAGAATGGCCGCTCCTGCTTCGCGGATTACAGCATTATCACCCCTATCAATTTATCGTTATTTGCGAATAATGCGAAGCCCCAAGGTGGCGGCTGAGCAAGGCAAAAGATGAACGCTGCGATTTCTTCCTCGGCTGGCGCACGTCTTGCCGTCCCGACCGTGCCCCTGCTCGTCGGCGGCGAGTTCCTGCAGTCGGCGAGCACTGAATGGAGGGATGTGATCAACCCCGCCACCCAGGACGTGCTGGCCCGCGTACCAATGGCGACTGCATCCGAAGTGGAGGCTGCCGTGGCGGCGGCGGCACACGCGTTCAAGACCTGGCGCAAGACGCCGATCGGTGTGCGCGCCCGGATCTTCCTGAAGTACCAGCAGCTCATCCGCGACAATCTGAAGGAGCTTGCCGTCGTGCTGACCAGCGAGCAGGGCAAGACCCTGCC
Organism: Pseudoxanthomonas jiangsuensis; assembly: GCF_010093185.1. Lineage (GTDB taxonomy): Bacteria > Pseudomonadota > Gammaproteobacteria > Xanthomonadales > Xanthomonadaceae > Pseudoxanthomonas > Pseudoxanthomonas jiangsuensis. Next base: position 76,577 of record NZ_PDWL01000011.1, on the reverse strand, counting down.
GGACGCCGAGGGCGACGTGTTCCGTGGCCTCGAGGTGGTCGAGCACGCGGCGGCGATCGGAAATCTTCAGCTTGGCGAGATGGCCAACAACGTGGCCGGTGGCGTGGACACCTACACCTTGCTGCAGCCGCTGGGGGTATGTGCAGGCATCACGCCGTTCAACTTCCCGGCGATGATCCCTTTGTGGATGTTCCCAATGGCGATCGCGACAGGAAACACCTTCGTGCTCAAGCCGTCCGAGCAGGATCCGCTGGTGACCATGCGGCTGGTCGAGCTGGCCATCGAAGCTGGCGTACCCAAGGGTGTGCTCAACGTCGTTCACGGTGGCGCGGATGTGGTCAATGCCCTCTGCGACCATCCGGACATCAAGGCAATCTCGTTCGTAGGCTCCACCGGCGTCGGCACTCATGTCTACAACCGTGCTTCGGCGGCCGGCAAGCGAGTGCAATGCATGATGGGTGCCAAGAACCACGCGGTAGTGCTCCCTGATGCGAGCAAGGAACAGACACTCAACGCATTGACCGGCGCGGCATTCGGTGCCGCGGGGCAACGCTGCATGGCGGCCTCGACCGTGGTGCTGGTGGGTGGAGCCCGACAGTGGATCCCGGAACTGGTGGAGAAAGCGAAGTCGCTGAGGGTCAATGCGGGCACGGAGGCAGGCACCGATGTCGGACCCGTGATTTCTTGCGCAGCCCGCGAACGGATCGAAGCATTGATCGCGTCCGGCATCAATCAGGGCGCCCACCTTGAGCTGGACGGGCGGAACCCGGTGGTCGCAGGCTTCGAGCGTGGGAACTTTGTCGGGCCGACCATCTTTTCCAACGTCAGGCCGGGCATGCGCATCTATGACGAGGAGATCTTCGGACCGGTGATGGTGGTCGCAGGAGCCGACAACCTCGACGAAGCCATCGCCCTGATCAATGCGAATCCTAACGGAAACGGCACCGCCGTTTTCACGCAGTCGGGCGCAGCGGCGCGGCGGTTCCAGGAAGAGATCGACGTCGGTCAGGTCGGTATCAACGTGCCGATTCCGGTGCCGGTACCGATGTTCTCGTTCACCGGGTCGCGCGCATCCAAGCTTGGCGACCTCGGGCCCTACGGAAAGCAAGTCATCACGTTCTACACCCAGACCAAGACGGTGACGGCGCGTTGGTTTGACGACGACACCGCCCACCACGGCGTCAACACCACCATCAGCTTGAAATAGGCCGCCAACGGATACGTCCATGGATCCCACGTCCCTAACCGAGGAGCAGGCGGCGTTCCGCGAAGCCGCGCGGGACTTTGCCGCGGCCGAGCTGGCTCCCCATGCCGCGCATTGGGATGCCGAAGGCATCTTTCCCCGTGAGGCCATCAGCAAGGCAGGTGAGCTAGGATTCTGCGGCATCTACACGCCGGAGGTGTGCGGTGGCATTGGGCTGTCGCGACTGGACGCGGCGGTGATCTTCGAAGAACTCGCTGCGGCAGATCCATCGACGGTGGCCTACATCAGCATCCACAACATGGCGACGTGGATGCTGGCTACATGGGCAAGCCCACGGGTGCGCGATGCATGGGCCGCACCTATGGCCCTCGGCGAGAAGCTTGGCTCGTACTGCCTCACCGAGCCCGGTGCGGGATCCGATGCGGCGTCGCTGCGCATGCGTGCTATCCGTGATGGCGACCATTACGTCCTTGATGGTTCCAAGGCGTTCATCTCGGGCGCTGGCGCCACCGACATGCTTATCGTGATCTGCAGGACAGGCGGCGAAGGGCCTGGCGGAATCAGCGCCTTCGCGGTTCCGGCTGATCTGCCCGGCATCGAGTACGGCAAGAAGGAAGAGAAAATGGGCTGGAACAGCCAGCCCACGCGCGCGATAGGCTTTTCGGGCGTACGCGTACCGGCGGACCATCTGCTCGGTGTGGAAGGGGAGGGCTTCAAGATCGCCATGAAAGGATTGGATGGCGGTCGTCTGAACATCGCAGCCTGTTCGCTTGGCGCAGCGCAGGGAGCGCTCAATGCCGCCAGAACCTACATGCGCGAGCGGAGGCAGTTCGGCAAGGCGCTTAGCGAATTCCAGGCGCTGCAGTTCAAGCTGGCGGACATGGCGACGCAGTTGGTCGCCGCACGCCAGATGGTGCATACCGGTGCCCGCAAGCTGGATGCAGGATGCGCGGACGCGACCGTCTGGTGTGCGATGGCCAAGCGCTTCGCGACCGACGCAGGCTTCTCGGTCTGCAACGATGCGCTGCAGCTGCATGGTGGCTATGGCTACATCCGCGAGTATCCGGTGGAGCGTCTGCTCCGCGACAGCCGTGTGCACCAGATTCTGGAAGGCACCAACGAGATCATGCGCGTGATCGTCGCGCGGCACCTGCTGAATACCGAAGAGGAATTGAGATGAGCGACTACCGAAGCCACGCCTGGACCGGACTGACGCTTGACGTGGACGGACACGCCGCGGTGCTGACGCTGGCCAACCCTCCCGCCAATACCTGGACGGTCCACAGCCTGGCCGCGCTGCGCGACCTGGTCGCCGAGCTCAATGCGGACCGTGAGATCTATGCGCTCGTGGTCACAGGCGAGGGCGAGAAGTTCTTCTCCGCCGGTGCCGATCTCAAGCAGTTCGCCAGTGGCGACAAGGCGCTCGCGCGCGAGGCCGCACGCCGCTTCGGCGAGGCGTTCGAGGCGCTGGCGGCATTCCGTGGCGTCTCGATCGCTGCGATTAACGGCTATGCCATGGGAGGCGGCCTGGAGTGCGCGCTGGCCTGCGATCTGCGCATCGCCGAAGAGCATGCGCAGTTGGCGCTGCCGGAGGCGACGGTGGGCCTGCTGCCCTGCGCCGGCGGCACGCAGAACCTGACGCGACTCGCCGGTGAAGGATGGGCCAAGCGGATGATCCTGCTGGGCGAGCGCATCGACGCGGCGACCGCGCTGCACATAGGCGTTGTGGAAGAGGTCGTCGGCAAGGGCGAGGCGAAGTCAAAGGCGCTGGAATGGGCGGCCAAGGCGGCCAAGCAGTCGCCGACCAGCGTCGCGGCCTGCAAGACGCTGGTGCAGGTGACGCGCAGCCAGCCGGCGACGGCGGGCCTGATCGCCGAGCGCGAGCTGTTCGTGGACCTGTTCGATACCGCCGACCAGGCCGAAGGCGTCAATGCCTTCCTCGAGAAGCGCGCGCCGGCATGGAAGAACGCATGAACGACATCCTCATTGAAGCGCCGGTGCTGTTCGAGGAGCGAGCTGCGCGCCGAGGCAGGCGCATCGGCATCGCCACACTGAATGCGCCGCGGGCGCTCAATGGCCTGTCGCTGGATATGGCGCGCCTGCTGGACGAAAAGTTGGTCGCCTGGGCCAAGGACGAAGCCATTGCCGTTGTCGTGCTGCAAGGGGCGGGCGAGAAAGCTTTCTGCGCGGGCGGCGATCTTCAGGGTCTTTACCGGGGCATGCTGGACTATCAGGTGCGTGGTGGTTGGTCGGGCGATCCCTTTCTGGATCCGCGTGGCAATGTCCATGCGGAGGCATTTTTCGAGACCGAGTACCGACTGGACTACCGGATCCATACGTATCCCAAGCCCATCCTGTGCTGGGGTCATGGGATCGTGATGGGCGGTGGCATAGGTCTGATGGCGGGTGCCAGCCATCGGGTGGTCAGTGAACGCTCCAGACTCGCCTTCCCCGAGATCACCGTCGGCCTGTTCCCCGATGTGGGTGGCAGCTGGGTGTTGAACCGGGTGCCCGCGCGTGCCGGACTGTTCCTTGCACTGACAGGCGCGCCGCTGTCAGCGGGCGATGCACTGTACGCGGGCATGGCCGACCATCTCATCGCGGAGACGCAGCGTGCGGATGTCATGGCGGCAGCCTGCGACACGGTGTGGAGCGATCGCGCCGAGGACAACCATCGCCAGCTCAGCGCACTGCTACAGGGGTTCGGACCGGAGACAGTTGCAGGTCCGCTGCAGCAACATGCCGAACTGATCGCCTCGCTCTGCGCGCATGACGAACTGGCCGATGTCGTCAGTGCTGTCGCTGCCATCGAGCATCAGGATCCCTGGCTGCAGACCGCGAAGGCAACCTTGGCGGCAGGCTCGCCCGGCTCGGCGCGCCTGGGGCACGAACTCCAGCGCAGGACGCTTTCGCTCTCGCTGGCTGACGTGTTTCGCCTGGAATACACGGTCGCGCTGCACTGCGCAGCGCATGGCGACTTTGCCGAGGGCATCCGCGCCCTGCTGATCGACAAGGACCGGAATCCCCAATGGAACCCGTCCCACCTTCGTCAGGCCGACCGCACGTGGGCCGCGACGTTCTTCCACGCCCCTTGGCCGGAAGACCAACACCCGCTGGCTGACCTCGGCCGAACCACAGGAGCGCACGCATGAGCCGTATCGCCTTCATCGGTCTGGGCAACATGGGCGGTCCGATGGCCGCCAACCTGCTGAAGTCCGGCCACGAGCTCCGCGTGTTCGATCTGGTGCCCGCTGCAGTGGAAGCTGCGGTTGCCGCCGGCGCGCGAGCGGCAGGCAGCGCCATGGACGCCGTGGAAGCGGCGGAGGTAGTGATCTCGATGCTGCCCGCCAGCCGGCATGTCGAGGCGCTCTATTTGGGCACGGACGGTCTGCTTGCGGCGATTCCGGCCGGTGCCCTGATCATCGACTGCAGCACCATCGCAACGGCATCCGCCAAGAAGGTGGCCGGCGCCGCTGCGGAACGCGGGCTGCAGTTGATCGATGCACCGGTGTCCGGCGGCACGGCGGGTGCAGCGGCGGGTACTTTGACCTTCATCGTCGGCGGTGACGGCGCTGCGCTGGAGCGCGCGCGGCCGATCCTGCAGGCGATGGGCAAGAACATCTTCCACATGGGCGATGCCGGCGCCGGCCAGGTGGCCAAGCTGTGCAACAACATGGCACTGGGCGTGATCATGGCGGTCACCGGCGAGGCGATCGCGCTGGGTGCAGCCCACGGCTTGGATCCGAAAGTGCTGTCCCAGATGATGGCGGTGAGCACCAGCCGGAGTTGGGCCACCGAGGTCTGCAATCCATGGCCCGGCGTACTGGAGAACGCACCGGCGTCCCGTGGCTACACCGGCGGATTCGGGAATGACTTGATGCTCAAGGATCTCAACCTCGCGGCTGAGGCGGCGGCAGGCACGGGAGCGACCATTCCCCTGGGAGAGCTGGCCAGGAACCTGTATGCGCTCAACAGCAACGCAGGTAACGGCGCGCTCGACTTCTCAAGCGTGGTCAAGGTCTTCAAGCGGCCAGAGCTGACGTAGATGGTGCCCGGAGCACAGCAGCATATCGGAATAGGTTTCATCTGAAACATATCTCGATGTGCTGCTTTTTTCATGGGTGTCATTTTTCTATTAGTAGGCACTCTTTTAGATCGCGTGTAGGTGCCACGCGACCTTTATTTGAAGCCGAAAAAGTGCGTTGACAGAAAGTGATTTAATTGATATCAGTGTAAATTATAGCCAGTCGATCGCTTCTACTCTGGGAGGGGTAAGAAATGTCGCAATGTAGCCACCCGTTGGTCCGTGGGATTCTCGTTTCTTCGATTCTGCTTGCCCTTTCATCTGTCGCCAATGCTCAGGAGGGCCCTGAGCAGAAAGAAGTATCCGCGACCAATCTCGACCAGATCGTGGTCACCGCCCAGCGGCGCGAAGAGCGCATTCAGGACGTCCCCATCGCGATCACTGCCGTAAGTGCCGAGACACTGGCAAAGATGGGCGTGACGAGTACCAACGACTTGGCAATGGCGGTCCCTGGGCTCGATCTTGGTCGGCAGAACGGTGCGATCGCACCATTCATCCGCGGTATTGGCAACAAGAGCACGGCACCCGGCGAAGAATCGGCTGTGCCCCTCTATATCGACGGCGTGTACGTGCCGACGTTGACGGCGGGGCTCTTCGAACTAGCAGGCGTCGAGCGGATTGAGGTACTCAAGGGCCCCCAAGGCACCTTGTTTGGCAGGAACGCGACATCTGGCGTGATTCAGATCGTGACGCGGGACCCCACGGAGGAGTTCACCGCCGAGGCCAGGCTCGGCTACGGGAACTACGACACCGTCGAGGGTGGCCTGTATCTGGCGGGTGCCATTTCGCCGAGCGTCCGCGCTGATTTTTCGATCTTTGCGCGTGACCAGGGCGAAGGCTGGGGCAAGAACATCAATACGGGTAACGACGTGCACAAGGGTTCCGATCTCTCGGTCCGATCGAAGTGGATCGTCGATGTGTCGCCGGACACGGAGGTGCGATTCACGGTCGACTACAGCGATGTCGAGCCAAACACGGCGCCTGCCTTCCGACCTTACGAGGATCGCATCCTGACGAGCGGTCCGCCGCTCTTCGCTGGTTCAACACCGTTCTACGGCTACTACGATGTCTCGCTCAGCAACGATGTCAACATCAAGAGCGAGCAGACGGGCGCCAACATCCAGGTTCGCCATGCGTTCGATGCGTTCAAGTTCGTCAGCATCACCAGCTACCGGGATGCCACGACGAGAATGCTGTTCGACCAGGACGGAGGTCCAGCCCAGGTCGTTAGCGCGCTTGCGCACGAGTATGCCGAGTCCTGGAGCCAGGAGTTCCAACTACTCTCGCCTGAGGACGCTCGCTTCAACTGGATCTTGGGCGGCTACTACTTCAACAACAAGGCCGGCTATGGCCCCATCAGCCTGTATGGCTCCGGGCTACCGTTCCGGGTGGACAGGTATTCGGAGATGGGGGCTGAGTCGTACGCGATCTTCGGACAGGCATCGTTCAATCTGACTGACGCCACTCAATTGACCACCGGTCTGCGGTATACGCAGGATACGCGGGACATCGAAGGTCGCGACTACCGCAATGGCGTGCTGGCCCCGGCCACGGTTGGCGCGCAGGAAAAGGATTTCAGCAAGGCAACGTGGCGTCTTTCCCTCGATCACCGTTTCACGCCCAATATCATGGGTTTTGCGGCGGCGAGCAGAGGCTTTAAGAGCGGCGTCTACAGTGCGGTTTCGTACCTGGATGCCCCTGCGTTGCCGGAGACGCTGGATACCTACGAGATCGGCCTGAAGAGCGAGTTCCCTGACAGGCACCTCCGGTTCAACGCCTCGGTGTTCTACAACGACTTCAAGGACGTGCAGGTACAGAGCCAGGTCCTGGGTGGCATCCGGCTGAACAATGCCGCCAGTGCCAGGACCTATGGCTTGGATCTGGAAGCCCTGCTTGTGCCGGTGGACTACCTGACCATTCGCATGGCGGCGACGTTTCTCAAGGGCGAGTACGGCCGGTATCCGGGCGCATCCTTCTACCTGCGCGATGACCACCAGACGCTGGGCGCGTATGTTGGCGATGCCAGCGGGCGCGACACCATTCATACGCCGGACGTTGCTGTTTCTCTCGGCGCCGATTACGTGATTCCGATGAGTGTCGGTGACCTGACGCTGGCCGCCAGCTATGCATACAACGATGGCTACTTCTTCGATCCGCAGAACGAGACGCCGCAGGCATCTTTCTCGCTGTTCAATGCATCCGTCGCCTTTCAGCCGGCGGACAGTGCGTGGAGCGTGCGCTTGTGGGGGAAGAACCTGGGGGACGAGAAGTACCTGACGTCGCTGTCCCAGCAGGCCTACGGTGACACCCTGGTGCCCGCCGCACCCAGGACGTATGGAATCTCTGTGGAGTGGAAACTCAATTGAGCACGGCAGACGGCAATGCGGACGGTACGCTTGGGGTAACAGCCGGCGTATCGGACTCAAGAAGGGCATGGCTACTGGTCGTGCTTACCGCGACCATTTCCCTGAGTTACGTCGATCGGTACCTGCTTGCGGTCCTGATTCAGCCGATCAAGCTTGAGTTTGGTCTTTCCGATAGCCAGATCGGTCTGCTGACCGGGCTAGCCTTCGTCGTGTTCTACGTGTTGTTGGGGCTGCCCATCTCGCGGCTTGCTGACAAGGGATACCGGCGCGCCGTGATGGTCGGATCCATCGGTGTGTGGTCGGCGATGACCGCGATTACCGGTGCGGCAACCAGTTTCTGGCACCTGGCGGCCGCGCGATTCGGCGTAGGAGCCGGCGAGGCCGGGGTGCTGCCCACGGCACAGGCCGTCGTGTCCGATCTGTATGCGCCGCGCCAACGAACGCTGGCGCTCGCGATTCTCTCGTCGGGGGGCAGCATCGGATTGTTGCTGGCGTTCGCCGGCGGCGCGCTGTTCGAAGCGGCACTGGGGTGGCGGCTCACGTTCATGGTGATGCTGATCCCGGGGATGATCCTGGGCGCCGTGATCTTCATGATGCTGCCGCGGCAGATCATACGGGGCACGCCCGGTGACGCGCAGGCCGTGTCGTCGCAACCGCTGAAGCAACTGCTGGCCAATCCCCACTTCAGACACCTGCCGTTCGCACAGGGCGCGATCGCCTTCCTGATGTTCGGGCATGTGCAGTGGCTGCCCGCCTTCTTCGAGCGGAGTTTCGGCGTAGCACGGGTCGAGGTCGGCGTGGCTCTGGGGTTCCTGCAGGCCGGAGGCACGCTGGCCGGTGCGCTGGTTGGCGCCTACGCCATGCAAAAGTTCGTGGACCAGGATCGCAAGCGATTGTCAGTTGCGATGGCCTGCATCGCGGTGGGCGGAATTGCGGTGTTGAGCCTGTACGCTGCCCCCAACGCGGCCATCGGATATGCGCTGGCGGCGATCTCCGGCTTCCTGCTGTCAGCTCCTTCGGGCTTGATCCTGGCGCACATGCAGACATCGGTGCATGCGTCGCAGCGAGCCACGGCAGCGGCGGCAGCGATCATGGCGGCCTCGATCATCGGGTTGGGCGCAGGCCCTCTGGCGATCGGCATGCTGAGTGATGCATTGAAGCCGAGCGCCGGGATCGAATCGCTGCGCTACGGTGCACTGATTGCGATCGTCGTGGCGATCCCCTGGGCCATATTCCATCTTGCCAGGCTGCGACGCATTCCTCGCTGGGAAGATGGTCGTGCAGTGAACTAATGGCGGCTATGGCCGTTGTTGAGCTACGCGCTACCGATGTATCTCCGTTGGATCGCGGAAGGCATGGGGTCGTGGTGCTGGATGCTTGCGTTGAACGGAGTGGCGCCAACAGCGTTTTACGTGGCTGGGAAGTCGAACGTGATCAATCGTCATCCTGGGTAGGCAGGGGCTGCGCTGGGGCGCCGAGCTTGAATACGCCCGGATTGACGTATGCACTGAAGACGGCGTCCAGGGCCTCCATGCCATCGCGCTTCAGGTCGAACAAGTCGGGTTCCAGCGTCGCGCTGTAGAGAACGCCCGTGATACAGGCGTGCACGATACGCGAGACGGTAGACACCTCCACGCCGTCACGAAGCTGACCCAGTTCGCGGGCGCGCCCGAATGCCAACCCGATGACATCAAGTTCTTCACGCGTGCTGTCGCGCTGGAGCTCCTGCATGGCGTGACTTTCTGCCGACATGTCGTTGCGCAGCATGAGCTCCATCATGCTACGCAACCGTTCGTCCTCGGCCAGTTCTTGGAACGACACCAACAGGGCTGAGCGCAGGTCCAGCACCGGCGTGTTGCGCCTGGAGGAGGAGGTGCGGCGCAGGCGTTGAACGAAGGGCACCCGCTCCCTGCTGATCATTGCTTCGAGTACTTCGGTCTTGTTCTTGAAGTGCCAGTAGACCGCGCCCCGCGTGTAGCCGGCGCGCGCGCCAATCATCGCCAGGGTAGTGCTGGCGACGCCGTACTCATGGAAACAGGCCTTGGCTGCGTCCAGAAGGCCCTCGCGCGTGGCCAGCGTGTCTTCTTTTGTCTTTCTTGCCATACGCGGTCCATTTTCAGGGTGCAGCACGGGGAGCGCCACTACTTTACAAACAAACATGAATGTATGTATATTGGCCTTGGTCAGCATCCGGCTGGTGCGTTCGCCCGTGCGCTATCGCCCTGGTCCGGTTTGGCCTCCGTTACCTCGTCCCATGAGTCTCGTCTGTTCGATCCCGCGAGGCCCAGCGACAGGTCTGCCTCCTTCGCTCCAACTCAAGTCCTCACTGCCATGCTCCGACACGCCCCCTCGCTGCTTGCACTGTCCCTGACCATCGCTCTGACCCTGTCCGCTTGCGGTGACGGTGCGCCTGCCGCGCCTCCGGGGGGAGGCCACGTCACGGTAGCGACACTCAAGGCTGAGCGGGTTGGCCTTACCCATGAGCTGCCTGGTCGTACCAATGCCTTCCTCATCGCGGAGGTACGCCCGCAGGTCAACGGTATCGTCGCCAAGCGGCTGTTCTCGGAAGGCGGCCAGGTCGTGGCCGGGCAGGCCCTCTACCAGTTGGATGACGCCAGCTACCGCGCGCAGGCCAACAGCGCCCGTGCGCAGTTGGCGCGCGCCGAGGCGACGCTGCACGCGGCACGCTTGAGCACTCGCCGGATCGGCGAACTGGCCAAGGTCCAGGCGGTCAGTACCCAGGACAACGAGACCGCGATCGCTACCCTCAAGCAGGCCGAAGCGGATGTAGGTGCCGCCCGCGCGTCGCTGGATGCGGCCAACGTCACGCTGGGGTATGCGCGCATCACCGCGCCCATCAGCGGGCGCGTCGGCAAGTCCACCGTGACGCAGGGTGCACTGGTCAACGCGGGCCAGGCCGAGGCGCTGGCGACCGTCCAGCAGCTGGATCCGATCTACGTGGATCTCACCCAGTCCGCCAGCGAGTTGCTGCAGATGCGGCGTGACCTCGCCAATGGACGGCTGCAGGACAACCAGGGGCTGCCGGTGACCATCCTGCTCGATGATGGTAGCGAGTTTGCGCACAAGGGCGCGCTGGAGTTCTCGGAAGTCAGCGTCGATCCGACCACGGGCAGCTACGCGTTGCGGGTGAAAGTGGCCAATCCCGAACACGTCCTGATGCCGGGCATGTACGTCCGCGCCGTGGTCGGTGGCGGTGTGCGCGACAACGCGATCTTGGTGCCGATGCAGGGTATCGCCCGCGACCCCAAGGGCAATACCAGCGCGATGGTGGTCGGCAAGGACAGCAAGATCGAAGTGCGGCCGGTCAAGGTCAGCCGGACCGTGGGCGACAAGTGGCTGGTCGAGGAAGGGCTGAGTGTCGGCGACCGCGTGGTCGTCGAAGGCCTGCAGAAGATCCAGCCGGGCATGCCCGTGGAGGCCACCGAAGCAGGGGCGGCCCCCGCCAAGCCGGCGGCTCCGGCCCCCGCTGCCGCCCAGCAGTAAGCGGAGAATTTCATGGCGCGCTACTTCATTGATCGACCCATCTTCGCGTGGGTGATCGCCATCATCATCATGCTGGCCGGCGCCCTGGCCGTGTTCCAGCTTCCCATCTCGATGTATCCGGAGGTCGCACCGCCGTCGGTCGAGATCCAGGCGACCTATCCCGGCGCTTCAGCCAAGGTCGTGGAAGACTCGGTGACGCAGATCATCGAGCAGAACATGAAGGGCCTGGACGGTCTGATCTACTTCTCGTCCAATAGTTCGGCCAACGGCATGGCCACGATCAAACTGACCTTCCAGAGCGGCACCGATCCCGACATCGCGCAGGTGCAGGTGCAGAACAAGCTGCAGTTGGCCATGCCCTTGCTGCCGCAAGTGGTGCAGCAGCAGGGTGTCAACGTCGCCAAGGCCGGCAGCGGATTCCTGCAGGTCATCGGTTTCGTGTCGAAGGATGGCAGCATGAACGCCACCGACATCGCCGACTACGTGGGGTCGAACGTCGTCGACCCACTCAGTCGCGTGTCCGGCGTGGGCAACATTCAGGTGTTCGGCGGCAAGTACGCCATGCGCATCTGGCTGGACCCCAACAAGCTGCACACCTACCAGCTGTCCGTCGATGAGGTCGCCGCCGCGATCACGGCGCAGAACGCGCAAGTGGCGATCGGTCAGCTGGGCGGCGCACCGTCGGTCAAGGGGCAGCAGCTCAACGCCACGATCAATGCACAGGATCGCCTGCAGACGCCGGAACAGTTCCGCAACATCCTGCTGCGTTCCAACGTCGACGGCAGCGAACTGCGCCTGCGCGACGTGGCGCGCGTGGAACTGGGCGCGGAAAGCTATGAGTTCTCCACCCGTTACAACGGCAAGCCTTCCACCGGCATCGCGATCACCCTGGCGACGGGCGCCAATGCGCTTGCAACGGCCGAAGGCGTCAGCGCGGCGCTGGAGGACATGAAGGCCAACTTCCCCGCCGGACTGGAGGCCGTGTTGCCCTACGACACCACCCCCTTCGTGCGCGTATCGATCAAGGGCGTGGTCAAGACCCTGGTCGAGGCGATCGTGCTGGTGTTCCTGGTGATGTACCTGTTCCTGCAGAACTTCCGTGCAACACTGATCCCGACCATCGCGGTACCGGTCGTGCTGCTGGGTACGTTCGGCGTGCTCGCCGCACTGGGTTTCTCGATCAACATGCTGACCATGTTCGCGATGGTGCTGGCGATCGGCCTGCTGGTCGACGACGCCATCGTGGTGGTGGAGAACGTCGAGCGCATCATGTCCGAGGAAGGACTGTCGCCCCGCGAGGCCACTCGCAAGTCCATGGATCAGATCACCGGCGCGCTGGTCGGCATCGGCCTGGTGCTGTCGGCGGTTTTCGTGCCCATGGCCTTCATGAGCGGGGCGACCGGCGTCATCTACCGGCAGTTCTCGGCGACCATCGTGTCGGCGATGGCGTTGTCGGTGCTGGTGGCGATCGTGCTGACGCCGGCGCTATGCGCTACGGTGCTCAAACCGCTGAAGAAGGGTGAGCACCATGTCGCGCGCGGGCCGATGGGCCGCTTCTTCGGTTGGTTCAACCGTGGGTTCGAGCGTTCGAGCGGTCATTACCAGCGCGGCGTGCGCGGCATCATCGCGCGGCCGTGGCGCTTCATGGGCATTACCGCCGTGCTGTTCGCGGTGATGGGCGTTCTCTTCATTCGCTTGCCCACCGCGTTCCTCCCCAACGAGGACCAGGGCGTGCTGATGGCGCTGGTGCAGACGCCGGTGGGTGCCACCCAGGAGCGCACGCTGGAGGCGATCGACAAGCTGGAACGCCACTTCATGGAGAACGAGGCCGATGCGATCGAATCGGTGTTCTCGGTGCATGGCTTCAGCTTCGCGGGCATGGGCCAGAACGCGGGCATGGCCTTCGTCAAGCTCAAGGACTGGAAGGAGCGCAACCCTGACCAGGGCGTCGGTCCGGTGACCGGCCGCGCGATGATGGCGCTGGGCCAGATCAAGGACGCCTTCATCTTCGCGTTCCCGCCGCCGGCGATGCCGGAACTGGGCATCGGTTCGGGCTATACCTTCTTCCTGAAGGACGCCGGCAGTCAGGGTCACGAGGCCTTGCTGGCGGCACGCAACCAGTTGCTCGGCGCGGCCGGCCAAAGCGGGCTGCTGGCGAACGTGCGCCCGAACGGCCAGGAAGACACGCCGCAGTTGCGCGTGGACGTGGACGTTGCGCGCGCCAGCGCACTCGGCTTGTCGATCGGCGCGATCAACAGCACCCTGTCGACCGCGTGGGGCAGCCGTTACATCGATGACTTCATCGATCGTGGCCGGGTCAAGCGCGTCTACCTGCAGTCGGATGCGGACTTCCGCATGGCGCCCGAGGACTTCCAGGCGTGGTCGGTGAAGAATGCCAAGGGCGAGATGGTGCCATTCAGTGCATTCGCCAGCACGCGCTGGGATTACGGTTCGCCGCGCCTGGAGCGTTACAACGGCGTGTCGGCGATGGAAATCCAGGGCGAGCCTGCCCCGGGCGTGGCGTCCGGCGATGCCATGAACGAGATCGAGCGCATCGCCAGTGCGCTGCCCCCGGGCTTCGAGATCGAGTGGACGGCGCTGTCCTACCAGGAGCGGCAGGCAGGCTCTCAAACGCCGCTGCTGTACACCTTGTCGCTGTTGATCGTGTTCCTGTGCCTGGCCGCGCTCTACGAGAGCTGGACCGTGCCGACGGCCGTGCTGTTGGTGGCGCCGCTGGGCATCCTGGGTGCGGTGCTGGCCAACACGTTCCGCGGCATGGAGCGCGACATCTACTTCCAGGTGGCCATGCTTACCACGGTGGGACTGACGTCGAAGAACGCGATCCTGATCGTGGAGTTCGCCAAGGAAAACCTTGAGAAGGGCACCGGCCTGATCGAGGCGACGATGCATGCGGTGCGCGACCGCCTGCGTCCGATCATCATGACGTCGCTGGCCTTCGGTTTGGGCGTGCTGCCGCTGGCCATCGCCTCTGGTGCCGGTTCCGGCGCACAGCAAGCCATCGGTACCGGCGTGCTTGGCGGAATGATCGTCGGCACGTTGTTGGGCGTGTTCTTCATCCCCCTGTTCTTTGTCATCGTGCAGCGCGTGTTCAAGCGTCAGACGCATGATCAGCCGGGAAGAGAGGGCGAGGCCTGATGCTCCGCGGGATGACGCCGGGTCCGGCGTCGCCGCCGGATTGCTTCGTGGACAGGCCCGCCGATTGCGGGCGGTGGACTGTGCTTAGCGGGTGGAGGGGCGAGCATGAACGACACGAGACCCAGCGAAGGTCGCCGTCGCGGAAACTACAGGGATCGGGGGACGTCGGCGGCAGTGCTTGAAGCGGCGTGCCGCCAGTTCACCCGCCTTGGTTTCGATGGCGCGAGCGTCGACCAAATCGCGTCGGTCGCGGGCGTGACCAAGGCAACGGTCTACGCGAAGTTCGGATGCAAGCATGACTTGTACGTGGCGGCGATAGCGCATCTCCTGCGCGAGTTTCCTTCATCGAAGGATCTGGTGCCCACGTCCACTCTGGGTGCGGAAGCGCAGTTGAACGCCATCGCAACCCGGCTGCTGGGCCTTGCGCTGCAGCCGCAGACGCGAGGCTTCTATCGCATGTTGATCGTGCCGATGCCTTCCGCCCCGCATGCGGGGCGGACCTTTTGGGAAGAGATCGTCCTGCCCTACCGCAACGTCATTTGCCAGGTGTTGAGCGAGGCCGACCGGAAAGGCGAGTTGCATGTTCCGGCGCCGGAAGAAAGCGCGTCGCAGTTCCTCGGCCTCGTCTTGGGCGGGCCGACGCTAAGCGTGTTGCTGAGCGCGTCGCTGCCCATGTCGGCGGACGCGCAGCTGATCCATGCCGCGATGATATCCCGTCTCTTCGCCAAGGGGCATGCGCCGGAACGACAGCCAATCCGTACCTCATGAAAGTAGTTGTCACGGCGCACTTCGGCTATCGGGTGCGACGGAAAGCGATACGTCGTTCCGCACTGTAAGTACTCCGAGAAATGGAACTGAACATGACCATGATCCGCCCCCATCGCGCCTCGACTCACTCAATGGCGCGCGTGTTCCTCGGCGTGCTGGCCTTATGTCTGGGAAGCGTCGCCATGGCAGAAGAGCCCGCGACGGCAGTCTTCTCGCAGATCGGCTACTCGGAAGGAAGCAATGCGCTATCCCTCGGGTTACACAAGGATTGGAACTGGAGCAAGACCTTCAACAGTGGCCGACTGTCAGGCCAGTGGCAGGTCGAGGTGGGACGATGGATGACGAAGCGCGAGGACAGCACCGTTGTTGGCCTGACACCAGCTTTCAGATTCCATCCGGCCGCGTGGGGCGATCGCTGGTTCGTCGATTTCGGAACCGGTGCAAACGCTATCTTTCCCAAGTACCACCCAGAGAAGAAGCGCTTCAGCACGACCTTCAACTTCGGCACCCATGCTGGGATAGGACGCCACATAGGGGTGGACGGGACAAGCGAGCTGACGTTGCGTATCGCGCATTACTCCAACGCACGCATTGAAAGACCCAACCCCGGCGAGAACTTTCTGCAAGTGCGCTATGCAAAACGTTGGAACTAGATTTGCCCGCAGTTCATAGCTCCATTCAAGGGCATCGGCAGGAACAGCCAAGTTCCCGCAATGAGCCGGGCTCCAGATGAGCGCCGGCGTAGTGAGGGGCTTGCCACGCGCCATCTGTTTCGTCTTGGGTGCGCGATGGTCGGTCTGCTCCATCAGCTTCTCGAGCTCCGAGATGCGGAGCTCGCGTCTCTCTGTGCTCCTGCCGGAGGTGGGCATGAAGTAGTACGTGATGGGCAAGTCGCGCAGATGCGGTACGTCCGAGCCGAGTACGGACACGGAATCCTGTATTGCGAGCAGCGTTCTTGCATGATCGGTCCGCTGTTTTTCGCTTGACGAGAGCAGGGTGACCAGGCCACTCCCTCGAGAACACTTCAACAACCACTGAAAGGCAGGTGTGCAATGGATAGGTTCAAGGACAAAGTAGTCGTCGTCACCGGAGCGTCGAGAGGCATGGGAAGGGCCCACGTCCAGGAGTTTGTGAGAGAAGGTGCTTTCGTATTCTTCACGGATATTTCCGAGGACGAAGGCAAGCAGTTGGAGATCGAACTGGACGGCAGGGCTCGGTTCGTCAGGCAGGACGTGACCAAAGAAGAAGACTGGAAGAGCCTAGTCGCGCTGATCGATGAGGCCTACGGAAGGCTGGACGTCTTGGTCAACAACGCAGGCGTCGCCATCCAGCAGCCTATCGGCAAGATGAGCCTGGAGACCTACATGAAAGTGGTCGACATCAACCAGGTCTCCGTCTTCTTGGGACTCACGCACACGTTCGAGTTGCTGAAGAGAGGAAGAAGCCCTTCAGTGGTCAACATTGCCTCCATCGCGGGCATCAAGACCTCGAAAGGCGGCGTTGCTTACTCGGCGTCGAAGTTCGCAGTAAGGGGCATGACCGAACTGGCGGCACAGGAATGGGCGCCGCTGGGCATCAGGGTCAACTCCATCTGTCCGGGCGCTGTAGAAACGCCCATGACGATGCAAGACGACGTCAAGGAGCTGATGGCGGCCCTCAAGCAGACCATTCCGCTGGGACGCATTGCAAAGCCCATCGAAATTACAAAGGCCGTCATGTTCCTGGCATCAGAGGACAGTTCGTACGCCACCGGAGCGCATCTGGTCATGGACGGCGGCGCCATCATCAAATTTGGCGAATAGGATCGAGGCGGCAGTGCGTGGGTGGGGCGATCGCAACAAGCCCCACCGCCACCACGGACAATGCATTGGGCTCTATTCTGGTCAATGCCCGCTCTCGGGAAAGCGGGGATCAGGGCATCTTCGTTCTACCCACGCTGCATGCTGTCAAAGCTGCTGCTACGACTTGTCACGAAGCAAATTGTGGCCCGACCTTCAGAGGCGTAGGTCCTATCGTTGCTGCGGGTGCTGGGGCGAGGATGTGTCGTCAACCCTGGAACCCAGGGCTAGCCTGCGGCGCACCACCCAGTCCCCTACATCCCAGCGTTGATCCTTCCCCGCCCCAGAATTGACGGCGCAGCCGCTTGCCAGTCAGCACGTTGCCTTCGACACAAGAACGCGGCGATTTCCAACGCGCGATCGGTCTTCCTGGAGCAAGGCAATGACGCGAGCAGCCGACCGCCCTCAGGCGGCCGACGGCTCGTCATGATCTCAAGAGTGGCCTTTCTCGATCAGGTCGCCGGATAGCTGGCTTCGACGCGTGAGGGATCCCTCAGAGCGTCGTCTAGCAGGGCGGCAAGATGATCGGGATCAACCACGGGGAAGGCCATGTCATCCGGCAGGCCAGTCTTGCCACCTGCAGCTAACATGCCTTGATGATAGGCGCTGTTCTGAACAATCGCGGTAATCGTTACGAAGCCGACGCCAATGTTCTCCGAAACGAGCTCACGTTGGAGCGACTGGAGATAATTCCTGGCCGCCGACATCGCCGGCCCTATGCCGCTCATGAACGCAAAGCCAGACTGAGCGGACCCTCCAAAGGCTGAAAGAATGACGCCTTCGCCTCGGGCACGAAATTCGGGCAGGACCGCACTGACAACATTCAGAAGGCCGTAAAAATACAGGTCAATCAACGGCTGGAGGATCTTTGGAGTCAACTGGTTTGCGGGCGTGAAGGAGTCCAGCCCATTTGGGGCGTAATAGATAGCGTCGATCCGTCCAAATTTTCCACGGATTGCCGAAATGGCGTCTTCGACGGCGCCGGACTCCGACACGTCTGCAATGAATGTATCGGTTTCGATGCCGTCGGAGCTGAAAGAATCGGCGAGAGACCGTAGCTTGTCGGCGTTGCGTGCCACCAGCGCGACGGCGTAACCATTCCGGCCGTACTGTCGCGCCACAGACGCAGCAAGACCGGTGCCGGCCCCGAAGATTGCGATGACTTTGGTCATGTGATTACTGTTCCAGCAAGAACATCATGTGGAATCTGGGCTTCAGGCGGTGATTCAGCGTGCTGCCATCGTTGCTTTCGCCCACCAAGCGAGTTCATCGAGTGCCGCAGTCGCGGACGCGGTCAAATTTGCCTCGATGGTTTCGATTGGCTGATTCCCCATGAAGGGATGGATCGAGAAGAAGTCGCCGCCGCCGATATGGACAGCTGACTTGGTCGAGACCATCTGCAGCTCGATACCAATGCCGCGCAAGTGCTCCAGAGCTCGTGCTCCACCCGTACCGCCATAGGCAATGGCAGTGAATGGCTTGCGAACCCATTCGTTGTAGGCCTGATCAAGCGCATTCTTGAGTACGCCGGTGATCGAGTGATTGTATTCAGCGACGACAAAGATATAGCCATCGTACTGGCCTACCTTCTGCTGCCAACGGATCGCTTCCGGGTTCTGGCTGGGCACGTAGAGGTTGGATGAGACCTCATCGAAGAAGGGCAAGGGGTGGTCACGGAGGTCAATTAGTTCCACGTCCATATCATCCCGAGCTTGTGCTTGCTTCAACATCCATTGGGCTGGCGTGTCGGCAAAGCGGCTGGGCCGGGTCGAGCCGATAATAAGAGCGATGCGAGGTTTAGCTGCCACGGGTGTCCTCATGCTTGCTGGAAATTTCAAGCAAGCAGACTGCCTCTGGTGACTGGCTTCGGCAAGAAGGCACCCTGACGATACCAGGTGACCTGGAGGGAACCGCATCGGCGCCGCTCAAGGCCCTCGACTGATGAATGATGGTCATTGCCACATAGAAGGCAGCAGCGCGCAGCCCTCGCAAGCGGGCGGGCAAGCGGGCAGCTGGGTCGATGCAAGTGCATTCATCTCTCTGTTCGAAGGCCGACGTCAGGCATGCGACGTCGGCCTCCGGCTAGCAGTAGGTGCAGATACGGGATTGCTACATCTTCCGGATACGGTCCACGTCGATCTCGATCGACGTCCAGTCCTTGTCCACTTCGCCTTCCAGCTCGACCTCATCCTTGGGACCCACGGTCTGGCCCATCCACAGGTCCGCATCAATGTCGACGTGGATGCTGCCCGTTGCGTCGGCGAAGATGTAACGGTCGCCACCCAGGTGCTGACGAATCGTGCCGCGCAAGCGCACATGGACGTCGTCGCCGGACTCTTTCGCGTCGGCAACGCGCGTCACCGCGACGCCCGGGCCTGTATAACCGCCAGTGTTGACCTGCCACGCGTGGGCACTGCCGCCCATGGCGACCATCAAGGCAATAGCTGCGAGCTTGTATTTCATGGAGCTTCTCCAGAAGGTACGAAGGGGAGCGCGCCGCCGGGGCGGCGCGCGATGCAACACACTCAGAAGCGCATGCCGACACTCGCGCCGTAGATGACGGCATCCATGTCGCTGTCTGCCAACGGCTGTCCGCCGACCTTGGACTCGCTGCTCCAGCGCAGATAGCGAACATCGCCACGAACGAACCAGCGCTGCCCCAGTGCCACGTCCACACCCGCTGATGCCGCCAGTCCATTTCCACTTTCTATCGTCAAGCCCGCGTAGCTGGGTAGTGCTGCGTTGCTACGCACGTCGCTGATTTCGGTATGGTGGTATCCCAGCCCGACGAAGGGCGTGATTCGCGCACCGACAATCTGGGCGGCGTCGACAAAGTGGTACTGGGCACTCAGTGCGATCGGACGCGTCTTGTAGCTGGCGACACCGATGTCCGGGCCGTTCTCTACATCGATCTCCACGTCGCCGTCGGCACCGCTGGCGCCCCACAGCTCCAGCGCGACGTTGCGCGTGAGATACCAGGTCAGACCCAGTGATGCGCTGCTGCCGTCATCGCTGGTCTCCACATCCGTCCCCGGCGGGTAGGCATTCCCCAGTTGGACGGGCACGGGATTGTCGCCACCGAGTTGATGGGCGGAGTAGCCCAGCGTGGCAGCGAAGCGCTGCTCGGGTCCATCGGCCGCCATAGCCGCCTGGGACAGGGAGAAGAGTGCAACGGTAAGCAACAATGGTTTCACTAGGTACGTCCTTGGGGGAGGAATGCCCGTTGGGCTGATGCATTGCAATCTCCTCCCCGCTCCTAATCGCCGGGTGATGCGCGTTGTTAGGTACCGTTTAGGCGGAAGCGATATCACTGGCCATTGCTATTGGCCATAATTCCGAGCCCCTGCAACGTCATGATCACCGTGCTTGCCGCCACCCCGTTGCTCTTCCTTGCCTTGGCCTCGCCGGGGACCCAGCAGGACCCTACATCCGCATCCCAGCAGTCTGAGGTGCGCGAAGCTGTGAGTGAACGGCGCTATGTCCCGCTCGAGCAGGTCATGGCCGATGCCATGCGGCGCTACCCAGGGAAACTGGTGGAGGTCGAGCTCGAGGACGACGAGTACGAGATCGAGATCCTCGGCCCGGATGGCGTGGTGATGGAACTGGAGTACGACGCCGTGACTGGTCGCCTGCTCAAGATCGAAGTCGATGACTGATGCGCATCCTGCTAGCCGAAGATGACGTGACCCTTGCGGGCCGCATCCGCATGACGCTGGAGGAGGCTGGCTTCCTTGTACGCCACTGCACGGACGGCACCGATGCGGAGGAGGCGGCCCATATCGAGGACTTCGAGGCGGCGGTGCTCGACCTGGGCCTGCCCGGCCTGGATGGTCTGAGCGTACTGGAGCGGTGGCGCAAGGCCGGGAAATCCCTGCCGGTGCTGGTGCTGACGGCGCGTTCGCGCTGGCATGACAAGCTGGCCGGCTTTGACGCCGGAGCCGATGACTTCCTCACCAAGCCCTTTCACGCCGACGAGCTGGTGCTCCGCCTGCGCGCACTGATCCGGCGCAGTGCGGGGCATGCGCACCCTTGCCTCACGTGCGGTCCCCTCCGGTTGGACACCAATGCCAGCCGGATCGAGCTCAACGGCAGCCCCCTGCGGCTGACAGCGCAGGAGTTCCGGATCCTGAGCTACTTCATGCATCACGCCGACAAGGTGATCAGCAGGTCGCAACTGGGCGAGCATGTCTATGAAGCGGGCTTCGACCCGGACTCCAATACGCTGGACGTGTTGATCGGCCGACTCCGCCGCAAGCTAGGCGTCGACCTGATCCACACGCTGCGTGGGCTCGGCTACCGGCTTTCGGAAACTCCGTGACCGGCCCCGGTTTCTCGTTACGCCGTCGTCTGCTGATGGCAGGCGCGCTGGGCGTGCTGCTGGTGTCGTTCGCCGCGACCTGGATGCTCAGCAGCATGTTCGCTGATGCCGCTCGCGACTCGCTTGATCGACAGCTGGACGACGATCTTATCTCGCTGCTTGCGCTGACCGAGTCCGGCGATGATGGCCGCCTCCAGATGCGCCACGTACCTGACGACCTTCGCTATGACCGCGTGTTCTCGGGCACGTACTGGCAGATCTTCGATGGGCAGGGCGTTGCCTTACTGCAGTCGCGCTCGCTATGGGACTACACGCTGGCGTTTCCGGCGGAGAGCAAAGATGGAGCTTCGCATGCTTTCGATTTGAACGGACCCATGCAGCAACCGCTTCGCGGGCTGGTTCGCCAGGTTCAGCTCCCTCGCGCCCAGGGTCCGCTCGTATTCGTCGTGGCCGTCGATCGTGGTCGCGTAGCACAGGATGTAGCGGACTTCCGGCGGCACACGGCGGTGGCATTGGCGGTGCTGACCGCGCTGTGGCTGGCGGTGCTCATCACGCAGATCCATTTCGGACTACGTCCCTTGGACAAGCTTGGAGAGACCGCGGCCCGTGTTCGTGCAGGCGAGGACGCCCGTTTCCCCACCGAAGGCTTGCCCAGCGAGGTGCGGCCGTTGGCGCGTCATCTCAACGAGTTGCTGGATTACCACAGCCGCATGGTGGTCAGGGCACGCAACAGCGCCGCGGATCTCGCACATGCCCTGAAGACGCCATTGTCGATCCTCGTCGCGGAAAGCGAAGGAGACGATCGCCAATGGCGCGTCGTCCTGCGTGAGCAATCCCGCCGGATGCATGCCAGCATCGAACGCTATCTTGCCGTGGGCGCCACCGCGGACATGCATCAACGCACAAAGGTCCATCAGGTTGCCATGGCACTGTCTGCGCTGATGCGAAGCGCTTATCGCGACCGCCAGCTCGTGATCAGTGTTCACGGTAGCGAGACAGCAGTCTTTGCCGGCGCCAAGGAGGATCTGGAAGAGATTCTCGGCAACCTCATGGATAATGCGTGCAAGTGGGCTGCGTCGACCATCAATGTAGCTGTCACCCAAAGCGAAGGCCGCGTCGTGATTGATGTCGCTGACGATGGCCCCGGGTTGCCGACTGAAAAGCTTGAGCACGTCTTGGGCCGAGGCGTGCGTCTCGATGAACGCGAACCGGGCAATGGCTTGGGACTGGCTATCGTCGAAGATATCGCTGGGAACTACGGCGGAACAGTGACGCTCACGAATCGCCAATCAGGGCTGTGCGCGCGGCTCGATCTACCTTCGGGCAACTAGCCCCATGTTGATGTCAGCTTCCGGCCGCGGATTCATATGATCAACGTAACACACGGATAGCTGCAAAGGCAGCAGGAGTGTTGCGGACGAAGCGCAGGAAGAGGATCTACTACACCGATGCCCAGAAGGCACTGATGTGGGATCGCTGGCAGCAGGGCGAGTCGCTGCACCAGATCGCTTCGCTGTTCGATCAGCACCACAGCTCAGTCCGGAACATCCTGGCCGAGCAGGGCGGCATTCGTCCGCCAGTGAGGCGGCGATCTCCGAGGGTGCTGAGCCTGGCAGAGCGCGAAGAGACCTCCCGTGGGCCGGCGGCGGGACGAGCGATCCGCATGATCGCCGCGTCACTGGGGCGGGCGCCTTCCGCGATCAGTCGCGAGATCGGGCGCAACGAAGGCGCTGAAGGCTATCGAGCCAGCCAGGCCGACCATGCCGCCTGGGACCGGACGCGGCGCCCCAAGCCCTGTAAGCTGGCGCTGCATCGAGCCTTGGCCGCTCGTGTGGCAGAGAAGATCCAGCGGCAATGGTCGCCTGAGCAGGTGGCCGGCTGGCTCAAACGCACCTATTCCGAGGATGCGAGCCGTCAGGTGTCCCACGAGACGATCTATCGCACGCTCTACATCCAGTCGCGCGGAGCCCTGAAACAGGAGTTGCTCGCGCACCTCAGGCGCACGCGGGCGATGCGTCGTTCACGACATCACACCCAGAAGACAGAGAGCCACGGTCGGATCACCGACACTGTCTCGATCAGCGAACGGCCGGTCAGCGCCGAAGATCGGGCCGTGCCGGGACACTGGCAAGGCGACCTGTTGTTCGGTGATCGGAATAGTCAGATCGCCACGCTGGTGAAGCGACAGACTCGCTACCTGATGCTGGTGAAGGTGGCAGGCAAGGACACCGAGACCGTGGTCAATGCACTGATCAAGAACGCACGCCGCCTGCCGAAGCAGCTGTACCGATCACTAACCTGGGATCGAGGCAAGGAAATGGCGGCGCACCGTCGCTTCCCCCTGGCCACCGACATTCAGGTCTACTTCTGCGACCCGCATCATCCCTGGCAGCGCGGAACCAACGAGAACACCAACGGCCTACTGCGGCAGCCCTTCCCCAAGGGCATCAATCTGGCCGATGTCTCCCAAGCCAAGCTGGATGCCGTGGCACGCCAGCTCAACGAACGGCCACGCAAGACGCTGGGCTACGAGACACCGGCAGAGCGATACCGACAAACTGTTGCGTCGATCGGTTGAATCCAAGGCCGTTAGCGGACTTGCTAATGCAGACAATCAAGCCGCTTTGGAAGCCAATTGCCCGTCAGTTCCCATTGCCTTGCATGCGTCCAGGTAGTCCGCCCAAGCCTGCATCATCTTCTTGCGCTCGGGGAGATGCTTTGCAAGGTTATAGATCGCTCGCACACCTTGTCCCTTGTGGGCGAGTTGGCGCTCAATCGCGTCGGGGTTGAATCCGAGCTCATTGAGTAGTGTGGAGGCCATATGGCGGAAGCCGTGGCCGACAATGGTGTCGCCATCGTAGCCAAGGTTTCTCAAGGCCGCGTTCACGGTGTTTTCTGACATACAGCGCTTGGGATCACGGACTCCGGGAAAGACGTACTCCCTGTGTCCGGTTAGTGGCTGTAGGTCTCGGAGGATGGCTACGGCCTGCTCCGCAAGCGGTACCACATGCGGCTCGGCGCTCGGATTCTCTTTTTCGGCCTTGGGCAGCTTCCTGCGGCCGGGAGGGATGACCCAGCGCGCGCCTTCTGGATGGTCCAGGTCGAACTCAGCCCAGCGTGCGCCGCGCAATTCGCCCGGACGCACAAAGGTCATCGGTGCCAACTTCAGTGCCGCCGCCGTTACGGCCTCACCGCGATATCCGTCCA
Organism: Pseudoxanthomonas jiangsuensis; assembly: GCF_010093185.1. GTDB lineage: Bacteria > Pseudomonadota > Gammaproteobacteria > Xanthomonadales > Xanthomonadaceae > Pseudoxanthomonas > Pseudoxanthomonas jiangsuensis. The sequence continues at coordinate 52,132 of NZ_PDWL01000011.1, read as the reverse complement.
TGGCTCGCAGAAGTCCCCCCACGAGCTTCGGGTCGGTGATGGTTGGAAAGCTGCGCTTCCTGCGTGACGGTAGGGCAGCACCCAAGTCCGCAGCCGGATTGCGCTCGGCGCGCTCGGTAGCCACTGCGTATTTGAATACGCTGCTTATGGCCGCCATGACCCGGTGAGCTTGTTCATGATGACTGCGCTCAACCATACGGCCGAGTAGGGGGCGAAGATCGGACACACCTACTTCTGCGATTGGCTTCTTGCCGATCCAGGGAAAGACATGGCCTTCAAGACGCATCCGCTGCTTGGCGTGGTGGCTGTCGGTCCAGCCATGAGCCTTTACGGCCAGCCATTCGCGTGCGATGACCTCAAAGCTGTTTGCCGCTCGCTCGATCCCCGCCGACTGCTCGGCCTTCCGGTGTTCCCCTGGATCGATCCCCTTGGCCAGTTGTTTACGAGCAAGATCCCGCTCAGTGCGCGCCTCCGCGAGGCTTGTATCGGGATAGGTCCCCAGGCTGAGCGTATTTCGCTTCCCGGAGACCGGACGGCGGTAGTCCAATCGCCACCAGCGCGCGCCATCGGGCCTGAGAATCAGGTAGAGACCGCCGCCGTCGCGCAATTTAAGCGGCTTCTGTTCAGGTTTTGTTTTGCGAATCGCGGTGTCGGTCAGAGGCATGCGAAAACGGCCTTGGCGGTAACAGTTTTGGCGGTAGGTCGCTTACCGTCAAAGTTACCGCCCCTTACCGCCGGCTTGCAATGGATTCCCTCGGACTACGTCGGGCACAAAAAAGGCCGGAAGCCTTGGTTTTTCTGGGCTTTCCGGCCTTAGTTGGACTTGCCTGTACTACCGCGTGGTGGCTATGGGTGGACTCGAACCACCGACCCCAGCATTATGAGTGCTGTGCTCTAACCGGCTGAGCTACATAGCCACGCGGAGAACCGCGGATTTTTCACGTTCCCGGGCGCCGTGTCAATCGGCGCTTGTCGGCCCGCCGGGGCCATGGCAGAGTCGGGGCAGTCGAATTTTCTGGAGTCCGCATCGTGATCGATCCGGACGGATACAGGCCGAACGTCGGCATCGTGCTCATGCGCGGGGACGGACAGGTGTTCTGGGCGCGCAGGGTGCGCCGGGACGGCTGGCAGTTTCCGCAGGGCGGGATGAACAGCGACGAGACTCCGGTCGAGGCCATGTACCGCGAGCTGCGCGAGGAGACCGGGCTGCTGCCCGAGCATGTGGAACTGCTCGGGGCCACCCCCGGATGGCTGCGCTACCGCCTGCCCGGGCGGGCGATCCGCCGTGGCGGGGAGGGCCCGGTGTGCATCGGCCAGAAGCAGGTCTGGTTCCTGCTGCGGCTGGTCGGCGACGAGTCGCTGGTGCGCTTCGACCTGACCGAGACCCCGGAATTCGACCACTGGCGCTGGGTCGACTTCTGGTACCCGGTCGAGCACGTGGTGACCTTCAAGCGCGGGGTCTACGCCCGCGCCTTGCGCCACCTGGCGCCGCTGGCCGAGGGCATCGGGGCGCTGGTCCGGCAGATGCCGGCCCGGGCCCAGGAGGCCTGGCTGCCGGGCAGCGCCGCGGCCGGGCACGAGCGTCCGCGCAAGCGCCCGCGCCCGTCCGGAGGGCGGCGTTCATCCGCCTGAACCATGGCGGCCGGTTTTGCCCCGGATGAATGTCGTTCTCAATTGACACCCTTTCTCATCCGTAGTGAAATGGCGGCATTCTCCCGATCCGCCTTCCTGCCGTGTACGTCTGCATCTGCAACGGTGTCACCGACCGCCACATCCGCGAAGCCGTCGACAACGGCTGCGCCAGCGTGTCCGAGCTGACCATGCGCACCGGCTGCGGCGCGAGCTGCGGTTCCTGCCTGGACATGGCGGCGGCGATGGTCGCCGAGATGCGCGCCGAGCTGCCCCTACCGATCCTGGCCGCCGCGGCCTGAGGCTGCTTTCCACGTCCGCCGTCCGCAGGCGGCAATGATCACGATTCGCGTTACTTCGCCTCCGTCGGCGAAGCGCTAGAGTGCGCCGGTCTTCCGCAGCCGGAGCCGTGCCATGAAGGGCGACGCCAAGGTCATCGAATACCTCAACAAGGCGCTCTACAACGAGCTGACCGCGATCAACCAGTACTTCCTGCACGCCAAGATGCTGAAGAACTGGGGCCTGAAGGAACTGGCCGAGCACGAGTACAAGGAATCAATCGACGAGATGCGCCACGCCGACTGGCTGTCGGAGCGGATCCTGTTCCTCGAGGGCCTGCCGAACTTCCAGGCGCTGGGCAAGCTGCGCATCGGCGAGAACCCGCGCGAGCTGCTGCAGTGCGACCTGGCGCTGGAGATGGACGGCATCCCGCTGCTGCGCGAGGCGATCGCCTACGCCGACTCGATCGGCGACTACGTCAGCCGCCAGCTGTTCGTGAAGATCCTCGATTCGGAGGAGGAGCACGTGGACTGGCTGGAGACCCAGCTGGACCTGATCGAGCGGATCGGCGAGCCCAACTACCTGTTGAGCAAGCTCGAGGACTGAGCCCCGGCGGCATTGGCCGACATCCAGCCCTGCAGGGCGACGCGGGCGCGGGCGAACTCGGCGATCAGCAGGGCCACCGCGACCGCGGGCCGGTCCAGGGCATGGGCGCGAGCGCCCAGTTCGATCCGCTTGGCCGCCGCCGACAGGGCCAGGGCGCCGACATTGGCGCTGGAGGACTTGAGCGCGTGCGCGGCCTCGCGCATCGCGTCCAGGTCCGGAGTAGCCGAGGCCCGCTCCATCTGCCGCACCAGCCGCGGCGCGTCGTCCAGGAACAGCGAGACGATGGCCAGCGCCTCGGGACCGGCGATCTCGCGCAGTTCGTCCAGGGTGGCCAGGTCCAGCACCGGCGCCGGTGGCGACTGGGCGGCGGCCGGGTCGACGGGGGGCTGTGCGCGGGCGGGCTCGGTCGCGGGGTGCCGCTCCGGGCCGGTGGCCGGCGACGATGGGAACACCGGGATGCCGGCGGCCTGGGCCGCGGCGGCCGCCAGGCCGGCGGTGGCCACCGGCAGGTCCCGGGCCGGGGCCGGTTCCGCCGTGCCGCGGGCAGGCACGGCTTGGTGCACGCGCGCCGGCCGCGCCGCCTGCAGCCAGCGCCGCAGGCAGGCGTCGAGCTGTTCGCGCGCCACCGGCTTGGAGAGGTAGTCGTCCATGCCCGCGTCCAGGCAGCGCTGGCGGTCGCCGGCCATGGCGTTGGCGGTCATGGCCACGATCGGCAGGCGTCGGCCGGGCGCGTTCCCGGTTTCGTGCGCGCGCCAGCGGCGGGTGGCCGAATAACCGTCCAGCACCGGCATCTGGCAGTCCATCAGGACCAGGTCGTAGTCGCCGCCGGCCATGTGCGCCAGCGCGACCTCGCCGTTGGGCGCGGTGTCGCATTCGTAGCCGAGCACGGCCAGCAGCTTCTGCGCCACCAGCATGTTCACCGGGTTGTCCTCGACCAGCAAAAGGCGCGGCGGCGGTCCGGCCAGGGGCGGGGCAGGGGCGTCGTCCGTGTCGTCCGCCGGCGCCGCCACCGGCGCTTCCTCCACCACGACCGGCGGCGCCGGCAGCAGGCTGCCGCGCAGGTCGGCATCCGGGGCCAGGCGCGGCAGCAGGGCCGCGCGCTCGCGCAGTTCGTCGGCGATCTCCTCCTCGCCGTACAGCCACAGCAGGCGCACGTCGGCGTAGGCGGCGGTCCGGGTGAGGGCGCGATGCAGCGCGCGCGCGCTGTGGCGCAGGCCGTCATGGTCGGCGATCACCGCGGCATAGCCGGCGGCCTGGCCCGGCGCGGTCTGGCCGCGCAGCCGTTCCAGCGCCTCCTGGGTGGTCTCCACGATGCTGACGGTAATGCCCCAGTTGGGCAGCAACAGGGCCATGCGCTGGCGCAGGCGCAGGTCGGGCGTGACCACCAGGATCCGGCGCGATCCGTCCTGCGCGCCGGGGCGCGTCTGCACGTCGCCGATCACCTTCAGCAAGGGGATCTCGAACCAGAAGGTGGAGCCCTGGCCCGGTTCGGACTGGACCCCGATGCGGCCGCCCATCAGGTCGACGATGCGCTTGCAGATCGCCAGGCCCAGGCCGGTGCCGCCGTACAGGCGGGTGGTGGAGGCGTCGGCCTGGCTGAAGGCGCGGAACAGCCGCGCCTGCTGCTCGTGGCCGATGCCGATGCCGGTGTCACGCACCTCGATCCGCAGCTGGTGCTGGACCGGGGTCTCGCCCAGCCGCCGCACCGACAGCGCGATCCCGCCGCGCTCGGTGAACTTGACCGCGTTGCCGATCAGGTTGGTCAGCACCTGGCGCAGGCGCACCGGATCGCCGCGCACCGGCAGGCGCACGTTCGGGTCGATCTGCAGCTCCAGGCGCAGGCCCTTGCTCTCGGCCGGGCGCTGCATCAGCAGAAGCACCGCTTCCAGCAGCTCGCGCAGGTTGAAGCTGGTGATCTCCAGCTCCAGCCGGTTGGCCTCCAGCTTGGAGTAGTCGAGGATGTCGTCGACGATCCGCAGCAGCTGCAAGGAGGACTCGTGCGCGGTGCGCAGCATCTCGCGCTGCTCCGGCGCCAGGTTGCCGCGCGCGACCAGGTCCAGCATCGGGATGATGCCGTTGAGCGGGGTGCGGATCTCGTGGCTCATGGTGGCCAGGAACTCGCCCTTGGCCAGGGCCGCGGCCTCGGCGGCCTGCTTGGCCTGGACCAGCTGCTGCTCGAGCTGGTCGTGGCGGCTGACGTCGCGCTGCAGCTGGTTGCGCTCGTGCTCGGCGGTGGCCGCGCGCGACTGCGCGTCCTCCAGCGCCCGGACCTGGCCCCGGGCGGCGGCCACCGCGACCCAGGCGGCGGCCATCGACAGCAGGGCCAGGCCGGCGGCGATCGCCAGCCATGGGCCTTCGAAGCCGGCGTGGGCCAGGCCCAGGGCGACCAGGGTCGCGGTCACCGCGGCGGCGTTGACCCCGGGCCAGACGTTGCCTTGCCCGTGCGTGGCCATGCGCTACAGGACCGCGTTCTGGAAGTCGAAGTCCAGGTCGCTGCCGACCGAATGCACCAGGTTGCCCTGGACGAAGTCGATCCCGGCCACCCACATCGCCGCGGCCGCCTGCGGATCCTCGATCTGCTGGCCGATCACCTGCAGGCCCTGGCGGTGGGCGGCGTCGATCACCGTGCGCAGCTGGTCGCGCAGGGCGTTGTCGGCGTGCGCGCCGGCGAAGCGCCCGGCCATGCGCACGTAACCCAGCGACATCTGCCCGAGCAGGGCGTCGGCCTCGTCGCCGGGTTCGAACTGGCCCAGGCAGAACTGCACCCCGGCCGGCATCAGCCGGCGGCAGAACTCGGTCAGGGTGACGCTGTGGATCAGGGCGTCGGCCAGGCGCAGGTCGATCACCACCGAGGTGCCGTCGATCCCGCGCTCGGCGATCGCCTGCAGCAGCCACTCGGCGAAGGCCTCGCGCGCCAGGGTGCGCGGCGACTGGCTGACGAACAGGCGCAGCGGCGTGCCCTGCGCGGCGCGCTGGGCGATCAGGTTGAGCGCGTGCTCCATTACCTGCTGGTCGAGGTCGGCGATGCGGCCGCTGGCCTCCGCCGCCGGGATCACCTGGCCGGCCGAGAGCAGGGTGCCGTCGGCCTGGCGCAGGCGCAGAAGCACCTGGTACTGGGCCTGGTCGTTGCCGGCGACCGAGACGATCGGCTGGTAGGCCAGTTCGATCTGGCCTTCGAGCAGGGCCAGGCGCTCCTGGGCCTCGTGGTCGCTGGGCGGCACGTAGGCGGCCACGCCCTCGGCGCGCAGGCGCGCCTGCAGGGCGCTGCGCTCGGTGGCCTCCAGCGCGGTGCCCGCGTCCTCGAAGTCCAGGGACAGGGCGGTGTAGCCGATCGCGCTGCGCAGTTGCACCCGTTCCTCGTCGCGGACCAGGAACACCTCGTCGGCGAGGCGGTTGCGGATGGCGGCGGCCTCGACTTCCAGGGCGGCTTCCGCGGTCTCCAGGGCCAGGGCCAGGAAGCTGTTGTCGTTCAGGCGGGCCAGCGGCGCCGGGGCCACGATCTGCGCCAGCCGGCGCCCGGCCTCGGCCATCAGCCGCTCGAACGCGGCGTAGCCGTAGCGTTCGCGCAGGCTCAAGGCGCTGGCGATCTCGATGAAGTACAGGCCGCCGCGGCGGTCGCCGGCCAGGGTCGCGTCGATCTGCTGCAGCAGCCAGGCGCGGGTGGACAGGCCGGTCTCCGGATGGCTGCGCATCGGCGCCGGCGCGGACGCGGCGGCCAGGCGCAGCTGGGCGCGGGTGCGCTGGATCCGGTTGGAGACCGCGGCGATCAGGTGGCGCGGACGGATCGGCTTGGTCAGGAAGTCGTCGGCGCCGCTCTCCAGCACCTCGAACTGGCGCTCCGGGTCCGGATCGCCGCTGAGGAACACGATCGGCAGCAGCGGCAACCCGGCCTGCTGCCGGATCAGGGTGGTCAGGCGCATGCCGTCCAGGCCGGGCATGTGCAGGTCCATCAGGATCAGGTCCGGCTGGAAGCGGCCGATCGCCTCGATCACGCCGTCCGGCTGCATCTGCACCTCGGCCTGCATCCCGGCGCCGTGCAGCACGCTCTGCGCGAACAGGGCCTGGGCGCGGTCGTCCTCGACGATCAGGACCCGGTAGGGGGCTTCGTCCTGGCCGGTGCCGGGGTCGCCGGGCGTGGCCGCGGCCGCCGTGGCGGCAGGCGCGGAAGCCGCCGGTGCCGGACTTTCGCCCGGAGCGGCGGCGGCCTTGGCCTCGGCCGCTTCGGCGGCATCCTGGGTCCAGCGCCGCCAGTAGTGCGGCGGCGGGGTCTCGGCGCGCACCCGCTGGCGCGCGGCCGGTTCCTCCGGCGTCGGCGCGGAATCTCTAACGGCCATCAGTCTTCCCCCCTGGTGGGACCGCATTATGTGACCAACTGCGCTCATCCGGACAAGCTTACGTGGGCGACGCGTCCGCGCGGTCGCCGGCCGGCGCGAACAGGCGCCGCACCCCGCGGGCCAGGGTCCGCCAGATCCACCAGATCAGCAGGGCGCCGAGCAGGCTGGAACCGACCACCACGACCAGGGCGATCCACGGGTGGGCCATCGCCAGGGCCAGGCCGCCGACCACGAGCGTGTCCTCGGCCACCGAGGCGGCCCAGTTGCTGGCCGGCTCGGGCGAGGTGTTGAGCAGGGCGCGGGCGCCGGACTTGAGCGCGTGGCTGGTCAGCGCCGCGCCGGCCCCGACCGCCAGCGCGCCGGCACCCAGCTGGCCGTCGGGCGAGAGCGCGGCGGCGGCGAGGAAGGCACCGGCCGGGACCCGGGCCAGGGTCTGCAAAAGGTCCCAGACCGAATCGACCCCGGGGATCTTGTCGGCGAAGAATTCGGCCAGGGCCAGCGCCCCGGAGGTGCCCAGCACCCACCACGACTGGGTCGCCTGCAGCGCGGGCGGCAACTCCACCCAGCCCAGCAGCCCGGCCAGGCCGACCCCGAACACGGTCAGGTAGGCGCGGATGCCGGCCATCCAGGCCAGCAGCAGGCCGATCACGAACAGGTGCGCTTCGGTCATGGCGCGGGTCTCCCAGGGCGTCGCTGCGCGCGGCGATGGTGCCGGCCGCGGCGGTTACACTAGCCGACCCGGCCTGGTCCGCAGTATAGGCAGAAACGGTCTGCCGCCCGCCGATGACAGATCCCGCGCCCCGCTTCCGCATCGTTCCGCGCAACGCCGTGCCCAGCCGCGGCTGGATCGCGGCCATCGCCGTGGCCTGGCTGCTGAGCCTGGCCGGCGCGTGGCTGCTGGCGACCTGGCTGGCCGCCCCCGGCCTCGGCCAGGCCCAGGCCGGGCTGCGCGCCGCCGGGCGTTCGACCGCCCAGCTGCAAGGCCAGGTCGACGAACTGAACCAGCGCCTGGTCACCCTGCAGCGCTCGGACCAGATCAGCCGCGCCGCCAACGGCGAGCTGCAGTCCTCGCTGGCTGAGCGCGACGAGGAGATCGCCGGGCTGCGCGCGGACGTGGCCTTCTACGAGCGCCTGGTCGGCGCCACCACCCAGCGCAAGGGCCTGAACGTGCACTCGATCGAGTTCGCGCCCGAGGAGGCCGGCACCTGGCGCTACCGCGCGGTGCTGACCCAGAACCTCAACCGCGGCGCGATCAGCCAGGGCCAGCTGCGCTTCTCGGTGGAGGGTGTGCGCGCCGGCAAGCTGGCCAGCATCGGCTGGAACGAACTGCACCAGCGCGCCGACGCCGCCGGCCAGGCCTATTCGTTCCGCTATTTCCAGGAACTGGGCGGCAGCGTGATGCTGCCCAAGGATTTCACCCCGCAGCATGTGCGAGTCTCGCTGCGTGGCAACGGGGGGAACGTGGAACAGACATTCGACTGGAAGCCCGCCGCCGGCGGGGAGGGCAAGTGAGCATGTTCAAGGGCAAGTCCACCCAGCGCGACGGCTTCGCCATCGACACCCTGATCGGCCCGGACGTGGTGGTCCGCGGCGACCTGGAATTCAGCGGCGGCCTGTACGTGGAAGGCCGGATCGTGGGCAAGGTCCAGGCCGCGGCCGGCAAGCCCGCCAGCCTGATCCTGTCGGAGAACGGCGTGATCGAGGGCGAGATCCACGCCCCGGTGGTGGTGATCAACGGCGAACTCACCGGCGACGTGCACGCCAGCGAGCGGATCGAACTGGCGCCCAAGGCCCGGGTCCAGGGCAACGTCCACTACGCGGTGGTGGAGATGAGCGCCGGCGCCCAGCTGACCGGTCGCCTGGTGCACGCCCAGGCCCAGGCCAAGGCGCTGCCGGCACCCGATGCCGCCGGGCCGGCCGGCGCGCGCGCGTCCGCCGCGGCCAAGGCTTGATCCGCGCCGCTTCCGCCCCCATGACATCCGCATGATCCCGCTTCCGACCGCCGCCCCCAGCTACCAGCAACTCGACCAGCCGCTGCGCTTCAGCCATGCGGCCGCGGCCAAGGTGCGCGAACTGATCGCCGAGGAAGGCAATGCCGACCTGGCCCTGCGCGTGTACATCCAGGGCGGCGGCTGCTCCGGCTTCCAGTACGGCTTCGAGTTCGACGAGAACCGGGCCGACGACGACCTGGCGGTCGCCACCGACGGCGTCACCCTGCTGGTCGACCCGCTGAGCCTGCAATATCTGATGGGCGCCGAGGTGGACTACAGCGAGGGCCTGAGCGGGGCCCAGTTCGTGATCCGCAACCCCAACGCCAAGACCACCTGCGGCTGCGGCAGCAGTTTCACCGTCTGAGCCGCCGGCGTCCGGAGCGGCCGTGAACGCATCCGCATCCCCGTCCGCCGCGCCCGTGCTGGCCGGCTTCGCCTTCGTCGATCCCGGCCTGGACCGCGCCGACGCCCTGCGCGCCGATGCCGACGCCCTGCGCGTGGCCTGGAGCGGCGCGCGGGTGATGGTGCTCGACGCCGAGGGCCGTGCCGCGGCCGGCGCCGACGGCCTGGCCCTGACCCTGCGCGGCGACGAACTCGGGCCGGGGCCGGGCCTGGCGGTGCTGCTGGGCCTGGACCGTGACGGCCAGGCCTGGTTCGCGCTCGAGGCGGCCACCCTGGCCCTGCCCGCGCCGCCGCAGTGGATCGACCTGCGCCGCGCGGCCGCGCACTGGCCCGCCTCGCAGGCGGCGGCCTTCGCCCATGCACGCGGGATGCTGTACTGGCACGCGCGCAACCGCCATTGCGGCGCCTGCGGCGGCCGGATCGAGTTCCTTCGCGCCGGCTACGTCGGCCACTGCGAAGGCTGCGGCGCGGATCACTATCCGCGGGTGGACCCGGCGGTGATCGTGGCCGTGGGCGACGGCGAGCGCCTGCTGCTGGGCCGGCAGGCGAGCTGGGCGCCGCGGCGCTGGTCGGTGCTGGCCGGCTTCGTCGAGCCGGGCGAGACGCCCGAGCAGACCGTGGTCCGCGAGGTACACGAGGAGACCGGGGTGCGGGTCCGCGCCTGCCGCTACCTGGGAGCACAGCCGTGGCCGTTCCCGGGCGCGCTGATGCTCGGCTTCCACGCCCTGGCCGAAGCCGACGAGCCGCGCGTGGACGGCGAGCTGGAGGCCGCGCGCTGGTTCACCCGCGACGAGGTCGGCCAGGCCCTGGCGCGCGACGAGCACGCGGCCGACGGCCCTCTGCTGGCGCCGCCGATCTCCATCGCCCGGGCCCTGATCGAGCACTGGTACGCCCGCGGCGTCGACGGACTCACGTCGCTTTAGCGCCCCGCGCGCCGGGCAGTGGCTAGAATCCCCGGCAGAGGGAGGGCCCATGTTCACAACCCTGGTCGCCGTCATCGCCGCGCTGGCGCTGGGCCATGTCGCCCCGGCGCTGGTCGGCTCGCTGCGCCGGTTCCGCTGGTACCGGCAGGTGCTGGAGTGGCTGGGCCTGCAGGCCGGCGACGGCGGTTTCTGGCGCGGCCGCTACGGCCTCTGGCTGGCCCTGCTGCCGCCGGTGCTGCTGGCGCTGCTGCTGCAGCTGCTGCTGGCCGCGCCCCTGCTCGGCCTGTTGGGCCTGCTGTACGGGGTGCTGGTGCTGGTCTGGACCTGGGGCCCGCGCGACCTGGACGTGGACGTGGAAGCGGCGCTGGACGCCTCCGATCCGGCGACTCGCCGCGCGCGCTTGGACCTGCTGGCGCCGGAGGCGGGGCAGGCGGTGGCCGAGGGCCCGGCGCTGGCCGGCACCGTCGCCCGCAGCGCCCTGCGGCGCTGGTTCGCGGTGCTGTTCTGGTTCCTGCTGCTGGGCCCGGCCGGGGCGGTGCTGTACCGGCTGTGCGAGCGCGCGGTGGCCGCCGATGCCGCCCTGCTGCCGGCGGAGAACGCGGCCGGCGCCCGCCGCCTGCTGCGGTGGCTGGAATGGCCGGTGGCGCAGCTGATGACCCTGGCCCTGGCCCTGGCCGGCGATTTCGACCGGGTGTTCCGGGCCTGGCGCGCGGCCGGTGGCAACCGGGCGCAGGCCGACAGCGGTTTCCTGGAAGCGGCGGCGCGGGCGGCGGTTTCGGGCGAGCTGGCCGAGGAAGCGGAGGACTACCGCCGCGAGGGCTATCCGGTGATCCCGGGCGAGCTGCCCGAGCTGCGCGACGCGATGAGCCTGGTCTGGCGCATGCTGCTGCTGTGGCTGGCGCTGCTGGCCTTGCTGGTCATCGCCGGCTGGGTCGGCTGAGGCACGCCTCTCTCCTGCGGCCGCGCCGTGCAGTCCCGGCCCGCCTCAGCCCGGCGCGAGCAGGTTGAACGGGAACCAGGGCAGGTTGCGCGCGATCCAGTACCCCGGCAGCAGCCACAGCCACAGCCTGGGCTCCAGCAATACCTTCATCAGCGGCGCCAGCCACCGCGGCTGCCAGCCGCCGGACCAGGCGGCCATCAACGGCATCAGCGGCATCAACAAAACCGCCAGCGGGTTCATCGACAGGGCCCGCTGCAGGTCGCCATGGACCAGCGCGTGCAGGGCGCGGGTCAGGCCGCAGCCGATGCAGTAACAACCGGTGAAGGCGCGGAACATGCACGGCGGGAACGGGCTGCCGGCAACGTTCGGATCGTACGTGCGCAGCAGCCACACCCCGGCGCCGGCCGCCACTGCGGCCGACGCCAGCGCCGCGATCCGCAGCGGACGCGAAAGGGCCATGCGCGGTTTACTGCGCCTGCTGGATCTGTTCCATCATCTGCTGGTACTCGGCCATGCCGCCGGTGCTGAAGAAGTAGACGTTCATCAGCAGGCCGATGATCGCCAGCGCGGTGGCGACCCAGCACCAGGTCTTGGCGTTGGCCGAGGCGCGGCGCGCACCCTCGAAGTCGCCCTGGTTGAGCAGGGTGTTGACCTTGGAGGAGAACACGATCGCGACGATGCCGACCAGGCCCAGCGGGCAGCACAGGCAGGTGGCCAGCACGGTGGAGATGATCGCCCAGGCCAGGTGGTTGGGGACCGGGCCATGGACCTGCGGCTGCGACGAGACCGGCGGCGGGGGCGGGACGTAGCTCATTGCGTGTCTCCTTGGAGAAGGACGTGCGACGGGGATGGAAACGTTGCGGCGCGGCCGGCGGTCAGTGCGCGCCGGCCAGGCTGCCCAGCACCGCCAGGCCGCCGAACAGGAAGAACCACAGGGCGATCAGGATCGGGCCGGCCAGCGCCGACCACATCGCCCAGAGGCCGGCCTTGCGCGCGGCTTCGCGGGCCCCGGCGACGTCGCCGGCGGCGCGCTTGCCGTCCACCTGGCTGGCGTACACGATCGAGACGATGCCCAGCGGCAGGCAGCAGAACAGCGTGGTCAGGATCGCCCAGACCAGGTTGTTGGGCACATAGGCGGTGGAACCGCCCGCGGGCGGCATGGCGTTCATGGTGGTGCGCTTCCCCTGTAGCTCGCGGCAAGCCTAACCGACGCGGCGGCCACGGCATAGCCGATGCGGGGTTGTCGGCCCGCGGCGTCCCGCTCAGGCGTCGTCGCCGCGCAGTTCGCGCACCTGCGCTTCCAGCGCCTCGGCGGTGACCGGGCCGCTGGCGGGCGATGCGGCGACGGCCGGGGCGGCGACCACCTCGACCCGGGCACGGACGCGCCGCGGCACCCGCATTCGGCCCAGCCGGGAGTCGCGCCGGCTCCACATGCTGGCCCACATCCCGCGCAGGGCCATCGGCACCACCGGCACCGGCCGGCCGGCGGCCGCTGCGCGCTCGAGGATCTTCTCCACCCCGGACTTGAACGGGGCGATCGCGCCGTCCCGGGTCAGCGCGCCCTCGGGGAAGATGCAGACCAGCTCGCCCTCGGCCAGGGTGGCGTCGATCTCGTCGAAGGCGCGCCGCATCAGCGCCGGGTCCTCCTTCGCGCCGGCGATCGGGATCGCCTTGGCGGTGCGGAAGATCCAGCTCATCACCGGGATGTTGAAGATCCGGTAGTACATGACGAAGCGCACGGGCCGCGGAATGCTGGCGGCCAGGATCAGCGCGTCCATGTAGCTGACGTGGTTGCACACGATCAGCGCCGCGCCCTCGTCGGGAACGTGCGCCTCCACCCCGCGGATGCGCAGCCGGTACAAAGCGCGCACCAGCAGCCAGCTGAGGAAGCGCATCAGGAACTCGGGCACCAGCGCGAAGATCCAGGCCGCCACCAGCACGTTGCCGATGGCCAGGGCCAGGAACAGCTGCGGGCTGCTCCAGCCCAGCCCCTGCTGCGCGACCAGGGCGGTCAGCGCGGCCAGGACGATGAAGCCGGAGTTCTGGATGTTCAGCGCGGCGAACACCCGCGACATCTCCGAGTTGGCGCTGCGGCTCTGGATCAGGGCGAACAGCGGCACCACGAAGAAGCCGGCGAACACGCCGATGCCGAGCAGGTCGAGCACGATCCGCCAGCTGCCCGGCTGGCGCAGGAATCCGGCCACGTCCAGCCCCGTCGCCGGTGCCAGCCCGGAGCGGGCGAAGTACAGGTCCAGCAGGAACGCGCTCATGCCGAACGCGCCCAGCGGCACCAGGCCGATCTCCACCGTGCGCGCCGACAGCTTCTCGCACAGCAAGGAACCGGTGCCTGTGCCGACCGAGAACAGCGCCAGCACGAAGATGTAGAGCGTAGCCGAGCCGGCGGCCCCGCCCAGGTTGAGCTCGGCGTAGACCGGCAGCTGCGAGGTCAGGATGGTGCCGAAGAACCAGAACCAGGACACGCCGAGGATGGCGTTGCGCACCGCCGGCTGGCGCCTGGCCATCCGCAGCACCGCCACGGTCTCCGGCAGGGGATTCCAGTTGACCTTCAGTTCCGGCGCGCCGGCGTCGACCCGCGGGATCCGGCGCGCCACCAGGTTGCCGGCGACCGCAAGCGCGATGATGGCGGTGGCCGCCACTTCCGGCCCGTGCGCGCCGGCCAGCTGGAAGATCAGGCCGCCGAAGATCATCCCGCCCAGGATCGAGATCGAGGTGCCCATCTCGACCAGGCCGTTGCCGCCGGTCAGTTCCTCCGGCTTGAGGATCGCCGGCAGCACCGAGTATTTCACCGGGCCGAACAGGGTCGACTGCACCCCGGTGCAGAACAGCGCCACCAGCAACACCGGCATGTTCTGGAGCAGGAAGCCGGCCGCGGCCAGCGACATGATCGCGATCTCCATGGTGGTGGTGATCACGATCAGGCGCTGCTTCTCCAGCTTCTCGGCGACCTGGCCGGCGATGGCCGAGAACAGGAAGTAGGGCGCGATGAAGATCGCCGGGGCCAGGATCGCGTACAGCGAGCGCTCGGCGGTGCCGACCCCGAGGAAGAACAGCAGGCCGATGATCGCCTGGCGGTAGACGTTGTCGTTGAAGGCGCCCAGCGCCTGCACGATGAAGTAGGGCAGGAAGCGGCGCTGGGTCAGCAGCGCGAACTGGCTGTGGCCGGACATGCGGGTCTCCGCGGGACTGGCGCGGAGCCTAGCAGACGGCGGTGGCAACGTTGCGTTCCATCCGCCCGCGCCGCGATTGGCCTAGGCTGTGGCGGTCCTTCCAACACCCCCACCGGAGAACCGCGATGGACGCGCCGCTGATGCCCGCCGCCTTCCTCGGCCACGGCAGCCCGATGAACGCGCTGGAGCGCAACCGCTACACCGAGGCCTGGCGCGGCTTCGGCGCCGCCGCGCCGCGGCCGCGCGCGATCCTGGCGGTGTCCGCGCACTGGTACGTCAACGCCACCGCGGTCACCGCGATGGCCCGGCCGCGCACCATCCACGACTTCTACGGCTTTCCGCCGGAGCTGTTCGCGATGGACTACCCGGCCCCGGGCCTGCCGGAGCTGGTGGAGGAGGTGGCCGACGCGGTGCGTCCGGACCGGGTCGGCGCCGACGTCGACGGCTGGGGCATCGACCACGGCACCTGGTCGGTGCTGGTCCACGCCTTCCCTGCGGCCGACATCCCGGTGGTGCAGCTGTCGATCGACGCGCGCCGGTCGCCGGACTGGCACCTGCAGCTGGGGGCGAAGCTGGCGGCCCTGCGCGAGCGCGGGGTGCTGGTGCTCGGCAGCGGGAATGTCGTGCACAACCTGCGCGCGATCGACTGGCAGCGGCCCGACGGCGGCTTCGACTGGGCGCGGCGCTTCGACGAGGACGCGCGCGCGCTGATGCTGGAGCGTCCGCACGAGATCCCGGCGCTGGTTTCGCACCCGGACTTCCGCCTGGCGGTGCCCACGCCCGACCATTTCCTGCCGCTGCTCTACATCGCCGGGCTGGCCTCGGTGGCGGAGCGGCCGCCCGAGGTGCTGGTCGACGGCTACGCCTACGGCTCCTTGTCGATGACCGCCTACGGCCTGGGCGCGCGCTGCCCGCAGGTCCAGGACGGCCCCGGTGCGGCGCCGCTGGAGACAGGAATGCCACCGGAGCAGGCCAACGTCTGAACGAGGTTGTAGGAGCGCGCTAGGATCGTCCCCTGCATCCCTCACGGAGTCGCCGATGCGTTCCCCCGCCCTTCGCCGCCTGTTGCCTTTGCTGCTCGCGGCCATCCCCTGCGCGGCCTTTGCCGCGCCCGCCACCGTCGCCGAGGCCGCCACCGCGCAAAGGGCGGCGATGGTGGAATGGCGCCGCGATTTCCACCGCCATCCGGAACTGGGCAGCCACGAGGTCCGCACCGGCGAGGCCATCGCCCGCGAGCTGCGGGCGATGGGCCTGTCGCCGCGCACCGGCATCGCCCATACCGGGGTGGCCGCGGTGCTCAAGGGCGTGCTGCCCGGCCCGCGGATCGCCCTGCGCGCGGACATGGACGCGCTGCCGGTGAAGGAGGAGACCGGCCTGCCGTTCGCCTCCACCGCCACCTCGAGCTACCGCGGCCAGCCGGTCGGGGTGATGCACGCCTGCGGCCACGACATGCACATGGCGATCCTGCTCGGCGTGGCCCGGGCCCTGGTTGCGCGCCGCGACAGCCTGCACGGCGAGGTGATGTTCGTGTTCCAGCCGGCCGAGGAGGGCCCGGACGAGCCGGGCGCGCCGTTCGGGGCGAAGATGATGCTGGACGAGGGCGTGTGGAAGGATTTCCGGCCCGAGGCGGTGTTCGGCCTGCACGTGTGGGCTGGCCTGCGCACCGGCCAGGTCGGCTTCCGCAGCGGCCCTTCGCTGGCCAGCGCGGACGAGTGGAGCCTGAGCGTGCGCGGCCGCCAGACCCACGGTTCCCGGCCCTGGGACGGGGTGGACCCGATCACCATCGGCGCACAGATCCTGCTGGCGACCCAGAGCCTGGTCGCGCGCCAGGTCAACATTGCCGACACCCCGGTGGTGCTCACCGCCGGCCAGTTCAACGCCGGCGTGCGCTTCAACATCATCCCCGACGAGGCCAGGCTGGTCGGCACCCTGCGCACCTTCGACCCGGCGGTGCGGAAGGACGTGATCGCGCGCTTCCGCCGGATCGCCGATGACTACGCCCACGCCGCCGGCGGCAGCGCCGCGCTGGAGGTGCTCGACAACGCGCCGGCCACGGTCAACGACCCGGCGCTGGCGCGGCGGGTGTGGCCCTCGCTGCAGGCGGCGGGGGGCGCGGACAACGCGCTGGAGATGCCGCTGGTGACCGTGGCCGAGGATTTCTCCCGGTTCGCCAACGAAGTGCCGGGGGCCTACTTCTTCGTCGGCACCACGCCGGCGGACCGGGACCCGGCGGCGATGCCGATCAACCACTCGCCGAAGTACGCCCCGGACGAGGCGGCGCTGGAAGTGGGTGCCCGGGCGATGCTGCAGGTGGCGCTGGACTATCTGCAGGGCGGCGCCGGCTCCGGCAGCTGAGCGCCGGGGCGTTTCAGCCTGCGGCGGTGGCGTCGGTGCGCAGGGCCCGGTAGCGCTGCTCCAGTTCCTGACGGATCTGGCGGCGCTGGCGGCCCTGCTCGAAGCGGCGCAGCTCCTCGGAATTCTGCGGTTCGCGCGGCGGCACAGCCACCGGCCGGCCGTCCTCGCCCAGCGCGACCATGGTGAAGAAGCAGCTGTTGGTGTGGCGCACCGCGCGGCCGCGGATGTCCTCGGTCACCACCTTGATCCCGACTTCCATCGAGGTGCGCCCGGTGTAGTTGACCGAGGCCAGGAAGGTCACCAGTTCGCCGACGTGGATCGGCTCGCGGAAGGTCACCTGGTCCACCGACAGGGTCACCACGTAGCCGCCGGCGTAGCGGCTGGCGCAGGCGTAGGCGACCTCGTCGAGCAGCTTGAGCAGGGCGCCGCCGTGGACGTTGCCGGAGAAGTTGGCCATGTCCGGCGTCATCAGCAGGGACATGGTGAGCTGGGCGTTGCCGGGGGTCATGGCCGGTGGCTCAGCCTGCGGCGCGCTCGCGCTCGATCGCGCGCCAGCCGATGTCGCGGCGGTGGAACGCGTGCTCCCAGCCGATCGCGTCGACCCCGGCATAGGCGTTGCGCTGGGCCTCGGAGACGCTGGCGCCCAGCGCGGCCACGCACAGCACCCGGCCGCCGGCGCTGAGCACGCGGCCGTCCGCGTCCAGCACGGTGCCGGCATGGAACACCTTGGCCGTAGTGGGCACAGCGTCGAGCCCGGAGATGACCTCGCCGGTGACCGGCGCTTCCGGATAGGGCCGGGCGGCCATCACCACGCCCAGCGAGGGGCGCGGATCCCATTGCGCTTCGGTCTCGTGCAGGCGGCCGTCGATCGCCGCCTCGACCAGGTCGAGCAGGTCGGATTGCAGGCGCAGCATCACCGGCTGGGTCTCCGGGTCGCCGAAGCGCACGTTGAACTCGATCACCCTGGGCGCGCCGGCCGCGTCGATCATCAGCCCGGCGTAGAGGAAGCCGGTGAACGGCACGCCGTCGGCGATCATGCCCTGCACGGTCGGCTCCACCACCTCGCGCATCACCCGCGCATGCACGTCCGGCGTGACCACCGGCGCCGGCGAATACGCGCCCATGCCGCCGGTGTTGGGGCCGGTGTCGCCGTCGCCCACGCGCTTGTGGTCCTGGCTGGTGGCCATTGGCAGCGCGGTGCGGCCGTCGACCATGGAGATGAAGCTGGCCTCCTCGCCTTCGAGGAATTCCTCGATCACCACCCGCGCGCCGGCGTCGCCGAAGGCGTTGCCGGAGAGCATGTCGCGCACGGCGGCCTCGGCTTCTTCCAGGGTCATGGCCACGATCACGCCCTTGCCGGCGGCCAAGCCGTCGGCCTTGACCACGATCGGCGCGCCTTTCTCCCTGATGTAGGCGAGCGCGGCGTCGATCCCGGTATGCACCGCGTAGAACGCGGTGGGGATGCCGTGGCGGGCGAGGAAGTCCTTGGCGAAGGCCTTGCTGCCTTCCAGCTGTGCGGCCGCGGCGGTGGGGCCGAAGATGCGCAGGCCGGCGGCGCGGAAGCGGTCGACCACGCCGGCCACCAGCGGCACTTCCGGGCCGACCACGGTGACCGCCACGCCTTCGTCGCGGGCCAGCTGCAGCAGGCCGTCGAGGTCGGTGACCTTGACCGGCGCGTTGCGGCAACCGGCCTCGGTGGCGGTGCCGGCGTTGCCCGGGGCCACGATCACCTCGCTCACGCGCGGCGACTGGGCGAGCTTCCAGGCCAGGGCGTGCTCGCGGCCGCCGGAACCGATCACAAGGACTTTCGACATGGCTGGGGCAATGGGAAGTGCGGACGGGAGCGCGATTCTAGCCTGCCCGCGCGAGCGTCATCCCTTCTCGTGGTGCCCGAACGCCGGATGCAGCACCACCACGCCGGCCGAGGCTGCGTCGGTGAAGCGCAAAGCCTGGAAGGCCTCCGCCGGGGCGCCCGGCAGGGTCAGCGCCGGCTCGGCGCGGAAGCCGAAGCGGCCGTACCAGGCCGGGTCGCCGAGCACGACGCAGCCGTTGGCCTCCTGTTCCTGCAGCAACCGCAGGCCGGCGCGGACCAGGGCCGAGCCGACGCCATGGCCCTGGTGCGCCGGATCCACCGAAACCGGGCCCAGCACATACCAGCCGTCGCCGTCGCGCGAGGGCCTCGCCGGCGAGAACGCGATATGCCCGGCGATGCGGCCGTCAATGTCGGCCACCAGCGATACCGCCAGCGCCCGGTCGGCGCGCAGGGCGTCGACGATCCGGGTCTCCAGCCGGCCATCGCCGGGCACGCCGCCGGCGAACGCGGCCAGCACCACGGCGCCGATGGCGTCGACGTCGTCCGGGCCTTCCTCGCGGATCCACATGGCCGTCTCCTCCTGCGGGACTGGCCGCAAGCCTGGCACGGCCGGCGTGCGGGCGGGATCAAGGCCGCACGCCATCACGCCCACGCCTCAGTGGCGGAAGTGGCGCACGCCGGTGAACACCATGGCGATGTCGTGCTCGTCGGCCGCGGCGATCACCTCGGCGTCGCGCATCGAGCCGCCGGGCTGGATCACCGCCTTGATCCCGGCGGCGGCGGCGGCGTCGATGCCATCGCGGAACGGGAAGAAGGCGTCGGAGGCCATCACCGAGCCTTCGACCACCAGGTCGGCGTCGGCGGCCTTGATCCCGGCGATCCGGGCCGAGTACACCCGGCTCATCTGCCCGGCCCCCACGCCGATCGTACGGTTGTCCTTCGCGTAGACGATGGCGTTGGACTTGACGAACTTGGCCACCTTCCAGGCGAACAGAAGGTCGGCGAACTGGGCCTCGGTCGGCGCCAACCGGGTCACCACCTTCAGCTCATCGCGGGTCACGATGCGGTCGTCGGCGGTCTGCATCAGCAGGCCGGAGCCGATGCGCTTGGTGTCGATGAAGCCCCGGGACGCCGGTGCCGACGGGATGCGCAGCACGCGCACGTTGGCCTTCTTCTGTGCGTAGTCCAGCGCGTCCGGCGCGTAGTCCGGGGCGATCAGCACCTCGACGAACTGGCGGTCGAGGATGACCTTCGCCGTGGCCGCGTCCAGCGTGCGGTTGAAGGCGATGATGCCGCCGAACGCGCTGGTCGGATCGGTGGCGTAGGCCTGCTCGTAGGCGTCGCCGCAGGCCGCGCCTACCGCCACGCCGCAGGGATTGGCGTGCTTGACGATCACGCAGGCCGGCGCGTCGAACTGGCGCACGCATTCCCAGGCCGCGTCGCTGTCAGCGATGTTGTTGTAGCTCAGTTCCTTGCCCTGCAGCTGCTCGAACGTCGCCAGCGAGCCGGGCGCGGGATGCAGGTCGCGGTAGAACGCGGCCTTCTGGTGCGGGTTCTCGCCGTAGCGCAGGTCCATGACCTTGACGAAGCTGCCGTTGGCCTGGGCGGCGAAATCCGCGCGCACCGGCACGTCGCCGCTGGCGTCGGTGATCGCGGAGAGGTAGTTGCTGATCGCGGCGTCGTACTGGGCCACGCGGTTGAACGCGGCCACCGACAGCGCGAAACGCGTCTTCGCCGACAGCGCGCCGTCGTTGGCGTCGAGTTCGGCCACCAGGCCGGCGTATTGCGCCGGGTCGGTCGCCACCGCCACGCGGGCGAAGTTCTTGGCCGCCGAGCGCAGCATCGCCGGGCCGCCGATGTCGATGTTCTCCACCGCCTCGGCCAGGCTGCAATCGGCCCTGGCGGTGACCGACTCGAACGGATACAGGTTGAGCACCAGCAGGTCGATCGCGCCGATCCCGTGCTCGGCCATCACCGCGTCGTCGACACCTGCGCGGCCAAGCAGGCCGCCGTGCACCAGCGGGTGCAGGGTCTTGACCCGGCCGTCCATCATTTCCGGGAAGCCGGTGACGTCGGACACGTCCTTCACCGCCAGCCCGGCCTCGCGGATCGCCCTGGCGGTGCCGCCGGTGGAGAGCAGCTCGACGCCGCGCGCGGCCAGGGTGCGGGCCAGTTCGATCAGGCCGGTCTTGTCGGAAACGGACAGCAATGCCCGGCGCACGGGCAGGAAATCGGCGGTCATGGGAACAGGGCGGTGCGGAAAGAGGCGGAATTATAGCCGCCCGGCGCTACTTCCCCGGAGGTGCGGCCGCTGCCGCGGCGGTGCGGCCGGCTCAGGCCAGGCCGTAGTCCTTCAGTTTCTTGCGCAACGTCGCCCGGTGGATGCCGAGCAGTGCGGCGGCGCGGCTCTGGTTGCCCTCGCAGTGGTTGAGCACTTCCACGAACAGCGGGATCTCCATCTCGCGCAGCACGATCTCGTACACGTCGTTGGCGTCCACGCCGTCCAGGTCGCGCAGGTAGCGGCGCACCGACTGGGCCACGTGCTCGCGCAGCGGCGGACGGGAAGCGGTGCGCGCGGTATCGGCGCGGGAAGTGGCGTTCTGCTGCACGGGGGATCCGGAAGGTGCGCCGCGTTCGAGCGGGCAGGGGAGTCTAGCGCGGGATCCGGACCGCTGCCATGGCCGCCAGCATGCTTCGCCGCCCGGTCCGCGGTTCAGCGGAACTCGAACGAGAACGCGACCGTGCCCGGCGCCGGCTCCTGCACCAGAAAGGTGACCTGCGCGCTCTGTCCCGGCGACAGCGAAGTTCCCGGGGCCTGGCCCAGGTACTGCTGCGGTGCGAACACGCCGCTGCCGAGGATGCGCCCGTCGGCGTCGGCCAGGGCCAGCTGCAGCGCGGGCCAGGGCTGCGCCCAGCGTGCGTCGTTGCGGAAGGTGGCGTCCACGCGCAGGGTGCCGGGCGTCGCCGGGCGCACCTTGCGATCGAGCATGCTGAACGCCGACGGCTCGCGCCAGGGCTGCAGGTCGCAGCGCACCAGCGCGCACACGTTCTCCATCAACGGCCGCCAGCGCGGATCGGCGGCGAGGCGGTCGCGGTCGGCGAGCAGAATCTGCAGGACCAGCAACGCCGCGAGCGATGCGACCAGCGGCCAGCGCCAGCGTGCGAGGTCGCGCGCCGGCGCAGGCGCGCGCGTGGGCGCGGACGTCGCCGGCGATTGCAGGGCCGGCGGTGGTTCGCTGTTCCCGGGCGTGGAAACGGCGGTTGCGGCGGAAGCGGCTTCGGCGATCGCCGGGACGTCCTGCGCCGCAGGATCGACGGCGACCGCTTCGACCGCTGCGCTTCCATCGGGAGCCGCTGCCGGCGGTGGCGCATCGTCGCCACCGGCATCGTCGGTTTCCTGCAACGGCCGGCCGCAGCGCGGGCAGGCGTCCGGCAGCGGCCGCAGCTGCGGATGGTGGGCTACGAGGAACTGGCAGTGCGGGCAGGGAACGAACATGGCGCTATTCAAGCATGAGCCGCGCCCGCCGCGCAGGCCGTCGACCGCGGCGTCGTGCCGCCCTCAGCGGCGCACGCCCTCGATCCGCACCCAGTCTTCCTCGGTATCTACCTGCAGCTCGTCGAACCAGGCCGCGTAGCGCTGCAGCAGTTCGCCTTCCTGCCCGCGCAGGATCCCGGACAGGGCGATCCGCCCGCCGGAGGCCACGCGCGTGGCCAGGGTCTCGGCCAGCGTGTCCAGGGCCGAGGCCAGGATGTTGGCCACCACCACCGGATAGGTGGCCTGCGGCTCGTCCTGCGGCAGGTACACCGCCAGGCGTGCGCCGACCGCATTGCGTCCGGCGTTGTCGACGCTGGCCTGCAGGGCCTGCGGGTCGTTGTCCACGCCCACCGCGGCATCGGCGCCGAGCTTGAGCGCGGCCAGGGCGAGGATCCCCGAGCCGCAGCCGAAGTCGAGCACGCGCGCACCCTGGAGCATGCCGGCGCCGGTCAGGCCGTCGAGCCAGCGCAGGCACAGGGCGGTGGTCGGATGGGTGCCCGAGCCGAATGCCAGGCCCGGGTCCAGCCGCACCACCGCCGCGCCGGGCACGTCGGCCTCGGCGGGCAGCTCGTGGTTCCAGGGCACGATCCAGGTGCGCTGGCCGAAACGCATCGGCTGGAACTGGTCCAGCCACACCCTTTCCCAGTCCTGGTCCTCGACCTGGCGGAATGAGGCGCCGGCCCAGTCCAGTTCCGGGTCGAAGGCCTCCAGTGCGGCCAGCAGGGCCAGTGCGTCGGCCTGCGCGTCGAACAGCGCGGTCAGCACCAGCGACTTCCACACCGGGGTCTGGCCGACGCCGGGTTCGAGGATGGCGCGCTCGTTGGGCGTGTCGGCGTCGGCGTCGAGCAGGGTCACCGACAAGGCGCCGACATCCTCCAGCGCGCGCTCGTAGCGCGGCTGTTCGGCCTCGGTGCTGCGCAGGCTCAGTTCCAGGTAGGGCATGCGTTCCTCAGCCCAGCGCGATCGACTTGTTCTTGCGCTCGGCCAGGCGCTTTTCCAGGTAGTGGATGTTCTGGCCGCCGGCCTGGAAGCCCTTGTCGCGCATGATCCGCTGCTGCAGCGGGATGTTGGTCTTGATCCCGTCCACCACCATCTCGCTCAGGGCCACGCGCATGCGGCAGATCGCGGTCTCGCGGTCCGGGCCGTAGACGATCAGCTTGCCGACCATCGAGTCGTAGTTCGGCGGCACCCGGTAGCCTTCGTAGATGTGGGTGTCCACGCGCACGCCCGGGCCGCCCGGGGCGTGGAAGTGCTGGATCAGGCCGGGGCTGGGGATGAAGGTCTCCGGGTCCTCGGCGTTGATCCGGCATTCGATCGCGTGGCCTTCCAGGACCACGTCCTCCTGCCGGATCGACAGCTTCTGCCCGGCGGCGATCTTCAGCTGCTCGGCGACCAGGTCGATGCCGGTGACCATTTCGGTGACCGGATGCTCGACCTGGATGCGGGTGTTCATCTCGATGAAGTAGAAGCGCCCGCCCTCGTACAGGAACTCGAAGGTGCCCGCGCCGCGGTAGCCGATGCGGATGCAGGCTTCCACGCAAACCTTGCCGATCTGCGCGCGCTGCTCGACACTGATGCCCGGCGCCGGCGCCTCCTCGACCACCTTCTGGTGGCGGCGCTGCATCGAGCAGTCGCGCTCGCCCAGGTGGATGGCATTCCCTTGGCCGTCGGCCAGCACCTGGATCTCCACGTGGCGCGGGTTCTCCAGGAACTTCTCCATGTAGACCTCGCCGTTGCCGAATGCCGCCTTGGCCTCGGTCTTGGTGGTCTCGATGGCGGCCTTCAGCGCGGCCTCGGCGTGGACCACGCGCATGCCGCGGCCGCCGCCGCCGCCGGCGGCCTTGATGATCACCGGGTAGCCGATCTCGCGGGCGATCTTGGTGTTGGCGACGATGTCCTCGCCCAGGGGGCCGCCCGAGCCGGGCACGCAGGGCACGCCGGCGGCCTTCATCGCCCGGATCGCCTCGACCTTGTCGCCCATCAGGCGGATGGTGTCGGCCTTGGGGCCGATGAAGACGAAGCCGGACTGCTCCACCCGCTCGGCGAAGTCGGCGTTCTCGGAGAGGAAGCCGTAACCGGGATGGATCGCCTGGGCGTCAGTGACCTCGGCCGCGGCGATGATCGAGGCCATGTTGAGGTAGCTGTCCGACGACGGCGCAGGACCGATGCAGACCGACTCGTCGGCCATGGCCACGTGCTTGAGGTTGCGGTCGACGGTGGAGTGCACGGCGACGGTGCGGATGCCCATCGCGTGGCAGGCGCGCAGGATCCGCAGGGCGATCTCGCCGCGGTTGGCGATTACTACTTTATCGAGCATGGGATAAGGGCCGTGATTCGTGATTCGTGATTGGTGATCCGTAGGGGGCGGGTTCCTCGCGTACCGCGGGGGCCGTGCCTTCCCTCGACTTGATCAATGCGTTGAGGCGGGCGAAGGTGCGGTCGAGCAACTCCGCCAAGGCCGGGTTTGCCTCGGCCAGGCCGAGTCGGGAGGCCAGGGCCAGCTGCGTGTCCAGCTCCGCCAGCGACCCACGCGCGATGAGCAGGAAGCGGACGAGTTCGGCAGGGGATCGGCGCGCGGCGCCTTCGGCGATGTTCGACGGCACGCTGACAGCGGCCCGGCGCATCTGCGACGTCAGGCCATACCGTTCCTCGGCGGGGAACGCCGCCGAGTGTGCGTACACCAGGGCGGCAAGGTCCATCGCATCGCGCCAAACTTCCAGGCGTTGATGCGGCCGCTCTTTCGAATCACCAATCACGAATCACCAATCCCTTCGTAACCGGCGTCAGCCGATCACGAACAGCGGCTGGTCGAACTCGATCGGCTGGCCGCTCTCGCACAGGATCGCGACCACGGTGCCGCCGACGTCGGCCTCGATCGGGTTGAACATCTTCATCGCTTCGATGATGCCGAGGGTCTCGCCGGCCTTGACCGCCTGGCCGACGCTGACGAAGGCCGGCTTGTCCGGGCCCGGGGCCGAGTAGTAGGTGCCGACCATTGGCGCGCGGACCACGTGGCCCGGGGGCAGGTCGGCGCCGGCCTTGGCGCTGCCGCCGGTGGCCGATTCGGTCGGCGAGCTCATCGGCATCGGCGCGGCGGCCGGGGCGGCGGCCACCGGGCCGCGCACTTCCAGCGCGGCGGCCGGGGCGGCCACGGCCACGCCGGTCGGGATGCGCGACAGGCGCACGCTTTCCTCGCCTTCCTTGATCTCGATTTCGGCGAGGTTGGATTCTTCCAGCAGGTCGATGAGCTTCTTGATCTTGCGCAGGTCCATGGGGCCTCCGGGAATGGGTGTCCGTCGCGGCGGACGCGGTTTCATGGGAAGGGTGGGAAGGGGTCAGCCCGGCAGCCGTGCCAGCGCCGCATCCAGGGCATAGCGGTAGCTGTCGGCGCCGAAGCCGCAGACCACGCCGACCGCCTTGTCGCTGAAGTAGCTGTGCTGGCGGAACGGTTCGCGGGCGTGCGGATTGGACAGGTGGATCTCGATGAAGGGGATGGCCACCGCCGCCAGCGCGTCGCGCAGGGCGACCGAGGTGTGGGTGAAGGCGGCCGGGTTGATCAGGACGAAGGCGGTGCCGTCGCTCCGGGCCGCCTGCACCCGGTCGACCAGGGCATGCTCGGCGTTGGACTGGAACGACTCCAGGGCGTGCCCGGCGGCCGCGGCCTGCGCGGCCAGGGCGGCATCGATGTCGGCCAGGGTGGTATGGCCGTAGACCTCCGGCTCGCGGGTGCCGAGCAGGTTGAGGTTGGGGCCGTGCAGGACCAGCAGTTTGGCCATCGGAGCGGGTGCAGCCTGAAAGGGCGGCAGTCTGCGCGATGGCTTCATTACTGTCCAGTTCGGCGAAGATGACAGCGTTTCAAGCATTTGCTTGAATTTCGTCCGGCCCCGATTCTACAGGGGCTGGCCCACCCAGGCCTCGATCTCCCCGGCCGCGAACGGCCCCAGCTTCTGCCGCACCACCCGCCTTTGCGCATCGATCAGGACGGTGTACGGCAGCAGGCCCTGGGTGTTGCCCAGCCAGACGCTGGCATCGGCCGGGCCGGGCTGGTCGAGCAGGATCGGATAGCCGACCGGTACCCGTTCCAGGAAGGCACGCACGCCTTCCGGCGTATCCAGCGCCAGGCCGACCACCTGGATCCCGGTCTCGCCCTGGCGTGCGGCGTAGCGCTGCAGCTCGGGCATCTCCTCGACGCAGGGCCCGCACCAGCTGGCCCAGACGTTGACCAGCAACGGCCGCCCGGGCGCGATGCCGGCCAGTTCGACGAGGGTTCCGTCCAGGTCCGCCACACGGATGTCCGCCAGCGGATCGCCCGGGCGCGCCGGGATGGCGCCAGCGGAGGCCGCGGGGGAGGTTTGCGGCAGCGCGCCGGCCGCGGGCGCCTCGTCCGCCAGCCGATCGTGGTTGTGGCCGTACCAGCGCCCGGCCAGCGCGCCCAGGACGCCGGCGGCCACCGCGACCAGCAGCAGTCGCGTCGCCGGCTTCAACGCGCGGCCGCCCGCAGCAAAGCGTCCTCGACGATCGCCTGGGTCAGCACCGGCTGCAGCACTGCCGGCGGCGCGCCGGGACCGTAGACCACGTACAGCGGCACGCCCACGGCCTGGTGCTGTTCGAGGAAGGCGCTGATCGCCGGGTCGGCATTGGTCCAGTCGCCCTTCATGTACACCGCCCCGGTGCGCGCCAGCAGGGCGGCGAAATCGTCCCGGGCCAGCACGTTGCGCTCGTTGGCCTTGCAGGTCACGCACCAGTCGGCGGTCATGTTGACGAACACCACCCGGTCCTCGGCGCGCAGCCGGTCCAGCGCCTCGGCCGAATAGGCGAGCGCGCCCTCGGTCGGCGCGGCGGCGGCCGAAGGCGCCAGCCGGGTCACCGCCCAGACGGGCGTCAGGGCCGCGACCGCCAGCAGCAGCGCCAGCGCGCGTCCGGTCCGCTGTCCCTGCCAGCGGTTGCGCTCGAACCACCACAAGGCCAGCGCCAGCAAGGCCGCACCAGCCAGGAACAGCGCGATCGCGTCCACTCCGCGCTGGCGGCCGAGGATCCACAGCAGCCAGACCGCGGTCAGGTACATGGGGAAGGCCAGCAGCTGCTTGAGCGTCTCCATCCATGCCCCCGGCCTGGGTAGCCGCCGCGCCAGCGCCGGGACGAAGCCGATCAGCAGGAACGGCAGGGCCAGTCCCAGACCCAGCACCAGGAACACCAGCAGCCCGGCCGCGGCCGGCGCAGCGAAGGCATAGGCCAGCGCCGGCCCCATGAACGGTGCGATGCACGGGCTGGCGACCACGCACGCCAGCACACCGGTGAGGAAATCGCCGGCCGGCCCTTGGCGACTGGCGGCCAGGCCGCCGCCAACGCCGGCGCCCAGGGTGAACACCCCCGACAGGCTCAGGCCCACCGCGAACATCAGGTAGGCCAGCCCCGCCACGAACCACGGCTGCTGCAGCTGGAAGCCCCAGCCGGCCGCCTGCCCGGCCGCGCGCAAGGCCACCACCAGCGCGCCGACCGCGGCGAAGGCGACCAGCACCCCGGCGGTGTACCAGAGCGCATGGCTGCGCGCGTGCTGCCGACTTTCGCCGCTCTGGGCCAGGCCCAGGGCCTTGAGCGAAAGGATCGGCAGCACGCAGGGCATCAGGTTCAGTACCAGGCCGCCGAGCAGGGCCAGCAACAGGGCGCCGGCCAGTCCGGAAAACCCTCCCGACGGCGGTGCGGTGCTGCGCAGGGCGTTGCCGGCGGAGGCGTCCGGAGGCGGCGGGGCGGCGACCGCGGGTGGCGGTGCCTGCAGGTCCGGACTTGCGCCTGCCGCATCCTCGACGGCCGTCGTGCTGCTGGCGTCCGCCGTGACGGGTGGCGTAGAGCTCGGGGCCGGCGCATCGGCCGTCGCGACTTCGCCGGCCGGCAGCGAGACCGGCACCCGGCGGGTCAGCGGCGGATAGCAGATCCCGCCGTCCTGGCAGCCCTGGAAGGTGGCCACCAGGGTCCCCCGTACCGGCCGGTCATGGCTGCGCCGCACCGGCAGATGGACCTCGGCTGTCTGGAAGTAGACAGTGACCTCGCCGAAGTGCTCGTCGCGGTGCCGGGTGCCGGCAGGCCAGCGTGGGGCGAGCAGCTGCGTGCCCGCATCCCCTTCCAGCTCGAAACGGGCGCGGTCGCGGTAGATGTAGTAGCCGGGCGCCGGTTGCAGCCGCACCAGGATGCGGTTGCCGCCGTCGGCGATGGCGTCGACGGCGAAAGCCTGCTGCTCGGGCAGCGCCTGCCGGCCCTGCAGCAGGCCGGCGATGCCCTTGCCGTTCGCGGCCGGCAACCCGGCCAGGCCCGCCAGTCCGCCCGGCGATTCCGGGGCGCCGTCCGCGGGCAGCGCCACCTGCAGCCTGCGCGTCTGCGGCGGGTAGCAGATGCCGGCGTCGGCGCAGCCCTGGTAGCGGATCTCCAGCGAGGCGGCGGTGCCGGTGGTGCGACCGGGCAGGGTCGCCAGCAGGGCGCCGCGATAGGTTTCCACCGGGCCGAAGAACTCGTCCACGTGGCGGTCGCCGGCCGGCAGCTGCAGGGTTCCGGCTTCGAACCCGGCAGTGGCCTTGACCGCGGTGCGGTGCCGGTACAGGTAGTAGCCGTCGGCGATCTTCCAGCGCACCTCGATCCGGTCGGGCATCGCGGCGCTGGCTTCCAGGACGAAGGCCTGGTCGACCGGAAGCAGGTCGGCCTTGTTAACCGCGTGGGCCGCCGGAGTGACCAGGCAGGTCAGCAACAGCCCCAGCAGGGCAGTCAGGAAGGGGCGGTGCGGTGCTGGCATCGGATTCTCAGTCGTTCTCGCGGGTCTGTTCGGCCACCCAGGCCAGATAGGCGGGCAGGCCGCCGGCCGCTTCGACCGCCAGCACTTCCGGGAGTTCGTAAGGATGCAGTGCCTGGATCCGTGCGGCCAGTGCTGGCACGCGACTTGCTTCCGTCTTGATGAGGAGCAGGGCCTCCTCCGTCCGCTCGACCTGCCCCCTCCAGCGGTAGACCGAGCCGACCGCGGGTACCACGCTGACGCAGGCCGCCAGCCTTGCCTCGACCAGGACCCGGGCCAGGCGGTCGGCCTGGTTGCGGTCGGGGCAGCTGCAGAAGACCAGGTGGATATTCATGGCGCGATTCCGGGAAATGACTGCAGGATATCTGATGACATCGTTGTCTTGCGCGTCTTGAACGTGTGTGGTTTATCCACCAGAGGTATAATTCCCGTGCAATTACATTCCTTTATGTAATACCTGCAAGGCGAAAACGTCATGGCTTCGTTCCTGAAGGCCGAAGGCCCCCGGGCCGATATCCGCTTAGGACCTCCGGCCCACGACAGGCCGGCAGGTGAGACAACACGGAACAGCACAACCATGCGCACCGCGCGAACCGCAACAGGCTTCACCTTGATCGAGCTGATGGTCGTGGTCGCCGTGGTCGCCATCCTGCTCGCGATCGCGCTGCCTTCCTATCTGGACTACGTCGTGCGCAGCAAGATCCGCACCGCGCAGGCCGATCTGCAGGCGTTGAGCGCGGCGGTGGAAAACCACCGGCAGCGGACGCTGAGCTTCCCGTCGTCCGCGGCCGCGGACACCAGCGCGGTCAAGGCCGCGTTCCCCGGCTGGAGCCCCGCTTCCAAGGCGGCTGACTTCGGTTTTTCGTATTCCAATGCCTCGGGCTACACCGTGACCGCGACCGGAGCCGGCGGCAAGCTCAGCAGCTGCACCCTGACCCTCACTGCGGACAACACCCGGACCACCGGCGATGGCTGCAAGAGCTTCGGCGACGTCACATGGTGACCTCCGACCGCCGCGCCGGCGGCTTCACCCTGATCGAGCTGATGATCGCCATCGCGATCATGGCGCTGTTGCTGCTGGCCGCCGCTCCGTTCACCCAGAGCTGGGTCGACGGCACCCGCCAGGTACGCGCGCGCAGCAACCTGTTGGAGGCTGTCGGTCAGGCGCGTGCCTTGGCGATGCGCAATCCGCAGGCATTGACTGCGGCGGAGGCGGCGCAGGGCGCCGCCGCGGTGGTCTACGACAGTGCCACCCATACCCTGTGCGTGGTGCCGCGCAATGCCGACGGCACAGCCTGGAACATGTGCGGCACCGGCCACTGGCGCGGCCAGATCGCCAATCCTGGGGACCTGAGCCTGGAATCGGGCGCCGACGACGCCGCCGAGACGTTCGTCTGCGCCGCCTACGACACGCGCGGCATACTGGTGGCCTCGAGCTTCGGCGGATCGGCCTGCATCGCGCCGTCGGCCGGCTCGGCCGCGACGGTATTCATCAAAGTCGGCAGCCAGGAGGCCATGGATGTCGCCCTTCTCTAGCAATCCCGGGAACGCCCAGCGCGGTGACGTACTGCTCGAGGCGCTGGTCGGGGTGGTGATCACCGCCCTCATCGGCGCCGGGATGGCGCATGTCACCGCGCGGATCGTTAACAACCAGCACGACACCGCCGTGGATACGCTGGTGGTGAACGAGCTGCGCAACGTGATGCAGCTTTCCGGCGTCGACCTGTGCGTCGACGCCACGCCGCTGGACCATAAGAATGGACTGCCGGCCGCGCTCAAGAGCGACGTCACGCTCAGCGCGAAGTCCGGGAGCGGGTCGTGCGAGGCGGCGACTGACGCATCGGTCCAGATCGGCGGGGTGTCCTTCCAAGGCACGCTGCCTCCGGTGGTTCAGCTGGCCGCGTCCAAGGGCGATGCCGAGGTGCTCGCGGTCAGCAGCGTCGTCGCCCCGATGGAGGACGGCGAATGAAAAGCGCGAAGCTCAAGGCGCGCCAGTGCGGTTACACACTGATCAGCCTGATGGTCGGGCTGGTCATCTCGCTGTTGACGATCGCGGCGATGCTTGCGGTCTACAAGATGGTGGTGGAGGTGTCCGGGCGCGCCTCGGCCGATTCGCTGCGCGACGGCCAGGTCGCATCCGGCCTGCTGGCGGCGCAGATTGAACTCCACGAAGCCGGCTACGGCGTTCTGGAGCTGCCCGAGCTCTCCGAGGGCGAGGCCGCCGACGCCGCCCAGATCGGGCTGTACGCCATCGCCGTCGATGCGGCGGACAAGCGCAACGTGACCTGGCGCAGCTCCGAAGGCTGCGCGCGCCTGGAGATCGCGCCGGGGAACGACCGCAGCGTGACGGTGTATTACCAGAAGCCGGAACCCTGCGCGGACATCCCGTCCGCCAGCTGGGCCGAAGGCAAGCAGGTCCTCGTCGCCTACGGGCAGCCCTGGAAGGAACGCGACGGCAACGCGGCGACCGATGCCGCCAGCGGCACGTACCTGGACATGGCCGCGGATGCGAGCAATTCCGGCTTCCGGATCGTGAATACCGACGGTGACCGTTGCACCCTGCCGTATGCCCAGCAGGCCAAGGCGGACAGCCTGACCGAGTCGCCTCGGATCGTGCTCGAGAGCGGCGGGCGCGAACTGTTCTCCGCCTGCCTGTCCAACATCGTGGCGATGCGCAAGGCCGGCGCGCCAGCCAGCGGGAGTGGCACATGAGCGGAACCATGCCGAGATCCAGAAGCCCACGGGCGCGCCAGCGCGGCGTGGCCACCCTGCTGATCCTGCTGCTGGTGGGCCTGGCCGTGGTCGTCACCGCGCTGGCGGTCGCCTACAGCCTGCGCAGCAACCAGCAGCGCCAACTGGCGACGCATTCGGTGACCACCGCTCAGGCCTCGGCCTGGCGCGGCGTGGAATTCGTGCGCGACGTGCTGGAAGGCATGGTCCAGACCGATGATGGCAAAAAGGTGCTCTACAGCCTGTCCTACGGCGCACCGCCGAGCGGAGGCTGCATCCCGGCCAGCGGCGAGGGCGCCTGTGGTGGCGTCTTCGACGAGCTGCCCTCCTGGGACGCCTCCGCCGACTGGGAGCCGGGCACCTCTCCCCTGTCCAGCGATCAGGTCCTCGACCTCGATTCCCAGCTGGGATTCGGTGCGGCCATCACCAATGTCCGCCGCACCGCCACCTGGCATGCGTACGAAGTGACCGTCAGGGTCACCGGCCAGGCCGCCGGCAGCGTCATCGAGCCGCTGGCCACTTCCGTGCTCGAGGTCGTCTACGAAGTGGGGTCCACCTCGACTTCGTCCGGGACCCCGGGCACGTGTGCCTCCCAGCCCGCGGCGCCGATGGTCTTCAACGGCAACGTGAACCTGACCGGTGGCGGCACGGGCGTGGTCGATTACGCCGGCGACTACGAACACATCCTGGTGGCGGGCAACCTGTCGGTGACCGGTGGGCAGTCCAAGGTGTCCGGCTGCGTGAAGGGCACGGTGAACATCACCGGCGGCGGCATCACCAACGGCGGCCACATCTACTCCGAAAGCGACATCACCTTCGGCAGCATCGCGTTCCCGGCCAATACGCGCCTGTGGGGCAAGGCCGTCACCCTCAACGGAGGCAGCGGCGGTCCGTTCGCCAGCATCAAGGCCGGTGGGTTCCAGGCCGACATCTATAGCGGCGGCAACAAGATCGGCGAAGCGATCGTCGCAGGCACCCTGGTTCCTGATGCTTCGATCACGGCGCTGCCGCGTACCACCGGCCAGCTCGTGCCGGCGGACAATGGCTATCCGGTGCAGCTCCAGATCAACAAGGGCGCTGCCAACGCGGCCACCTATCTGCTCGACCTGGGGGCATCGGGCGTGACGATCGCATCCAGTGGGGCCGTGTCCGGGCTGGGCGCTGCGCTGGAGTTCCTGGACGGCGAGGCGTACCCGTCGCTGGCCAGCGCCACCCTGACGTTCCGTGCTACCGGCATCCATGGGGGAGGATTCACCCAGAACTCCGGAGCCACGGTCAACGCCAAGGAGGTCTGGGCGCATGCTGTGTCGCTGCTCAATGACAGCCGCACCTATGACAACGTGCGTGCCAATGGCCATCTCAACTTCCAGTACCAGGGCGTGACCATCGGCCAGTTGGAAGGCGGTGGTGACTATTGGGCGCGTTCGGGGCAGGCCAATGGTTCGGGCTTCCCCAAGGCGACCGGCCGGCTGGCCGGCCGGCTGTACTACGGCGTTTCCAAGACCGTCTATTCGGGTCCGAGTCCGAGTGGCGTCAACGTGACGACCCAGCAGGTCACGACCTCGCCGGGCCTGCCTGGCCTGCCTTACTGCGACGTGCGCCCCAAGCCGATCGATGCCGAGGCTTTCAAGCCCGATGCCAACTACATCTACGAGATGATTGGCGGCCAACCCCAGCTGACCATCCAGAACGTCAAGAGCAAGGCAGGGGTTTCCATCGATGGCGTCTACCCGCTCACCTCGCTCAGCACGGCGCAGGCGGCCGTTCTGGCTGCCTTGATGAGTTGCGACTGGGGTGGCGACAAGGGCTGTACCAAAGTGTGGAAGGGCAGCTATTGGGAGCTCACGCCGGTGAAATTCCCGCCCGGAGTGGTCTGGTTCAATGGCCCGGTGGTCGTGAGGCAGAACCCGGCGGTGCTTTACAACACCATCGTCAACAAGGGCGGCAATGTCGAGCTCGGCGAGGGCGGCGGAAGCAAGAGTCTTGTCGCTCCCAACATGGGCCCGGTGGCCACCGTGTGTGGCGCCGACTACTACCCGGCCAACCTGTGCGACAGCCCCACCGCCTTCGCGACCTGGGAGGACGGGGACGGCAACACACACACCGGAATGCCCATCGGAAACTCGGCTGTCCTCACCGAAGGCGGCATGCAGGCCCACGGTTGGAGCATCAAGGGCAACGTCCTGCTGGGCGGGAGCATCAGCTCGGGCGGCTCCAAGGTCACCGTGCAGGGCAGCGTTACCGTGGGCAGCAACCAGTTCAGCGATACCAATATCAATGCGGGCGGCATCGAGGTCAGCGTTCCCACCGGGAGCGGTGGCTTCGCGCCCCTGCCGGTCTGCGAGCCTCCTGCGCCGGTGGTGGTGGGCGTCCCGACGGCGACGGTGCGCTGGAGCCGCTATCTCTGACCTGGCGGCCGCCTCGGCCAGTGGTCCGAAACGGCCGCCCCCGGGCGGCCGTTTCGCATTCGGGCCCCTTGAAAGCCGTCCAGCCGCCCCAACCTGAGTGCCATCCCCCCCCGGCCGGTCCGGGGTGGTTCCTGCCCGGGGCGCTGGCAGTCGCCATTGGCGAGTGCTAGAATCGCCGCCCGTTTTCCAACCCAATCAATCACTTAAGAGGGATTGAAATGAGCAACATCAAGCCGCTGTACGACCGCGTCGTCATCAAGCGCACCGAGGAAGAGAAGGTCTCCGCCGGTGGCATCGTGATTCCGGATTCGGCCACCGAGAAGCCGATCAAGGGCCAGGTCGTCGCCGTGGGCGAGGGTAAGGTCCTGGACAACGGCAGCGTGCGCGCGCCGAAGGTCAAGGTCGGCGACCAGGTGCTGTTCGGCAAGTACAGCGGCACCGAGGTCAAGCTCGACGGCACCGAGTATCTGGTGGTGAAGGAAGACGACATCTTCGCCGTGCTGGGCTGAGCCCGCCGCTTCGCCGCATCCCCAACGAATCCAACTACTGAGGTATTTCAGCAATGGCTGCCAAGGAAATCCGTTTCGGTGAAGACGCCCGCTCGCGCATGGTGCGCGGCGTGAACGTGCTCGCCAACGCCGTCAAGGCGACCCTGGGCCCGAAGGGCCGCAACGTCGTGCTCGAGAAGAGCTTCGGCGCCCCGACGATCACCAAGGACGGCGTGTCCGTCGCCAAGGAGATCGAACTGGCCGACAAGTTCGAGAACATGGGCGCGCAGATGGTCAAGGAAGTCGCTTCCAAGACCTCCGACAACGCCGGCGACGGCACCACCACCGCCACCGTGCTGGCCCAGGCCTTCATCCGCGAAGGCTCCAAGGCCGTGGCCGCGGGCATGAACCCGATGGACCTCAAGCGCGGCATCGACCAGGCCGTGAAGGCCGCCGTCGAGGAGCTGAAGAAGCTGTCCAAGCCGACCGCCGACGACAAGGCGATCGCCCAGGTCGGCACCATCTCGGCCAACTCCGACGAGTCGATCGGCAACATCATCGCCGAGGCGATGAAGAAGGTCGGCAAGGAAGGCGTGATCACCGTTGAGGAAGGCTCGGGCCTGGACAACGAGCTGGATGTGGTTGAGGGCATGCAGTTCGACCGCGGCTACCTGTCGCCGTACTTCATCAACAACCAGCAGTCGCAGAGCGCCGACCTGGATGATCCGTTCATCCTGCTGCACGACAAGAAGATCTCCAACGTGCGCGACCTGCTGCCCGTCCTCGAGGGCGTGGCCAAGGCCGGCAAGCCTTTGCTGATCGTCGCCGAGGAAGTCGAGGGCGAGGCCCTGGCGACCCTGGTGGTCAACACCATCCGCGGCATCGTCAAGGTTGTCGCCGTGAAGGCCCCGGGCTTCGGCGACCGCCGCAAGGCGATGCTGGAGGACATGGCCGTGCTGACCGGCGGCACCGTGATCTCCGAGGAAGTGGGCCTGCAGCTGGAGAAGGCCACGATCAAGGACCTGGGCCGTGCCAAGAAGGTGCAGGTCTCCAAGGAGAACACCACCATCATCGACGGCGCCGGCGACACCTCGGCCATCGAGTCGCGGATCAAGCAGATCAAGGCCCAGATCGAGGAGACCTCCTCGGACTACGATCGCGAGAAGCTGCAGGAGCGCGTGGCCAAGCTGGCCGGCGGCGTGGCGGTGATCAAGGTCGGCGCTTCGACCGAGATCGAGATGAAGGAGAAGAAGGCCCGCGTCGAAGACGCCCTGCACGCGACCCGTGCGGCGGTGGAAGAGGGCGTGGTCCCGGGCGGCGGCGTCGCCCTGATCCGTGCCAAGGCCGCCATCGAGGGCCTGAAGGGCGCCAACGAGGACCAGAACCACGGCATCCAGATCGCCCTGCGCGCCATGGAAGCCCCGCTGCGCGAGATCGTCGCCAACGCCG
The DNA here is from genome assembly GCF_010093185.1 of Pseudoxanthomonas jiangsuensis. Lineage (GTDB taxonomy): Bacteria > Pseudomonadota > Gammaproteobacteria > Xanthomonadales > Xanthomonadaceae > Pseudoxanthomonas > Pseudoxanthomonas jiangsuensis. The sequence continues at coordinate 16,284 of NZ_PDWL01000011.1, read as the reverse complement.
GCGAAGAGCCGTCGGTGGTGGTGAACCAGGTCAAGGCCGGTTCGGGCAACTTCGGCTACAACGCGGCCAACGGCCAGTACGGCGACATGGTCGAGTTCGGCATCCTGGACCCGACCAAGGTGACCCGCACCGCGCTGCAGAACGCTTCCTCGATCGCCGGCCTGATGATCACCACCGAAGCGATGGTGGCCGAGGCCCCGAAGAAGGACGAGCCGGCGATGCCGCCGGGCGGTGGCATGGGCGGCATGGGCGGCATGGATTTCTGATCCGGCGCCAACGCGACACCGCAACACAGGAGACCCCGCCGCATGGCGGGGTTTCCTTTTGGGCCTCCGTTCCACGTTGCCGCTGAAACGGTTGCGCGCCCCGGAATCGGCTGGTATCAATGGCGCCGTGAACACGCAGCGCGCCGCTTTCTACTTTTGGTACTACTTTCCGAAGCCACAGGCGGAGGAAGGGGTAGGCGCGCTCTAGCAGTTCGAGAGCAACGAGACACCCCCGAAAGCCGCCAGCGAACCTGGCGGCTTTTTTGTCGCCGGATTCCGGGCGGGGACACGCACAACGCTCAAAGGAGCACCATCCCATGGCCCCCCATACCGACGACCTCCGCATCCGCCGCATCGACGCGCTGGTCCCTCCGGCGCAGCTGATCGCCGAGCTTCCCTGCACCGAGCAGGCTTCCGAGACCGTGGCCGACTCGCGGCGCGCTTTGCACCGGATCCTGCACGGCCAGGACGACCGCCTGGCGGTGGTGATCGGCCCGTGCTCGATCCACGACCCGGGCGCGGCGATCGAGTACGCGCGTCGCCTGCGCCCTTTGCGCGACAGCCTCGGCGACGCCCTGGAGATCGTGATGCGCGTCTACTTCGAGAAACCGCGCACCACCGTGGGCTGGAAGGGCCTGATCAACGACCCGGACCTGGACGGCAGCTTCAACATCAACAAGGGCCTGCACGTGGCCCGCGGCCTGCTGGAGGAGATCAACCGCCTGGGCCTGCCGGCCGGGGTGGAGTTCCTCGACGTGATCTCGCCGCAGTACATCGCCGACCTGGTGGCCTGGGGCGCGATCGGCGCGCGCACCACCGAGAGCCAGGTGCACCGCGAGCTGGCTTCCGGCCTGTCCTGCCCGGTGGGCTTCAAGAACGGCACCACCGGCGACGTGAAGATCGCCGCCGACGCGGTCGGCGCGGCTTCGCATCCGCACCATTTCCTGTCGGTCACCAAGGGCGGCGGCACCGCGATCGTGGCCACCCGCGGCAACCCGGACAGCCACGTCATCCTGCGCGGCGGCAAGGCGCCCAACTACGACGCCGCCAGCGTGCAGGCCGCGGCCGATGTGCTGGCCAAGTCCGGCCTGCCGGCGCGGATCATGATCGACGCCAGCCACGCCAACAGCGGCAAGAACCCTGACAACCAGCCGGCGGTGGTCGACGACATCGCCCGCCAGGTGGAAGGCGGCGACGAGCGCATCATCGGGGTGATGGTGGAGAGCCACCTGGTCGGCGGACGCCAGGACCTGGTCGACGGCTGCGCCCTGACCTACGGCCAGAGCATCACCGACGGCTGCCTCGGCTGGGAGCGCTCGGTGGAGGTGCTGGAGCGGCTGGCGGCGGCGGTGCGCACGCGCCGTGCGCACAAGCGCGAGGTCGTGGCGGCCTGAACGCAGCCGGTTTGCTGGTTCACCGGTCGGGCCCCTCTTCCTGCGTCACCTGTCACCGGTGTCAATCCGCGAATCCGCGTATTCAGTTTTTGCCGGAAAAGCCGCAGAAATTGAACCTTCCGGTGCTGTTTTGCAGTGCAGCGTGCAAAGCCCCGGAAGGCTCTTCACGATGGCCCCGCATCCCGACGTGGGGGAGGGAGCAGGCCCGCTGGCAGTTCGCTGCAAGCGGGCTTTTTTGTGCCTGCGAGTCTTTACCCGGCGGGGCGACGGCGCGAAGCATCGCCGTCGATCCGCAGCCGGCCGCGGACGGCGCAACGCGCCAGCGCCCCGCGAAGCGCGTGCCACAATCCTGCGATGGACACGCCCGACCCGCTCCACCCCCATGACCACGTCGCCGGCGACGCGTTGCGCGAACGCATCGCCGCACGCGCGCTGTCTTCGCTGCGCAGCGCATCGCCGCGCCATGCGCAGCTGCTCGAGGATCCGCCGCTGGCCGCGAAGGTGGCGCGGGTGGCGCTGGCCAGCGACTTCGCCATCGACACCCTGCGCCGGCAGCCGGCCCTGCTCGAACATCTGGCCGTCGCCGATCCGCCGCCCGTCGCCGAACCGGTGCTCGATCCTTCGCAGCCCCTGGCCTGGCCGACCCAGCTGCGCCTGTACCGCAGTGCCGGCTCCACCCGCCTGGTCTGGCGCGACGTACTCGGGCTGGATGCGGTCGAGGCGACCCTGGACGGCAGCACCCGGCTGGCCGAGGACTGCCTGCGCATCGCCCTGGACGCGGTCGAGCGCGAATTCGCCGAGCGCCACGGCGTGGTCCGTGGTGCCGACGGCGCCGCGCAAAGGCTGGTGGTGTTCGGCCTGGGCAAGCTTGGCGGCGGCGAACTGAATTTCTCCTCCGACATCGACCTGGTCTACGCCTATCCGCACGACGGCGAGTCCGACGGCCGCCGCGCGCTGGCCGCCGAGGACTACTTCGCCCGCCTCGGCCAGCGCCTGGCGCGGCTGCTGGATGAGGTCACCGGCGACGGCTTCTGCCACCGCGTCGACCTGCGCCTGCGCCCGTTCGGCAATGCCGGGCGGGTAGCGTGGTCGTTCGCGGCGATGGACCAGTACTTCCAGCGCGAAGGCCGCGACTGGGAGCGCTACGCCTGGCTCAAGGCGCGCGCGGTGGCCGGCGACGTCGAGGCCGGCGAAGCCTGGCTGGAGACGCTGCGGCCGTTCGTCTACCGCCGCTACCTCGACTACACCGCGCTGGACGGGCTGCGCGCGATGAAGGCGGCGATCGTGGCCGAGATGCAGCGCCGCGACATGATCGACGACCTCAAGCGCGGTCCGGGCGGGATCCGCGAGATCGAGTTCCTGGTGCAGTCGCTGCAGCTGATCCGCGGCGGCCGCGAGCCGGCCCTGCGCGGGCGCAGCCTTTTGCCGGCACTGGCCGCGCTGGTGCAGGCCGGCCAGGTCGCGGCGGAGGACGGCAGGGCGCTGGCCGACGCCTACCGGTTCCTGCGCCGGCTGGAGAACCGGGTGCAGATGCTGGGCGACGCCCAGACCCACGCCGTGCCCGGCGATCCGGAGGAGCGCGAGCGCCTGGCGCTGGCCCTGGACTGTTCCGGCTGGCCGGAACTGGAGCGCGAACTGGCGGCGCGGCGGGCCGAGGTCTCGGCCGAGTTCGACGCACTGCTGGTGCCGCGCCGCGGCCAGGCCGCCCCGGACGCGCTCAGCGGCTACTGGCGTGCCCTGCCGCAGGGAGGCGAAGCGACGGTCCTGGCCGAGGCAGGCTTCGGCGATGCCGAGGGCGCCGATGCATCGCTGCGCGACTTCGCCCGCGGCAACGGCGTGCGCGCGCTGTCGGATGCCGCGCGCGCGCGCCTGGACCGGGTGGTGCCGGCGCTGCTCGGCGCGGCGGCGCGCTCGGCCCAGCCGGATGCCGCGCTGCGGCGCCTGCTCGGCCTGTTGCAGGCGGTCCTGCGCCGGGCCAGCTACCTGGCCCTGCTCGACGAGCAGCCCAGCGCCCTGGCCCGGCTGGTGGACGTGCTCGCCCGCAGCGCCCTGCTGGCTGAGCGGATCGCCGCCTATCCGCTGCTGCTGGACGAACTGCTCGACACCCGCGTGGCCGGGCCGATGCCGGACGCAGCGGCGATGCGCGCGGCCTGCGCGGCCGCGGTGCGGGCCCAAGGCGACGATCCGGAAGGCGCTCTGCGCGCGCTCAACGAGGTGCGGCTGGCGCTGAGCTTCCGCATCGCCCTGGCCACCCTGGACCGCCGCCAGCCGGCGGAGGACAGCGCGCGCCAGCTGGCGGCGCTGGCCGACGCGGTGGTGGAGCAGGTGCTGGCGATGGCGCAGGCGGAGATCACCGCCGCGCACGGACCGCTGCCGGACGGCCGCTTCGCGGTGGTCGGCTACGGCAGCCTGGGCGGGCGCGAGCTGGGGTTCGGCTCGGACCTGGACCTGGTGTTCCTGTTCGATGGCGACGCCGCGGCGGTCTCGGACGGGCCGCGGCCGCTGGAGGCCGGGCGCTGGCATGCGCGCCTGGCGCAGAAGGTGGTCGCCCTGCTCGGCGCGGTGACCAGCGCCGGGCGCCTGTACGAAACCGACATGCGCCTGCGCCCGGACGGCGGCAAGAGCCTGCTGGTGTCCTCGCTGGCCGGCTACGCCGACTACCAGCGCGAGCGCGCCTGGACCTGGGAACACCAGGCCCTGGTGCGGGCCCGCGCGGTCGCCGGCGACGCGGCGCTGTGCGGCGATTTCGAGCGGGTCCGGGCCGAGACCCTGTGGCGCGGGCGCGACGTCCAGGCGCTGGCCGCGGACGTGGCGCAGATGCGCCGGCGCATGCGCGCCGAGCTGGACCGCAGCGACGCGGCGCGCTTCGACCTCAAGCAAGGCGCCGGCGGCCTGGTCGACCTGGAGTTCCTGCTGCAGTACGGGGTGCTGGCGACGGCCGCCGTCGAGCCGGCCCTGCTGCAGCCGCGCGACACCCCGGGGCTGGTCGCCGCGCTGGCGGCCTGCGGCTGGCTGGACGCGGCCACCGGGCAGGCGTTGCAGCAGGCGCACGCGACCCTGCTGGAGGTCGGCCTGGCCTGCACCCTGGACCGGCGTCCGCGGCTGGCGCCGCCGGACGAGGCGGTGGAGCGCGCGCGCGCGGCGGTGACCGCCGCGGTGCTGGGCCACAGGTTGGATTTCGAGCCGCCGCCGGCCTGACCCGCGGCCCGCTGTCCTGTAGGAGCCGGTCTTGCCGGCGACCGTGGAGACGGACGGATCGCTGGCACCCGGTTTCACGCAGACGTTTCCGCCATGGCGGTCGCCGGCAAGACCGGCTCCTACAAAGGCAGGTCCAGGCGCGCGCGGACTTCGGCCGCGACCCGGGCGGTTTCTCGGAGCGGAGTGACCGGGAAGGCATCCAGTCCGCCATCGAAGGCGCGGATGCGATCGCGCTCGACCAGGGCCTGCAGGAAGCGGGCGATGCGGCCGCCGGCGCGGTCCGGGTCCAGGACGAAGACCGGCGCGGGGGTGGCGCAGGCCTCGGAGACCATGTTCACCGAGTCGGGGGTGCAGACCAGCCGGTCGGCCGCGGCCAGCAGGGCCGGGTAGGGGTTGGCGCCGTCGCCGGCCCAGAACAGGCCGGGCAGGCCGCGCAACTGGTCGCGCAGGCCCTCGCGGACCTCCGCCGGGGTCCGCCGCGACACCGTCGCCAGCAGGCTGCCGCCTTCGGCCAGGACCTGCTGTCGCAGCGCCGCGGCCGCTTCGCCCATCCGTGCCGCGCTCCAGGGCGCATGCCGGGTGGGGCCGCCGACCAGCAGCGCCACGCGCGGGCGGGGCAGGGCCAGCACGGTCGGGAAGCGGGCCGCGGCATCGGCCAGCCAGGCGTCGTCGACCGGATTGAGGCTGCCCAGCACGGGGACGACGTTGCTCCCGCGCAGGCCGTCATGCGTGGGCGCGACGATCAGGTCCCAGTGTCGCGGGTCGATCCTCGGGTCGAGGATCTGCACTGCGCGCGCGCCGCGGGCGCGCAGCAGGCGGGTGGCCCGCGCACCTTGGCGGCCGCAGCCGATCGCCAGCGCGGGCGGGGGCGGGGGCGATCGCTGCAGCAGGCGGGCGAAGCCGGGGCCGAAGGCCTGCGACGCGCCGGGCAGGCGCCGTGGCGCCAGCCAGCGCCAGGGCGCGGCCGGCGTCAGCTCCGGGATCCGCGCATCGATAATCCCCAGTGCCCGCGCCAGGGCTTCGGCCTGGCGCAGGTTGCCGGCATGGCCGTCGGTGAGCAGCCAAGCCGAGAGGCCGGCATTTTGTTGCGGAAACGACATCAATTCGTTCCGGAATGGGTTTGCAAAACCATAACTGCAACACTCTACACTGGCGCCCTGCCCGCGAGGCCGGCGACGAAGGATCCAGTTCCTCCGATCCACGCACGGCCCGCGACCACGCCAACCCGGGGATCCCTCGACCATGCCGCATCCGTTGAACGACGTCGCGCTCGACCAGCTGTTCCGCACCGCCCGCACCTACAACGCCTTCGGTGGCGAGGTGAGCGAGGACACCCTGCGCCAGCTCTACGACCTGCTCAAGTGGGGGCCGACCCAGGCCAACACCACGCCGGCGCGCTTCGTGTTCGTGAAGTCGGCCGAAGCCAAGGCCAAGCTCGGCCCGGCGCTGGCCGAGGGCAACTACGCCAAGACCATGGCCGCGCCGGTGACGGTGATCGTGGGCCGCGACGAGGACTTCCACGAAAAGCTCCCGTACCTGTTCCCGCACGTCGACGCCAAGGCCTGGTTCGACGGCCCTCGCGAGGGCCGCGGCCAGCCCTCGCTGCGCAATTCCTCGCTGCAGGCGGCCTACCTGATCCTGGCCGCGCGCGCGCTGGGCCTGGACGCCGGCCCGATGACCGGCTTCGACGCGGCCAAGGTGGATGCGGCATTCTTCGCCGGCACCTCCATCAAGTCCGACATCCTGATCAACCTCGGCCACGGCGACCCGGCCAGCCTGTACCCGCGCTCGCCGCGGCTGCCGTTCGACGAGGCCGCCCGGGTCGAGTGACGCCCGGCCGCCACGGCCATCCCGCACGCTTCGCCCGCACCCACGCCGCCACCCCGGCATCCCCAAGAGGAGTCCCACCATGCGCAAGACCCTGCTCGCCGCCGTCCTGCTCGCCTTTGCCGGCACCGCCTTCGCCGCCCCGGTCACCTACAAGCTCGACCCGACCCACACCAACGTGCTGGCGCAGTGGAGCCACTTCGGCTTCTCCCATCCGTTCGCCAACTTCGGCGACGTCGACGGCACCCTGGTCTACGACGCCGCCAACGTCGGCGCCTCCAGCGTGCAGGTGACCCTGCCGCTGTCGGGCCTGGAAGCGTTCAGCGCCAAGTTCAACGAGCACCTGCGCGCGGCCGATTTCTTCGACGCCGCCAAGTACCCGGTCGCGACCTTCAAGAGCACCAAGGTCGAGGCCGCCGGCGAGGGCAAGCTGCGCGTCACCGGCGACCTGACCATCAAGGACGTCACCAAGCCGGTGGTGCTGGACGTGACCCTGAACAAGGCCGCCGACCACCCGATGCTGAAGACCGCGGCGATCGGCTTCGACGCCACCGCCACCATCAGCCGCACGGAGTTCGGGGTCGGCGCCTACGTGCCGAACGTGGGCGACGAGGTCACCCTGCGCATCACCACCGAGGGCTCGGTGCCCAAGGCCAAGTAAGCCGGGCCGCCCGGCCCGCCCGACCCGACCCGCGGGGATGCTCCTCCCCCGATCCCCGCGCGCCGGCCCGTGATCTATGCGTCGGCCTTGGACTTTCGCTCGGTGGCCGATGACCGTGAAGCGGTGCGGTGCGATGCCTGCTGACGGGAAGTAAAGGAGGAGGCATCGGCCAGCGGCCGATGCCGGGGGACATGAGCGGCAGCAGGCATCGTGCCGCACCGCCTCGACCTAGCCTCCCGCCCCCTGCTTTCCGCCGACGGCAGACGGCATGCGTCCCCTCAGGTGAGCGAAGAACCTGTCGTGGCCAGCGGGGCAGGGCGCCGGCCACGACACGGCCGCGCTGCTAGAATCGCGGCCTGATTCCGCCAGCCCCACGCCCGCCATGACCACCACCTCCGCCGCGCCCGCCAACGCCGAGAAGCGCTACACCGTGCACCGCAGCGACCTGCCGCTGAGCTGCCCGACCCCGGAGATGGCGCTGTGGAACTCGCATCCGCGGGTGTACCTGCCGATCCAGGACGAGCCGGGCCTGGAGGCCCAGTGCCCCTACTGCGGCGCGGTCTACCAGCTGGTTGACTGAGCCTGCCCGGCGCGCGCCGACCGGCTTCCCGGTGACCCGCCGCCTGACCGTGGTCCAGCTGTTGCCGGCCCTGGAATCGGGCGGGGTCGAACGTTCCACCCTCGAGATCGCCGCGGCCCTGGTCGCCGCCGGCCACCGCGCCATCGTGGTCTCCGCCGGCGGCCGGCTGCTGCCGGCGCTGGCCGCCACCGGTGCCGAGCACGTCGCCCTGGACATCGGCCGCAAGTCGCCGGCGGTGCTGCGCCATGTGTCCGCACTGCGCCGGCTGCTGCGCGAGGCAGGCGCGGACATCGTCCACGCCCGCTCGCGGCTGCCGGCCTGGCTGGGACGGATGGCGTTGGCGAGCCTGCCGGCCGCTTCGCGCCCGCACTGGGTCACCACCGTGCACGGGCTCAACTCGCCGGGCCGCTACAGCGCGGTGATGGCCAGTGGCGAGCGCGTGGTCTGCGTCTCCGCCACCGTGCGCGAGTACGTGCTGCGGCATTACCCGCGGGTCGATCCGTGGCGCCTGCGGGTGATCCCGCGCGGGATCGACCCGGCGCAGTTCCCGCGCCGGCCGTGGCCGGATCCTGAGGCACGCGCGGCGCTGGTGCGCGAGCATCCTTCGCTGGCCGGCGACGGTCCCTTGCTGCTGCTGCCCGGGCGCGGCACCCGGCTCAAGGGCCATGCCGATGCGCTGCGGCTGCTGGCCCGGTTGCGGGCGGATGGATTCCCGCAGGCCAAGCTGTGGTTACCGGGTGCGCGCGAGGCGTCCCGTGGCGACTACATCACCGAACTCGAGGCGCAAGCCGCCGCGCTCGGCATCGCCGACGCGGTGCTGTTCACCGCGCCGACCGCGCGGATCGCCGAAGCCTATGCCGCCAGCGACCTGGTGCTGCAGCTGTCGCGCAAGCCCGAGGCCTTCGGCCGGACCGTGGTCGAGGCGCTGGCGGTCGGCCGCCCGGTGCTGGGCTGGAACCATGGCGGGGTCGGCGAACTGCTGGCCGGGCTGCAGCCGCGCGGCGCGGTCGCGCCATTCGATGCCGAGGCGCTGGCCGCCACCGCGGCCGACCTGCTGCGGGTGCGGCCGCGGATGCCGGAAACCGTCCCCCATACATTGCAGGCGATGCAGCGGGCGACCCTGGAGCTGTATGCCGAACTGGCCGGCTGAGCACGCCTGCGTGCCTGCGCGCGCCTTCGCCTGGACGCCGGCCTGGGTGCTGGCGTTCGTGGCCCTGTGGCCGCTGCCGGGACCGGCGGAGGGCGTACTGGCCCTGGGCGCATTGGCGGTGGCGGCCATGCTCCTGCTCGTGCTGGCGCGCGGCCGGACGATGCCGCTGGACCGGCGCGCGGCCGGGCTGGCGAGCGCGCTGTTCGTTGCCTACTGGTTGCCGGAACTGCTGTCGGCGCCGGACGCGCTTGACCGTGGCCGGGCCTGGAAGGAGGTCGCCGCCGACCTGCGCTACCTGCCGTTCCTGTGGGGCGTGGCGATCGCGGTGAGCGCGCCGCGTGGGCGGCGCATGGTCATGGGTGGGTTGGCCGTGATCGTGGCGGCGTGGACCGTGGATGCCCTGCTGCAGGCTGCGCTGGGCACCAGTCCGCTGTTCTGGAGCCTGGATGCGCTCAAGCGCGCGGCCGGCGGCGAAGGCTTCTGCAGCGCGGCCGAGATGCTGGCGGCTGACCGCCTCGGCGGCGTGTTCGGCCCCTGCAACCTCAAGCTGGGACTGGTGCTGGCCAGCCTGTCGCCGTTCGCGCTGGAGGCGGCGGCGCGGCGCGGCGGCGCGTCCGGCTGGATCCTGGCCGCGGCCGGGCTGGGCGTGGCGGTACTGCTGGGCGGCGCACGCGCGGCCTGGCTGGTATTCGCGCTGGTGGCGCTGGTGTCCGGCTGGAGGGTGCTGGGCGCGCGCCGGCTGCTGGCCTTCGCATTGGCGGCGGTGGTCGCGCTGGCGGCACTGGTGGCGGTCTCGCCGCAGCTGCAGCAGAGGGTAGGGCGCACGGCGCTGGCTTTGCGCGGCGATGCCGCCGGGGTCGATGGCGCGCTGTCCGGGCGCGGGCGGATCTGGAGCGGCGCGGCCTGCATGGCCGCTGCGCACCCGTTCAACGGGGTGGGCGTGCGCGGTTTCCGGGTGGCCTGGCCGGAGTGCGATCCCGCGCCGGAGCGACCACCGGCCTGGGGCGGAGGCGAGGCCTACCACGCGCACCAGCTGGTGTTGGAGCTGCTGAGCGAGACCGGCATCGTCGGCCTGCTGCTGTGGCTGGCGGCGGCGTGGGTGGTGTGGCGCGAATGGCGGCGGGCGGACGCCGCGGCGCGCGCGCGCGCCAGGCCGGCATTGCTGGCGCTGGCGGCGACGGTGTTCCCGTTCAACACCCACCTGGCGTTCTACTCGACCTTCTGGGGCGGGTTGGCCTTGCTGCTGGCGGGGCTGTATGCCGGCGCGCTGCATGGCCGCGACGGGCAGGACGCCTAGCGCGGTGTTCCATCCAGACTCTGATGCCGCTTCCTTGTAGGAGCCGGTCTTGCCGGCGACCGTGGAGGCGGACGCATCGTTGGCAGCCGGTTTCACGCAGACGCATCGCCATGGCGGTCGCCGGCAAGACCGGCTCCTACAGCACAAGTGCATGGCCCTACATGGCGGTTCGCGCCGGAGTTACGGGGAAGGCGCTCGCCCTCGGTCGTAGTAGTCGCTGCGCCCCTGCGGCTGGCGCTTGAAGCGGCGGTGGATCCACAGGTACTGGCTCGGCGCCTCGCGCACCATCGCCTCGATCGCGGCGTTGACCCTGGCGGTGTCGGCGACCGCGTCCTCGCTGGGGAAATCGGCCAGCGGCGGCGCCACCCGCAGCACGTAGCGGCCGCCCTCGCGGCGGTGGAAGAACGGCACCACCGCGCAGCCGGTCAGCCGCGCCAGCTGGTGGGTCGCGGTGATCGTCGAGGCCGGCATCCCGAAGAACGGCGCGAACACCGTGTCCTTGCCGCGCATGTCCTGGTCCGGCGCGTACCAGAGGAAACCGCCGCGCTTGAGGTGGCGGACCGCGCCGCGGATGTCGCCGTTGCCGAACATCGCGTCGGCGTAGCCCAGGCGGCCGCGCTTGACCGCCCACTCCATCACCGGGTTGCGGTGGCGGCGGTACATCCCGGACAGAGGCACCCGGCTGCACATCAGCCGGCCGCACATCTCCAGGGTCATGAAGTGGCCGGAGACCAGCAGCACGCCGCGGCCCTGGGCCTGCAGGGCCTGCAGATGTTCGACGCCCTCGATCTGCATCTGCCGGCGCATCGGCTGGTCGTCGCCCCACCACGCGCGGGCGAACTCGAACAGGCCGATCCCCAGCGCGTCGAAGCTGTCGCGCAGCAACCGTGCGCGCCATTGCGGCGATTCCTGCGGAAAGCACAGCGCGATGTTCACCTGCGCCGCGCGCCGGCGGGTGCCGGCCAGGCGCAGGGCGATCCGGCCCACGCCCAGGCCGAGCGCGCGCTGCCACGTCCACGGCAGGCGTGCGGCCAGCAGGGCGGCGCCCAGGCCCAGCCAGGCCGGCCACAGGCGCGGGCTGAAGGGAGGACGCGGCGGGACGGCATCGGGCGCGGTCATGCCGCCGATTCTAAGGCCTCGTCCACCGCCGCGAGCCGCGGCCTCGGCTATGCTCCGCCGATGCGCAACCAAGCCAAGCGCAGGGACCTGGGCGAAACCGCGGTGCGCGCGCTGTATTCGCTGGCCCTGTACCTGCTGTCACCGTTCACCCTCTACCACCTGGTCTCGCGCGGGTTCCGCGTGCGCGAGTACTTCCGCCGCTGGGACGAGCGCTACGCCGCCTACGGTGCCCAGCCCGGGCGGCCGTGCATCTGGCTGCACGCGGTCTCGGTGGGCGAGGTCAACGCCGCCGCGCCGCTGGTCAACGCGCTGATGAAGCAGCGGCCCGACATCCGCTGGGTCATCACCACCATCACTCCGACCGGCTCGGAGCGGGTGCGGGCGTTGTGGGGCGAGCGGGTCGAGCACGTCTACCTGCCCTACGACCTGCCCGGCAGTGTCGTCCGCTTCCTGCAGCACTTCCGTCCCAGCCTGGCGCTGATCATGGAGACCGAGCTGTGGCCGAACATGCTGTTCGGCTGCCGCGACCTGGGCATCCCGGTGTACATCCTCAACGCGCGGTTGTCGGCGCGCTCGCTGCGCGGCTACCGCCTGCTGCGGCCGCTGATCGGCCGCGCCCTGCGCACGGTGGCCTGCGTGGCCGCGCAGTCGGCGGCCGATGGGCGCCGCTTCCAGATGCTGGGCGCCGGTGCCGCGCAGGTGCGGGTGCTGGGCAACCTCAAGTACGACGTGACCGTGCCCGACGGCCTGGAGGCTCTGCGTGCGGGATTCGCCGATGCGCTGGGCGGGCCGCGCCCGGTATGGATCGCGGCCAGTACCCACGAGGGCGAGGAGGCCGACGTGGTGGCCCTGCACCGGCGCCTGCGCGCGCGCTGGCCCGACCTTTTGCTGCTGTGGGCACCGCGCCATCCGGAGCGGTTCGCGCGGGTGCAGGCGCTGGCCGCCGATGCCGGCTGGCAGGTCGGCACCCGCCAGCGCGACGGCTGGCCGCGGCCGGACGACGCCGTGTTCGTGGTCGACACCCTGGGCGAACTGATGGCGTTCTACGCCTGCGCCGACGTCGCCTTCGTCGGTGGCAGCCTGCAGCCGATCGGCGGCCACAACCTGCTCGAGCCGGCGGCGGTCGGCACCGCGATGGTGACCGGGCCGCACCTGCACAACTTCGCCGAGATCTCGCGGCGGCTGGACGAGGCCGGGGCGTTGCGGGTCGGCGCCGACGTGGCCGCGGTGGGCGATGCGCTGGAGACGCTGCTGGCCGATGCCGATGCGCGCCGGGCGATGGTGCGCGCCGGCTGCGAGCTGGTGGAGCAGGGCCGTGGCGCCTTGCGGCGCACGCTGGAGCTGATCGACGTGGACCTGCCGGCACCCTCCGCGGGCACGCCGTTGTAGGAGCCGGTCTTGCCGGCGACCGCCATGACGCGGGCGCCTGCGCGGAACCGGTTGCCAGTGATTCGTCCGCCTCCGCGGTCGCCGGCAAGACCGGCTCCTACAGGGCGCAGCGATGGCCGGAAACGACAGGGCCGCCCGAAGGCGGCCCTGTACCATGGCAGCTTGGAGCAGCGATTGGCGGTCCGCCGTTACTGCGCGCTGCCCGCCGGATTGGCCAGCTGCGCCTCGGCCTCGACCGTCAGCAGGGCGTTGACCTGGCGCAGGGCGTCCACGTCCAGCTCGCCGGTGGCCTGCGACAGCAGCAGGCGGTTGAGCAGGAAGTTGTACTTGGACTGGGCGTAGGCGACCTGCGCGGTGAACAGGGTGCGCTGGTTCTGGACCACGTCCAGCACGGTCCGGGTGCCCACTTCCAGGCCGACCTGCGAGGCGTCGTACGCGCTCTGCGCCGAGACCACCGCCAGGCGGCGGGCCTCGACCTCGCTCACGCCGGCGACCAGGGCCTGGTAGATGCTGCGGGTGTTGCGGTCCAGGGCGCGGCGCTGCTGCTCGTACTGGTCCTGGGCGATGTCGCGCTGGGCGATGGCCTGGCGCACGCGCGACTGGGTCGCGCCGCCGGCGAAGATCGGCACGCTCAGGGTCAGGCCGATGCTGCTGCCGGTGGTCTCGCCGTTGCTGCCGCCGCTGGTGGCGACGGTGTCGCCCCAGGCCGCGTCCTTGCCCCAGCTGCCGCCCAGCGACAGGGTCGGGTAGTGGCCGGCGCGCGCGGTCTCCACGCTGGTCTCGGCGGCGTTGGCCTGCAGCTTGGTGGCCTGCAGCGACGGGTTCTGGTCGATCGCCGCGGCCACCCAGGCGTTGGCGTCGGTGCGCACGGTCGGCAGTTCCGGGCGGAAGTCGGCCGGCAAGGCGCGCAGTTCCTGCACCGGCTGGCCGGTCAGCTCGGCCAGCGCGCGGTAGGCGTCGTCCAGGGCGTTGCGGGCCAGGATGGTGCTGGCGCGGGCGTCGTCGTACTGGGCGCGGGCCTCGTGCACGTCGGTGATCGGAGCCAGGCCCACTTCCAGGCGCTTGTCGGCGTAGTCGAACTGGCGCTTGCCTGCGGCCTCGGCGGTCTCGGCGGCGGCCAGCGACTCGATCGCCACCAGCACGTCGAAGTAGGCGGCGGCGGTGCGCACCATCAGGTCGTCGTTGGCCGCGTCCAGGGTCTGGTCGGCGGCCGCGCTCAGCGAGCGCTGGGCGCGCAGGGAGGAGAACTGGCCCCAGTTGAACAGGGTCTGGCTGGCGCTCAGGCCGTAGCTGCGCGCGGTGCTCTCGCGGGTGCCGGAAATGCCCTCGATCTCGGTGCGGCTGCGGCGCAGGCTGGCGTCGCCGGACAGCTGCGGCAGCAGGGCGGCGCGGGCCTGGACCTGGCCTTCCTTGGTGTACAGGCTGTTGGACTCGGCGATGGCCAGCGTCGGGTCGCCGTTGCGCGCCATCTCGTAGGTCTGCAGCAGGTCGGCGGCGCCCGCGGAGGCGGGGACCAGGGCGGCCGCCAGGGCCAGGGCGAGGGTACGGCGGATCATCAGCGGCTTCCTTATCTTCGGGTTGGACCCGGATCGCGATCCGGGCCGACGTGGGGCTTTCAGGAATGGGATGCCGCGCCGCGGGGCACGGCGGTCAGAAACGGAACTGCGGGACCGGCTCGGCTCCCTGCAGGTAGTCCAGCCCGGTCTCGAACAACGATTCGGCGGCGCCGGGGTTGACGCCGTCGCCGGCGCCCAGGCGCACGGCCTCCATCACCGGGGCCTGGCCGCGGACCACGAACAGGCGGCCGCCCGGACGCAGCCAGGACAGGAACCGCGCCGGCACCTGCGCCACCGCACCGGTCACGCAGACCGCATCGAACTGGCGGCCGGGCTCGTACTGCAGGGCGTCGGCGGTCTCGATCCGGACGTTGACGCCCAGGCCGGTCGCGTCCAGCCGGGCGCGCGCGGCGCTGGCCAGCTCCGGCACGATCTCCAGGCTGACCACTTCCCGGGCCAGGGCGGCGAGGCAGGCGGCGGCGTAACCGCTGCCGGTACCGATCTCCAGCACGCTGTCGCCGGGCTGCAGCTGCAGGGCCTGGAGCATGCGCCCCTCGAGCACCGGCTTCATCATCCGTGCGCCGTGGCCCAGCGGCAGTTCCAGATCGGCATAGGCCAGGGCGCGCTGCGCCTCGGGCACGAACGCCTCGCGCGGCAGCCGGCCGATCACGTCCAGCACGGCCATGTCCAGCACGTCCCAGGGGCGGACCTGCTGTTCCACCATCAGTTCGCGGGCGCGGGCGTAATCGATCGTCATGGCTTCGGTCATCGGGCTCGGGGGACCGGGCATTCTACTACCGGGGCGCTCGGCCCCCACGGCTCCGGGCAGGCGCACAGGATCGCCGTGGCGGTCGCGGCCGGCGCAGTGCCGGAAGTCACCGCGACCTCCGGTGCCGGCCGCTCGGCGCCGGCATGGACCGTGCCGTGGGGCGGTCAGCGGGCATAGGCGCGCAGGAAGAACTCGACGGTGTTGTCGATGTGGCGGGCGACCTCGGCCTCGCTGTGGTCCAGGCACAGGCCGCAGACCAGCATCGGGTGCAGTTCGCCCTTGAGCAGGGAGAAGAACTGCGAGGCGGCCAGCGGCACGTCCTCGATCCGCAGCTTGCCCTCGTCGGCACGGGCCTGCAGGAACTGGCCGAACACCTCCTGCAGGCGGCGCGGGCCGGCGTTCCAGAACAGCTCGCGCAAGCCGCTTTCCGCCGTGCCGGGGGTGTTCATCATCCGCTGCATGTTGATCGCTTCGTCGCTGGTGATCAGCGCGAAGAAGGCATGGCCGATGGTGCGCAGCTGCTCGCGCAGCGGGCCTTCGGGCGGGCGCACGAACAGCTCGTCCGGCAGCACCTCCTGGCACTTGGCGCTGATGACCTCGGCGAACAGGGTCTCCTTGTCGCCGAAGTGGCTGTAGACGGTCAGCTTGGAGACGCCGGCGGCGGCCGCGATCTGGTCCATGCTGACGCCTTGGTAGCCCTGTTCCAGGAACAGACGCTTGGCCGCATCGAGGATCGACGCGCGCTTGCCCAGGTCCTTCGGGCGGCCGGGTCCGGCGCTCTTCTGGGGCTCCTGGCGGGGGGCTGGGGCGGGAGGCCTGCGGGTCCTGCGGGCATACTATACTACTTGGGTTTCTTTTTATACCCTACCGGGCGGTTCACTTTTTTTCCAAAACGGCAACGGGGAGCCGGCCAATGAAGAAGGGGTGTCTCTTTTACACACCTGACGCCGCCGCCCAAAAAAAAACGGGGGTGTTCCTGGTGGGCGCGGTATTTGAAAAAAAAAAAAGAGGACAGAGATGGGTATCGACAGTAACGACGGAGGGCAAGGTCACGAGTGCTAAGAGAGGAGGGCGACGA
>NZ_PDWL01000118.1 GCF_010093185.1 Pseudoxanthomonas jiangsuensis | reverse complement strand
CGCCGGTGCGCGATGCCGGCGGCGATCACACCGCCGGCATAGAGCCCCGTCGCCGCCACCCCCCGCACCCAGACCTCGCCGAAGTGCAGGTGCGGCGACAGCCGCGCTGTCCCCGCCTCTGCGGCGAAAACCCCGTTATACCCGTAGCCCCGCACCCCCCCCTCGCGGCGCCGCGCCACCGCCGCCCGCGCCGCCACTCCACGTCCACTGCTGCTGTGGCTGCGACCTCGCTGACCAGGAGTGAAGCACCACTCCCGCTTCGTCTGTCTCTATATGTAGTCTTACATCTGCTTCCATTTCCCCCTCGTCTATTCTGTTTCATCTTCTTATTTGCTGTCTATCTTTCCCTGCCGCGGCGTCGACGCGTATGCGTCAGCCCCCGCTCATCTGTTCGCCGGTCTCAGGGTCGTGAGGCACCCCGGTGGCGCCGTGCCGCTCGCGCATGCGGGAGGGGCCGTACAGGTTGACTCGGTGCGATCGCTCACCGAGCACGGAACTGCTGGTGGCGTAGGCGTGCATGAGGTGGTTGAAGGTTCCGGTGAAGGACGGGCACGGGTCGCCGTTTAAGC
>NZ_PDWL01000117.1 GCF_010093185.1 Pseudoxanthomonas jiangsuensis | reverse complement strand
GTCCGTCAGCTCATAACGGTACTTCACGTTAATCCCTTTCAGATGACTCACACCGGTATCCCCGCCCGACAACGACGGCAATGTACCCGGTTTCACTTGAAAATAGCCCACCGTAAACGTACCATGTCCACCTTCCGCACGGGCCGGAGTGACTGTCACCGCAAGTGCGGCAAAGACAGCAACGGCAATACACACATTACGCATCGTTCACCTCTCACTGTTTTATAATAAAACGCCCGTTCCCGGACGAACCTCTGTAACACACTCAGACCACGCTGATGCCCAGCGCCTGTTTCTTAATCACCATAACCTGCACATCGCTGGCAAACGTATACGGCGGAATATCTGCCGAATGCCGTGTGGACGTAAGCGTGAACGTCAGGATCACGTTTCCCCGACCCGCTGGCATGTCAACAATACGGGAGAACACCTGTACCGCCTCGTTCGCCGCGCCATCATAAATCACCGCACCGTTCATCAGTACTTTCAGATAACACATCGAATACGTTGTCCTGCCGCTGACAGTACGCTTACTTCCGCGAAACGTCAGCGGAAGCACCACTATCTGG
>NZ_PDWL01000116.1 GCF_010093185.1 Pseudoxanthomonas jiangsuensis | reverse complement strand
ATGCACGCGCGCCAGGTCCTTGGACTCGCAGCGCACCACGCCGGCTGCGCGGTCGGACGCGCGCGCATCGGCGAGCAGCAGCAGCGGCAAGCACCACAAACCGCATAAGCTGACCAGCCACTTCATGCCGACAATCCTCACCCCGAACGATCTTCGTCGCGCCCCCGTGGACGCGAAGATGAGAGCATCATCGATGTGAAGATAGCAATACGGCGCCGATGACAGCCAGATGACTCAGGCGCGGGCGAAGTCGAACGCCAGCACGTCGGCAATCTGCGTAGTGCCGCGCAAGGCCATCAACAGGCGATCCACGCCCACCGCCACACCGGCGCAGTCGGGCAACTGCGACAACGCCGCCAGCAGGCGTTCGTCCAGTGGCAGTTGCGGCAATCCACGTGCTGCACGCACGGCGTTGTCGCGCACGAAGCGCGCACGCTGCTCCTGCGCAGCGGTCAGTTCGTGATAGCCATTGGCCACCTCGAAACTGCCCAGATACAGCTCGAAGCGCTCGGCCACCGGTGGGTCGTCGTGGCGGATCCGCGCCAACGCACATTGACTGGCCGGCCAATCGTGC
>NZ_PDWL01000115.1 GCF_010093185.1 Pseudoxanthomonas jiangsuensis | reverse complement strand
TTACGGTCACCTATCGCCGCAGGACTACGCTAGCAGCCAACTATAGAAGTTGTATGTGTCGCGACTCTTTGTGACTGTTGGCTGCCTGGATTTTTTTGCGGCGTAGTCCACCTGGATCAGCCGCGACGCATGCCGCGCCTGTTCGAAGGTGGTGGCGACCACCACCGCGATCGGCTGCGCATTGAAATGGATGCGGTCGTCGACCAGGGCGCGGAACGACAGGTCTTCGCCCTTCTTCTTGACCGCGTCGGACACCGGCTTGATCGCATTGAGATGGGTCAGCACTTTGAACACGCCCGGCGCGGCTTCGGCGCCGCGGCTGTCGATGCGCACGATGCGGCCCTTGGCGATGGTGCTGGTGAGGATGTAGCCGTGGACCATATGCGGGATCTGGAACTCTGCCGCATAGCGCGCCTTGCCGGTGACCTTGGCGTAGCCGTCGACGCGGCGCATTTCCTTGCCGATGTAGTTCATTGCCGGTTCTCCGGTTGGCCGCTCACGCGGCGTCGCTGCCGCTGGCGCGGTGCAGGGCG
>NZ_PDWL01000114.1 GCF_010093185.1 Pseudoxanthomonas jiangsuensis | reverse complement strand
CCCGAGGCCCCCGAGGCCCGTCACGAGCGCCTTCGCGCCCGCGCGCTGCTGCCGTCCGGGCCGTTGGGCCGGCGCCAGCTCGACGAGCGCGTGCGCCAGTTGCGCCCGTACGCCGAGGCGTTCCGGCAATGGCGCGGCAGCGACGACGCGCCGCTGGCGCCGCGGCTGCAGGTGGACCTCGACGGCACCGCACTGCACGGCCGCCTGCCGGGCTGGTACGCGCCCGGCGTGGCGCGCGTGCAGGTGGGCACCTTGAGCGGGCGCAGCGCGGTCCGCCACGGCCTGGAATGGCTGCTGCTGCGTGCCGCCGGCGAACAGGTGCCCTACGTGCGCTTCTTCGACCACGACGACAGCCTCGGCCCGCATCCGATGGACCGCGAACCGCTGCCCGCCGCCCAGGCGCAGCAGGCGCTGGGCGAACTGCTGCAGCTGTATCGCCACGGCCGCCAGGCGCCGCTGGCATTCGCGCCGTACAGCAGCTGGAAGTACTCCCAGGCCGTGCGCGCCGGTGATTTGGACAAGGCGATCAAGGACGCCGCCGCGCAGTGGCAGGCCGGCTTCGGCTGGAGCGAGGCGGAC
>NZ_PDWL01000113.1 GCF_010093185.1 Pseudoxanthomonas jiangsuensis | reverse complement strand
TATAAAGGACGGGCCCACCGGTTTGTTGAGCGCGATGTAGACGTGCTTGCGACCACCGAGCTTCTTGGCCTCGCGTATGCGTAGCGGCTGGCCATCCACCAGCACGGTATCTTCCTCGCCGACCACCGCGCCGGTACCGGCGGGCACGCCATTGACGGTGACCCTGCGTTCGCCGATCAGACGATCGGCCTCGCGGCGTGAGCAAAAGCCGGTTTCGGCGATGTATTTGTTGAGTCGGATCGTCATCTGCCAATTATCGGCGATTTAGAGCAGCCAACAAAACTACCGTGCAGCCGCCAGAGGCGTGTACACGCAGCACCGGCATGACGCTGCGGGAAGTCGCCTGGGTCAAGCGCGCTTACCCGGAGACGGCCACCAGCTGCGGCGTGTGCCACAGCCCTTCCAGCGGGCATGGACGATGCAGGCTGAAACCCCGCACCAGGCCCACACCGGCTTCGCGCAGCCCGGGGATGGCGGCCTCCGCGTCCACGCCCTCAGCTGCCACCTCGATGCCCCGCGCCAGCCCGACACGGGGCATAGAAAGCCCCCCCGCCGCGTCCACCCCACTGTGCGCCAACGT
>NZ_PDWL01000112.1 GCF_010093185.1 Pseudoxanthomonas jiangsuensis | reverse complement strand
TCACCGCACGGCGCAGTTCGTCGTTCATCACCAGGAATTCGACGATGGTGGTGCGTCCAAGATACCCGGTAGGTGCGGTGGCCGAGGGACGCGGGCGATACAGAAAGATGTCGCCCTCCGGTTGCAGGCGGCGCAGATCGAACTTGGCGATTTCTTCCGGCGAAGCCGCATAGCGCTCGGCATTGGCCAGGTCGAGTTTGCGCACCAGACGCTGCGCCAGGATGCCGTTGATGGTGGAGGTGAGCAGATAATCCTCCACGCCCATGTCGAGCAGACGAGTGATGCCGCCGGCCGCGTTATTGGTGTGCAGCGTGGACAGCACCAGGTGGCCGGTGAGCGCGGACTGGATCGCGATGCGTGCGGTTTCCAGATCGCGCATTTCGCCGATCATGATGATGTCCGGATCCTGACGCACGATGCTGCGCAATGCGTTGGCGAAATCCAGCCCGATCTGCGGCTTGGCCTGGATCTGGTTGATGCCTTCGATCTGGTATTCCACCGGGTCTTCGACGGTGATGATTTTCACATCCGAGGTGTTGAGCTGGCTCAACGCGGTGTACAGCGTGGTGGTCTTGCCCGAAC
>NZ_PDWL01000111.1 GCF_010093185.1 Pseudoxanthomonas jiangsuensis | reverse complement strand
GTTCGCAGGCGTGCAACGCGAACTCATCAAGGCATTGCCACCGACATGGCGAACCGCAGCGACCCACCCTCTGACCAACCAAAGGAGCCACACATGGCGATCAAGACCGTCGAAGACCTTTTCATCCACGAGCTGTCGGACATCTACAGCGCCGAGAAGCAGCTGACCAAGTCGCTGCCGCGTCTTGCGCGTGCGGCCACCGAGCCGAAACTGAAGCAGGCCTTCGAAACTCATCTGGAAGAAACCCAAGGCCAGATCGAACGCATCGACCAGGTCGTCGAGGTTCTGGGCATCAAGCTCAAGCGCATCAAATGTGCTGCGATGGAAGGCCTGGTGGAGGAGAGCCGCGAGGTCCTCGATGAAATCTAGGCCGGCCCGGTACGCGACGACGCACGGCTCGGCGGGGGGCAGAAGGTGGGGCCTTACGAACCCCCCACCGCCGGGACCAGTGGCGACATAGTCTAGTCAACCGCGTCTGCCGGTGCAGTGCCGCTGCTGCTTGCCACGCCGGCAGCAATACAGGGCACCCCAGGAACGCTGATCCTGCCTGCCGACCCACCGGGGCACCGGGACGGATGCAGGG
>NZ_PDWL01000110.1 GCF_010093185.1 Pseudoxanthomonas jiangsuensis | reverse complement strand
ACCAAGGTCACTCCAGTGGTGGCACTCCAGCCGGTGACTGAGACGCCCACTCGCAAGATTGGACGGGTCCGCGTCGGGTTCGGAACGCTGCTCTTCCTCGCTGGTACTGCCCTTGTCATCACCTGCGCAACGAGCGATATGGAGACGAAGAACGCCGTGATGTGCGGGGTCGCCGGCGGGTTCCTCAGCTTGGCCGGAGTGCTCGTGTTAGCTCCTGTCCTCATCGGAAGCCTAGGCCGAGCCATCGGTGTCGCTCGTCCTGGCGGGATTCCCGGGGAGCTGGCTATCGAGAACACCCAGCGCAACCCACGCCGCACTGCCACAACGGCGTCGGCTTTGCTTATCGGCGTCACCCTCATCGCCACCGTTGCGACGGCGACCGGGCGAGGTGCGCCGTGGTCCCGCCTGCGCACTCCCTCGCCCAGGTCGCCCTGCGACTGTTTATGCGCCAGGACGTCCTCGCGCTCACCGACCCCTGTATTTGCCAGTGGAGCCCGCCCCCGCAGGGCGAGCGGGTCCTGTACTGAGCCGGCGGGCCGGACTTTCGCGCCAGACCGGGGTCGCCGCCTGCTCGCGCACCAGTTT
>NZ_PDWL01000010.1 GCF_010093185.1 Pseudoxanthomonas jiangsuensis | reverse complement strand
GCGGCGGCTTTTTTTAGGATGTCGCGCTCCTCGGTCACCCGCCGCAGCTCGGCCTTGAGCCGGCGGATCTCGGCTGACTCGCTCGGCGCAACCGTGGCTCCAGCGGCCGGCATCGTCTTCTTGGCCGCCTGCACCCAGCCATACAATGTGTGCTTGGGAATCCCGATCCGCGAGGCGACGTCCACTACCGTGAAGCCACGCTCGATCACCTGCTTCACCGCTTCGGCCCGGAACTCATCCGTGTACTGCTTGCTGTTGCTCATAAACACCTCGGTCATTGCCATCAATTATGGCAACCGGATGTCTACGAAAGGCTGGCCGGTCCACATCCGATTTCAAGTCTGCCGGCACCTACAGCAGCGTGGCCAGCCTTTGCGCCAGCTTCTTGGGCGAGACGCCGCCGCGCGAACCCAGTTCCTGGGCGAACAGCGAAACCCGCAGCTCCTCCAGGTCCCAGCGCAAGGCCTGCCACTCCGGCGCCTCGTCCTCGCCGCGCGCGCGCGCCGCGGCCAGCGCGTCGATGAACGGCTTGAGTTCGAGCATCCGCGCCTGGTCGCGGGCCGGGTCGCGCATCGCGCGTTCGGCGCGCAGGGCCATGCCCTTGAGCCAGCGCGGGAACTGGGCCAGGGCCTCGGCCGGTGTGCGGCCAAGGAAGCCGGGGTGCACCAGGCCCTCCAGCTGCGCGCGCAGGTCGTCGAGGTTGGCCCCGGCCCACCCCATCAGCGGCGCCTCGAGTTTCGGCTTCAGCTCGGCCACCGCGGCCAGGATCTGCTCGGCCAGCTGCAACCGTGCCATCGCCTCGGCGAACAGCGTGCGGCCTGCGGTTTCGGCACGCTTGCGGAACGCGGCGCGGTCGCGGATCTCGCCCAGGCCCTCGGCCAGTACCGCGTTAAGCGCGGCCTCCACCAGGTCGGCGCGCAGCTGCTCCTTCTCTTTCGCCTTCGCCTCCGGGCCATGGCCGAACTGCTCGATCGCCGCGTACAGCAGGCCCAGCTTGGGCGAGACCGGCAGCTGCCTGCGCGCCTGCCGGGCCTTGTCGGCCAGGGCGATGCGCAAAAGGCGATCGACCCCGCGCGGATGCGCCGCTTCGGCCTGGGCGCGGTCGGCGAACACGCGCAGCACGGCGTGTTCGCCCTCGTCCACCAGCGCGGGCCAGCCGGGCACGCCGGCCTCGCCGGTGACCTGGACCGGTATGGCTTCTTCCGGGAAATCGCGCAGTTCGCCGCCGCCCTGGGCCAGCGCGCGCGCGGCGCGCGAGGCGAAGGCGCGGCCGGCGCGCTCGCCGAACTGCGCGCGCAACGCGTCGAGGTCGCGCGACTCGGCCAGCACCTTGCCGTCCTGCTCCGGCGCTGCGCGCGCCGGCTCCGCGCGCGCCTGGACATCGCGCAGGCGCAGGTTCATCCGCAGGTGCGGCTCCAGCGCGGCCTCGTCGAAATCCAGGGCCGAAACCTGGACCCCGGTGGCGCGAGAGAGGAAGCGCGCCAGCTCGCCGGGCAGCGCATCGGCCGATGGTTTCGGGAACGCCTCGAAGAAGGCGCGGCCGAAGTCCGGCGCCGGCACGTAGTTGCGGCGCATGGCCTTGGGCAGGCTGCGGATCAGGCCGGCGGCCTTGTCGGCGACGAAGCCCGGCGCCAGCCACGACAGCCGCGCCGGGTCCAGCGCGTTGAGCAGCGGCAAAGGCACGTCCAGGGTGACGCCGTCGTCGGCCGCGCCCGGCTCGAAGCGGTAGTGCAGGGGCAGGCGCGCGTCGCCCAGCGGGAAGTACTTCGGGTACAGGTCGTCCTGGCTGCCTTCGCCGGGCAGCAGGTCGACGGTCGACCAGCGCAGGGCCTGCTTCTTCTCCTGGCCCAGCTTCGGGTACCAGGCATCCAGGCCGGCGGCCGAGTGGATCTCGCCCGGCACCCGGTCCAGGTACCAGCGCGCCTGCCAGTCCTCGCCGGCGACCAGGCCGGCGCGGCGCAGCTTGGCCTCCTCCTCGCGCGCCTGCTCCAGGGTCTTGAGGTTGGCGGCGACGAACGAGGCGCGGGTGTCGATCTCGCCGGTCACCAGGCCCTGGCGCACGAACAGGTCGTGGGCGCCGGCCGGGTCGATCCGGCCGTAGTGGACGGGCCGTTTGGGAGCGAGCACCAGGCCGAACAGGCCGATCTGCTCGGAGGCCAGGACGTTGCCCTGGGCGCGCGACCAGCGCGGATCGAAGTGCTTGCGCGCCAGCAGGTGCGGCAGCTCGGCGATGGCCCAGTCCGGCTCGATCGCCGCGGCGGTCAGGCCCCAGACCTTCTGGGTATCCAGCAGGGTCGCCACCAGCACCCAGGGCGGGGGCTTCTTCGCCAGGGGCGAGGCCGGGAACAGCTGGAAGCGGCGCTGGCGCGGCGCCTGGTAGTCGCCCTTCTCGGTGCGGTGGCCGAGCTGGGTCGGCAGGCCGGCGATCAGGGCACGATGCAGGGATTGGTAGGCGGCGGCGCGCTCGCGGGCGCCGATGCGGGGCTCTGCGCCGGTGCCCGCGGCGCCGGCCGCCGATGCCGCGCCGGCCGGTCGGGAGCCGCGCGCGGGCGCCGCCACGGTTGACGCCTGGATCGCCTTGCCTTCCCGCACCATCCGCGCGGCGCGGTGCAGTTCGCCGCGGGTGGGACGCGCACTGGAACCGCCACGCTCGTCCGCCGCCGGCGCACCGGCCAGCAGGGGCAGCACCGCCTGTTCCGCCGGTTCCTCGCGCCAGCCCAGCTCCTCGCACAGCAGCTTGAGCTGGCGGTGCAGCTCGCGCCATTCGCGCATGCGCAGGAACCCGAGGAAACGCTTGCCGCACCAGTCGCGCAGCCGCGACTGGGTCAGCTCGCCGTGGGCGTCGTCGTAGGCCTGCCACAGGCGCAGGATGCCGACGAACTCCGAGCGCGGATCGGCGAACTGGGCGTGGGCGTTGTCGGCGGCCTCGCGTGCTTCCGGCGGACGCTCGCGCGGATCCTGCACGCCGAGGAAGGCGGCGATCGGCAGCATCGCCCGCAGCACCCCGTGCGCCTGCGCGGCCACCAGCATCCGCGCCAGCTTCACGTCCACCGGCAGGCGCGCCATCTGCCGGCCGATCGCGGTCAACCGGCGCTGGCCGTCGCCCGTCTCCTCGATCGCGCCGAATTCGACCAGCTGCTGCCAGCCGTCGGCGATGGCGCGCTCGTCGGGCGGCTCCAGGAACGGGAAGTCTTCTATCCGCCCCAGGCCCAGATGCAGCATGCGCAGGATCACCCCGGCCAGGCTGGAACGGCGGATCTCCGGGTCGGTGAATTCCGGGCGCGCGAGGAAATCGGCCTCGGCGTACAGGCGGTAGCAGATGCCCTCGGCGACGCGGCCGCAGCGGCCCTTGCGCTGGTTGGCGCTGGCCTGGCTGATCGGCTCCACGTGCAGGCGGTCGATCTTCGAGCGCGGGCTGTAGCGCTTGATCCGGGCCTCACCCGGGTCGACCACGTAGCGGATCCGCGGCACCGTCAGCGAGGTTTCGGCGACGTTGGTGGCCAGCACGATCCGCCTCTGCGGGCCGGGGTTGAACACCCGGTCCTGGTCGCGCGCCGACAGCCGCGCATACAGCGGCAGCACCTCGGTGGAGCGGTACTGGCGCTTCTCCAGCGCCCGGTGCAGGTCCCGGATCTCGCGCTCGCCGGGCAGGAACACCAGCACGTCGCCGCGCGGGTCGGCGGCGGTGATTTCGTCGATGGCGCTGGCGATCGCGGCCAGCGGATCCAGCTCGCGCTCCTCGCGCGGGCGGCGGGCGGAAGCGCCTGCGCCGCCGTCCCGCTTTCCCGCGCCGCGCCCGGGGCCGGCGGGATCGGCCGTTCCCCGTTCATCGCTTCCCGTGCCCTGTTCCGGCGGCCGGTAACGCACCTCCACCGGGAACGTGCGCCCGGCCACCTCGACCACCGGCGCGTCGTCGAAATGCCTCGAGAACCTGGACGTGTCTATCGTGGCCGAGGTGACGATCACCTTCAGGTCGCGGCGCTTCTTCAGCAGCTGCTTGAGGTAGCCCAGCAGGAAGTCGATGTTGAGGCTGCGCTCGTGGGCCTCGTCGATGATCAGGGTGTCGTAGGCCGACAGCCAGCGGTCGGAGGCGATCTCCGCCAGGAGGATGCCGTCGGTCATGAACTTGACCCGGGTATCGGCCCCGGCATGGTCGCTGAAGCGCACCTGGTAGCCGACCACGCCGCCCAGCGGCACCTTCAGCTCCTCGGCCACCCGGGTGGCCACCGCGCGGGCGGCGATCCGCCGCGGCTGGGTGCAGCCGATCGCCCCGGCCACGCCGCGGCCGGCGGCCAGGCACAGCTTGGGCAGCTGGGTGGTCTTGCCCGAGCCGGTCTCGCCGGCCACCACCACCACCGGGTGCTCGCGGATCAGGCGCACGATCCGCTCGGCCTCGGCGGCGATCGGCAGGGCCGCGTCCACGGTCACCGCCGGCAGGCCTTCGGCGCGCGCCCGTACCTGCGCGGCCGAGGCCGCCAGGGCCTGCTCGAAGCGCTCGCGCAGCTGCGCATCGGCCGGCGCGCCGCGCCAGCGCGACCAGAGTCCGTGCAGGCGGCCGCGGTCGCGGGTCAGGGCCGTGTCGATGCCGCGCCGGCCGGCGTCGAGGGCGGTGCGGAGGTCGGCGGGGATCGATTCCATCTATGCGGCCGTGTGAAACTTTGCATAACGCGAAGGGGTTTAACGTCTATTGTGACAGCCCCATCTCTCCCCTGTGGACCCACCCCAAGGAGCATGTTCATGGCCAAGACCAAGTCCCCCAAGAAGGCCCCGGCCGGCAAGGCCAAGACCGCCAAGACGCTCGACCCGGTCGCCTCGACCTCGCGGATCGACATCGGCATCACCAGCGCCGACCGCAAGGAGATCGCCGAAGGCCTGGCCCGCTACCTGTCCGACGCCTTCACCCTGTACCTGAAGACCCACAACTTCCACTGGAACGTGACTGGGCCGATGTTCAACTCGCTGCACGTGATGTTCGAGACCCAGTACACCGAGCAGTGGAACGCGCTGGACGAGGTCGCCGAGCGCACCCGCGCGCTGGGCTTCAACACCCCGGGCTCGTACGCCGAGTTCATCCGCCTGACCTCGATCCGCGAGGAGTCCGGCGCCGACGGCGTGCCCGACTGGAAGGGCATGGTCCAGCAGCTGGTGGCCGGCAACGAGGCGGTGTGCCGGACCGCGCGCGAGGTGCTCAAGACCGCCGACGACGCCGGCGACGACCCGACCGTGGACCTGCTGACCCAGCGCCTGCAGACCCACGAGAAGTACGCCTGGATGCTGCGCTCGCTGCTGGAGTGAGCGGCGCGCGGACCTGCGGGTCCGCACCGCCTGCGACGGCCGCCTCCGGGCGGCCGTCGTGTTTCAGCCTGCCGCCCCTACACCGCCGCGCCTGCTTTTCCTACCCTCGCGCACCCGCACGGTTCAGCGCTGCCGCCCGCATCGCCCGGTATCCTTGGCGCATGCAGGAACTCCTCCACGACGAACCGCCGCGCATCGCCGATGCGGCGGCCCCCGCCGGCGATGCCGTGTCGGTGCTGCGCCGGGTCTTCGGCTACGACGCCTTCCGCGGCCAGCAGCAGGCCATCGTCGAGCACGTCGCCGG
The DNA here is from genome assembly GCF_010093185.1 of Pseudoxanthomonas jiangsuensis. Lineage (GTDB taxonomy): Bacteria > Pseudomonadota > Gammaproteobacteria > Xanthomonadales > Xanthomonadaceae > Pseudoxanthomonas > Pseudoxanthomonas jiangsuensis. The sequence continues at coordinate 119,458 of NZ_PDWL01000010.1, read as the reverse complement.
CGGCCACGACGCCCTGGTGCTGATGCCCACCGGCGGCGGCAAGTCGCTGTGCTACCAGATCCCCTCCCTGCTGCGCGCAGGCACCGGCCTGGTGGTCTCGCCGCTGATCGCGCTGATGCAGGACCAGGTCGAGGCCTTGCGCCAGCTGGGCGTGCGCGCGGCCTACCTCAACTCCACCCTGGATGCCACCGAAGCCCGCCAGGTCGAGCGCGATCTGCTCGACGGCGGCCTCGACCTGCTCTACGTCGCCCCCGAGCGCCTGCTCACCCCGCGTTTCCTCGACCTGATCGAGCGCAGCCCAATCGCCCTGTTCGCGATCGACGAGGCCCACTGCGTCTCGCAGTGGGGCCACGACTTCCGCCCCGAATACCGCGAGCTGACGATCCTGCACGAGCGCTGGCCGCAGGTGCCGCGGATCGCCCTGACCGCCACCGCCGACCCGCCGACCCGGCGCGAGATCGCCGAGCGCCTGGCGCTGGAGGACGCGCAGTGCTTCCTCAGCTCGTTCGACCGGCCCAACATCCGTTACTTGGTCGCGCACAAGGACAACCCGCGCCGGCAGCTGGTCGACTTCCTGGCCTCGCACGCCGGCGAGTCGGGGATCGTCTACTGCCTGTCGCGGCGCAAGGTCGAGGAGACCGCCGAGTTCCTCGCCGGCCGCGGCATCGCCGCCCTGCCCTACCACGCCGGCCTGCCGGCGGCGGTGCGCGCCGAGAACCAGCGCCGCTTCCTGCGCGAGGACGGAATCGTGATGTGCGCGACCATCGCCTTCGGCATGGGCATCGACAAGCCGGACGTGCGCTTCGTCGCCCACATGGACCTGCCCAAGTCGATCGAGGGCTATTACCAGGAGACCGGCCGCGCCGGCCGCGACGGCGAGCCGGCCGAGGCCTGGATGGGCTACGGCCTGGGCGACGTGGTCCTGCTGCGGCAGATGATAGAGCAGGGCGAGGCCGGCGAGGAGCGCAAGGCGCTGGAGCGGCGCAAGCTCGACCAGCTGCTGGGCTACTGCGAATCGGCGATGTGTCGGCGCCAGGCCTTGCTGGCCGCATTCGGCGAAACCTACGTCCCGGCCGCCGGCCACGAAGGCCCGGGCGTATGCGGCAACTGCGACAACTGCCTGCAGCCGGTGCGCACCTGGGACGCGACCGAGGCCGCGCGCAAGGCCCTGAGCTGCGTCTATCGCACCGGCCAGCGCTTCGGCGCAGCCCACCTGATCGACGTGCTGCGCGGCGCCGACACCGAGAAGGTGCGCCAGTTCCGCCACCAGGAGATCTCCACCTACGGCATCGGCGCCGACCTGGACGCCAACGCCTGGCGCAGCGTGTTCCGCCAGCTGGTGGTGGCCGGCCTGCTGGAAGTGGACGCCGAGGGCCACGGCAGCCTGCGCCTGGGCCCGGCGGCCCGGCCGGTGCTGCGCGGCGAGCAGGAGGTGCACCTGCGCGAGGAACCGGCGCGCAAGTCCGGCCGCGGCGGCGGAAGCGGCGGCGGCGAGCGCCGCAGCGAGAGCACCCTGCACGTGGACGCCGGCGACCGCCCCCTGTTCGACGCCCTGCGCGCCTGGCGCGGGCAGATGGCGCGCGAGCAGAACGTGCCGGCCTACGTGATCTTCCACGACCGCACCCTGCGCGACATCGCCCAGCTGCGCCCGGCCTCCATTTCGGAGCTTGCCCGGGTCGGCGGGATCGGCGGCGGCAAGCTCGGCCGCTACGGCGAGGCGGTGCTGGAGATCGTGCGCGAGCAGGGATGAGCTGGGGGCGGCATGCCGTGCGCCGGCTTCGGCCGGGGCCGCCGCGCCTTGGGTCTGCGGCTTTGGAGTTCACCGCTTCTGGTGCTCCGCTCTTCGAGCTTTTGCTCTGCCTTTTGTAGGAGCCGGTCTTGCCGGCGACCGCCATGGCGGATGCGTTTGCGTGAAACCGGACGCCAATGATCCGTCCGCCTCCACGGTCGCCGGCGCTTCTCCACGGACGAATGTCCGGTCTCCCGGCTCCTACAGGTGAAGCAAAACCGGCATCCGAAGGCACGATTCCCAACGCACAAGCGTCTCCGAAGCCAGGTCAACCCGCTCCTACAGGGGAGTGGCGGCCTGGAGGCGGGCGAGCAGGGCTTCGGGGCCGGAGTCGGGCTCGCGCAGCAGGGTCTTGCGGGCGGCGGCTTCCAAAGCCGGGTCCAGTTTCGCCATCGGCCGCACCTCGCCGGCCACCAGCGAGGCCAACGGCATGCCGTCGCGGTACAGCACGCGGGCCCCGGCAATACGCGGCACCTTGTCGCCGGCGACCACCGTGCCGGACAGGTTCAGCGGGTCCAGCGCGCTCAGGCAGACCAGGGTGCCGTCCTCCGGCTTCTGCCGCGCCTTGCGCAGCAGGCCGATGGCTTCCGGCAGGGCGAACTGCTCGCCCGACAGGCCCTCGATGAAACGCCCGCCGCGCACTTCGCCCCGCGCTTCCAGCCGATGGTAGACGCGCAACAGTTCGCGCCACGGCGGCAGCCAGGCCGCCTCACGCTCCAGTACCCGCCAGCAGACCACGCCGTAGCGGCGCAGCAGCACCCGGGCGACGTGCTCGACCGCTTCCGGATCGGGTTTCGGCGGCCGCGAGGAACCGGATGACGACGGCTTGCCCACGGCGGCAACCGCTTCGACAGCGCGCGTGCCATCGGCGGCCACGGACGCCTCCTCCGGGACGGTGCCATCGACCGCCACCGGCGACGCCCGCCGCACCAGGGCCCAGCGTCCGGCGTCCTCGATTCCGAGCATCATCGCGCGCCGGCGGCCATGGCCCGGCGAAGGCCGCTTCGAAGCCGGCACCAGCAAGGCGCGCAGGCCGGCGAAGCTGTCGCAGTGGGCGCGGCCGCGGGCGACCAGTTCGGCCAGCGCGTCCTCCAGCTCGGTCTGCAGAAGGCGGGTGCCGGCCAGCATCTCGTCGAAGAACGAGGCGCCGTGCGCGGCGAGGAAGTCGGCCAGCTTCTGCGCGCGCGAGGACAGCGCCGCGTCCTCGCCCGGATCCGGCGCCAGTGCGGTCCAGTGCGGTGCGCTGCGCCGCGGCAGCAGCAGGATCGGGGTGCCGCGCAGCGAGGCGCCGCCGCCGCGCGTCGCGCCGGGTTCGGCCTCGGCCGCGCGCAGCCGGGTCCACAGGGTGCGGCCGGCGGTGCACAGGTCGTCCAACCAGGCGATCGAGTAGTCGCGCACCCGCGCCGGCAGGATCTCGCCCTCCCAGGCCGCGGCCGGGGCCTCGTAGCCTTCCAGCTGCGCCAGCACCCCGGCCAGCGCCTCCGGGCCGCTGACCCGCGAGTCCCGGGCGACCCTCTGCCAGTCGAACAGGAAGCGCATGAAGTCGCGCGGCGCCACCGGCTCGATCTCGCGGCGCAGGCGCTTGAGGGTATAGCGGTGGATGCGCGCGAGCAGGTGGCGCTCGCACCATTCCTCGTCCCTCGCCCCCGGCGAGAAGCGGCCCTGCATCGCATAGCCCTGCGACTGCAGCTTGAGCAAGGCCATGTCCACGACCAGCGGCGCCAGCGCCAGGCTGTCGCCCAGGGCGGCGGCCGTCGCCGGGCCGAGGCCGGTCAGGCGCGAGCGCAGCAGGGCGACCGCCGCGTCCTCGGCGCTCCACGGCACCTTTGCGTATTCCTCCGGAACCGCGATCCCCGGCTGCTGCAGGGCCGACGGGTGCAGGGCCAGCAGCTGCGGCAGGCGCTCGGCCGCCACCCACCACTGGCGGCCGGCGGCGAGCAGGCGGGTGGCGCGCGCGTCGCGCAACAGCTGCTGCAGCCAGGCCTCCCAGGCCGGCGAACGCGCGGCTTCGGCGGCGGTGACGAAGCCCAGCCCGGTCAGGGCCTCGTGCATCTCGTCGGCGCTGCGCGGGCGCGGCCAGGCCTCCTCGCGCACCTGCGCCACCGCCTCGGCGTCCAGCCGGCCCAGGTCGGTGGCCGACTGCGGGTCGGCGTAGCGGCGGGTCTGCACCGCCTGGGTACGGCGCTCCTCCAGGGGAGCATCGTCGAGGAAGGCATAGGGCCGTGCGTTCAGCGCCTCGGCGGCCAGCGGCGAGGGCGCGGTGACGTCGCAGGCGGCGACCTCGATCCCGCCCGATTCCAGGCCCCGCAGCACCTGCAGCCAGCCCTCGGTGTCCATCGCCTCGTGCAGGCAGTCGTCCAGGGTCTGCGCGACCAGCGGGTGGTCGGGCACCTGGCGCTCGCCGACGATGTTCTCCAGGCAGGCGACCTGGTCGGGGAACACGGTGGCCAGCAGGTCCTCGGACTTCATCCTCTGCAGCTGCGGCGGCACCTTCTTGCCGCCGACGAAGCGCGGCAGGGCCAGCGCGGTGGTCGCGTTCCAGCGCCAGCGCACCGGGAACAAGGGCGCGTCCAGCAGGGCCTGGACCAGCACGTCCTGCGCCGAGGACGAGTGCAGGTATTTGGAGACCTCGATCAGCGGGAAGCTGTGGCTGGTGGACAGCGACAGCACGATCGCCTCCTCGGTGGCCGCGGCCTGCAGCTCGAAGTTGAACTGGCGGCAGAAGCGCTTGCGCAGGGCCAGGCCCCAGGCGCGGTTGAGGCGGCTGCCGTAGGGGCTGTGCACCACCAGGTGGGTGGAGCCGGTCTCGTCGAAGAAGCGCTCGAGCACGATCCGCTTCTGGGTGGGCATCGCCCCGCCCAGGGCGATCGCGGTGGCGCCGAGGTAATCGACCAGCTGGCGCGCAGCGTGTTCGGCGAGGCCGAGTTCTTCGGTCAGCCAGGCCATGGCGGCCGTGCCCCCCTCTCCCTCCGGGACGAAGGGCCCAAGCCGCGCGGCGAGTTCCTCGCGCAGCCGCGACACGCCCAGCGACAGCTCGTCGGTGCGCCCGGGCGCCTCGCCCAGCCAGAACGGGATGCTCGGCGGCATGCCCTGCGCGTCCTCCACCCGCACCCGGCCGGCTTCGACCCGCAGGATCCGGTAGCTGGCGTTGCCCAGCTGGAAGATGTCGCCGGCCATGCTCTCGACCGCGAAGTCCTCGTTGACCGAGCCGATGAAGGTGGAGGCCGGCTCCAGCACCACCGCGTAGTCGCCGGTTTCGGGGATGGTGCCGCCGGACATGGTGGCGACCATGCGCGCGCCCTGGCGGCCGCGCAGGCGACGGTTGACCGCGTCGCGGTGCAGCCAGCCGGCGCGCGGGCCGCGGCGGTCGCTGAAACCGTCGGCCAGCATCTTCACCACTTCGTCGAACTTCGCCCGCTCCAGGCGCGCGTACGGCCAGGCGCGGCGCAGCCAGTCGTACAACGCGTCCTCGTCCCACTCGCTGGAAGCGACCTCGGCCACGATCTGCTGGCACAGCACGTCCAGCGGCGCCGGCAGGATCCGCAGGGCGTCGAGCTCGCCGCGGCGCACGCAGTCCAGCAGGGCGGCGCACTCGACCAGCTCGTCGCGGGTCTGCGGGAACAGCCGCGCCTTCGGCACCCCGCCGACGTGGTGACCCGAGCGCCCGGCGCGCTGCAGGAAGGCGGCGATCGAACGCGGCGAGCCGAGCTGGCAGACCAGGTCGACGTCGCCGATGTCCAGGCCCAGTTCCAGCGAGGCGGTGGCCACCAGCACCTGCAGCTGGCCGCGCTTGAGCTTCTGCTCGGCCTCCAGCCGCAGTTCCTTGGACAGGCTGCCGTGGTGGGTGCCCACGACCTCGCGCCCGAGCAGCTCGCCCAGGTGGAAGGCCGCACGCTCGGCCATGCGCCGGGTATTAACGAACACCAGGGTGGTGCGGTGCTGGCGCACCAGCTCGACCAGGCGCGCGTAGACCTGCTCCCACTGCTCGTTGGACATCACCGCCGACAGGGGCGTGGGCGGCAGTTCCAGGGCCAGGTCGCGCTGCTTGGCGTAGCCGATGTCGACCACCGCGCAGTCGGGCACGTCGGTGGCGGCCTGGCCGCCGAGCACCGCGGCGGTGCCGGCCAGCGGATCGGGGCCGTCCCAGCCGGGCAGCGCCTCGCGCGAGGGATACACGTTGGCCGCACCGACCAGGAACCGTGCCACCTCCTCAACGGGCTTTTGCGTGGCCGACAGCCCGATCCGCACCAGCGGCCGCCCGCACAGGGCCTCCAGTCGCTCCAGCGACAACGCCAGGTGGCTGCCGCGCTTGTCGTCGGCCAGGGCGTGGATCTCGTCCACGATCACGCTGCGCACCGAGCCCAGCATCGCCCGGCCCGAGGCCGAGCCGAGCAGCACGTACAGCGACTCGGGGGTGGTGACCAGCACGTGCGGCGGCTGCTTGCGCATCTGCGCGCGCTCGCCCTGCGGGGTGTCGCCGGTACGTACCGCGGTGCGGATCCGCACGTCCGGCAGGCCCAGCTCCAGCAGGGCGTCGCGGATCCCGGCCAGCGGCGCTTCCAGGTTCAGGGCGATGTCGTTGGACAGCGCCTTCAGCGGCGAGACGTAGATCACCTGGGTGCGGTCGGGCAGTTCGCCGCCGTTCGCCAGGCCCTCGCGCACCAGGGCGTCGAGCGCGGCCAGGAACGCGGTCAGGGTCTTGCCCGAACCGGTCGGCGCGGCCACCAGGGTGTTGCGCCCGGCCATGATCGCCGGCCACGCCGCGGCCTGGGCCTCGGTCGGGCCCGGGAAGGCGCGGTCGAACCAGCGCGCGACGGCGGGATGGAAGGCAGCGGTGCTCATGGGCGCGGACTGTCGCCGAAAGCCGGAGCCTGCCCCGCCGCGGTCGCAGCGGGTGAGACGTGGCAACGCGACGGAAGAGGGGCAAGAGGGACGGATTGAATATGCGCCCACCCCACAGGCGCTTCAACCGCGCGGGCCGGCGCCTGCCCGAACGCGTTCAGGCAGGCGTGCAACGCCATTCCGGCACGCGGAACCGGTCCACGCAGGGAACGCAGCCCGGAACGGGCCTCTTCACGAACCGCGCGCCTCACCGCCCGATGACACCAGGTGCGCATCGATGAAGGCGCACCGGTCGCAGTCGTAAAACAGGCCTTCACCCGCAATGCGCAACGGAGCTAACGACCTGTCCCGCATCCTCCCGGTTCGCGCGGTTGCCGACCTGGCCGGCGACTGCCGAGCCCCACAACCTTCCCACGAGATCGCCGCATGGAACACGAACTCGATCCGAACCGCCTCGCCCGTTTCCTTCCCGAACTGCTGCAGCAATACGTGGCGGATCCGCCACAGGCGCCTGCAACCGCGCCGCCGGGCACGGACATCGCAGGCGATCCGGTCGTCCATGGCGTCGCCAGCACCGGCCTGCCGCAGACGGAGATGCGGCCGTGAGCCCCGTCGAGCCGCAGCACCGGCGCGGCGAGCAGCCCGGAAAGCGCGAGAGCGAGCGGCGCAACGATCCCGAATCGCAGCCCGGTGCCCGCGAGGGACAGCCGGCCCAGCACAAGGAGGATGCGGTACCGGCGCGCCCCGACTCCGGCTCTTCCGCTTCAACGCAGTAACCCCCCCCCGCCTTACCCGACCCACCACGAGGAGCATCGCCATGAGCGTCAAGACCATTGAAGAACTGTTCGTCCACGAGCTGTCGGACATCTACAGCGCCGAGAAGCAGCTGACCAAGGCGTTGCCGCGCCTGGCCCGCGCCGCCGACGAGCCGGCCCTGGCCGATGGCTTCCGCATGCATCTGGAGGAGACCCAGGGCCAGATCGAGCGCATCGACCGGATCGTCGAGATCCTCGACATCCGCCTGAAGCGGATCAAGTGCGCCGCGATGGAAGGCCTGGTCGAGGAAGGCAAGGAGATCATCGACTCCATCGAGCAGGGCCCCCTGCGCGACGCGGCGCTGATCGGCGGCGCGCAGAAGGTCGAGCACTACGAGATCGCCGCCTACGGCACCCTGGCCGCGCTGGCCAAGCAGCTCGGCTACAAGGACGCGCTGCCGCTGCTGCTGGAAACGCTGGAAGAGGAAAAGGCCACCGACGAGAAGCTGACCCGGCTGGCCGAACAGGGCGGCAACCAGCGCGCAGCGCGCGAGCGCAAGGCGGCCTGATCCGCTTGCCGGCGCCCCGTTGGATGGCGCGGCGCATCCGCGCCGCGTCAGTGGCTGAAGTGGAAGCGCACGTCGCCGGGCGACGTGCGCCCGCCGCCGGCCGCGTCCGCCGCCAGCGGCACGAACCCGCGGTGGATGGCGGCCAGGTCGATCGGCTTGTACAGGCAGGGCAGATGCCGGTACCGCTCCGGCAGCGTGCCGGCGTCGTACCCGGTCAGCAGCACCGAGGGAATATCGTGGCGGGCCAGTTCGTCGGCGATCGGGAAGGAATCCTCGCCGCCCAGGTTCACGTCGAGCAGGCGATCTGCGGCATCGCGTCGTCATGCAGCGAATCCAGCGCCGGGCCAACCCGCGCGAACGGACCGATCACTTCGGCCCCGAGGTCTTCCAGGATCTCCTTCAGCAGCGAGGCCAGGAGGTATTCGTCCTCCACGAGCAGGATCCGGCTGCCCTCGAGCATTGCTTCCCGTGCTTCCATCGCGCCCGCTCTCTCTGCTTCACCGATCCTCGACATTGGCCGAGCATTCGTTAAGGCCGCGCCGAATATGGAAGGGCGGCTGCAGGAATAATGTTCCGATTGAGACGCGCGGCACGGGTTCTCAGACGATTCTCATGCCCCGGTCTGCATGTGCGGGGCGGCCACCGGCTTGGATTCCGGGGAGCGATCCTGGCGCAGCCAGATCGACAGGACCACGATCGACAGCACCGCCAGGAACTCGCTCTGCCAGTTCTGCATCGACTCGAACCAGAACTGGGCGCCGCCCACGTGTTCGAGCAGGGTCACCGGCGGCTGGCCCTGCATCGCACGCTCCTCGTTCTCCAGCTTCCAGCTGCCCAGGCCGTGCAGCACGAAGGCGATGGCGAACAGCGCCAGGAACGCCAGCGACAGCGAATTGGCGTACAGCCGGCGCGCCAGTCCGCCCGCCCGGGCCGGCCACGGCGTGGGACCGGGCTCGATCTCCTCCTCGTCCCTGGCCGGATCCAGCGGCCGCGACTCGGCCGATCCCTGCTGCCGCAGCCAGACCGTCAGCAACACGTACATGCCCATCTGCAGGAACTCGCTCTCCCAGTTCTCGAACGTCGCCGAGATGGCGTGGCCCGAGGTGACGTAGGCGAGCAGGGCCAGCGGCGGCAGCCCGTCCATGGCCCGCTCCTCGTTGAACGCCGCCTGCCCGGTCAGGATCTGGCCGATCCAGAACGCCAGGAACAGCGCCGCCAGCACCAGGGACAGGCCGTTGCGCTTCCAGAAGGAATATTCGGCAGGCATGGTTCGCTCCGTCTCGCGAGGCGTCGGAAATACCGGGCTTGCATTGGGCACCGGCGCACGCCACCGACGCGTGAAGCACTGGCGCGGTCGCCCGGCAGGCGGTGACGCCGTGCCACCTGCCTGCTGGCGCGTTCACCGACCCTGCACCGCGATGGCACCTAGATTGAAGGCACGCACCGAGGGGACACCACATGGGCATCCGCGACCTGTTCAACACCATCGCCAAGAAAGCTTCAAAGGCCGCAGGCACGCCCTGGGTGTTCTGCCTGGCCCTGGGCCTGATCCTGGCCTGGGCGCTGAGCGGGCCGCTGTTCGGCTTCAACGACACCTGGCAGTTGGTGATCAACACCAGCACCACCATCATCACCTTCCTCATGGTGTTCCTGATCCAGCACACCCAGAACGCGGACACCGCCGCCCTGCACCTGAAGCTGGACGAGCTGATCCGCGTTGTCAGCGACGCCGACAACATCCTCCTGGACATGGAGGAGATGGACGACCAGAAGCTGGAAGAACTGCGCCAACGCTACGAGGCGCTGGCCGAAAAGGCGCGCAACGGCTCGGGCGGTCGCTCCGCAAGCCCGGCGTCCGGCGACGGGATCGAACGCTGCCCCGCACGCGAGGACTGACGGCCGTCGCGCCGGACAGGGGATAGTCGGTTAAAATGCCCGCCCGGCCGCGCGCCGGCACCCCGTGGGCCGTTAGCTCAGTCGGTAGAGCATCGGACTTTTAATCCGCTGGTCGATGGTTCGAATCCATCACGGCCCACCAGCTCCGGCGATCGCCGGAATTCCCTGACCCTGATCGGGCCGCGGTTGCGGCCGGCGCCTACGCGTACCGGGTCGGGTCGGCCACACCCGCCGCTGCGAAGCCCGCCGCCCGCAGCCGGCACGCATCGCAATGCCCGCAGGCGCGGCCATCGGCATCGGCGCGGTAGCAGGACACCGTCTGGCCGAAATCCACGCCCAGGCGCAGGCCCTCGCGCACGATCTCGTCCTTGCCCATGCGCAGCAGGGGCGCGTGCACGCGGATGCCGGCGCCCTCCACGCCCGCCTTGGTCGCCAGGTTGGCCAGGCGCTCGAAGGCCTCGATGAACTCGGGGCGGCAGTCCGGGTAGCCGGAATAGTCCACCGCGTTGACCCCGCAGAAGATGTCGGCCGCGCCCAGCACCTCGGCCCAGCCCAGCGCCACCGACAGCATGATGGTGTTGCGGGCCGGCACGTAGGTCACCGGGATGCCCTCGCCGCCGGCGTCGGGCACCTCGATGTCGTCGGTCAGGGCCGAGCCGCCGATGCTGCGCAGGTCCACGTCCACGGTCTTGTGCGCCGCCGCGCCAAGGGCGCGGGCGACGCGGTCGGCGGCGTCCAGTTCGGAGGTGTGGCGCTGGCCGTAGCGCACGCTCAGCGCATGCACGGCATAGCCCTGCTCGCGGGCGATGGCCAGGACCACGGCCGAGTCCATGCCTCCGGAGACGAGGGCGACGGCGTTCTTCATGGGGCGTGCGTGGAAGGTAGGCAGGTCATTGTAGGTCGTATGCCGGCGGCAGCTCAGCGGCCGGGCTCGTCGTTCCAGAGGATCTTGTGCAGCTGCAGCTGGAAGCGCACCGGCAGGCGGTCGGCGACGATCCAGTCGGCGAGGTCGCGCGGGGCCAGCTCGCTCTTGCTGGGCGAGAACAGCACGTCGCACCGTTCGGCCAGGCGGTGCCCGGCGACCATCGCGCGCGCCCATTCGTAGTCGCCGCGGCCGCAGAGCACGAACTTGACCTGGTCGCGCGCGGTCAGCAATGGCAGGTTCTCCAGCCGGTTGCGCGCCATCTCGGCCGAGCCGGGGGTCTTCAGGTCCACCACCCGCGACACCCGCGGGTCGACCCCGGCGATGTCCAGCGCGCCGGAGGTCTCCAGGGACACGTCGTAGCCGGCGTCGCACAGCTGCCGCAGCAATTCCAGGCAGCGCTTCTGCGCCAGCGGCTCGCCACCGGTCACGCAGACGTGGCGCACGCCGTGGCGGGCGACCTCGGCCAGGATCGCGCCGATCTCCCACCACTCGCCCCCGTGGAAGGCGTAGGCGGTGTCGCAGTACTGGCAGCGCAGGGGGCAGCCGGTCAGGCGCACGAACACGGTCGGCCAGCCGGCGGTGTTGGCCTCGCCCTGCAGCGACAGGAAGATCTCGGTCAGCCGCAGGCGGTTCTGCGGCGCGGGGGTGTCCATGGCGGATCCGGTGGAGCGGCGGCTCAGCGCAGCTGGCTGAGCTGGATCGACTGCAGGCGATCGGAGGCGATGCGGGCGGCGTCAGTGCCGGGGTAGCGCTCGACGACCTGTTCCAGGGTCGACTGCGCCTGGCGCACCTGGCCGTCGCCGAACTGGGCCAGGCCCAGCTTGAGCAGCGCACCGGGGACCTTGTCGTGGGTCGGGTAGCGCGCGATCAGGGATTCGAACTGCTGGCCGGCGAGCGGGTAGTTGCCGGTCACGTAATAGCTCTCGCCCAGCCAGTACAGCGCGTTGGGGGCGTAGATGCCGGCCGGCCAGGTGTCCAGCAAGGCCTGGAACATCTGCGCGGACTCGTCGTAGCGGCTGGCCTTGAGCGCATCCAGCGCGGCGCCGTAGGCGGCACGCTCGTCGCCGGACTGGGCCAGCGAGCCGGCATCGCCGTACACGCGGGGCGCGTCGGATGCGGCCGGGGTCGGGGCGCTCGCCCTGGGCGCGGTCGCGGCGGCGGGCGCCGGGGTGGCGGCGGCCGGCGGCGCCGGCAGGGCCCCGCCCTCGAGGCGGTTGAGGCGGCTGTCCAGGTCCAGGTACTGGTCGCGGTTGCGCTGCTGCAACTGCTGGTTCTCGTGCTGCAGCTGCTCGACGGCAGAACGCAGCTGGACCACCTCGCTGCGCAGCTGGTTGAGCTGGTTCAGCAGGTCCTGGTTGGCCTGGGTGTTGTTGGCCTGGGCTTCGAGCCGGGCGACCCGGTCGGCCAGGCTCATCTTCTGCGCATGCGCGGGCGTGGCGGCCACGAGGGCCGCCACGACCAGCATCATGCCGAGGGATCGGCTAACCGGCATCGATCAACGCGCGGTGTAGACGATTTCGACGCGACGGTTCTGCGCCCAGCAGCTCTCGCCGGACTCGGTGCAGACCGGGCGCTCTTCGCCGTAGCTGACCACTTCCAGCTGGCTGGCCGAACCGCCGGCCGCCTGCACGGCCGAGTTCACGGCGTTGCCGCGACGCTCGCCCAGGCCCAGGTTGTACTCGCGGCTGCCGCGCTCGTCGGCATTGCCCTGCAGGGTGATGCGCGAGGACGGACGGTCGCGCAGGTACTTGGCGTGGCAGGCGACGATGGCCTGGAACTCCGGCTTCAGCGAGTCCTGGTCGAAGTCGAAGTACACCACGCGCTGACGCAGGCAGGCGTCGGTGTCCAGGTCTTCCGGACCGTAACGGCCGTCATCGGCGACCGGGGTGGTCGGGGTGGTGGTCGGGGTGGTGTCGGTGGCGGGCTGCTCCTTGACCTTCTTGGAGCAGCCGGCCAGCACGGCCACGGAAAGCAGCGAAACGAGCAGGACGCGGGTGGTGTTCATGATCAATCCTTGTGATGCACGGTGGTGACGATGGTGGCTTGGAGCGGGGTTTGAAACGGGATCTGGAGCTTTACGGCGCGAATCTTACAACCCTTTCTTAACGGGCGCTGCGGTACGGCGACCAGGCCGGCTCGCGGACGTCGCCGTCGGCCAGGACCAGCCGCTGGCGGACCCGGGCATCGGCCGAGACCGCGTACAGCACCCCCCTGCCACCCTCGCGCGAGGCGTACAGGAGCATGCCGGCATTGGGGGCGAAGCTGGGCGACTCGTCCAGCGAGCCGGTGGACACGGTGTTCCAGCGGGGCGAGCCCAGGCTGGAGTCCATCACCGCGATCCGGTAGGTGTTGCCCGAGCCCTGGGCCACGGCGATCTTCTTGCCGTCGAACGAGACCGAGGCGGTGGCGTTGTAGTTGCCCTGGAAGGTCACCCGGCTGGCGCTGCCGCCGCTGGACGGCACCTGGTAGATCTGCGGGCGGCCGCCGCGGTCGGAGGTGAAGTAGATCGTCGAGCCGTCCGCGCTCCAAGTCGGCTCGGTGTCGATGCCGAAGTGGTTGGTCAGCTGGGTCAGCTGCTTGCTGCCCAGGTCCATGACGTAGATTTCGGGGTTGCCGCTGCGCGACAGGGCCAGGGCCAGGCGGCGGCCGTCCGGGGAGAAGGACGGGGCGCCGTTGATGCCGCGGAAGCTGGAGACCAGCTCGCGCGCGCCGGTGGCGATGTCCTGGATGTAGATCGAGGAATTGCCGCGCTCGAAGCTGACGTAGGCGACCTTGCGGCCGTCCGGGCTCCAGGCCGGCGACAGCAACGGCTCGGCCGAACGGACCACGGTCTGCGGGTTCCAGCCGTCGGAGTCGGCCACCACCAGCGCGTAGCGCATGTTGTTGCCGGTGCCGCTGGCGGTGACGTAGGCGATCCGGGTCCAGAACGCGCCGCGCACGCCGGTGATCTTCTCGTAGATGGCGTCGGCGATCTGGTGGGCCACGTCGCGCATGGCGCTGGCGCGGGCGGTCATGGCCAGGCCGAGCAGGCGCTCGCCGCGGGCCACGTCGAACAGCTCGTATTCCACCCGGTAGCCGCCGTCACCGGCGTCCAGCACCCGGCCAACCACGATGTAGTCCTGCTTGAGCTGGCGCCAGGTCGGGTAGTTGATCTCGCCGCCGCGGGTCGGGCGCTCGACGATCTGGGCCTCCGGCAGGGTCCGGAACTGGCCCGAGCGGGCCAGGTCGTCGCGGACCACCTTGGCCACGTCGGTCTGCGGGGCCGCGGCGCCGCCCTGGTAGGGCATCGGCACCACGGTGATCGGCAGGGCCGAGGCGTTGCCGCCGATGATGTCGATCTCCAGACCCTGCTGCTGGGCCGAAGCCAGGGCCGGGACCAGCAGGCAGACGAACAGGAAGAACCAGCGCAACGGTGCTTTCATGGGCAAGGTCATGGATCCTTGGGGTGGTACAGGGATACCAGCAGCGGCGTGAACATTTTCGCAATCATGAACGAAGATTGCGTGAACGGCGCCCGGCCGGGGCTCAGCGGTCCCGGGCCTCGAAATTGAGGATCAGGGTCCGGTTGAACGCGCTTTCGAAGCCACGGTAGGGCAAGGGCTGGGCGCGCAGGACCGCCGCCTCCAGCGAGCGCTGGCCGGCGTCGTCGAACGGGCAGCCCGGCTGCACCCTGGCGTCGATCACCTCGCCGCCCGGCAGCTGGCGGATCACCACCCGGCAGCGCTGGCCCAGGGGCACGGTATCCGGCCGGATCCACTGGTTGAGCACCGCCTGCTGGATCGCGGCGGCGTACTTGGCGGTCAGGTCCTCGCTGGTCCCGCCCTGCCCCGGCGAGCCCTGGCTGGGCGGCGCGGGGGTGGCGGCCGGGCGCTGCTGGGCCTGCTGCAGCTGGCGCAGGCGCTGCTCGGCCAGTTCGGCCTGGCGCGCGGCCTGCTCGCGCTGGCGGCGGATCTCGGCCAGCTTCTTCTCGCGCTCGGCCTGTTCGGCCTGGGCCGCGAGCCGGCGCTGGTTCTCCGCCTCCTTCTGCCTCTGCTGCTCGGTCAGGTCGATCTGCTCCTGGCGGCGGCGCTCTTCCTGTTCCTTCTCGGCCTTCTCCCGGGCGATGGCGTCGCGGCGGGCCTCGTCCTGATCGACCGTGTCCGGCTCGGGGATGAAGTCCTGGGCCTTCTGCTGCGGGGTGGTGGCCGCGTCCTGCGGGCGCGGCTCGGGCAGGGGCTGCGGCGGCGGCACGGTTTCCTCCGGCGCGGTGTCCACCACCGGCTCGGGCAGGGGCTCGGGCTTGGGTGCGTCCTCGGCCCGCTTCTGCGCGGCGGCCACATCGGCCTGCGACATCACCAGCGAGGCCTCGATCGCAGGCGAGCCGGCTGCCGGCTCGACGTGCCTCTGCGGCGACCACCACCAGGCCAGCCAGAACAGCAAGGCGACCAGCACGTGCAGGCCCACGGCCAGCGCGAACGGGCCGCCCAGCCCGCCCTCGCGGTCCTCCGGACGATGGTGGAGGGCTTCAGCGTGCATGCGGATTCCCGCCGGGAAGATCCATGGCCGTCCTCAACGCGGCGCCTTCCCGACCTGGCCGCCCGGCTGGCTCATCAGACTCACCCGCGGCACGCCGGCGGCCTGGACCAGGACCATGGTGTCCATGACCTTCTGGTACTCCACCCCGCCGGGGGCGGCGACGAACACCGGCAGGTCCTTGTTCTGGGCGACGAACGCCGCCAGCCGCGGCTGCAGCTCGGTGGCGTCGATCGGCTCGGCCTTGCCACCTTCCAGGGTGAGGAAGTAGCGGCCCTCGGCGTCCACGGTCACGATCACCGGGTCCTGCTTGCTGTCCACCGAGCGGGCGTTGGCCTTGGGCAGGTCCACGTCCACGCTCAGGCTCAGCAGCGGCGCGGTCACCATGAAGATGATCAGCAGCACCAGCATCACGTCGATGTAGGGCACGACGTTGATCTCGGACTTGAGCTTGCGGCGCTTGTGGCGGGCGAGTGTGCTCATGGCGGGCTCCCGGTCGGGCGTGCGCGGCTCATTCTTCGGCGCCAGCCTGGCGCTGCAGGATCGAGCTGAACTCGTCGGCGAAGCTCTCGTAGCGCTGCGACAGCCGGTCCACCCGGCTGGTGTAGCGGTTATAGGCCCACACCGCCGGGATCGCCACGAACAGGCCGATGGCGGTGGCGAACAGCGCCTCGGAGATGCCCGGCGCCACCGAGGCGATGCCGACCTGCTGGCCCTGGCTGACCATGTCGTGCATGGTCACCATGATCCCGAACACGGTGCCGACCAGGCCCACGTACGGCGCGGTCGAGCCGATGTTGGCCAGCAGCTCCAGGTTGCGCTCCAGGCCGCCGACCTCGCGGGTGTAGGCCACGCGCATGGCGCGCTGGGCGCCCTCGAGCTGGGCGCGGCCGTCGTGGCGGCGCTTGTCGCGCAGGCGGGTGAACTCGCGGAAGCCGGCCTCGAAGATCGCCTCCAGCCCGCCGACCACCCGGTTGCGGTCGGTGGCCGCCGCGTACAGCTTGCCCAGCTCGGCCCCGGACCAGAACCGGTTCTCGAACTCGTCGGCCTCCTGGTCGGCCGCCTTGAAGGTGCGCAGCTTGCGGAAGATGATCACCCAGCTGATCAGCGAGCCGAGCAGCAGCAGCAGCACGATCAGCTTGACCGGCAGGCTGGCCCGCAGCATCAGGTCCAGGTAGTTGATGCCGCCATGGGACGCGGCGGCCGCGGCGCCGGCTGCGGCGGTCGCCGCCTCCTGCGGCAGCGCCTCCACCACGGTGGCCACCAGGGCCAGGGTCGATCCGATCATCCTTTGCTTCCTCTGTCGCGCGATTCGATGGTGCGGTGGGGGGCCGCGGGCGGGTCGTGGCGGGTCATGCCATGGGACCGGCCTGCAGCGATTTCAGTTCCTGGTACAGCGATTCCTCGACCGGGCACGGCCTGAAGTCGGCCGCGCGCAACGCCGCGACCTTGACCTCGGAGGTCAGCAGCAGTTCCTCCCCGCGCAGGATGCGCTGGGCGAAGACCACGCTGGCCCGGCCGACCCTGGCCACCTCCGCGGTCACCTCGAGCAGGTCGTCCAGCCGCGCTGGGCGCAGGAACTCCAGCCGCATCGAATGCACCGCGAACACCAGCCCGGCCTGCTGCAGCGCCTGCTGGCCCCGGCCCAGGTCGCGCAAGGCATCGCTGCGCGCCCGTTCCAGGAAAGCCACGTAGCGGGCGTGGTAGACCACCCCGCCAGCGTCGGTATCTTCCCAGTAGACCCGTATCGGAATGCTGAACATCGGCTGGCCGTCGTCGGATAAACCCGCAAAGCATGACCGCTGCGGGCGTGATGGGCCAGTGGTGGGGGCGCTTCCCTTGTAGGAGCCGGTCTTGCCGGCGACCGTGGAGGCGGACTGACCATTGGCATCCGGGCTCACGCAAACCCTTCCGCCATGGCGGTCGCCGGCAAGACCGGCTCCTACAAAGGGGCATGGCGGATTCCTACGGGATGGGAGGCAGAGGGCCGCTACCGCCGCCCTCCGCGCAACCGCACCCTTTGCGCATGGACATGCGCGCCTCGATACCCGACCGCGGCCATGCCGCCCTGCGGCGCGGACGGTTCTCCCTGCCGGGGCAGGTCTACCACGTCACCGCCGCGACCCTGCAGCGCCGCCCCTGGTTCTCCAACTTCCATGTGGCTTGCGAAGTCGTGCGCGCGTTCCATCAACCGGCCGTCCGGGCCGACGCCACCCTGCTGGCCTGGGTACTGATGCCGGATCATTGCCACTGGCTGCTGCAGACCGGGGAGACCGTCCCGCTCGAGCGCCTGGTCTCCAGGATGAAGTCGGCCAGCGGAGTGGCCGCCAACCGCATGCTGGCCCGGGCCGGGCCGCTGTGGGAACCGGCCTTCCACGACCGCGCCCTTCGCAAGGAGGACGACCTGCCGGCCGTGGCCCGGTACATCGTCGCCAATCCCCTCAGGTCGGGCCTGGTGACCCGGATTGGGGACTACCCCTTCTGGAACTGCGTCTTCCTGTAGGAGCCGGTCTTGCCGGCGACCGCCATGGGGGAGGCGTCTGCGTGAAACCGGTTGCCAGCGATTCGTCCGCCTCCACGGTCGCCGGCAAGACCGGCTCCTACAAGGGGAAGCATCGCCACCGGTCCGCGCCCGCCCCGCTCAGTCCTTGGTGACGCGGTTGATCTCGGCCAGGCTGGTGACGCCCTGGCGGACCTTCATCAGCGCCGACTGGCGCAGGTCGCGGATGCCCGACTTCTGCGCGGCCTCGGCGATCTGCAGGGCGTTGCCGCCCTCCAGCACGATGGCCTGGATATCCTCGCTCATCGGCATCACCTGGTAGATGCCGGTGCGGCCCTTGTAGCCCTCGGTGCACTCGTCGCAGCCCACCGCCTCGTACAGGGTGAAGCCGGCCTTGAGCTCGGCCTCGGTGAAGCCCTCGGCCAGCAGCGCGTTCTCGGGTAGCTCCACCGGGCGCTTGCAGCGGCTGCACAGGCGCCGCGCCAGGCGCTGGGCGATCACCAGGGTCACCGAGGATGTGATGTTGTACGGGGCGATGCCCATGTTCATCAGGCGCGCGATGGTCTGCGGCGCGTCGTTGGTGTGCAGGGTCGACAGCACCATGTGGCCGGTCTGGGCCGCCTTGATCGCGATCTCGGCGGTCTCCAGGTCGCGGATTTCGCCGACCATGATGATGTCCGGGTCCTGGCGCAGGAACGAGCGCAGGGCCGCGGCGAAGGTCATGCCGCGCTTGTTGTTCTGCTGCACCTGGTTGACGCCGGGCAGGCGGATTTCGACCGGGTCCTCGGCGGTGGAGATGTTGCGGGTGTCGTCATTGAGGATGCCCAGCGCGGTGTACAGCGACACCGTCTTGCCCGAGCCGGTCGGGCCGGTGACCAGGACCATGCCGTAGGGCTTGTGGATGGCCTCCATGAACAGCTTCTGCTGGTCGGCCTCGTAGCCCAGCTTGTCGATGCCCAGCTTGGCCGCGCTGCCGTCCAGGATGCGCAGCACCACCTTTTCGCCGAACAGGGTCGGCAGGGTGCTGACGCGGAAGTCGATCTGCTTGGTCTTGGACAGGTTGAGCTTGATGCGGCCGTCCTGCGGCACCCGCTTCTCGGCGATGTCCAGCTGCGCCATCACCTTCAGGCGGGCGGCGATGCGCTGGTTGAGCTTCTGCGGCGCGCGGGCCACGGTCTTGAGCAGGCCGTCGATGCGCAGGCGCACCCGGTAGTCGGTCTCGTAGGGCTCGAAGTGGATGTCCGAGGCGCCGCGGCGGATCGCGTCCACCAGCACCTTGTTGACGAACTTCACCACCGGAGTGTCGTCGCCCTTGGCGTCCACGCCCGATTCGCTGCCGCCTTCCTCGTCGGCGCCGACCTCGAGCGAGTCCAGGCCCTCGTCGTCGCCCTCGCCCAGCGCGGTACCCAACTGGTCGCCGACGTTGTGCCACTGCTCCAGGGTCCGCCGCACCTGGTCCTCGTCGACCAGGATCGCCTCGACCACCAGGTTGGTGTGGAACTGCAGCTCGGCCAGGGCCGCGGTCTGGGTCGGGTGGCTGGTGCCGACGAACAGCTTGCCGCCGCGCTTGAACAGCGGCAGCACCTGGTGCTTCTGCAGCAGTTCCTCGCTGACCAGCTTCATCGCGTTGTGGCTGGCGTCGAACACCGACACGTCCAGCAGCGGCATGCCGAACTCGACCGCGTTGGCCGCCGCCAGCTGCGAGGGCGCGACCAGCTTCTTCTCGGCGATCCACTGCGCCAGCGGTACCTTGGCCTCGGTGGCCTGGGTCATCGCGGTGCGCGCGGCCGCCTCGTCCAGGGCACCGTCCATCACCAGGCGCCGGGCGATGCCGGTGATCCCGACCAGGTTGGCGGATGCGACAGCGTTCATGATGGGTGTTCCCCCGGGGCTACTGCAGAAAAGATAACGCAAAGCGAACGCGGCGAGGTCAGCGGGTCTTACGGAAGGGAGGCGGGACCGTCGGGGCCGGTGCGGGGGATGCGAACGGTGAATACCGTGCCCGGCGGGTCGCGGCCTTCGTCGCCGGCCTGGCGGCTGCGCACCTCGATCGTGCCGCCCAGGACCTCGGTCACGATCTGGTGGACGATGTGCAGGCCAAGGCCGGTACCGCCGCGGTTGCGGCGGGTGGTGAAGAACGGCTCGAACACCCGTGCCAGGTCCTCCGCGGCGATGCCCCCGCCGGCATCGGCGACCTCGACCCGGGCATGGCCCGGGCCGTCGGCGCGGGCCGTGATCCGGACCCGACCGGGGCCGCCGTCGGGATAGCCGTGCACCACCGCATTGGTCAGCAGGTTGGCCACCACCTGTTCCAGCGGGCCGGGGTAGGTGTCCATCGCCACGTCCGGCTCCAGGTCCAGCTCCAGGACGATGCCGTCGATGGGCTCGCCGCGGCGCAGGCGCGGATCGGCGTCGAGCACGATCTCGCCCAGCTCGAAGCGGCGGCGCTCCAGCGAGGCGCGGTCCACCGCCACCTGCTTGAAGCGCTGGACCAGGGCCGAGGTGCGGCGCAGCTCGGCGTCGGCCAGGGCGCAGGCGTCGTGGGCCGATGCCAGGAACGCATCCAGCTCGGACTTGCGCAGCCCCGCCTGCACCTGGCGCTCGAGCGAGGACACCCCGGTGCGCACGGTGCTCAGCGCCAGCCGGGCGCTGGCCAGCGGCGTGTTCAGTTCGTGGGCCACGCCGGCGACCATCAGCCCCAGCGAGGACAGCCTCTGCGCCCGGGTCAGCTCGTCCTGGGCCACCTGCAGGCGCTCGTTGGCCTGCAGCAGGGCCTGGTTGGCCCGGCGCAGGCGGCGCACGTAGGCCGCCTCGCGTTCCAGGCCGCGCGCCTGGCCCAGCAGCATCAGCACGATCAGGACTGCGGCGGCCACTGACAGGCCGGCCAGCACCCACTTCCAACGCGCGCCGACCAGCGCATCCCGGCGCACCAACAGCCGCAGCTGGCCCAGCGAGGGATCGGCGTTGGCCAGCAGGTCGCCCTCGCTGCCGGCCCATTCCGCCCGCAGGGTCGAGAACACCCATGCCCCGCGGTGGCCGGACGGCTGCCGCAGCATCGCCTGCCACAGCCCCGGATCCATCCGCCCGACGGTGCGTTCGGGGCGGCCCAGCTGCCAGCCCCAGGCATCGTCCGGCTCCGGGCCGATCAGCCAGTAGCCGTCCGGATGTACCAGGTACAGCTCGAACCCGGAGTGCCGGGCCTGGGCCTGCAGCTTCCGCAGCAGGACCTGGCCGTGGAAGTTGACCACCACCACGCCGATGCCGCCGTCCTCGCGGACGAAGGGCGAGGATGCGCGCAAGGTCGGACGCAGCGGCTGCTCGATCCGCCCGTTCTCGACGTTGAGGTCCAGCGGCGACAGGTGCACCTGCCCCGGAGTAAGGCCCACGCCGTTCTCGAAGAACGGGCGCCCGGCCTTGTCCTGCAGTTCTTCCTCGGGCACCTGCGCGATCGTGCCCGCAGCCTGGTCGATGCGCAGCCGCTCGCGACCATCGCGGTCGATCCATCGCACCTTGTGGTAGTCGCCGCCGGCCAGCAGGAAACTGGTGTAGGTGTCCACCAGCGGCGAGCCCTGCCGTGAACCGGACTGCAGCAGCCGCGGGGTCAGGTCGGCCAGGAAACGGGTGTCATCGCGCAGCCGCTCCATCCAGCGCAGCATCGATTGGCCCGCATAGCCGATCGTGTCGCGCCCGGCCTGGCGCACCGGGCCCTGCACCGCCCGGTCCATTTCGTACCAGAGCAGCGGCAGCAGGACGAACAGGCCCAGCAGCCAAGGCAGCGCCATCTGCGCCACCCGCAGGGGATGCGCACGCACCGCGATCCGCGATTCGATCCAGCGGCGCCGGATCCGTCGGCCCCAGCGGCGCATGATCACCCGGCCAGCGGGGCTGCGCGCAGGCGCGCGATGAAGGCCTCCAGCGGCTCGGGCCGGGCGAACAGGTAGCCTTGGCCGCAACTGCAACCATGCGTGCGCAGCCACTCGGCCTGGGACCGGGTTTCCACGCCCTCGGCGACCACGCCCAGGTCCAGGCGGCGGCCCAGGGCGATGATCATGTCGGCCACGCTGCTTTCCGCTCCACCGGCGCCGATCTCGGCGGTGAAGTGCCGGTCCAGCTTCAGCCGGGTCACCGGCAGCGAGTGCACGTAGCGCAGCGAGGAATAGCCGGTACCGAAGTCATCCACCGCAATCGGGAAGCCGAGCCGCCGCAACCGCGCCAGCATCTCGCGCCCGGCCTGGTAATCGCTCATCACCGCCCCTTCGGTGATCTCGATCTCCAGCCGGTGCGGGGCGATGCCGTGACGGCCGAGCAGTTCCACCAGCTCCTCGGCGAACTCGCGCCGGCGCAGCTGCAGCGGCGAGACGTTCACCGACACCGGCACATCCGGGAAGCCGGCCTGCGCCATCGCCCGCAACGCGCCGCAGGCCTGCTCGATGACCCTCTGCCCCAGCGGCACGATCAGGCCGCTGGCCTCGGCGATCGGAATGAAGCGCGCCGGCGGCACCGGCACCCCGTCCTCGTTCCAGCGCGCCAGCACCTCGGCGCCGACGATCGCCCCGTCCTCGAGGGAAACCTGGGGCTGCAGCTCGATCGTGATCCGGTCCTCGCGCACGGCCTGGTACAGGGCGCGCGACTCCAGGAAGCGGGCGCGGTTCTCGGCTTCCGCCTCGGCCCGGTACTCGACCAGGCCGTGGGCGCCACCGGCACGCAGCTTGCGCAGCAGGGTGAGGCCGGCGGCGACCGCGCCGCGCGCCGCGCCGCGGTACTCGTCCAGGTCCACCCGCACCGCATCCACACCCAGGAACGGCAGGACGTGCTCGCCGTCGCCCTGCTCGAGCGCGGCCACCGGATCGACCGCCAGCGCCGCGCTGGGCCCGAGCACGCCGAAGGTCCCCTCGTGCAGGCGCGCGACCAGGCACGGCGGCGGGTACACCTGGTGCAGGCGCCGGGCCATGTCCTTCAGCAGCAGGTCGCCCTGCTCCGGCCCCAACGCCAGGCTGACGTGGGTGTACTGGTCCAGGTCCACCACCAGCAGGCTCCGCTCGCGCGGGTGGGGCTCCGCCAGCACCAGTTCCAGCTCGCGTTGCAGCGCGTTGCCGTTGGGGATGCCGAGCAGTCCGTCCTGGTAGGCCACCTGGTCCAGGCGCGCGGCCAGGTCCACGCTCACCAGGCCGGCGTTGGCATGGGTGGCGAACACCCGCAGCAGCTCGTGCTCCTCCTCGTCCAGGGAGCGCTCGGTGGCCAGGTACACCGCCGCCTGCGGCGCCAGCCCGCCGCCATCGAAGAACAGCACCTGGCTGGACGGGGTGCCGATCGCGGTCCTGCGGGTCAGCGCCTCCAGCAGCAGGTCGCGGATCATCGGGTCGTCGATGTCCTGCAACGGGCGCATCGCCAGCGGCGCGAAGCGCCCGGCCGCGCCCACCAGGCGGGCGCTGGCCGGCGGCGCGTCGCGCTGGTCCACGCGCACGCACAGCAGCCCGTCGGGCGGCACCTCCAGCAGCTCGGCCAGCTCCAGCAGCACGTGCCGGGAGAACTCGCCCAGGTCGCGCAGGCCCGCCAGCTGGCGCCCGGCCTGGACGATCTGCTGCAGCCCGCGCTTGGCCCGGCCCAGGGCCCGGATCTCGCGCCAGGTGCGCAGGGTGCCGGTGACGATCCCGCGCAGGCGCTCGCGGTACAGGTCGGTCTTGAGCCAGTAGTCGCTGATGTCCAGCTGCTCGAGGGTCTGCTGCATCGGCGCCATGCCCGGCTGCCCGGTCACCAGCACGATCCGCACCTCGGAATTGCCCAGCTGCTCGCGCACCGCGCGCACCAGGCGCAGGCCGGCGTCGTCGGTCTCCATGACCACGTCCAGCAGGATCGCCGAGACGTCGGGATGGTCGGCCAGCAGCGCCTCGGCCTCGGCGGCCGAAGAGGCCGTGAGCAGGCGCAAGGGGCTGTCGTTGAAACGGAAGTCCGACAGGGCCAGGCGCAGCGACTGCTGGAAGGCCTGGTCGTCGTCCACGCTCAGCACGGTCAGCGGCGCGGCCGCCACGGCGCCCGTGCCCTCACCGGGTTCCTCCCGGAACTCGAACATCCTGTCATCACCCGACCGGGTGCTACCGCTCATGTCCACCCCCTATCGGCATCCGCCGGGTTCGACACGTGCCGGACCAGCCTACCTCAAGTGCGGGGCCCAGGCGACCCGGCAACCGCCCACACCACTGCGCGGCCATCAGGAACCATATCGAACCGCCACGGCGCTATCTTGAGCCCCGCTTTGCAGGAGCCGGTCTTGCCGGCGACCGTGGAGGCGGACGCACCCATGGCAGCCGGTTTCACGCAGACGCCTCCGCCATGGCGGTCGCCGGCAAGACCGGCTCCTACAAGGGAATGCGCTATCCCCCCGAAAGATCTGCTACCCCGCGAATGCGCGGGCGAAGCCGGCCACCACGTCGCGGTTACGGAGGGCGAGCCGGCGCAGTTCCCTGGATGCGATCCGGGTATCGGCAGCGACCGATTCCCAGAACGCGATGGCAGCCTCGGCCGCCCGGCCGATGTGGTCGAACTGCCCCGTCCGCTCGGGGGCGGCCGGCTGCACCGGGGTGGCGGCGCGCACCGCACCGGTGCGCGAAGGCGCCAGGTACATCGGCAGCATGTCGTAAGCCGGCGCCAGGGCAAGTCGCCCGGCATCGACCAGATGGAAGCCAAGATTGCCGGCATGCATGTCGCTGTTGCCGATGAAGCGGCCGAACCAGTGCAGCCTGGCCATCTGCACGGCCGTATCGGCGGCGATCCAGCCATCGGCCACCAGCCATTCCGCGGCCAGGCTCCAGTCGTGCCCGCCCGCGCCATGGAACGCAGCATCCAGCGCCAGCAGCGAAACGAAGCCGCGCCTGCCCAGCACATCGGCGGTGCGATCGAACCTGGCCACTTCCAAGCAGGTATGGCCGCCGGCATCGACCAGTTCCGACCGGGAGGCCGGCAGCCCCGCCTGGCGCAGGCTCGCCAGTGCCAGATGCTCGCACACCAGCAGATCGGCCCAGCGCTGCGCCGCCTGGCCGGGATCGGGCACGGCGAACTTGACCAGCACCGCGCGCCGCCCCTCCGGCCCGACGACCGTCGCCGTGAACTTGGGCTGCTCGCCACCGGGCGACGAACCGACGTCCTCACCCGCCAGCGCGGCCTGCGCCCATTGTGCGTAACGCACGGGCCACTGCCCGCGCTCCACCGCATCTGCAGGCGAGGCCAGCTCCGCCAGTGCCGCATCCACCGCAGCGCGACCCAACAGCAGATCGCCGATACCGGTGCCGCCGGTACGGGTGATGGCGAGCAGGGTGTCGCGCAGGCCCCATCGGTTGAGATCCTCCGGAACGCCCAGACGGGCGCCCTGCCTGTGGGCAAGCGTACGTCCCAGGAAACCTTGCGGGCGCAGATCGTCTAGGAACCATGGCAGCCCCGGGAAATGCCCCGCCACGCCCTCCACCGGACGCGACAGGTTGGGTCGCGGGCCCTCGGGAACGAACTGGAAACGTTCACCGCGCAGGGCATGCAGCGTCCCGAGTTCTTCCAGCGTGGCGTCGGGCCTCAGCCGCAACAGCGGCCATGCGCTTCCCGCCCCGGTATCGGCGCGGGCGACATAGGTCGTCGCCCGCGCCTTGCCCAGGCGCAGGACCCGATCACCGGCTTCGGCGACCAGCCGCGCCAGCACCGGCCGGGTAACCCCCAGTTGCTGCACCAGCCGGGAAGCGGGCACGGGCTCTCCCGATGGCAGCAGCGCCAGCAGGTCGGATACCGTCACAGAGCGCGGCCGAGCCATGCATGGCTCCATTAATTTACGATTTAATTACAATATATCGCGGCCGAAACCAGGGCAAGCCCTGCTGCGCTGGAGGCCAGTCCGCCCTCACCCAAGATCGTTACTTAACGATTCTCGGATCACGTGCATGCTTGGACATCAGAGGCTTCCCAGCCTGGCTCGTTGCAAGCCGGTCTCGCCAGCAGCCCCTCCACCTGCTTGCCTGCCTCCGCCCGCATTGTGGAGTATTCGCACGGACGCCCCGCCGTGCCTGGCCCCTCACCCAACAGCCATCCACCGAACGCCATGACCCGCTGGAAAGCCTTCGGACTGCACCTGCTGCTGAGCCTGACCCTGATCTCCGGCATCGCCCTCGCCGCCCTGCTGACCTGGTACCCCCACGGCCTGTGGAAGATCTCCGGCCTGGACCGGCTGATGGCGGTGATGCTGGTCATCGACATGACCGCCGGCCCCCTGCTGACCCTGGTGATCTACAAGCCCGGCAAATGGGGCCTGGGCTTCGACCTGAAGGTCATCGCCGTGGTCCAGGCCGGCTTCCTTGCCTACGGCCTGCACACCCTGTGGCTGTCGCGGCCGGTGTTCCTGGTCGGGGCCGACGTGCGCTTCACCCTGGTATCGGCCAGCGACATCAGCCCTGAAGACTTGGCCAAGGCAGCACGCCCTGAATGGCGCAAGCTGCCTTGGACCGGTCCTTACCTGGTCGGCGTGGCCCCGCCTGTGGATCCCGCCGACCGTTCCGCACTGCTGGACCGGTTTATGGAAACCGGACGCGACCAGGAGCAGCTACCCGACCAGTACCGTCCCTACACGGAAGTGGCCGGGCTCATCCGGCACAAGATAGTGGCCCTGGACGGCCAGCAGGGAAGGCCGCAGGCTGGGGATTCGGCGAAGGGGCTGCCGATCTATTCGCGCGATGACGAGGGGTGGATGCTGGTCGATCCGAACGATGGCGGGCCACTCAGGGTCCTCAAGCCCTGAACAAGGCCGCCGACGAGGCGATGATCCACCGGCGTCCCCCCTTTATGCCGCTGGCACGACCTTTCGGGCCCGTCCTGCAGCCGACCTTTCGCTGGCAGACTGACGCAATTACGGACAACCTCAGGAATCCAGGATGAAGATCCTCGTATGTGGCGGCGCAGGCTATGTGGGAGCACACGTCGCCCGGGAACTTCACCTCAGAAACCACGAGGTCACGGTACTGGACAACCTGAGCACCGGCCATCGCCAGGCCGTGCGCTGGGGCCGGTTCGTCCAGGCCGATGTCATGGTCCCGCCAAGCCTCGATTCGGTGCTCCGCGGCGGTGCATTCGAGGCGGTTGTCCACCTCTGCGCGCTCTCGATAGTGTCCGGCTCAACCGCCGACCCCTACGGCTACTACCTCAACAATGTCCAGGGCACACTGAACCTGCTGCGCAGCATGCGCGACCACGGCGTGGGCAAGCTGGTGTTTTCATCCACCGCAGCGATCTACGGGCAACCATTGTCAGACGTAATCAGCGAAGACCATCCCAAGAACCCACTCAGTCCCTACGGGGCAAGCAAGCTGATGGTGGAGCGGATACTGGCCGACGCGGCCACCGCCTACGGCCTTTCCTCGGTCAGCCTCCGCTATTTCAACGCAGCGGGGGCGGCATACCTGGACGGGATCGGCGAGAGCCACCAGCCTGAAACGCACCTTATTCCGAATGTACTCCGCAGCCTGCTGGCGGGTTCTCCACTCCAGGTCTTCGGCAACCAGTACGCCACCCCTGACGGGACCTGCGTACGCGACTACGTCCATGTCCGTGACCTCGCGAGCGCCCACGCACTGGCGCTGGATTACCTCGGCAACCACACCGGCGCCCACGCATTCAACCTGGGCAGCGGCGCGGGATTCAGCGTGATGGATGTGATTCGCACGGCCGAGCGCGTCACCGGCAAACGTGCAAGCGTCATCCTGCGCGAACCCCGGGCCGGCGATCCGGCACAACTGGTGGCCTCCAGCCTGCTTGCGCAGACCGAACTGGGCTGGCATGCCCCCCTGCACGACCTGGACGAGATCGTGCTCGGCGCATGGCGCTGGCACCAGGATCCTGCCTACTGAGGCTCGTTGTTCCCGGCCACCTGCCGTCCGAGGCGCGCATCGGCCAGTCGCTCATAGAGCTCGCGATAGCTCCGGGCGGTCTGCTCCCAGGACCATTGCCTGGCCAGCCGTTGCGCAGGCTCGCGGGCACGGCGCAATCTCTCCTTGTCACCAGCCAGTGCCTGCACCGCGAGCCTGACCTTATCAGCCGGCGCGTGGGAAAGATCCACCTCGAAAACACACGCCGGATCGCGGTTCATGCACGTGGCGGCGACGGTGCTTCCGACCAGCACAGGCACGCCACAGGCCAGAGCTTCCTGCACGACCAGCGGGAAGCCCTCACCCACGCTGGGCAGGACCAGCAGGTCAGCCTGCTGGTAATAGGGCACGACCTGCGCCCCCTTCGCACCGGAAATAACACGTGGGGCCGCCTCCAGGCCGGACCAATCCGCCGGAGAAAGTGGTCCATTCCCCACGAAGGTCCACTCCACACCAGGCAGGTCCATGCACTCGCGCAGGTACTGGATGCCCTTCTTCTCGACGAATCTGCCGACGAACAACAGGCGTACCGGATCGCCATCGCCATGCAAAGCAGGAGCACCTGGGCGGTAGACCTCATGGTCCACACCATTGGGGATGAGGACCGCGTCGTTCTTCGCACCATGCATCTTCGACGCGAAGAACTCCATCACCGGACCGGCGATGAACACCACCTGGTCCGCGGCCCGCAGCATCAGTTTCCCCACGGTGGAGTTGAGCAGCCAGACCAGGCCCTGGACCAGCCCTGATCGCACCGGCATCTCGCCGATATGCTGGGTCAGCACGACGGGCCGGCCAAGAACCTTGGCGGCGACCATTGCTGCGATGCTGGGCATGTACAGGTAGTCATGGATATGCACCACGTCCGCGCAGCGGATATCGGCCAGCAACCGCACCACCGAGAACGGGCTCCACAGCGGCAGCGGCAGCCCGGTGCGGCGCTCCAGCGGATCCCAGTACCGCGCCGGCACCACGGTGAGCCTCGCGGTCGAACGTGGCACCGTTTCCCCCTCGCGCGCGCCAGCGTGCCAGGTTACGGTCACCCCCGCGTTGGCCTGCTGCCGTGCGAGGTGGTCGGCCACCACCTCGATCCCGCCGCCGTGCACGGGGAAAAATGCGCTGACCTGCAGCAGCCCGTTCTTCCGCTTCCCAGGCAATCGGAAGGAGAAGAGCGCGTGGGCCATGAAGTTCAGGATCGCCAGCATCGCGCTGATGGCGGCACTGGCGAGAAGGTAATGCAACCCCACGCGGTCCACGAGCAAGTACATGAGCACTAGGTTGGCCACCAGGCTAAGGGCCATGACCAAGAAATACCGTCCCGCCTCGCTAAGCTTCGGAACCGCACCAAGACGGAACGAGAACGCCTTGTTCAGCAGGTAGCCAAGGGCGTTGAGCGAGAAAAAAGCGATGAGGCACGCCATCAGGTACGGCAGCCCGATCCGGCCCACGAGAAAGGCGAGCAGCGCCAAGTTCAGCCCGACGGACAACAGTCCAACCAGGCAGAACCTCAGGAAGGCAGGTAACAACACCTTTCAGTCCTTCCTGGCCTCGATGAGCGAGCAACCTGCAGAACCTGTGTCCACCGACGCGAAACCGGCGCCAAGCGGGGTCAGCCGGGCCAGGAGCGCCGCGATCCTGTCGACCGGCCTAACTTTCTCGCTGCGCATGCGCAGGCTCCGCTGTATTTCAATAGGTCGCACCGTACTGCCGCGCAGCCGGTAGAGAAGACCTGCGCTGGCATTGGAAACGAACCCCCACCACCTGACCTGCTTCTGGCTGAGGTACTCGGAGCTGCCCACCAGCGAGATTCGCACCTTGGCCAGCATGCGCTCCCATTCGTCTACCGCGGAGTAGCGCAGGTAGGCGCAGGGGGCATTGATGGAGGACAGGTAGGCGCTGCTCTTGCGCCCCAGTACTGCCCCCTTCAGGCAAGCATAGAAGATGCTCGAAGGGACCGTGAACACGAACCGCCCTCCAATGACCAGAAGGCGCGACATTTCCCTGAATATCGATTCGATGTCCGGGATATGCTCCAGCACTGAATTGGAGAACCCCAGGTCGAACGAAGCGTCCGGCTCGGGCACCACATCACCACCGCAGGTGTGGATCTTGGAATAGATCCCCGTTTCGGTGGCGAACCGGGTCTCCTCCGGATCCGGGTCCAGGCCCACCCAATCGCGGTTGTGCGCGTTGCCGAGCGCGTCCATCAAGATGAGGGTCAGCTTGCCGTCCCCGCACCCTAGGTCAAGTACCCTGCTCGCTGGCTGGCCATGGCGTTGAACGGCATCCAGCTCGATGGCACGCCAGTAATTGGTTGTAGGCTGGCAAGGCGCCGTGGCGGCCAGCCGACGGTACAGCTCGGAAGGAGCTATCACTTCTCTCTCCTGGCTTCCAGGATGTCCCACTGCATCTCCAGAACCCCACGTGCATCTGTGGCGGACGTATGCGGGGAGGGCACAATGGAACAGATTGCGTCACCGAAATCGCTGAAGACCTGCTCGTTTCCGTAAAGCAGCCGGCCAGCGAAATGGGCCGGCCCATTGGTCAGGTGCTGCAGCCAGTGCGACAAAGTGGCGGACGCCGACGTCCTCACCACCTGCACGACTCCGTGGGCCCCGTCGTTTGGCAGGTAGATGTAGATGTTGCGGAAGACATCCAGTAGGCCGGCGCCCTTGTCGCCGAGCACGGCCACATGCCACTCGCTGAGGGGCGACTCGAACCGGCAGCTCATCGTGACCGGAATCTCGCCATGCGGCAGCGCCACCCGATAGGCCACGTCGACGCTCGAAGGCGTGGCGTTGCCAGTAGTGCTGGGGCAGGCATCCACCGCCTGCAGCCGCAGTTCGCCCCCCGCTAGCCTGCGCATCAGATAGAGCAGGTGCGGACTTTCGTCATAGAACAGTCCGCCGGGCAACTGCTGGTACCAGACCGGAAGGCGTCGCGAGGGATTGCCCCACTGGGTGGCCACGATCGACCGCACCGGGCCGATGCGACCGGAATCGAGGTCACGCAGTAGCTTCCGGGTTGCCGGTGCGAACTGGAAGTTGTGGACGATATTGAGCGTGAGTCCTGATTCACTGGCAGCTGCCTCGAGCTCGCGCCCCTCCTGTCGCGACATCGCGAAGGGCTTCTCCGTGATCACATGCTTGCCACGCTGGAGAGCGCCCAGGATGAGCCCGTGATGCGACATCGGCGATGTGGCCACGTCGAGTGCGTCGACTTCATCCAGCCAGTCGATCTGTTCGGCCGCCGAAGCCGTACAGTGGCGCACGCCAAGCCGTTCGCCCCAGCGCCGGGCCGAGTCGGGGTTCCGGTCCGCCACACCGGCCAACTCGAAGCGCCCACAGCGGCGGATGGCCGGGACGTGCCGATGGGTTGCCACCCAACCCAGGCCGATGACACCGATGCGCAGGGGCCTAGCCATGGATCGCCCCCCTATCACCGACCCACGGCACCCGCAAAACCTCGAGGAAGAAGGCACCGAGCGCCAGCTCGCCGCCGATCGCCATGCATGTCACCGATGGAACAACCCAGCGCATCGTCACCCGTGGATCAAGCGCGGAATAACCAACCTCGGCCCAGAGATGCACGGCATAGCCGGCCGCAGCCAGTCCGACCAAGAAGAGCCCAGTCGCCACTACCAGGCCATGTTCGAGCCGGATCCCGCGCAGCCAACCCAGGCCTGCCTGTTCGGGGGGAAGCCACCCCGCCCTCACCCCGAGCGCGGTGACCAGGGTGCCGAACATCAGCATCTGCACGCCAAGGACCACCATCGATCCCGCGTAGGCTAGGGTATGGATGTCCAGGCCCTTGCCCAGAATAAAGACAGGCTGCAGGCCAACGGTGGCCATCAGCAAGCCGCCGACGCCCAGCAGGGCGAGGCCGGGCACTACAAACAACCAGCGCGGGCTATGCAGCAGCAGGAAGCGCAGATGTCGCCAGCCGTCACGCCAGGTCCGCAGGTGCGGCGGCCGGCTACGCCCATCGGGGTAAAGCCGCACCGGCACCTCGGCGATGGACAGCCCGTTGAGCGCGGACTTGACCACCATCTCACTGGCGAACTCCATGCCATCGGAGTTCAGGCGCAGGTCCCGCATCGCCTCCAGGCGGAAGCCACGCAGTCCGCAATGGAAATCGCTGATCCTGTTCCGGTAGAACAGGCGGCCAATGAAACTCAGCACCGGATTGCCAAGCCAGCGGTGCAGGAAGGGCATTGCGCCCTTCTCGATTCCCCCGGCGAAGCGGTTGCCCATGACCAGGTCATTCCCGGCCCTGAGCTTGTCCAGCATGTCCTCCAACGCGGAGAAGTCGTAACTGTCATCCGCGTCGCCCATGACCACGAACCTACTCCGTGCCGCCGCAATCCCCCCCTGCAAGGCCGCGCCATAGCCGCGCGCGGCCACGGGAACCACCCGGGCACCGGCCTCGATGGCGAACTGCTGCGAGCCGTCCGTGGAGCCGTTGTCGGCCACGATCACCTCACCGCTGACCCCGTGCGCCCGGAGGAAACCCACCGCCTTGCGTACGCATGTAGCCACCGTCTCCGCTTCATTTAGGCAGGGCATGAGTATGGTGAGTTCCATCGATTCTCCAGGGTCGGTCACAGCTTTCTTCTTCCCGTGCATCCCGAACTTCCCTTACTGCTGCGCGCCACCAGGCGGCAGTTGCCAAAGCGATCCACGTCCGTCGGCGGCCACACGCGCGGAACCAGGGGCGATAGCCTGCATCAGGCTTGCATCGACCTGCTCTCCGCGGCTGAAGAGATATGTCACTCCAGGCCTGTCCGGGTAGTTCTGAACCAGCTCGGCGGTCGGATGGCCCGGCTTCATGGCTACGAATACGACCCAACTGCCCGATGCCGGGGGATCGATCTTCTGGGCGATCGCTGAGGAAATCCTCTGTTGCGTACTCCACATGAAGACCGGGGTCGCCAGCAGGCCAGCAACAACAAGCGAGATTCCCAAGGCACGCCTTGCCCCTTCTTGCGTGGCCAACCAGACGCCGGCAGCAAGCGGTACAACCATCCATGCAGAGTGGATGTACCGGTATCCCCATCCGAATCCCTGATCGTAGGGAACCAGGAAGTAGAACCCCATCGTCAGCAGGAATGCCCCCCACAGCAGTACGGCCCCCTGCAAACTTCTGCTCCCGAGCAGGGCCAGGACGATGGCGCCGGGGCACGCCCATATCCATGTCTTCCACAGCGAATACCAGCGCACCAGCAGGACGTTCGCATCCGGCAGGCTGAGCACCTGACTGAGCTTATGGGTCCATTGCTGGATGAACCCCGGGTCAACGGCGCCATCGTTCACCCCGCTCCCCAGGCCGGCTGACGCCACCAGCATCGGCCAACCAAGGCCGAGGAGCAGGCCGAGCGGCAGGTATCCAGCCAGCAGGGCGAGAAGGTCGGTCCGCCGTGACCTCGATGCGACCAGCCACAGCATCGCGGGCATAGCGATGAGCGCATGTGGCACAGGGTTGTGCAGGACTAGGGCGAAACTGCCGACCACCCCTGCAGCCAGTGCCCAACGCCAGCCAGGGCGCGGGCGCACCAGCAGCCAGACGAAAAGAAGGTTAAAGGCCAGCAAGGCCGGCATCGCGTAGAACGAGATCGCGTTGACCGTGAACTGTGGCGAGGCCAGGGCCACCAGCATGGCCCAGCCCCTGCTGCGCGGATTGCCGGACAGCCGCACCGCCAGGTCACCGATGAGCCAAAGTGCCAGCGCCGAGAGCGCGGGGTTGAGGCAGGATTCCAGGTGCAGCCAGGTGAGCGGTGCCAGCAACAGGGCAAGCCCGGGCCAGTAGGCCGAGACGGCTGCTCCCGCCGAGGAATCCACCTGGAAGAACCAGCCGTGGAACATCGGGGGAATGATCAGGTTGAATATGCCCGGGGGGTACCTGGCCGCCAGATCTCCGCTCGCGAATGCGTGCGCCTGCAGGACCGGCGCGAATTCGTCCATCGAGTAGGGATGGCCCTGGTAGACATACTTCGCAGCGGCAAGCAGGACGACGAACGCCATGGCCGAGGTGCGCCAGGGATGGGCGTCAACATACCCTGCCAGCCGGTCCAGTCCGGCGCGCAGCGGGGCCAGGGCAAGCGCGGCGGCGGTGGCAACAAGCACGGCGAGTGCGTGGACGTAATCCTCGTAGAAGAACTGCTGGTAGAAGTACGCGTACTGGTACAGGGAGAGGCCCTCCTGGCGACCGAGCCGGGTCACCAGGAGGGCCACGATGGAGACGGCGATCACCACGATCGCAAGGCGCGCGGCAAGACGCTCCTCCTGCGAAAGCTCATCTTTGCCGGCATTTGTCACTCATCACCCCACATGTGGTCGCACAAAAGTGCGCCAGCTTGCTCCCGACCATCCACGTCAACCGTTGCACCTGCAGCCGAGGCGGGACTCATCTCCAACGGTTGCTGCCGCCCGCGGGCGGGCAGAGGGAGAGAGATTTGAGCAAGCCGGGCTGGCGCTCCGATACCACCTGTCGTGTCACGTTCGAACCTTCCCTGGCCCGGGCAACCTCTTCGGGCTTGTACTCATCCAGGCGCAACTCGACGCCGGGGCAGTAGCCGATCAGGTGGGACAGGGCCATGGTATTGCGCGGGTCCAGCACCAGCGAGTCGATAATGGTCTTGCCCGCGAGCCCCGCCTTTCCCTGCACCGCATAATTGATCGACATGTTCGACAGCAGGCGCGCCTGCTGGTCCTTGGGCATCGTGTCGCTCGCGTCCCGCGCGATCTCATAGTAGAAGTCCGCCTGCTCGAACTCGCCCCGGCGGTAATGGGCCACGCCCATGTTGACCGCGACCGTGGCGGTCGTGCGCATACCGTGCTCGCGGATGAACGTCATCTGTTCATTGGCCTCGTCGAACATGCCGGCCTCCAGATAAGACCAGATCAGGTTCTCCCGGGCTTCCACCGAGCCGGGATCCATGGCTACCGTCCACTTCCACAAGGTCATGTCATTCTTCCACGCTGGCACGATCGTGTTGCACACCAAAACCGACAGCGCCACCAGCAACCAGGAGATGGCCACGGCGGCACGCGCACCCACCTCACTCAGGCGCAGCGAGACGAGCGCATAGGGCGAGAAGCCGATCAGGACAGCCGTGGGCAAGTACATGAAACGCTGGTGGACGATATTGCCGCCGATGGTCAGCTGAATCAGATGCAGCACCGGCAGGAAGCAGGTCAGCCACAGCAGCAGCCACCAGCCGGCGCGCCTGCGGCCCGCCGCCAGGCCCAGGGCCAGCACCAGCAGGGCAAAGCCGAGGCTGGCCTTTTGCCAGTAATCACCGAAGCCCATCCCCTCGTGCCAAAGGAAGCTGTGGTGCGGCGAATTGCCCACGAAGGGGATCAGGGTAAGCTTTGCATATTCGTACAGGGACACGCCCATCCACACTAGGTGCTGCTCCAGGCTCGCGGGCGCGTACTGGAGGAGTTGGGCGCCGGACAGGACCTGGTGGCGGACCAGCAGATATGCGACGCCTGCCGCAAACAGCAGCAGGTACAGTTTCAGCTGGCGCGCGGTGAAGGCGTCGGCCAGGTGCAGGCGCGGCCGCCCTGCGAGACTGGCGGCCTGGAACATGGCAAGCCCGCCGAGTACGGCTGGCAGAACCGCCACGCTTTCCTTACAGAGCGCCGCTAGGAAGAACAGCCCGGCCACGCCGAATGCACGCGGCCAGTCGGCCACACGCGAGCCCGCCAGCCAGATCGCCGCAAGCGCGAACAGGGTCGCAAGCAGGTCGAAGCGAGAGGAAATCCAGGCCACGTTCTCGGTCAGGGCCGGATGGACGGCGAACAGCGCCCCGGCCAGCAGCGACACCCAGCCGCCCCTGCCCTGCATGGAATCAGCCCAGGCGCGACGGGCGATCACATAGACCAGCAGGCTGCTGAGCAGGTGCAGCAGCAGATTGACCGCGTGCGAGACCGCCGGGTTGCGACCGCTCGCGATCGCCTCCAGGTAAAGGGTGAACAACGCCAAGGGGCGCACATAGGCGCGCTGCCCGAACAGCGGCTGCAGCGAAGCCTTGATCGCATCCGGGATGGTGTCTATCCAAGTGTAGTCGACCAGGAAATAGCGGTCGTCCCAGACATATCCGTTCTCAATCACCAGCCCGTACGCCAGCAGCACCAACACCACGATCACCAGGTAGGCACCTGGCGCGCTGGTCAGGTATTTCTTCATATGGCTGCCCTTGTTTCCCCGGCCCATCATAGGAGATGCCGACAAAAAAAACCCCGGCATTGCCGGGGCTTCTTTCAAACGGAAAAGCTTGACTCAGGAACCGCGGCAGCTGGCCGGCAGCTGCGACGGCTTGGTGGTGCCGCCACCGACGCAGGTCCAGTCGATGCGGCCGTCAGCCGCCGACGGGGTGATGGTGAAGGTGATGTCGCTGGTGGCGCCGGTGCTCTGGGTGGCCACGTTGATGGTGCCGCCGTTGGCGATGGAGACGGAAGCCACGTACTTCGAAGCGCTGAAGCTGTAACCGGCATTGGTCTGGGTCACCGAGGACAGGCTACCCAGGGACTGCGCGGTCTCGGCCACAGCCAGCTTGGCGCCAGCAGCCACGCTCAGACCCTCACCGGCCTTGGTACGGATGGTGTAGTCCTGGTAGGCCGGCAGCGCGATGGCCACCAGGATGGCGATGATCGCGATCACGATCATCAGTTCGATCAGGGTGAAGCCCTGCATGTTCTTCTTCATACATTTCCCCTAGAGCGGTTGGGTGGAAGGGACACTTTGCCTATCTGGATCCCGTGTCCCTTGCCGGAACGCGGGTTATGCGCAGCCGGGGCCACGTGCCGGTAGGTACGCAGATTATGTGCCAACTCTCTGGCACCTGGCGGCCTGCGCATCCTACCAGTCATCGGCGGATGGGGACCGGCGGGCGGACACAGTTGGGGTGTGATCGAGGGCACAGGGGTGGATGTGACGTTTTAGGTCAGTTGTTGACGTTTTTAGTCACTTTCTAGGCCTTACGTTCTCGGCTGATAGCTCTTGGCTCGTATTCAGGAATAAGTGCCGCGGCTTGAAGTCCTACATCTGTCGGATGGGACACTGGGAGGCGGGGATGGCGGTCGCCGGCAAGACCGGCTCCTACAAAGGGAGGCGGAGGGCCGGGGGTGGCACACATATATAGAAGCGTGATGGGGGTGGCGTGTCAGGCGTCAAATTAACGGCTACCATGCGGCGGACGTGCCGGCGCGGGGAATGCCGGTGGGGAGACCAAGAGCATGTCCGCGACCCGCAGTGCCGTGAGGAAGACCGCGCCCGCCCCCGTGGATCGGGCGACCAGCCAGTTGGCCCCCTTCGTCTGGGAGGGCACCGACAAGCGCGGCATGAAGATGAAGGGCGAGCAGTTGGCCAAGAACGCCAACATGCTCAAGGCCGAGCTGCGCCGCCAGGGCATCACCCCGGGTGTGGTCAAGCCCAAGCCCAAGCCGCTGTTCGGCAGCGCCGGCAAGGTCATCACTCCCAAGGACATCGCCTTCTTCAGCCGGCAGATGGCCACCATGATGAAGTCCGGCGTGCCGATCGTGGCCTCGCTGGAGATCATCGGCGGCGGCCAGAAGAACCCGCGGATGAAGGCGATGGTCGACCAGATCCGCACCGACATCGAGGGCGGCTCCTCGCTGTACGAGTCGATCAGCAAGCATCCGGTCCAGTTCGACGAGCTGTACCGCAACCTTGTGCGCGCCGGCGAAAGCGCGGGCGTGCTGGAGACGGTGCTCGACACCATCGCCAACTACAAGGAGAACATCGAGGCCCTGAAGGGCAAGATCAAGAAGGCGCTGTTCTACCCGGCCACGGTCATCGCCGTGGCGATCATCGTCAGCGCGATCCTGCTGATCTTCGTCGTGCCGCAGTTCGAGGCCACCTTCGCCAGCTTCGGTGCGGACCTGCCGGCCTTCACACAGCTGATCGTCGGCGCGTCACGCTTCATGGTCGCGTACTGGTGGGCCTTCCTGATCGTGATCGTCGGCGGCATCAGCGCATTGCTGTTCTTCTACAAGCGCTCGCCGGCCATGCAGCACGGCCTGGACAGGCTGATCCTGAAGATCCCGGTGATCGGCCAGATCATGCACAACAGCGCCATCGCCCGCTTCGCCCGCACCACGGCGGTGACCTTCAAGGCCGGCGTGCCGCTGGTGGAGGCGCTGGAATCGGTGGCCGGCGCAACCGGCAACAGCGTCTACGAGAAGGCGGTGTACCGCATCCGCGACGACGTCTCGGTCGGCTATCCGGTCAACCTGGCGATGAAGCAGACCAACCTGTTCCCGCACATGGTCATCCAGATGGCGGCCATCGGCGAGGAGGCCGGCGCGCTGGACACCATGCTGTTCAAGGTCGCCGAGTACTACGAGCAGGAAGTGAACAACGCGGTCGACGCGCTGAGCAGCCTGCTCGAGCCGATGATCATGATCTTCATCGGCGGCGTGGTCGGCTCGATGGTGATCGGCATGTACCTGCCCATCTTCAAGCTGGCCGCGACGATCTGATCCAAAGGCAGCGCGCGATCCGTCCTTGGCCGCGGCGCGGGTGCGGCCAAGCGGCATTGCCAGGCAGCCAGTTGACCAAGTTGACCAAGTTGACTAGGATGCAGCCATGACCCAGGTCAACATGCTCGAAGCGAAGACCCGACTGTCCGAACTCGTCAAGGCCGTCCAGGCCGGCGAGGAGGTGGTGATCGCCAATCGCGGCGAACCGGTGGCCCGGCTGGTGCCGGTGCGCCAGCGCGGTACGGGCAAGGTGCGCCAGCCGGGCGAGGCGGGAGAGGTCGTTGCCTGGCTGCGCGCCAATCCCGTCCCCGCGCACGCGAGGCGCAGCATGGCCCAGATCGATGCCGACATCGCGGTGGAGCGCGACGCTTGGGATTGATCTTCCTCGATGCATGCGTACTGATCCATGCCCATGAGGGCAGCCCGGACCGTGCGCAGCGCATCCTGGAAAGGATGGACGCCCAGGCCGGCCACCGCTTCGCGGTTTCGCCGCTGGTGAAGCTCGAATGCCTGGTCGGGCCGATGCGCAGCGGCAACCTCGTCCTGCAGCGCAGCTACGAAGCCGCACTGGCCAGGCTGCTGCTTCTGGACATGCCCGAAGACGTGTACCTGCAGGCGGCCGAATTGCGCGCGCGTTTCGGCCTGAAGACGCCGGACGCGCTGCACCTTTCCTGCGCACAGCATCACGGCTGCCAGGCCCTGTGGACGAACGACGGGCGATTGGCGAAGGCAAGCCACGGGTTGGCCATCAACGTCCTGGAATAGGAACACATACGCATGGCCTTCCTCGACACCCAACCCCTCCTGGGCTACCCGCTCGCCGCCGGCGTCGGCCTGGCGGTGGGCAGCTTCCTCAACGTGGTCATCCTGCGCCTGCCGCGGCGCCTGGAATGGGAGTGGAAGCGGGACGCACGCGAGATCCTGGAGCAGCCGGAGCTGTACGACCCGCCGCCGCCCGGGATCGTGGTCGAGCCTTCGCACGACCCGGTCACCGGCGACCGGCTCAAGTGGTGGGAGAACATCCCGGTCCTGAGCTGGCTGATGCTGCGCGGGCGCTCGCGCTACAGCGGGCAGAAGATCTCGGTGCAGTACCCGCTGGTGGAACTGCTGACCGGCCTGCTGACGGTGGCCTGCGTGTGGCGCTTCGGCTTCGGCTGGCAGGGCTTCGGGGCGATGGTCCTGACCTGGTTCCTGGTGGCGCTGTCGGGCATCGACCTGCGCACCCGGCTGCTGCCGGACCAGCTGACCCTGCCGCTGATGTGGCTGGGCCTGGTCGCCAGCCTGGACAACCTGTACATGCCGGCCAAGCCGGCCCTGCTGGGCGCCATCGCCGGCTACGTGTCGCTGTGGAGCGTGTGGTGGCTGTTCAAGCAGCTGACCGGCAAGGAGGGCATGGGCCACGGCGACTTCAAGCTGCTGGCGGCGCTGGGCGCCTGGGTCGGGCTGAAGGGCATCCTGCCGATCATCCTGCTGTCCTCGCTGGTGGGGGCGATCGTCGGCTCGATCTGGCTGGCCTCGCAGGGCCGCGACCGCGCCACGCCGATCCCGTTCGGCCCGTACCTGGCCATCGCCGGCTGGATCGTCTTCTTCTGGGGCGAGCAGATGCTGGGGGCGTACCTGCGCCTGGCCGGACTGTAGGAGCCGGTCTTGCCGGCGACCGTGGAGGCGGAGGCTTCAATGGCAACCGGTTTCACGCAGACGTATCCGCCATGGCGGTCGCCGGCAAGACCGGCTCCTACAAAAGCGCAGCCAGTTGTTGCGTGATGCGCAACATGGTACGTACGTCCTAGACTACGAGGATTATCACTGATGGCCATGCACAACCCTCCCCATCCGGGCGAGTTCATCTCCGCGGTCTATCTGGAGCCCAACGGCATCAGCGGCCGCGAACTGGCGGGAAAGCTGGACGTGGCTGCTTCCACCCTCAGTCGGATTCTCAAGGGCACCAGCCGCCTCAGTCCGGAAATGGCGCTTCGCCTGTCCAAGTCGATCGGCCGTTCGCCCGAAAGCTGGCTGGCGATGCAGGATGCCCACGACCTATGGGTCGCGCGACAGCACGTCGACCTGGACCGGGTCGGCCGCCTCGATCTGGCCGCGGCGTAGCTCCCTCCGTGGGAGCCGGGAGACCGGACATCCGCCCGAACGCATGAGCGATTTCATCATCGGCCTGACCGGCGGCGTGGCCTCCGGCAAGAGCGAGGTCACCCGGCGCTTCGAGGCGCTGGGGGTGCACGTGGCCGATGCCGACGTGGCGGCGCGCGAAGTGGTCGAGCCGGGGCAGCCGGCGCTGGCCGCGATCGCGGAGCGCTTCGGCGCGGACATCCTGCTGGCCGACGGCACCCTGGACCGGCGCCGGTTGCGCGAGCGGATCTTCGCCGACGCCGGCGAACGGCGGGCGCTGGAAGCCATCACCCACCCGGCGATCCG
Organism: Pseudoxanthomonas jiangsuensis; assembly: GCF_010093185.1. Taxonomy (GTDB): domain Bacteria; phylum Pseudomonadota; class Gammaproteobacteria; order Xanthomonadales; family Xanthomonadaceae; genus Pseudoxanthomonas; species Pseudoxanthomonas jiangsuensis. Next base: position 78,845 of record NZ_PDWL01000010.1, on the reverse strand, counting down.
GGCGCGGCTGGAAGCGCAGTGCCGGACGGCGGCCGGACCCTATGCGATCGCGGCGGTGCCGTTGCTGGTCGAGGCCGGCGGGCGGGCGGCCTATCCCTGGGTGGACCGGATCCTGGTGGTGGATGCGCCGGTGCACGTGCAGCATGCGCGGCTGATGCGGCGCGACGGGGTGGACGAGGCGCTGGCCTCGCGCATGATCGCCGCCCAGGCCACGCGCGAGGCGCGAGCGGCGATCGCCGACGACGTGATCGTCAACGACGGCCATCCGGAGCACCTGGATGCGATGGTGGCGACCCTGGATGCGCGTTACCGCGAGCTGGCGGGATTCCCCTTGTAGGAGCCGGTCTTGCCGGCGACCGCCATGGCGGGGATATCTGCGTGAAACCGGGTGCCAACGATGCGTCCGCCTCCACGGTCGCCGGCAAGACCGGCTCCTACAAGGGGGCGGGCCAGAGGCTGCGGATGGCGGCGATGCCCTGGGCGCCCTGGCGCCGGGCTTCGGCGATGTCGTCCGGGGCCAGGCCGCCGATGGCGTAGATCGGCAGGCCGACCTGCTCGCGCAGGCGCACGAAACCGTCCCAGCCCAGCGAAGGCGCGCCCGGATGGGTCGCGGTGTCGCGCAAGGGACCAAGCACGGCGAAGTCGCAGCCCAGGCTTTGCGCGGCTTCAAGTTCGGCCAGGGTATGGCAGGAGGCGCCGACCGGGACGTCCGCCGGCAGCGGCCGCGCCTGCAACATGGCCAGCTGTTCGCTGCCCAGATGCACGCCGCAGCCCAACTCGGCGGCCAGGGCGATGTCGCGGTTGAGCAGCAGCTCGGCGCCGGCGGCGCGGCAGCGGTCGTGCGCGGCTTCGGCCAGGCTGCGCCAGGCCGTCGCGGTACGACGCGGCGCCCGCACGGCGACCGCCTCCGCCACGCCGATGGCGTCTCCGGTTCGATGACCCTCATCGCCCGGGGACCCGGACCCTGCGGCGACCCCTGGCGGCTCCGCCATGGCGGCGATCGCCAGCCCGCGCGCGCGCAGCTGCACCCGGCGGATGCCGGACGCCAGGGCCGCCTCGAGGCCCTCCAGCCAGGCGCCATGGTCGATGCCGGGCTCGGGCGTGACCAGGTAGCGGTCGGGCTGGCGCAGCGCCCCGACCACCGGCACGTCGGCCGAGGGCATCGAGTAGCGCGCCAGGCGTTCCGGCGCGACCCAGGTCAGGGCCTGGCCTTCGCGGCCGCGGGGCGTGCCCTTCCAGCGCGGGACGGCCCGCACTTCCAGGCGCAGGCGCTTGCCCGGATATTCCTGCGGCACCTCGATCAGGGCGTCGCCGATCTCGGCGTCGATGCCGAGCTCTTCCTGCAGTTCCCGGACGAGGGCCTGTTCCGAGCTCTCGCCGGGCTCGCGCTTGCCGCCGGGGAATTCCCACAGGCCGGCCAGGTCGCTGTCCTGGCCGCGGCGCGCGAGCAGCACCCGGCCGCGGGCGTCGATGAGGACGCCGGCGACGACGTGGATGGAGCGCACGGGGGTATCCATGGGAGGAGCTTACCCGGCAGCGCGCCGGTTTTCCCTTCTCCCTGCGGGAGAAGGTGCCCTTCCTGGAGTTACTCCAGCTGGCCGTGGCAGTGCTTGTACTTCTTGCCGCTGCCGCAGGGGCACGGGTCGTTGCGGCCGACCTTGGGCGCCTCGCGCAGGACCGTGCCGGCCGCGGCGCGGGCCTGGACCTGGGCCGCTTCCTCGTCGGCGCCGTAGCCGCCGCTCTCGGCGTGCTGGAACTGGGCCTGGCGCAGGCGCGCCTCGGCCTGGGCGCGCTCCTGGGCCTCCAGCGCGGCGATCTCCTCCTCGGTCCGGATGCGCACCCGCGCCAGCAGGGTCACCACCTGGCGCTTGACGTTGTCCAGCATCTCCGAGAACAGCTCGAAGGCTTCCTTCTTGTATTCCTGCTTGGGCTGCTTCTGGGCGTAGCCGCGCAGGTAGATGCCCTGGCGCAGGTAGTCCATGCGCGCCAGGTGCTCCTTCCAGCTCTGGTCGAGCACGTTGAGCATGATGTGCTTCTCCAGCGCGCGCGCGGTCTCGGCGCCGAGCTGGGCTTCCTTGTGCGCGAACAGGGCGTCGACCGCCTCCTGCACGTGGCGCTCGATGCCCTCGGCGTCCAGCTCCTCGGTGCCCTTGGCCAGGCCCTGCAGGTCCAGCGACAGGCCCAGCTCGCCTTCCAGCGCGGCCTCCAGGCCCGGCAGGTCCCACTGCTCGTCCACCGACTCCGGCGGCACGAAGCGGACGACCAGCTCGTTGATCACGTCGCCGCGGATGCCGTCGACGTTGTCCTTGACCGAATCGGCCTCCAGCAGCTCGTCGCGCTGGGCGTAGATCACCTTGCGCTGGTCGTTGTTGACGTCGTCGAAGTCCAGCAGGTTCTTGCGGATGTCGAAGTTGTGGGCCTCGACCTTGCGCTGGGCCTTCTCGATCTGGCGGCTGACCAGCTTGTCCTCGATCACGTCGTCCTCCTTCATGCCCATCAGGCGCATGGCCTTCTGGACCCAGTCGGAGGCGAAGATCCGCATCAGGTTGTCTTCCAGCGACAGGTAGAAGCGGGACGAGCCCGGGTCGCCCTGGCGGCCGGAGCGGCCGCGCAGCTGGTTGTCGATGCGGCGGCTCTCGTGCCGCTCGGTGCCGATGATGTGCAGGCCGCCGGCGGCCTTGACCTTGTCGTGGCGCCATTGCCACTCGGCCTTGACCTTGGCCTTGTCGGCCTCGCTGGCGTCCTCGCCCAGCTCCTGCAGCTCGGCTTCCTGCGAGCCGCCGAGCACGATGTCGGTGCCGCGGCCGGCCATGTTGGTGGCGATGGTCACCGCGCCCGGGCGGCCGGCGTTGGCCACGATCTGGGCCTCGCGCTCGTGCTGCTTGGCATTGAGCACCTCGTGGGCCACGCCGGCCTTGCGCAGGAAGTCGGAGAGCATCTCCGAGGTCTCGATCGAGGTGGTGCCCACCAGCACCGGCTGGCCGCGCTCGTGGCAGTCCTGGATGTCGGCCAGCACCGCGCGGAACTTGCCCTCGCGGTTGAGGAACACCTGGTCGGGATGGTCCTTGCGCTGGACCGGCTTGTGGGTCGGGATCACCACCACTTCCAGGCCGTAGATGCTCTGGAACTCGTAGGCCTCGGTATCCGCCGTGCCGGTCATGCCGGACAGCTTCTTGTACATGCGGAACAGGTTCTGGAAGGTGATGCTGGCCAGCGTCTGGTTCTCGCGCTGGACCTGCACGCCCTCCTTGGCCTCCACCGCCTGGTGCAGGCCGTCGGACCAGCGGCGGCCGGCCAGGGTGCGGCCGGTGAACTCGTCGACGATCACCACCTCGCCGTCGCGGACGATGTAGTCCACGTCGCGCTGGAACAGCGCGTGCGCGCGCAGGGCGGCGTTGAGGTGGTGCACGACCGAGAGGTTGTTGGCGCCGTACAGGCTGTCTTCCTCGGCCAGGATCCCGGCACGGCGCAGCAGCGACTCGGCGTGCTCCATGCCGGCCTCGGACAGGTGCACCTGCTTGCCCTTCTCGTCGACCCAGAAGTCGCCGATGCCGTCCTCCACTTCCTGGCGCTTGAGCTGCGGCACGATCCGGTTGACCCGGATGTACAGCTCCGGCGACTCGTCGGCCGGGCCGGAGATGATCAGCGGGGTGCGGGCCTCGTCGATCAGGATCGAGTCGACCTCGTCGACGATGGCGTAGTGCAGGCCACGCTGGAAGCGGTCGGCCTTGCTCAGCGCCATGTTGTCGCGCAGGTAGTCGAAGCCGAACTCGTTGTTGGTGCCGTAGGTGATGTCTGCGGCGTAGGCTTCCTTCTTGTCCGAGTGCGGCATGCCCGGGTAGACCACGCCCACGCTCAGGCCCAGCCAGTTGTAGAGCTTGCCCATCCAGGCCGCGTCGCGGCGGGCCAGGTAGTCGTTGACGGTGACCACGTGCACGCCCTTGCCTTCCAGGGCGTTGAGGTACACCGGCAGGGTACCGACCAGGGTCTTGCCCTCGCCGGTGCGCATCTCGGCGATCTTGCCCAGGTGCAGGACCATGCCGCCGATCAGCTGCACGTCGTAGTGGCGCATGCCCAGCACCCGGCGGCTGGCCTCGCGGCAGACGGCAAAGGCCTCGGGCAGGACCTTGTCGAGCGCTTCCCCGCCGGCGATCCGCTGCTGGAACTCCGGGGTCTTGGCCTTCAGGGCCTCGTCGGAGAGCTGCTGCATCTCCGGTTCGAGGGCGTTGACCTTGGCGACGATGCGGTCCAGCTGGCGCAGGAGCCGGTCGTTGCGGCTGCCGAAGACACGGGTGAGCAGTTTGTTGATCATCGAGAATGCCGGTTGGGAATGAACGCCTGGGGCCGCTCATGGTCGGCCATGGGCGACCCGCGGACGGCACAGGCGCACTGCGCCCCCGTCCGCGGCAACTTGCCATTGTAGCTTGGGGACGCCGGACGGCGATCTCAAGGCGGCCGGCGAACGCATGCGACCGCTGGATCCCGCCGGGGTTCCCCTTGTAGGAGCCGGTCTTGCCGGCGACCGCCATGGTGGAAGCGTGTGCGTGAAACCGGGCGCCATTGGTGCGTCCGCCTCCACGGTCGCCGGCAAGACCGGCTCCTAAAGGGGCAACGAAAAGGCCCGCCCCCTCGCGGGGACGGGCCTTCGGGCGATGCGGCGGTGGCGCGGCTCAGCCGCGGCCGGTACGGGCCACCGGGGCGCGGCCGTCGCCGAGGAACTTGCGCGGGTTGACCACGTTGCCGTTCTCCCACACCTCGAAATGGACGTGGGCGCCGGTGGAGCGGCCGGTCGAACCGGCCTTGGCCACCTGCTGGCCGGCGCGGACCAGGTCGCCGGCCTTCACCGTCAGCCGCGAGTTGTGCGCGTAGCGGGTGACGTAGCCGTTGCCGTGGTCGACCTCGACCGTGCTGCCGTAGCCGCTGCGGGTGCCGGCGAAGCTGACCACGCCGTCGGCCACCGACATGACCGGGTCGCCGACGTTGGCGTCGAAGTCGATGCCCTTGTGGAACTGGCCGCCGCGGCCGAACGGATCGGCGCGCCGGCCGAAGCCGGAGGTGATGTAGCTGCGCCGCACCGGCGAGCGCGAGGGCACCGCGTTGTTCTCCAACTGCTGGTCGAACAGCAGGGACTCCATCACCGACAGCTGCCGGCCGGAGGCGGCGAGCTGGCGCTCGATGTCGTCCAGGCCCGAGGTCAGCTCCGGCAGGGGCATGTCGCGCGGCGCCTCGGCACCGCCCTGGCCGGGCGAGTTCTGGAAGTCGAACTCGCCGTCCTCCAGCTGGCCGGCCTCGGTCAGGCGCTCGCCGAGCGCGTTGAGGCGGTTGGCCTGGGCCTGCAGTTCGCCCAGGCGCGCGGCCAGGGCGTTGATCTCCTGCTGCGACTGGCGGCGGACCTGCTCCAGCTCCTGCTGCTGCCGCGCCATCCTCGATTCCACCTGCGAGGCGCCGGCCAGGCCGACCCCGGCGCTGGCGCCGAAACCGAGGGCGACACCGGTGGCCAGCACGGCCCCGAGCATCAGGCCGGGGCGCTGCGCCCCGAAGTTCTGCAGCCTGCCCTGCCAGCCTTTCGCGCGGGCGTCACGCGGGTTCCTTACGATGAATTTGTAGCTCATGCTTTAGGTATGCCTGATTCGAAGCCCAACGCACGCCGGGCGACCGGTCCGCTTCCCGCGGCCGAGGCCGCGATGGCGGGCGATACTGGTGCCCCGTTGCGCCGAGCCCTCTGGCTCGATGCGCTGGACCAGCAATTGCGTCCCCTGCTGCCGCCGGGGCTGGCGCCCCATTGCCGGTTGGCCAACGTGACCGGCGGTCAGCTCGTTTTTGTCACCGATTCACCGATCTGGCATGCGCGGCTGCGCCTGGCAGAAGCCGGTCTCCTCGATGCGGCCCGCTCCGTCGGGCTGAACCCCACTGCAGTCATCATCAAAACGACCACCGTGCCGCTGCAGCCGCGCGAGGCGAAGACAGCGGTTCCCCCGGTTTCAGCGACCGCCCGCAAAGCCGTGGGCGACGCATTGGCATCCTTGCGGGAACCCCTTCCCGGGGATTCCCTGGCAGGCTCCGGGGGTCCACCCCCGGGGTCTGGAACCGGGCCGGATGCAACGTAGCGTTGCGTCATCCCCGGCCAACCTGCGGGGCATCCTAGCCTCACATCGCCGTCACGTCGTTAGCGAATAGTTAAATATTCGTTATAAGCGCAGCCTTGCGCCGCTGCGGTTCACGGTTCGGGAAACTGTCCCGGGACAGGCTTGTTCAGCTCGTCATTCCCGGCAGTCGACCTTCATGCCCAGCATTCACGCGTCATCCCCGCGAAGGCGGGGATCCAGTGCCTTTGCTTTCAATGGCTTGAAGTCGCTGGATCCCCGCCTTCGCGGGGATGACGATCGGGGATCGGCTCAGGCCAGCGCGGGCGTGCCGTAGGCCAGCGGGGCGACCGCGGCCGGGCCTTCGAAACTGACGCTCTCCCAGGCGCTGGCGTCGGCCAGCAGAGCGCGGGCAAGCTTGTTGTTGAGCGCGTGGCCGGACTTGTAGCCCTCGTAGGCGCCCAGGATCGGGCCGCCGACCAGGTACAGGTCGCCGATCGCGTCGAGGATCTTGTGACGCACGAACTCGTCGGCGTAGCGCAGGCCGTCGTCGTTGAGCACGCGGAACTCGTCCAGGACGATGGCGTTGTCCATCGAGCCGCCCAGGCCCAGGTTCAGCTCGCGCATGTATTCCAGGTCGCGCATGAAGCCGAAGGTGCGGGCGCGGGAGATCTCCTTGATGTACGCGGCGGTGGAGAACTCCAGGGTGTGCCGCGATTGCCGCGCCGGGATCATCGGATGATCGAACTGGATGGTGAAGTCCAGCCGGTACCCGTCGTGCGGCGAGAAGCGGGCGACCTTGTCGCCATCGCGCACTTCCACGTCCTTGAGGATGCGGATGAAACGCTTGGGCGTGGCCTGCTCGGCGATCCCGGCCGACTGCAGGAGGAAAACGAACGGACCGGAGGAACCGTCCATGATCGGCAACTCGGCCGAGGACAGCTCCACGATCATGTTGTCGATGCCCAGGCCGGCGGCGGCCGACATCAGGTGCTCGACGGTCTGGATCTTGGCCTCGCCGCAGGTCAGGCCGGTGCACAGGGTGGTCTCGGTGACCAGGCCGGCGGACGCGGGGACCTCGACCACCGGCTCCAGGTCGGTGCGGCGGAACACGATGCCGTGATCGGCCGGGGCCGGGCGCAGGGTCATGTAGACCTTGTTACCGCTGTGCAGGCCCACGCCGGTGGCGCGGATGGTGTTCTTGAGGGTGCGCTGCCGGGTCATGGGATCACCTGCGACGGAATGCGGGGGCTGTCGCGTGAAGGCGATGAGAATAACACGCAACTGGCTGAATCATGGCCGAGTGGAACCACCGAAACGCTTGGGGCACACGGCTTTCGGGCTGTCGCGACGCCCTAAAACCTGCCGGGCCTCGCGGCCCGGCAGCAAGTGGACGAAGGACACCGGGACCGCGACGCGCCATGGCGGGCGCGTCCCCGGGTGGTGCCGGCCGCGAAGGACTGCTCCGTCGCGGACCGTGTTGCCGTCGCCTCAGTCCGCCTGGCGGCGCAGGAAGGCCGGAATGTCCAGGTAGTCGTTCGGCAGCTCGGCGGCCTGCGGCGCGCCGGCCGAAACCGTGGCGCTGCCGGCGGCGGCGCTGGCACCGCTGCGGCGCAGACCCAGGCTGCCGACCGCGCCGGCCACCGGATCGGCGGCGAAGGCGTCGTCGATCGGCAGGCCGGTGGTGCCGTCGCGGACCAGGCGCACCGGCGCGCGCACGCTCTCCTGGCGACCGGAGAAGTCGGCGCGGCCGCCGAACTCGCGGTCGCGCACCGGCTGGCGGGCGACGGCGCGGTTCAGGCCGGTGGCAACCACGGTCACCCGCACCTCGTCCTGCATGTCCGGGTCGAGCACGGTGCCGACCACCACGGTCGCGTCCTCCGAGGCGAAGCCCTCGACGGTGCGGCCGATCTCGTCGAACTCGGCCATGGTGAAGTCGGGGCCGGCGGTGATGTTGACCAGGATGCCGTTGGCGCCGGCCAGGTTGACGTCGTCCAGCAGCGGATTCTGGATCGCTGACTCGGCCGCGGCCTGGGCGCGGTCGTCGCCGCGGGCGGTGCCGGTGCCCATCATCGCCAGGCCCATCTCGGACATGACGGTGCGCACGTCGGCGAAGTCGACGTTGATCAGGCCCGGGCGCACGATCAGGTCGGCGATGCCCTGGACCGCGCCCTGGAGCACGTCGTTGGCGGCGCGGAAGGCCTGGATCATGGTCGCGTTGCGGCCGAGGACGGTGATCAGCTTCTCGTTGGGGATGGTGATCAGCGAGTCGCAGTGCGCCGACAGTTCCTCGATGCCCTTGAGCGCGACCTGCATGCGCCGGCGGCCCTCGAACGGGAACGGCTTGGTGACCACGGCCACGGTCAGGATGCCCATCTCCTTGGCCAGCTGCGCCACCACCGGCGCGGCGCCGGTGCCGGTGCCGCCGCCCATGCCGGCGGTGATGAACACCATGTCGGCGCCGTCCAGCGCGGCGATGATCTGCTCGCGGTCCTCCAGCGCGGCCTGGCGGCCGACTTCCGGGTTGGCGCCCGCGCCCAGGCCCTTGGTGACGTTGCCGCCCAGCTGCAGCTGCATCTTCGCGCCGCAGTTCTTGATCGCCTGCGAGTCGGTGTTGGCGGTGATGAACTCCACCCCGTCCACGCTGCTGTTGACCATGTGCGCCACGGCATTGCCGCCGCCGCCGCCCACGCCGATGACCTTGATCACCGCGTTCGGAGCCATCTTCTCGATCAGTTCGAAATGTGCCATGTCCGTTGTCCTCTGATTATAAGTGCCGGCTTTCTGTGCTCCGGCGTTTGTGGGTACTGCCTTGTCGCCTTCCGTTCCGCGGGCCCCTGCCCGTTCACCGCCAACCTTCCGTCCTCGTTCCGCCGCCGCGCGCAGGTTCAGAACCTGCCGCGGTAGTACTCGATCATCTTCTTGAGGAAGCTCCCGGCGCGGCCGCTGGGCAGCGACGGCCGCCGCGGGTGCTCGATCTGGCTGCCCATCAGCAGCAAGCCCACGCCACTGGCATGGACCGGGTTGCCGACCACCTCGCCCAGACCGGTGACGTGCTGCGGGATGCCGATCCGTACCGGCATCTGCAGCATCTCCTCGGCCAGCTCGATCACCCCTTCCATCTTCGATGCGCCGCCGGTCAGGACCATGCCCGCGCGCACCAGTTCCTCGAAGCCGGAACGGCGCAGCTCGGCCTGGACCATCTCGAAGATCTCCTCGTAGCGGCCCTGCACCGCCTGCGCCAGCGAGGCGCGCGGCATCCGCCGCGGCGGGCGGTCGCCGACCGAAGGCACCTGGATGCTTTCCTCGGCGGTGGCCAGCTGGGCCAGGGCGCAGGCGTAGCGCACCTTGATCTGCTCCGCTTCCGGGGTCGGCGTGCGCAGCATGTGGGCGATGTCGTTGGTGACGTGGTCGCCGGCGATCGGCAAGGAGGCGGTGTGGCAGATCGCGCCCTGGATGAACACCGCGATGTCGGTGGTGCCGGCGCCCATGTCGACCAGGACCACGCCCAGCTCGCGCTCGTCGGCGGTCAGCACCGCCACTGAAGAGGCCAGCGAGGACAGGATCAGGTCGTCCACCTGCAGGCCGCAGCGCTGCACGCACTTGGTGATGTTCTGGGCGGCCGACTGGGCGCAGGTGACCAGGTGCGCGTGCACCTCCAGGCGCACGCCGGTCATGCCGACCGGGTTGCGGATGCCTTCCTGCGAATCGTCCAGCACGTACTCGCGCGGGATCGCGTGGAGGATGCGCTGGTCGGCCGGGATCGCGACCGCCTTGGCCGCGTCCAGCACCCGGTCCAGGTCCTGCCAGGTGACCTCGCCGTCGCGGATCGGGACGATGCCCGGCGAGTTCTTGCACTGCACGTGGTTGCCGGAGATGGAGGCGTAGACCGAGCGGATCTCGCAGCCGGCCATCAGCTCGGCCTCCTCGACCGCGCGCTGGATCGACTGCACGGTGGACTCGATGTCCACCACCACCCCGCGCTTGAGCCCGCGCGACTCGTGCGAACCGATGCCGATGACCTCGATCGGGTTGCCCGGCGAGTACTCGCCCACCAGCGCCACCACCTTGGAGGTGCCGATGTCGAGGCCGACGATGAGGGACTTGTCGCCTTTGCGGTTCATGTACTGCTCGCCTGTGCTGCATGCGGCCGCGCGGCGCCGGCCGGCACCTGCGGACTGGGGGAAGAGGAGGACTGGCGGGGCTGGCCCCAGGCCAGGGTGAAGCCGTTGGTGTAGCGCAGGTCGGCACGCTGCAAAGGCCGCGCCTGCTGCGCCAGCAGCTGCGGCAGCACGCGCACGAAGCGGGCCAGGCGGGCGCGGGCGTCGTCGCGGCCGATCACCACCTCGGTGCCGTTGTCCAGCACCAGCGACCAGCTGCCGCGCGCGTCCATGCCCAGGGTGGCCACCCCGTAGCCGAGCGGAGCGAACAGGGCCCGGGTCTCGTTGTACAGCTCGACCACCTCGGCGGTGCGCGCGTCCGGGCCGCCGAGCTGCGGCAGGCGCGCCTCGGCCAGGTCGGCCGGCAGCGGGAACAGCCGGCCGCGCTCGGACAGCAGCCGGTCGGCGCCCCAGCGCGCGAACGGGCGGTGCTCGACCACCTGCACTTCCAGCACGTCCGGCCACTGCTTGCGCACCACCGCGGTCTCCACCCACGGCAGGCGCTCGACCGCGCGCTGGGCGTCGTCCAGCCTCACCGCGAAGTAGCCGGCGCGCGCGTACGGCGCCAACGCCGCGCGCAGGGGCTCGGCCTGGACCCGCTCGAACTGGCCGGTCACGCGCAGCCGCGATAGGGACCAGCGCTCGGCGCCGACCCAGCCGTTGAGCACGGCCACCACCGGCGAAGCGACCAGCGCCACCGCGAGCAGCCAGGCCAGGATGCGCAGCAAAGCGTTCACCCGACGGCACCTCCGGCGACGGTGCCTTCCAGGATCCGCCAGCATAGTTCCTCGAAGTCGATCCCGATCTGGCGCGCGGCCTTGGGCACCAGCGAGTGGCTGGTCATGCCCGGGGCGGTGTTCACTTCCAGCAGGTAGGGCGCGCCGGTGGCGCGCGAACGCATCACGTCCACCCGGCCCCAGCCCTCGCAGCCGGCAGCGCGGAACGCGGCCAGGGCCAGTTCGCGCACCCGCAACTCGTCCTCGCCGTCCAGGCCGGGGCACAGGTACTGGGTGTCCTCGGCGATGTACTTCGCTTCGTAGTCGTACCACTCGCCCTTGGGCACGATCCGGATCGACGGCAGCGCCAGGTCGCCGAGGATGCCGACGGTCAGCTCGTCGCCGACCACCATCTGCTCCATCAGCAGCTCGCCCGGATAGCGCGTGGCCAGCGCGACCGCATCGTCCAGGCCGGCCTCGTCCAGCACCCGCGACACGCCGACGCTGGACCCTTCCGAGGACGGCTTGACGATCACCGGCAGGCCGAGCGCGCGCGCGGCCTCGCGCACCGCCGCCGCGTCCACGCCGCGCGGCAGGCGCACGTAGCGCGGGGTCGGCAGGTTCAGCGACAGCCAGACCTGCTTGGTCCGGATCTTGTCCATCGCCAGCGCCGAGCCGAGCACGCCCGAGCCGGTGTAGGGCACGCCCAGGGCCTCCATCAGGCCCTGGACCACGCCGTCCTCGCCACCGCCGCGCTGGCCGTGGAGGACGTTGAAGACGCGGTCGAACTTCTTCTCCACCAGCGCCTGCGCCAGCGCCGGGATGCCGTCCACCGGATGGGCGTCGACCCCGCGCGCGCGCAACGCCTCGAGCACGTTGCGGCCCGAGTCGAGCGAGACTTCGCGTTCGGAACTAGTGCCGCCCAAGAGCACGGCGACCCGGCCGAACACGGCCGGATCGGTGAAGCGCGGCGCGGCCACGGTCGCACTCATGCGGCGTCTCCCGCCGGTGCGAAGCCGTCCGCGGCCACCTGCTGGGCGACGTAGCCGATGTCGCCGGCGCCCATCATCAGCAAAAGGTCGCCGGCCTGCAGCACGTCGGGCAGCACGTGGACCAGGTCGGCCACCTTCCCCACCACCACCGGCTCACTGCGACCGCGGGCGCGGATCGCGCGGGCCAGGGCGCGGGCATCGGCGCCGGGGATCGGCGCCTCGCCGGCCGGGTAGACCTCGCTGAGTACCAAAGCGTCGGCCTCCGACAGCACCGCGGCGAAGGCGTCGAACTGGTCGCGGGTGCGGCTGTAGCGGTGCGGCTGGAACGCCACCACCAGGCGCTTGTCCGGCCAGCCGCCGCGGGCGGCGGCGAACACCGCGGCCAGCTCCTTGGGATGGTGGCCGTAGTCGTCGACCACGCGCACCTTCGCACCCGAAGCGGTGGCGACTTCGCCCAGGTCGTTGAAGCGCCGGCCGATGCCGGCGAACTTCTCCAGCGCCGCGGCGATGTTCGCCGGCGACACGCCGAGCTGCCAGGCCACCGCGGCGGCGGCCAGGGCATTGAGCACGTTGTGCCGGCCCGGCAGGGCCAGGGTCACCGGCACCGTCGCGCCCTCCGGCAGGCGCAGGGTGAAGCGCATGCGCGGGCCGTCCTGGACGATATCGTCGGCGCGCACGTCGGCGTTCTCGGCGGTGCCGTAGGTCATCACGTGGCGCGGGGTGTGCGCGGCCAGCTTCGCCACTTCCGGGTCGTCGATGCACAGCACCGCCAGGCCGTAGAACGGCAGCCTTTGCAGGAACTCGGCGAAGGCCGACTGCAGGCGGGCGAAGTCGCCGCCGTAGTTCTCCAGGTGGTCGGCGTCGATGTTCGTGATCACCGCCACCAGCGGGTTCAGGCGCAGGAAGCTGCCGTCGCTCTCGTCGGCCTCGGCCACCAGCCACTGGCCGCCGCCGAGCTTGGCGTTGGCGCCGGCCGCCAGCAGCTGGCCGCCGATCACGAAGGTCGGGTCCAGCCCGCCCTCGCTGAGCACCGCCGCGGTCAGGCTGGTGGTGGTGGTCTTGCCGTGGGTGCCGGCGACGGCAATGCCGCGGCGGAAGCGCATCAGCTCGGCCAGCATCGCCGCGCGCGGCACGATCGGGATGCGCTGGCTGCGCGCCTCCATCAGCTCCGGGTTGTCGTCGCGGATCGCGCTGGAGACCACCACGCAGTCGGTGCCAAGCACGTTGGCGGCCGAGTGGCCGCGGATCACCCGTGCGCCCAGCCGCGCCAGGCGGCGGGTGGCGGCGTTGTCGGCGTTGTCCGAGCCGGAGACCTCGTAGCCCAGCGTCAGCATCACCTCGGCGATGCCGCTCATTCCGGTGCCGCCAATGCCGACGAAGTGCACGCGCGGGAAGGCGCGTACCAGGTCGTCGGTGTCGTTCAGGCGGCGGATCATGCGGGGGCTCCGGTTCGGGAAATGGATGCTTCGAGGACGGCGTCGGCGATGCGCGCGGCCGCGTCGGTGCGCGCCAGGCCGCGCGCGGCCCGGGCCATCGCCAGGCGACGGGCGGGATCGGCGGCCAGCGTGCGCAGGGCGGCTTCGAGGTTCGCAGCCAGCTGCGCGTCCTGCTTCAGCAGGAGCGCGGCGCCGTGCTCGACCAGGTATTCGGCGTTGCGGGTCTGGTGATCGTCGACCGCGGCGGCGAACGGCACCAGCACGCTGCCCACGCCGACCGCGCACAGCTCGGCCAGGGTCGAGGCGCCGGAGCGGCAGACCACCAGGTCGGCCCAGGCGTAGGCGGCGGCCATGTCGGCGATGAAGGCCTCGACGCCGGCGGCGACGCCGGCGCTGGCGTAGGCCTGCTCGGCTTCGGCGCGCAGCTTCTCGCCGCACTGGTGGCGCACCTCGATGGTTGCCCCGACGGCGAGCGCGGCCAGCGCGCGCGGCATCGCCTCGTTGAGCGCGCGCGCGCCCTGGCTGCCGCCCAGCACCAGCACCCGCAGGGCGCCTTCGCGGCCGGCCAGGCGCTCGTCCGGTGCGGGCAGCGCGGCGATCTGGGTGCGCACCGGATTGCCGGTGACCTCCTCGCGGGCGAAGCTGCCGGGGAAACCGCTGAGCGTGCGCCGCGCCAGGCGCGAGAGCACGCGGTTGGTCAGGCCCGGGGCGCGGTTCTGCTCGTGCACCAGCAAAGGCAGCCCGGCCAGGCGCGCGGCCAGGCCGCCGGGCCCGGAAGCGAAGCCGCCGAAGCCGATCACCGCGCGCGGCCGGCGCCGGCGCAGCACCGCGCGCGCCGCATTGACCGCCTGGGCCAGGCGCCAGGGCGCGGCCAGCAGGGCGAGCTTGCCCTTGCCGCGCACGCCGGCGATGGGCAGGGTGTCGATCTCGATGCCGTGCTGCGGCACCAGCCGGGTCTCCATCGCCCCGGCCGCACCCAGCCAGACCACCGGCACGCCACGCGCGCGCAGTTCGTCGGCCACGGCCAGACCCGGGAAGATGTGGCCGCCGGTGCCGCCGGCCATGATCATGACCGGGCTTGGCGCCTGCGCGGTGGAGGTCTGCGCGGCCATCAGGCAAAGCTCCCGAAGGTCGGTTCGACCCGCGAGGTGCCGCGGCTGGGGTTCGGCGACGCGGCGTGTGCGGCGGCCGGGCGCGCCGGTGCCGCCGGCTGCACCGGCGCCGCACGGTAGGCGCCGGCCGACACCGGAGCCACCCGCGGGCTCGCGACCGGCGCTTCCTCGGCGGCGGCCGGGGCGTCCTGGCGCAGCCGCGCGACCTGGCGCTCGGCCCGGTCGAGCTCGTAGGAGACGCGCAGCAGCAGGCCCACGGCCACGCAGGTCATCATCACGCTGGAGCCGCCGGAGGACACCAGCGGCAGGGTCAGGCCCTTGGTCGGCAGCACGCCGAGGTTCACGCCGATCGACACGAAGCTCTGCATCCCCACCCATAGCCCGGTGCCGAAGGCGATGTAGCCGGCGAAGTGGCGGCGCATCTCCACGCACTTCATGCCCAGGTACAGGGCGCGGCCGACCAGCAGCGCATACAGGCCGATCACCACGCACACCCCGGCGAAGCCCAGCTCCTCGGCGATCACCGAGAAGATGAAGTCGGTGTGCGCCTCGGGCAGGTAGTTGAGCTTCTGCACCGACGCGCCCAGGCCCACGCCGAACCACTCGCCGCGGCCGATCGCCATCAGCGCGTTGGACAGCTGGTAGCCGGCGCCGAGCTGGTCCTGCCACGGGTCCATGAACGAGGTCACCCGGCGCATGCGGTAGGGCTCGAACACCACCAGCGCGACCATCGCCGGCAGGGCGATCACCACCGGTGCCGACATCCGCGGCAGGTTCACACCGCCCAGCACCAGCATGCCGGCGGTGATGCCCAGCAGCAGGGTGGCCGAGCCGAAGTCCGGCTGGGCCAGCAGCATCACGATCAGCAGGCCGGCCACGCCCAGCGGCTTGAGCATCGCCGGCCAGGTGGCGTTGACCTCGTCGCGGAAGCGCACCAGGTAGCTGGCCAGCCAGACGATGTAGAGCACCTTCACCGCCTCGACCACCTGGAAGCGGGACACGCCCAGGTTGATCCAGCGCCGGGCGCCGTTGACGGTGACCCCGATCCCCGGCAGCCACGGCAGCAGGAGCAGCACGAAGCAGCCCAGCAGCAGCCACTGGTTGTGCTTCTCCACCGCCTTGAGCTCGGTGCGCATGGTCACCATCGCCAGGCCCAGGCCGACGCCGACGAACAGCACGTGCCGGACCAGGTAGTGGAACGGCCCCACCCCCAGGTTCTCGCCGATGGCGATCGAGGACGAGGCGACCATCACCACGCCCAGGCAGGCCAGCGCCAGCGCGGCGCCGAGCAGCCACGGGTCGTAGCGGCCGCCGATGGCCTCCAGCCGGGTCGCCTGGCGGGAAAGGTCGTTCATCAGCGCACCTTCAAGGTCGCCAGGCCGACCAGCACGAGGATCACCGAGATGATCCAGAAGCGGACGATCACCCGCGGCTCCGGCCAACCCTTCAGCTCGAAGTGGTGGTGGATCGGCGCCATCCGGAACACGCGCTTGCCGGTGAGCTTGAACGAGGCCACCTGGATCATCACCGAGAGCGTCTCGATGACGAAGATGCCGCCCATGACCACCAGCACCAGTTCCTGGCGCACGATCACCGCGATCGTACCCAGCACCGCGCCCAGGGCCAGGGCGCCGATGTCGCCCATGAACACCATCGCCGGATAGGTGTTGAACCAGAGGAAGCCCAGGCCGGCGCCGGCGATCGCCGCGCAGATGATCGCCAGCTCGCCGGCGCCCGGTACCTGCGGGATCTGCAGGTAGCGCGAGAACTCGGCGTGGCCGGAGGCGTAGGCGAACACCGCCAGGGCGCAGGCCACCAGCACGGTCGGCATGATCGCCAGGCCGTCCAGGCCATCGGTCAGGTTGACCGCGTTGGAGAAGCCGACGATCCAGAAGTAGGCGATGGCCACGAACGAGATGCCGGCCAGCGGCAGGGCGATCGACTTGAAGAACGGCACGTAGAAGGTGGTCGCCGCCGGCACGTCCGCGTACAGGTACAGGTACAGGCCGGCGGCCAGGCCGAAGATCGACTGCAAAAGGTACTTCCAGCGCGACTTCAGGCCGTTGGGATCGCGCTTGACGATCTTGATCCAGTCGTCGTACCAGCCGATCGCGCCGTAGGCCAGCATCACCAGCAGCACGGTCCACACGTACTTGTTGCGCAGGTCGCCCCACAGCAGCACCGACAGCAGCACCGTGAGCAGGATCAGCGCCCCGCCCATGGTCGGGGTGCCGGCCTTGGAGAAGTGCGACTGCGGGCCGTCCTTGCGGATCGGCTGGCCGCCCTTGAGCTGGCCGAGCTTGCGGATCACCGCCGGGCCCAGCCACAGCGACAGGAACAGCGAGGTCAGCGCGGCGAGGATGCCGCGAAAGGTCAGGTAGCCGAACAGGCCGAAGAAGTTCTCCAGTCCCTGCAGCCAGCGCGCCAGTTCAAGCAACATCCGAGGTGTCCCCCTGCGCCAGCAGCGCGGTCACGATCCTGTCCATCGCGCTGCCGCGCGAACCCTTCACCAGCACCCGCAGGGGGTGCCCGGCGCCGCCGGCCACGTCCACCGGCGCCCGTCCCCGCAGGTCCGCGGCCAGCGCGGCGGCCAGCGCCTCGTGGCTGTGGAAATGGCGGCCGCCGTCGCCGAAGGCGCGCGCGGCGGCGGCGCTGAGCGGACCGAGCGCGTACAGCCGTCCGATCCGCGACTCGCGCGCGCGGCGGCCGGCGTCGGCGTGCAGGGCCTCGGCCTCCGGCCCCAGCTCGCGCATGTCGCCCAGCACCAGCCAGGCCTCGTCGCCACTGGCGGCCAGGGCCTCGATCGCGGCGGCGACCGAACCGGGATTGGCGTTGTAGCTGTCGTCGATCAGCACCGCGCCGCCGGGCAGCGCGTGCGCGACCTGGCGGCCGGCCACCGGGCGGGCGTCGCCCAGTCCGGCGGCGATGTCCTGCGGCGAAAGCCCGCAGGCCAGGCCAATGCAGGCCGCGGCCAGGGCGTTGCGCACGTTGTGGCGGCCGGGCAGCGCCAGTTCCACCCGGGCCTCGCCCTGCGGCGAGACCAGGACGAAGCTGCTGCCCTGGGCGGTGGCCACGATCTCGCGCGCAGTGACCTCGGCGCTGGCGTCCAGGCCGAAGCGCAGCACCTTGCGGCCGCTGTCGCCGGCGCGGATCACCTGCTGCTCGAACCACGCACCGAAGGCGTCGTCGGCGTTGACCACCGCGGTGCCGCCCTCGCCCAGCGCGGCGTAGATCGCGCCCTTGGTCTCGGCCACGCCCAGCAGGCTGCCCATCCGTTCCAGGTGGGCGGCGGCGACGTTGTTGACCAGGGCCACGTCGGGCGCGGCGATGGCGGTGAGGTAGGCGATGTCGCCCGGCTTGCCGGCGCCCATCTCGTAGATCGCGAACTGCGCGTCCTCGGGGGCGTCGATCACCGCCAGCGGCAGGCCGATCTCGTTGTTGCGGTTGCCCGGGTTGGCGTAGGCGCGGCCGGCCCTTCGCAGCACCGCCAGGGCCAGGGTCTTGACGCTGGTCTTGCCGTTGCTGCCGGTGATGGCCACGACCTTGGCGGCGCGGTCGCGCTGGATGCCGGCGGCGATCCTGGCCAGCGCGCGCTCGCTGTCGGCGACCAGCACCTGTGGCGCGTCCAGCTCCAGCCGGCGCTCGACCAGCAGGGCGCTCGCGCCGCGCGCCAGCGCGTCGGCGGCGAAGTCGTGGCCGTCGAAGCGCTCGCCGCGCAGGGCCACGTACAGGCTGCCGGCGGCGAGCTGGCGGGTGTCCTGGGTGATCGCGTCCACCGGCACGTCCTCGCCGTGGAGTTCGCCTCCGCCCCAGTGCGCGATCAGGGAGAGCGGCAGGCGGTTCATGGATGCTCCCCCGCATCCTGCGGCCGCACCACTTGTGCATCCATGCACGGCGTGCCGCGCACCTCCGCGGTCGGGGTCTGGCGCGCGGCCAGCGCCGCGCGCGCCACCTCGGCGTCGTCGAACGGGTGGCGTACGCCGGCCACGTCCTGGTACGGCTCGTGGCCCTTGCCGGCGACCAGCACGATGTCGTCCGGGCCGGCCTGGCCGATGGCGCGGGCGATCGCGGCGGCGCGGTCGCGCTCCACCGTCACCGCCTGCGGCGCGGCGAAGCCGGCGACCACGTCGGCGACGATCGCGTCGCCGTCCTCGCCGCGCGGGTTGTCGTCGGTGACGATCACCGCGTCGGCGCCGGCCTCGGCGATCGCCGCCATCATCGGCCGCTTGCCGCGGTCGCGCTCGCCGCCGCAGCCGAACACGCACACCAACCGGTTGCCGGCGTGGGCGCGCAGGCTGGACAGGGCCTGTTCCAGCGCGTCGGGGGTATGGGCGTAGTCGACCACCACCAGCGGCAGCACGCCGTCGCCGCCGAGGCGGTTCATCCGCCCGGCCACCGGCTGCAGCTGCGACAGGGTCGCGGCAATCGTCGCCGGGGCGTCGCCCAGCGCGTACAGGGCGCCGGCCACGGCCAGCAGGTTGTCGACGTTGAAGCGGCCGAGCAGGGGCGAACGCACCGGGTGCGATTCTTCCCCAGCGACCAGCTCGAAGCCGATCCCGCGGCCGTCCAGGCGCAGGTCCTCGGCGCGCAGGACGGCATCGGCCGCGCCGCGCGAGCTCACGCCCACCGCCTGCAGCTCCGGCGCGAGCCCGGCATGCAGGCGGCGGCCGTAGGCGTCGTCCAGGTTGAGCACCGCCGCCTTCAGCCCCGGCCGCGCGAACAGCCGCGCCTTGGCCGCGCCGTAGCGCTCCATGTCGCCGTGGTAGTCGAGGTGGTCGCGGGTGAGGTTGGTGAACACCGCCACGTCGTAGTGCACGCCGTCGACCCGGCCCTGGTCGAGCGCGTGCGAGCTGACCTCCATCGCCAGCGCCTGCACGCCCTCGTCGCGCAGCCCGCCCAGCAGGGCGTGCATGCGCAGCACCAGCGGGGTGGTGAAGCCGGTCGGCTGGACCTGGCCGTAGCGGCCGGCGCCGAGGGTGCCGATGCTGCCGCTGCGCAGCCCGCGCAGGTGCCAGGCCTGGGCCAGCAGCTGCACGGTGGAGGTCTTGCCGTTGGTGCCGGTGACCCCGACCATCGTCATCGCATGCGAGGGATGGCCGTGGAACAGGTCGCCCATCGCGCCCAGGCGCGCGCGCAGGCCGGGCACGGCGATCGCGTCGGCGGGCGCCGGGTGCTCGGGCGGCGCCGGCGGCTCGAACAGGATCGCGGCCGCGCCGGCGCCGCGCGCGTTGTCCACGAAGGCCAGGCCATGGGCGCCGAAGCCGGCGATGGCGACGAAGGCGTCGCCCGGCTGCACTTCGCGGCTGTCCATCACCAGCCCGGACACGTCGATGTCGCGCGGCAGCGCGACGTCGGGCAGCAGGCGCGACAGGGGCAGGCTGCGCTTCATGGGGCCTGCCTCATCGCCGCGCCGCCGGCCGCGCCGGTCGCCACCTCGGACATCGCCGGCGGGATGGTCAGGTCGTCCTCGTAGAGTTCGTCCAGCGCCGCCGGCAACGGCGGGATCGCCGCCTGGCGCTTGGCCTCGCCCTTGGCCTGCGCCGCCAGCCAGGTCTCGATGTCGTCCGGCGGCACGTCCATCACCCGCAGGGCGTCCTCCATCACGCTGCGGAACACCGGCCCGGAGACCAGGCCGGCGAAATAGGAGCCGGCCTGCGGATCGTTGACCACGACCACGGTGGCGAAACGCGGATTGGACGCCGGCACCAGCCCGGCGAAGGTGGTGGTGTAGCGTCGCGCGTAGCCGCCGGCCGAGGCCTGGCGCGCGGTGCCGGTCTTGCCGGCGACGTGGTAGCCGAGGATCGCGGCCTGGGTGGCGGTGCCGCCGGGCTCGGTCACGGTCTGCATCATCCGCAGGACCTGGTCGGCGATCTCTGGCTTGACCACTTGGCGGGCCTCGTTGATCTGGCCCTTGACGAAGGTCGGGGTGATCAGGCGGCCGTGGTTGCCCAGCGCGGCGTAGGCCTGGGCGATCTGCAAGGGCGTCACCGACAGGCCGTAGCCGTAGGACATGGTGGCCTTGGTCAGGCCGTCCCAGCGCGCCGGCTCGCGCAGGATCCCGGCGGCCTCGCCGGGGAAGCCGCTGTTGGGCGCCTGGCCGTAGCCGAAGCCGCGCACGAACTCGTAGAAGTACTGCGGCGCCAGCGGCTCGGCCAGTTTCACCGCGCCCAGGTTCGAGCTCTTGGTGATGATCCCGGTGACGTCCAGCACGCCGTAGTTGTGGTGATCGCGGATGGTGTACTTGCCCAGCGCCATGTAGCCGGGGTTGGTGTCGAAGCGGTTGGCCGCGGTGATCCGGCCGGCGTTGAGCGCGGCGGCCACGGTAATGGGCTTCATGGTCGAGCCGGGCTCGATCAGGTCGGTGACCGCGCGGTTGCGGTGCACGTCCTGGGCCGCGCCGCCGACCGCGTTGGGGTTGTAGCCGGGCAGGTTGACCATCGCCAGCACTTCGCCGGTGGCCACGTCCAGCACCACCACCGAGCCGCTGCTGGCCTTGTGCGCGTCCAGCGCGTTGCGCAGCTCGCGGTAGGCCAGGAACTGGATCCGGCGGTCGATGCTCAGGGTCAGGTCCTTGCCCGGCTCGGCGGCGCGGACCAGGTCGATGTTCTCGACGATCCGGCCGTGGCGGTCGCGGATCACCCGCTTGCTGCCGGGCTTGCCGCGCAGCCATTCGTCGAACGCCAGCTCCAGCCCTTCCTGGCCGCGGTCGTCGATGTTGGTGAAGCCCAGCACGTGGGCCATCGCCTCGCCCTGCGGGTAGAAGCGGCGGAACTCACGCTGCGAGAACACCCCAGGCACCTCGAGGGCGAGGATGGCCCTGGCCTGGTCGGGGTTGATCCGGCGCTTGAGGTAGACGAACTCCTTGTCCGCACGCTGCGACAGCCGGCTGCCCAGTTCGTCCTGCGGCACGCCCAGCGCGCGCGCCAGCTCCGGCAGGCGGTCGGGATGGCGCAGCAGTTCCTGCGGATTGCCCCACACCGACTCGACCGGAGTGGACACCGCCACCGGCTCGCCGTTGCGGTCGGTGATCATGCCGCGCGAAGTCGGGATCGGGATCTCGCGGACGAAGCGGGCCTCGCCCTGGCGCTGGTAGAAATCGGCGTTGACCAGCTGCACGTAGGCCGCGCGGCCGACCAGGGCGACCGAGCACAGGCCCAGGGCCACGGCGACCAGCAGCATGCGGCCGCGCAGGCTGAACGCGCTGCGGTTGCGGTTGCGGGGCGCGCGGTGCTCGCTCATGGCCGCACCACCACGATGTCCGTGGCCTCGGGGAACTTCATCCCCAGCCGCTCCTGGGCCAGCTGGTCGATGCGGTTGGCCTGGGCCCAGGTCGCCTGCTCCAGCTGCAGCCGGCCGAACTCGATGTTCAGTTCGTCGCGCTCGCGCTCCAGCCGGGTCAGCTCGACGAACAGCTGGCGATGGCGGTAGCGCTCGTAGACCACGGCGATGGCGGTGGCCACCGTGCACAGCAGCAGGAAGGCGAGCAGGAACCGGCTCATGCGGCCGCCCTCCCCTGCGCGTCCAGCTTCTCGGCCACCCGCAGCACCGCGCTGCGGGCGCGCGGGTTGGCGGCCAGCTCGTCGTCCTCGGCGCGGATCGCGCCGCCGATCGCGGCCAGGGTCGGCACGAACGCCTGCACCGCCGGCAGCCGGCGGTTGGCCGGCGGCGCCTTGGCGTGGCGAGCGATGAACTGCTTGACGATGCGGTCCTCCAGCGAGTGGAAGCTGATCACCGCCAGCCGGCCGCCGGGCTTGAGCGCCGCCAGCGCCGCGTCCAGCCCGGCCTCGAGGTCGGCCAGCTCGCGGTTGATGTGGATGCGGATGGCCTGGAAGCTGCGGGTAGCCGGATTGCTCTTGTCCTTGCCGCGCGGCACCACCGAGCCGATCAGATCGGCCAGCTGCGCGGTGCGCTCGATCGGCTGCTTCGCGCGCTGGGCGACGATCGCGCGGGCGATGCGCCGGCTCTGCTTCTCCTCGCCGTAGGTCCACAGCACCCCGGCGATCTCGGCCTCGTCCGCGCGCGCCAGCCACTGCGCCGCGCTCTCGCCCGAATCCGGGTCCATGCGCATGTCCAGCGGGCCGTCCTTGCCGAACGAGAAGCCGCGCTCGGCCACGTCCAGCTGCGGCGAGGACACGCCCAGGTCGAACAGCAGCCCGTCCAGGTCGCGGGCCTGTTCCCAGCTTGCGAGCGCGGCGAAGCTGCCGCGCCGGATCGACACCCGCGCGTCGCCGCCGAAGCTGCGTTCGGCCTCCGCGATCGCTTCCGGGTCCTTGTCCATCAGCAGAAGCCGGCCTCCCGGGCCGAGTCGTTCCAGCACACCGCGCGCATGCCCGCCGCGCCCGAAGGTGCCGTCCAGGTAGCGTCCGTCCGGCACCACTCGCAATCCGTCGATCACCTGCGCGAACAGCACCGGCAGGTGCGCCGGCGGCGCCGACGGATCCGCGGGGTGGCCGGCCTGCGTCGCGCGCATCCGGTCCCCCGCCATCACAACTTCAGGTCGAGCATGTGCTCGCTCAGGTCCTCGTCCGACAGCGTCTGCCGGATCTGGGCGTGATGCGCCTGCTCGCTCCACAGTTCGAACTTGTCGCCCATGCCCAGCAGCACGGCCTTCTTCTCGATGCCGACCGCGCTGCGGTGGCTGGCCGGGATCGAGATCCGGCCGTTGCCGTCCAGCTCCACCGGCGCGGCGGCGCCGACCAGCTTCAGCTGCAGCTGGCGGTGGGCGGCGCGGGTGCTGGGCAGCCGGTTGACCGCATCGCGTACCCGCTCCCACTCCTGCTGCGGGTACAGGTACAGCGAGCCGGCCTCGAACGGGTTGTAGGCGATCACCAGGCGGTTGCCGCACTCGCGCGCGACGAGGTCGCGGTAGGCCGTGGGAATGGCCACCCGCCCCTTGTCGTCCACTGTGATGGCGGTCTCGCCCTGGAACACGTTCGCGCTGTCCGACCCGGCTGCTGGAGGCCAATTCAACCACGGAAAACCACAAAAATCCCGGTTTTCCCTCGAAAGCCCACCTTAGGGGTCGCCAACAGGGTTGTCAACAGGCTCCAGGGGTAAAAATCACCTGTCGCGTCAATGGTTTGCGGAGATCTTCACAGACAAGTTCAAGGGTTTTCCACAAGTCGCTGTTTCGTCTCAAATTTTGAGATTTCAGGGGTGGCGGGGTTTGTGAAGGAGGCGTGAGGGTGCGCGAAACCGGGGGCCGGCCTGCGGCGCGGGAATGCATCCGCCTGCGCTTGTAGGAGCCGGTCTTGCCGGCGACCGTGGAGTCGGAGGCATCAATGGCGCCTGGTTTCACGCAAATGCCTCGGCCATGGCGGTCGCCGGCAAGACCGGCTCCTACAAGGGAGCGACGCCGGAACGGGCAGGAAAGGGGCGGAGCCGGCCGATAAGCCGGGTTCTGTCGTGGACAGTCATTCCTCTAGGCGCAACGTCGCCGTTACGCTCGAGCAACCTACCCGGACCCGACGCGGGCCGCGTCATGAGGTCCCTATTTGGTCTTGCTCCCGGTGGGGTTTGCCGTGCCGGTCCGTTGCCGGACTCGCGGTGCGCTCTTACCGCACCATTTCACCCTTGCCTGATCCCTCGCCACCCCACTGCGGCCTTCCCTGGGAAGACTTGGCCGATGCTTCGCATCGTCATGTCGCCCGGCTTGGGGCCGCAGCGGGGTGGCGAGGGCCATCGGCGGTATCTTTCTGTTGCACTTTCCGTCGGCTCGCGCCGCCCAGGCGTTACCTGGCACCGTGCCCTGTGGAGCCCGGACTTTCCTCGGCACCTCCCGACAAGCGAGGGGTGACGCGACTGTCTGGCCGACTCCGCCGGGGACGTATTCTACGGCTTCGCCTTCGAATACCCCAGAGTCCGCTCCGCGGACTCCGGGCCCCGTGTTGCTCGCCTCCGATCCCCCGCCGCTGTCGCGGCGCCCCCCTTACCAAGGGGGGCTGTGTAGACGGATCGGCACGCTTTTCCTTCTAGGAGCCGGTCTTGCCGGCGACCGCCATGGCGGATGCGTTTGCGGGAAACCGGCTGCCAGCGATCCCTCCGCCTACACGGGGTCGCCGCCGCCGTACAGCGCCTTGCGCGGGGCGCCGGTGATCTCGGCCGCCAGCTTGGCCGCGGCCGACGGCGGCAGCTGCCGGGCCAGGATCGCGTGCACGCGGCGGCCCTCGGCCAGCCGGGCGTCGGCGTCCTCGCCCACGCCCTGCACCACCAGCACGAACTCGCCCTTGCGCTGGTCGGGCTCGGCCACGACCCGTGCGTGCAGCTCGGCCAGGCCGCCGTCCAGGACCGTCTCGAACAGCTTGGTCAGTTCCCGCGCCAGCGCCGCCGGGCGCTCGCCGCCGAAGGCCGCGGCCAGGTCGGCCAGCGACTCCTCGATCCGGTGCGAGGACTCGTAGAACACCAGGGTGCGCGGCTCGCCGGCCAGCGTCGCCAGGCGTTCGCGCCGGGCCGAGGCCTTGGCCGGCAGGAAACCCTCGAAGGCGAAGCGGTCGCTCGGCAGCCCGGCCACGCTCAGCGCCGCGATCAGCGCCGACGGTCCCGGCACCGGGCTGACCCTCACCCCCGCCTCGCGCGCCGCCTTCACCAGCCGGTAGCCCGGGTCGCTGACCAGCGGCGTGCCGGCGTCGCTGACCAGGGCCAGCGACTCGCCGGCCAGCAGCCGCGCCACCAGGCGCTGCGCCAGCTGCTGCTCGTTGTGCTCGTGCAGGGCCAGCAACGGCGTGCCGATCCCGAAGTGGGCCAGCAGCTGGCCGCTGCGGCGGGTGTCCTCGGCGCAGATCGCGGCCACGTCGCGCAGCACCTGCTGGGCGCGCGGGGACAGGTCGCCGAGGTTGCCGATGGGCGTGGCGACGACGTGCAGGGCGGCGGCGGGCATGCGGGTCCGTGATCCGGGTAAAGGTAGAATCCTAAGCCCTTTCCCCCGGCAGGCCCGGCTCCGACGGATGGACATGCACACGAACGCGCGACTGGCCCCGATCCCGAACCGCCTGCGCTGGCTGGTGCCCGGCCTGGCCCTCCTGCTGGCCGCCGGCTGCGCCACCGTGGCCACCGCGCCGGTCGCCGCGCCGGACCACGCCGCCGCCCTGGCCCAGCTCGAACAGGGCCAGGCGCAGGAAGCCGCCCAGCGCCTGGAGACCCTGGCCCTCGCCGCCAAGGGCACGCCGCGCAATGCCCTGCTGGCCGACGCCGCTTTCGCCTGGCACGAGGCCGGCGACGATACCCGCGCGCGCAGCCTGCTGGCCCAGCTCGATCCGCGCCGGCTCACCGGCGCCAGCCGCGCCCGCCTGTCCCTGCTCAATGCCGAGCTGGCCCCGGCCGCGCAGCAGCCCGGCCAGGTGCAGGCCGCGCTGGTCGGCGACCCGGCCTACCTGGCCGTGCCCTTGCAGGCCCGCTGGCACGTGGCCGCGGCAGCCGCGTACGAAGCCGCCGGCGACGCCCTCGGTGCGGCCTCGGCCCGCGCCCGCGCCGAAGCCGGCCTGCAGGGCGATGCCCGCGACCAGAACCGGCGCGCGATCGAGCGGCTGCTGTCCTCGCTCGACAACGCCACCCTCGCCGCCCGTGCCGCCGCCCTGCCGGCCGGGGACCCCTTGTACAACTTCGCCGCCCGCGCCCTGGTCCGCCGCGGCCTGCCCTTGCCGCGCCCGTTCGACCAGGGCCAGGCCTGGAACTTCGACCAGCGCCCGCCCGGCGCCTCCGACGGCTACCGCCCGCCGCGCCGGCTGGCGGTGCTGCTGCCGCTGTCCGGGCAGCTGGCCACCGCCGCCGCGCCGGTGCGCGACGGCCTGCTCGCCGGCTACTACGGCGAGAACCGCCAGCGTCCCGAGGTCGTCTTCTACGACACCGCCGGCACCCCGGCCGGCGCCGTTGCCGCCTACGCCCGCGCGGTGTCGGAGGGCAGCGACTTCGTCGTCGGCCCGCTCGGCCGCGACGAGGTGACCGCGGTCTACCGCGAGTCGGCGCTGAACGTGCCCGGCCTGGCCCTGAACCGCGCCAGCGTCGCGCCGCCGCCGGGCCACGCGATGTTCTCGCTGGCTCCCGAGGACGACGGCCTGGCCGCCGCCGACTACCTGCTCGCGCGCGAGCACCGCCAGGTGCTGGTGCTGGCCGGCCAGGACGAGAACGGCAGGCGCGCGGCCGAAGCCTTCGCCAGCCGGCTGGCCGAGCGCGGCGGCAAGGTCGCCGCCACGGTCACCGTGTCCGAGCAGCCGGCCAACCTCGCCGCCCAGCTCGCGCAGGCGGCCGCGGCCGGGGCCGACTCGGTGTTCCTGGCCGTGCGCGGCCCGCAGGCCCGCGCCCTGGCGCCGCAGATGGCCCTGGCCGGCTTCGCCGCGCGCACCCGGGTGGGCACCTCGCAGCTGACCTCCGGCACCGGCAAGGCTGAGGAGGACGTGGTCCTCGACGGCATCGTGTTCCCGACCGAGGCCTGGAGCTCGCGCGGCGCCGCCGGCCTGCCCCAGGCCAGCCTGGCCGCCGCAGCCCTGCCGACCGCGCGCGGCCCGGCCGCCCGCCTGTTCGCGTTCGGCTACGACGCCTGGCGGATCAGCGCCTACCTCGAACGCCTGGCCACCCGCGCCGACGGCGAGCTGCGCGGCGCCACCGGCGACCTACGCCTGGACGGCTTCGGCAACGTGGTCCGCCAGCCGGCCTGGGCCACCTTCAGCGGCGGCGTGCCGGTGCCGCTGGCGCGCTGAGCCATGCCCGCGCGCGGCCCACGGACGGGCGGCGCCGACCTCGACCGCCGCGCCCGCGGGGCCAAGGTCGAAGCGGCGGCGCGCGCGCATCTGGAATGCGCCGGCCTGCGCACCCTGGCCGCCAACGTCGGCTACCGCGGCGGCGAGCTGGACCTGGTGATGCGCGACGGCGACGCTTTGGTGTTCGTCGAGGTGCGCTACCGCGCCTCGGCCGCCTTTGGCGGCGGCTTCGCCTCGGTCGACCACGGCAAGCGCCGCAAGCTGGTCCGCGCCGCGCAGCTCTATCTCCTCTCGCATCCGCGGCTGGCCGGGCTGCCCTGCCGCTTCGACGTGGCCGAGGCCAGCGGCGACCCGGACGCGCCCCAGATCCGCTGGTTGAAGGATGCGTTCCGGCTGGACGACGTCTGAGCCGCGCCACCTACAATCGCGGCATGACCAACGCCCTGCCTGACGCCCTCGACGCCGAACTGTCCGCCCTGCTCGGCGCGGAGGGATGGCGCACCGACGAGGCCGCCCGCCGTGCCCATGGCGAGGACGACTCGCGCCAGTGGGCCATGCCCGCCGCGGTCGCCACCCCCCGCGACCGCGACCAGGTCGCCGCCATCGTCCGCGCCTGCCGCAGCCACCGCGTCCCGATCGTCGCCCGCGGCGCCGGCACCGGCACCGCCGCGGCCGCCGTGCCTTTCGCCGGCGGCGTGGTCGTCTCCTTCGCCCGCATGGACCGGATCCTCGAGATCCGTCCCGGCGACCGCTGCGCCGTGGTCGAACCGGGCGTGCTCAACGGCGACCTGCAGCAGGCGCTGCAGCCGCACGGCCTGTTCTGGCCGCCCGACCCCTCCAGCGCCGAACGCTGCACCATCGGCGGCAACCTGGCCTGCAATGCCGGCGGACCGCGCGCGGTGAAGTACGGCGCCACCCGCGACAACGTCCTCGGCCTGGTCGCGGTGACCGGCACCGGCGAGACGATCCGCTGCGGCGGTCCCTGGACCAAGGACGCCACCGGCTACGACCTCACCCATCTGGTCGTCGGCAGCGAGGGCACCCTGGCCCTGGTGGTCGAGGCCACCCTGCGCCTGGCGCCGCGCCCGGCCGCGCAGGCCGGGCTGCGCGCGTTCTACCGCGACGCGGCCAGTGCCGCGGCCGCGGTCTCGCGGCTGATGCGCCAGCCGCAGGTGCCGGCGATGCTGGAATTCATGGACCGCGCGGCCATCGCCCTGCTCCGGCACCAAGGCACCGAGGTGCCCGAAGCCGGGGCGATGCTGCTGGTCGAGGCCGATGGCGACCACGACACCCTGCCCTACGCCCTGCAGGCGCTGGCCGAGGCCGCCGAAGGCGACGGCCTGCTCGAACTGGACGTGGCCGCCGACGGCGCCGCGCGCGACCGCCTGTGGGCCGCGCGCAAGGCATTGTCGCCGGCGTTGCGCACGATCGCCCCGGGCAAGATCAACGAGGACGTGGTGGTGCCGGTCTCGCGCATCCCCGACCTGGTCGCCGGGGTCGAGGCATTGGCCGCAGAGGCCGCGTTGCCGATCGTGGTCTTCGGCCATGCCGGCAACGGCAACCTGCACGTCAACATCATGTACCACCCCGACGACCCGGCCGAGGCCGCGCGCGCGCAGGCGGCTTTGCCACGGCTGTTCGCGCTGGTGATCGCGCTCGGCGGCACCCTGTCCGGCGAGCACGGGATCGGGGTGGCCAAGCGCGAGTACATGGTCCAGGCCTTCGACCCGGCGACCCTGGCGGCGATGCGCGCGGTCAAGGCGGCGCTGGACCCGGACGGCATCCTCAATCCCGGCAAGGTGCTGCCGCCCGCGTAGGAGGGAATATCGCTTGGACAGTGCGGATTTCGACAACATCACCCTGGAACGGCTGCGCGCCGGCGGCGGGCTGAAGTGGCGCGCGTTCCCGGACTGCATCGGCGCCTTCGTGGCCGAGATGGATTTCGGCATCGCCCCGGCCATCCGCCAGGCCCTGCACCACGCGGTCGAGCACGGCCCGCTCGGCTACCTGTCGGCCGAGCGCGCGCACGCGCTCGCCGAGGCCTGCGCCCGCTGGCAACGCGGGCACCACGGCTGGGAGATCCCGGCATCGGCGATCCGCGCCGTGCCCGACGTGCTCACCGCGCTGGAGATCGTTTCGCGCCACTACCTGCCGGCCGGCGCGCCGGTGGCCTTGCCGGTGCCGTGCTACATGCCGTTCATTCCCCTGCTGCAGCTGCTCGGCAACCCGGTGGTGCAGGTGCCGATGCGACGCGACGACAACGGCTGGCGGCTGGACGAGGACGCGCTGGACGCGGCCTTCGCCGGCGGCGCGCGGATGCTGCTGCTGTGCAATCCGCACAATCCGATCGGCAAGGTCTACGGACGCGAGGAACTCCTGCGGATCGCCGCGATCGTCCAGCGCCACGATGCGCGGGTGTTCGCCGACGAGATCCACGCGCCGCTGGTGTTCGACGGCCAGCGCCACCTGCCCTACGCCGCGCTCTCGTCCGAGACGGCGCAGCAGGCGATCACCGCCGTGTCGGCCTCCAAGGCCTGGAACCTGGCCGGGCTGAAGTGCGCGCAATTGATATTCACCCGCGCGAGCGACCTGCAGCACTGGCGCGCGATCGGCCACTTCGCCGGCGGCGCGACCTCCACCCCGGGGGTGATCGCCCACATCGCGGCCTGGAGCGAAGGCGACGGCTGGCGACGGGAAGTCATGGACTACCTGCACGGCAACCGCGAGCTGCTCGGCCGCCTGCTGCGCGAACGCCTGCCGCAGGTCGGCTACCTGCCGCCTCAGGGCACCTACCTGGCCTGGCTGGACTGCCGCGCGCTCGGACTGGAGCAAGCCCCGCACCTGTTCTTCCGCCGCCACGCGCAGGTGGCCCTGACCGACGGTGGCGAGTGCGGCGACGGCGGCGACGGCCATGTGCGGCTGAACTTCGCCATGCCCCGGCCCCTGCTGGCCGAGGCGGTCGAGCGCATGGCCGAGGCGGTGGCGCAGCACCTGTAGGAGCCGGCCTTGCCGGCTCCTACAGGAAGTGGACGTAACCAGTGCGCGGCGGGCGCCAGTCGCTGCCGTCGCCGGCCAGCGCGCGCACGCCCTGGCCGGCGACGATCCGGCCGATGCGGGTGCCGTCGACGCCGGCCTGCTCCAGCGCCAGACGCACCGGCTCGCGCAGCCCGGGCGGCGCGGTGAAGCACAGCTCGTAGTCGTCGCCGCCGGCAGCCTGCAGCGCGGGTGCGTCGTCGCCGAACACCCGGCGCAGGGCCCCGGACGCCGGCAATGCCGCGACCGCGATTTCCGCGCCCACGCCGCTGCGTGCGCAGACGTGGCCGAGGTCGGCGAGCAATCCATCGGACACGTCGACGCAGGCATGGGCCAGGCCCAGCAAGGCGCGCCCGGCCGCGACCCGTGGCGCCGGCCGGTCCAGCCGCGCGGCGAGGAAGGCCGCGTCGGCGGCGTCCACCGTCGGCACGACGCCCGAAGGCGAAGGCAGATGGCCGCCCAGGAC
Organism: Pseudoxanthomonas jiangsuensis; assembly: GCF_010093185.1. Lineage (GTDB taxonomy): Bacteria > Pseudomonadota > Gammaproteobacteria > Xanthomonadales > Xanthomonadaceae > Pseudoxanthomonas > Pseudoxanthomonas jiangsuensis. The sequence goes on along the minus strand of NZ_PDWL01000010.1, from coordinate 48,155 downwards.
CAGCGCGGCGGCGGCATCGCCGAGGGTGCCGGTGACCCAGACGTCATCGCCGATCCGGGCGCGGTCGCGGCGCAGGGCGGCGCCGGCTTCCACGTGGCCCATCGCGGTCACCGCGATCGACAGCGGGCCGCGGGTGGTGTCGCCGCCGGCCAGGGCGATGCCCTGCGCGGTGGCCAGGCCGAGGAAGCCGTCGAGGAAGCCATCCACCCAGCCGGCGTCGGCCTGCGGCAGGGACAGCGACAGCGTGCACCAGGCCGGGCGGGCGCCCATCGACGCCAGGTCGGAAAGATTGGCGGCCAAAGCCTTCCAGCCGATGTCGGCCGCGGCAGTGGCGGCGGGGAAATGCACGCCGGCGTTTAGGGTGTCGGCGGTGACCGCCAGCTCGTGGCCGGCCGGCACGCGCAGCAGGGCGGCGTCGTCGCCGATCCCCAGGACGATGTCGTCGCGCCCGGCGGCGCGGGCGCGGATGCTCTCGATCAGGTCGAATTCGGCCATGCGCGCATCATGCCGGGTCGGCCGGCGTGCGGCAGTCGCGAGGCTCAGCCGCGGCCGCCGCCGCGACCCACCTGGACCTCGGCCACGCGCCATTCGGCGCTGGCCTGGTCGAGCACGCCGTTGACGTAGGTGTGGCCGTGCTCGGAGCCGAAGCGCTTGGCGATCTCGATCGCCTCGTTGAGCACCACCCGGTAGGGCACGTCGGGACGGTGCAGCAGTTCGTAGGCGGCCAGGCGCAGGACCGCGCGCTCGATCGCGTCCACTTCCTCGACGGTGCGGTCCAGGTAGGGGGCCAGGGCGGCATCCAGGCCGGCGCGCTCGGCGAGCACGCCGCGGACCAGGTCCTCGAAGTAGACCAGGTCGGCCACTTCGTGCGCCTGCTCGTGGGCGAACTGGGCCAGCAGCTGCTGCAGGTTGCCGCCGGAGATCTGCCAGGCGTAGACGGCCTGCAGGGCGCGGCGGCGGGCGCGGGCGCGCAGGACCGGATCGACGCCGGTGCGGGGGCGGGACGGACGGTTCATGGCAGGCGCTCCAGCAGGTTGACCATTTCCAGCGCCGCCAGCGCGGCCTCTTCGCCCTTGTTGCCGTGGCTGCCGCCGGCGCGGGCCTCTGCGTCCTCGAACCGCTCCACCGCCAGCACGCCGTTGAGCACCGGCACCCCGGTGTCCAGGGCCACGCGCATCAGGCCTTCGGCGCACAGGTCGGCGACGTGCTCGTAGTGGCGGGTGTCGCCGCGGACCACGCAGCCGAGCACGACCAGGGCCTGGTGGTTGCCGGCCGCGGCCAGCTTCTGCGCGGCCATCGGCAGCTCCCAGGCGCCGGGCAGGCGGACCACGTCGACCGCGTCCTCGGGCACGCCGTTGTCGGCCAGGCAGCGGCGGGCGCCGGCCACCAGGGCGTCGGTGATGCGGGCGTTCCAGCGGCTCGCCAGGATCGCGAAGCGGGCGCCGGCCGGGAGCCGGAGGTCGCCTTCGTACAGGGTCATGGGATCGGGGGTCCTCGAGGGTCGGACAGTTTACCGGACGCGGGTACGGGGAATGGGATGCCCTCCCCCTCCCGCCCCTACGGGGATGCGTACTCCACGACCTCCAGGCCGTAGCCGGACAGGCCGACCTGGCGGCGCGGAGTGCCGAGCACGCGCAGCCGGCCCAGGCCGAGGTCGGCCAGGATCTGGGCACCCGCGCCATTCCGACGCCAGTGGCCGACGTCCTTGCTGTTGGCCTTCACCTCCGGTTGCTTGCGCAGGCGGGCGAGCAGGGCCTCGGCGTTGCGTGGCTCCGACAGCACCACCATCACCCCCTGGCCTTCGGCGGCAATCGCGCGCAGGGCGTCGGTGGCGGCCACGCCGAAGTCGTCGCGGCGCCAGTGCAGCAGGTCGCTGAGCGGGTTCTCGACCTGGACCCGGACCAGGGTCGGGGTGTCGTGGCCGGGCGTGCCGCGGACCAGGGCGAAGTGCAGCTCGTGGGCGATCCGGTCGCGGTAGGTGAGCAGCCGGAACGGGCCGAACTCGGTGTCGATCTCGCGCTCGTCGATCCGCTCGACGGTGTGCTCGGTGGCCAGCCGCCAGGCGATCAGGTCCGCGATCGAGCCCATCTTCAGGCCGTGCTCGCGGGCGAACACCTCCAGTTCCGGGCGGCGGGCCATGCTGCCGTCGGCGTTCATCACCTCCACCAGCACCCCGGCCGGCTCCAGTCCGGCGAGCATCGGCAGGTCGCTGGCGGCCTCGGTGTGGCCGGCGCGGGTGAGCACCCCACCGGGCTGGGCGGTCAGCGGGAAGATGTGGCCGGGCTGGCTCAGGTCCGCCGGGCGCGCGTCCGGGCGCACGGCGGTGCGCACGGTATGGGCGCGGTCGTAGGCGGAGATGCCGGTGGTCACGCCCTCGGCCGCCTCGATGCTGACGGTGAAGTTGGTGTGGAACTGGGCGGTGTTGGTCTGCACCATCGGCGCCAGCCCGAGCTGGGCGCAGCGCTCGCGGGTCAGCGACAGGCAGACCAGGCCGCGGGCATGGGTGACCATGAAGTTGATGTCGGCCGGGCGCACCAGTTCGGCGGCCATGATCAGGTCGCCTTCGTTCTCGCGATCCTCGTCGTCGACGATCACCACCATGCGGCCGGCACGGATCTCCTCCAGCAGTTCTGGGACGGGTGCGAAGCTCATGCGCCGGCTCCTTCATCGGCAGCCTGCCCGCCGCGCGCGCCGAGCAGGCGCTCGACGTAGCGGGCGACCAGGTCGATCTCCAGGTTGACCGCATCGCCCACCCGGGTCTCCGAGAACCGGGTGTGGGCGACGGTGTGCGGAATCAGCGCGACCTCGAAACCCTCCCCGTCCACGGCGTTGACCGTGAGGCTGACGCCGTCCACGCAGATCGAGCCCTTCTTCGCGATGTACTTCAGCAGGGGCGCCGGCGCGGCGAAGCGCCAGCGCTGGGCGCGCGCGTCCTCGTGCACCGACAGCACCCGGCCGACGCCGTCGACGTGGCCGCTGACCAGGTGTCCGCCGAGGCGGTCGCTCGGGCGCATCGCCCGTTCCAGGTTCAGCGCCGCGCCTTCGGCCAGGGCGCCGAGCGTGGTCAGGCCGAGGGTCTCGGTGGAGGCGTCGGCCTGGAACGAGCCGGCGTCGAACGCGACCACGGTCAGGCACACGCCGTTGACCGCGATGCTCTCACCGAGCTGGACATGCTCGAACGGCAGCGAGCCGGTGGCGAAGCTGAAGCGCACGTCGCCACCGCGCGGCTCGCGCGCGGCCAGGCGGCCGACGCCCTCGATGATGCCGGTGAACATCAGCGCACCTCCCGGCGACGCGCGCGGCAGGCCGGTGGGTGCGGGGAAGCGGCCGGCAAACGGCTGGCGGCGGGGATTGCGATGGTGTCGGGCTGCATCTCGTTTTCCGCGGAGTGAATGCGAAAAACGCCCAAGGGCATGCAGGCACGCCTCCGCTGGAACGGATGCGGCCGCGTCTTCTTTCATCCGGACTGTGGGATGCGGCGCAGGCCGCATCGCAACCGTCGGCTCCGGCATCGGACCGGATCTGCTGACCCGCCGCAGACAGCCCACCCGGGCATGTGCGGGGAGCTCCTGCGGCAGCGCTCGCGGGCTCGCGCCGGATCCGGTGAGGGATGCTGGCGCCTACCGCCGGTGGGGAATTCCACCCCGCCCTGAAGACGTTCGTTTCTGGTTTTGGGGTGCCGGTTGACCGGCGCGGCATTCTAGCACCGCGCTCCCTTGTGCCCGGGCCCGTAAATTAATTGTTAAAATACGCCGGCGGTCACGGTCGACCGCTCTTGCCCACCCGCAACGGGAGGGCGACATGGACTTCTTTCGGGAGATTCAACACATGCGTACCCTCATTGCAGCCGCCCTGCTGGCCGCCATGCCTTTCACCGCGGCCGCCGCCGACGGCCTCAGCTACACCTACGTCGAGGCCGGCTGGAACAAGGTCGAGATCAACGACGACTGGCTGGGCGATCCGGACGGCGACGGTGGCTACCTGCGCGGCTCGTTCGCCATCGCCGACAACGTGCACCTGTTCGGCGGCTACTCGGTCGCCTCCAAGACCTACCGCTACGACGATGCGCGGGTGAAGTACGAAGTGGCCCAGCCGGAGTTCGGCATCGGCTACCACCAGGCGTTCACCGATCGCCTGGACTTCACCGCCGACCTGGCCTGGCTGCGCCTGAACGCCGAGGCCAAGATTTCCGGGACCGGCGACGCGGACCTGGACGGCACCTACAAGGACCACGTCAACGGCGGCCGCGCCACGGTCGGCCTGCGCGGCAAGCCGTCCGCCCGCACCGAGCTGTGGGTCAAGGGCGGTTACATCGACGGCAGCGACTTCGAGGGTTCGTTCGCCGGCTACCTCGGCGGCCAGGTCAGCTTCAACCGCACCTGGGGCCTGGTCGGCGAAGTGGAAGTCATCGAGGACACCACCCGCTACAGCCTGGGCGTGCGCGCCAGCTTCTGAAGCATCGCACCGCGTGCGTGCCTGGCACGGAGGGCCCTGCGGGGCCCTTCGTCATTCCGGGCGCAGCAGGAGGCGGCGATCGTCGCCGACGGCGCGCTCCTCGACCAGGCGCAGGCGGACGGCCCCAGCCATGGCCTCGATGCCTAGCCCCGCGAACAGCGGCCGGGCGCCGTCGCCCAGCAGCAACGGCGCCTGGTACAGCAACAGCTCGTCGACCAGGCCGGCGCGCAGCAAGGCGCCGCACAGGGCCGGGCCGGCCTCGACCTGGACTTCGTTGATCCCGCGCGCGCCGAGCAGTTGCAGCGCCGCCGCCAGGTCGATGCGGCCGTCGCGCAGCGGCACCGTGGCGAACTCCGGTGCCGACGCGACGCCGATGCCCGCCGGCGGCACCACATCCGGCCCATGCAGGTACAGGGTCGGCGCCGCGGCGTCGCGGACATTTTCCCGCGCCAGGCTGCGCAGGCGGCCGTCGATCACGACCCGCAATGGCGGCAAAAATGCGGTGTCGCCACCCAGGCGTACGGTCAGCGCCGGGTCGTCGGCCAGCACGGTGTCGGCGCCGGTCAGGATCGCGCCGCTGCGCGCGCGCCAGCGCTGCACGTCGGCGCGCGCGGCCTGCCCGGTGATCCACTTCGATTCGCCGCTGGCCATCGCCGTGCGCCCGTCCAGGCTCGCGGCCAGCTTGATCCGTAGCCACGGCCGCCCGCGCTCGACCCGCGCGAGGAAGCCGCGGTTGAGCTCGCGCGCCTGCGCCTCGAGCAGACCCGAGGCCACCTCGATCCCGGCCGCCTGCAACAGGGCGAAGCCGGCGCCGTCCACCCGCGGGAACGGGTCGCGCATGGCCGCCACCACCCGGGCCACGCCGGCGGCCACCAGCGCCTCCGCGCAGGGCGGCGTGCGGCCATGGTGGGCGCAGGGCTCCAGGGTCACGTAGGCGGTGGCCCCGCGCGCGCGTTCTCCGGCCTGGCGCAGGGCGAAGACTTCCGCGTGCGGCTCGCCGGTGCGAGGATGCCAGCCCTCGCCGATCACCTCGCCATCGCGGACGAGCACGCAGCCGACCATGGGATTGGGCCGGGCGGTGTACAGGCCCAGCGCGGCCAGGCGCAGGGCGCGGGCCATCAGGGCGTGGTCGTTGGCGTCGAAACCGGTCATCGCGCCAGTCTGACAAACGCGGCCACGGCGGGCCAGCGCACCGGCCTCAGGCCACCGTGGCGCAGTCGATCGCCATCACCTGCAGGTGCAAGGGCCCGAGCGCGATCCGCTCATGCTCGCGCCACCCCAGGTGCCGGTACCAGTCCGCGACCGTGCCGGAGCAGTACAGGTACAGACAGCCGACGCCGAGCGCGGCGGCCTCGGCCCGGGCGCGCGCCACCAGGGCCTCGCCCACGCCGCGACCGCGCGCCGAAGGCCGCACGTACAGGCTGGCCAGCCAGGGCCGGTACTGGCGGATGTGCGGATGGTCCTCGTCCAGGAGGCTGACCGAACCGAGCCAGTCGCCGGCCGCGTCCAGGGCCAGCAGGGTGCACGGGATGGCGGCTTCCGCGCGCAGATGCGTGCGCAGCTCGGCGGCGGCATCGGCTACGGTCCAGCCCGGTTCCAGTGCGCCGAAGGCCTCGACGTGGGCCGCGGCCAGCGCCTCGATGTGGCCGGGATGGTCGCGCAGCCAGGCGATGCACATGCCGGCGGTCAGCGCTTCTTGTGCCGCTCGCCCTTGCCGCCGTGGCGGTCGATCGGCACCACCTCGCCGCCCTGCAGCAGGGGCAGCTGGCCGTTGTCGGCCGGCAGGTCGCGTTCCAGCTTCTCGATTTCCTCGCGGAAATCGGCCACGTCCTGGAAGCTGCGGTAGACCGAGGCGAAGCGCACGTAGCCGACGTGGTCGAGCTTGCGCAGTTCGTCCATCACGAACTCGCCGATCCGGCGCGAAGGCAGCTCGCGCTCGCCACTCATGCGCACGCTGTGGACCACCGCGCGCACCGCCGCCTCGATCTGCTCCTCGGAGACCGGGCGCTTCTGCAGGGCGCGATCGAAGCCGGTGCGCAGCTTGCGCGCGTCGAAGGCCTCGCGGCGGCCATCCCCCTTGACGATCGCCGGCAGCTTCAGCTCCACCGTCTCCAGGGTGCTGAAGCGCTCGCCGCAGGCCTCGCACTCGCGCCGGCGGCGGATGGTGGCGCCGTCCTCGGACACGCGCGAGTCGATCACGCGGGTGTCGGTGTGCTGGCAGTAGGGACAGTGCATGGCGGCGCTCGCAGGCTCAACGGGCGGCGTTGGCCGCCGGCCAAGCCTGCCACGGCCCGCCCGCGCGCGCAGCCCGGCCGGCGCGCCCGTTCAGGCGCGCGTCGGCGGTCCGCGGCGCGGCGCCCGGGCTCATCCGTAGACCGGATACTTCTTGCACTGCGCGGTCACCTTCTCGCGCACCGCGGCGAGCACGCCGGCGTCGTTCGGGGCGTCGAGCACGTCGGCGATCCAGTTGGCCAGGTCCACGCAGTCCTGCTCGGTGTAGCCGCGGGTGGTCACCGCGGGGGTGCCCAGGCGCAGGCCCGAGGTCACGAACGGCGAGCGCGGGTCGTTGGGCACCGAGTTCTTGTTGACGGTGATGTGGGCCTTGCCCAGCGCGGCTTCCGCGTCCTTGCCGGACACGTCCTTGCCGATCATGTCCACCAGCATCAGGTGGTTCTGGGTGCCGCCGGAAACGATCTTGTAGCCGCGCGCGATCAGGGTGTTGGCCATCGCCTGGGCGTTCTTCACCACCTGCTGCTGGTAGGCCTTGAAGCCCGGCTCCAGCGCTTCCTTGAACGCCACCGCCTTGGCGGCGATCACGTGCATCAGCGGGCCGCCCTGGATGCCCGGGAACACGATCGACTGCAGCTTCTTCTCGATCTCCTCGCCCGCGTCCAGGGCCAGGATGATGCCGCCGCGCGGGCCGCGCAGGGTCTTGTGGGTGGTGGAGGTGACCACGTGCGCGTGCGGCAGCGGGTTCGGGTACACGCCGGCGGCGACCAGGCCGGCGACGTGGGCCATGTCCACGAACAGCCAGGCACCGACCTTGTCGGCGATGGCGCGGAAGCGCGCCCAGTCCATCACCTGCGAGTAGGCCGAGAAGCCGGCCACGATCATCTTCGGCTTGTGCTCGACGGCCAGGCGCTCGATCTCGTCGTAGTCGAGCAGGCCCTGGTCGTTCACCCCGTACTGGACGGCGTTGAAGATCTTGCCCGAGGCATTGACCTTGGCGCCGTGGGTCAGGTGGCCGCCATGGGCCAGCGACATGCCCAGGATGGTGTCGCCGGGCTGCAAGAGGGCGAAGTACACCGCCTGGTTGGCCTGCGAGCCGGAATGCGGCTGGACGTTGGCGTAGCTGGCGCCAAACAGCTGCTTCAGGCGGTCGATCGCCAGCTGCTCGGCCACGTCCACGTATTCGCAGCCGCCGTAGTAGCGCTTGTGCGGATAGCCTTCGGCGTACTTGTTGGTCAGCTGGCTGCCCTGGGCCTCCATCACCGCCGGGCTGGCGTAGTTCTCGCTGGCGATCAGCTCGACGTGGTCCTCCTGGCGGCGGCACTCGTCGGCGATGGCCTTGGCCAGTTCGGGATCGTAGGTTTCGAGGCGGACGTCGCGGGAGTACATCGGCAGCTCCTGGCGGGGCGAGGGGAAGGAGGAAGCCGGGTATTGTAAGCGGCCGCCGCCGGGGCCGACGAATCCGGATGCGGCTGCAACCGCCGCCCGGCGCCCTCCCGCGCGATCCGCGGGCACCGCCTACGCGGACGCGGCCTCGCGGTCCAGCAGGGCGCGCTTGCGCTCCACGCCCCAGGCATAGCCGGACAGGGCGCCGTCACTGCGCACCACGCGGTGGCAGGGCACGGCCACCGCCAGCGCGTTGGCGGCGCACGCCCCGGCCACTGCGCGACTGGCGCCGGGCCGGCCGAGCCGGCGCGCCAGCTCGGCGTAGGACACGGTGACCCCGGCCGGGACCTGCCGCAGCGCCTGCCAGACCCGCTGCTGGAAGGCGGTGCCGCGGATGTCCAGGGGCAGTTCCAGACCCAGGCGCGGGGCCTCGACGAAGCCGACCACCCGTGCCACCAGCGCCTCGTAGCCGGTATCGCCGCCGACCAGCTCGGCCTGCGGGAAGCGGTCCTGGAGATCGCGGACCAGGGCGGCGGCATCGTCGCCCAGGGTGATGGCCACCACCCCGCGCGCGCTGGAGGCGACCAGCAGCGCCCCCAGCGAGGTCTGCGCGACCGCGAACAGCAGCCGCTCGCCGCGGCCGCCGGCCCGGTAGTGGCCCGGGGCCATGCCCAGCAGCCGGGTGGCCTGCTCGTAGAAGCGGCTGCTGGAGCCGAAGCCGGCCGCGTAGATCGCGTCGGTCACCCGCCCACCCTCGCCCAGGCGGCCGCGGACCCGTCCTGCGCGGTGGGCGTCGGCATACTGCTTGGGCGTCAGCCCGGTGACCGCCTTGAAGCAGCGGTGCAGATAGCCGGGGCTGCAGCCCAGCGCCCGCGCCAGCGCGTCCAGCGAGGGCGCGGCCTCGGCCGACTCGATCAGCCGGCAGGCGCGGGCCACCCGTTCGTCGGCGGTCGCCCCGGTCCGGGGGATGGAAGCAGTTGCCCTCATGTCCATCGATTCTCTCCGCGACGCCAGCCTCGGCGCCAGCTCAGGTGCGCACCACCGAGACCCCGCCATCGACCCGCAGGGCGGTGCCGGTGACGAAGCTGGCCGCGTCCGAGGCCAAGAACAGCGCGGCCTGCGCGATCTCCTCCGGCCGCGCCAGCCGGCGCAGGGCGTGCAGGCCCTCGACGAAGGCCAGCGCCTCGGGTGTGGCGGCCGTTTCCCGGCCCATCGGGGTGTCGGTGCCGCCCGGCAGCAGGGCATTGGCGCGGATCCCGCGCGGCCCGTATTCGGCGGTGACGACCTGGGCCAGCGCCAGCAGGCCGGCCTTGCTGGCGGCATAGGCCGCCATGCCCGGGAACCCGACCGTGTGCCCGACGAAGGTGGAGGTGAACACGATCGAGCCGCCGCCCCGGCGCAGCATCGCCGGAATCTGCCGGCGCGCGCCGAGGAAGGCGCCGGTGAGGTTGGTGCGCAGCACCTGCTCCCAGGTGGCCGGCTCGATCTGCGCCAGCGGCGCGGTGGCGCCGGTGGTGCCGGCGTTGTTGAAGGCGATGTCCAGGCCGCCGAAGCGCACCTCGGCCAGTTCCACCAGCGCCGCGGCGAGGTCCTCGTCGCCGACGTCGCCCGCCAGCCCCGCCGCGCCGGGACCGAGCGCGGCGGCCTCGGCGACCACCGCGTCCAGCTCGGCCTGGCGGCGTCCGTTCAGGACTACGCAGGCGCCGTGCGCCGCGAACAGGCGTGCGGCGGCGCGGCCGATGCCCGAGGTGGCGCCGGTGATGAGGGCGACCTTGCCCGACAGCTGCTTGTCCATCCGTGATCTCCGCGTTCGGGGGTGCGGCCAGTCTGGGCGGCGGGCCGGGCGCGGACACTCCGTTTCTTGACCTGTCCGCGCTGGCAGCGGCCGCCGCCACGGGGACGCCGGACGCGCGCGCGCCGGCCTTGGCCGGGGCGATCCCCTATAATCGCCGCTTCCCCTTCCGTCCCCGCCTGTCCGCCCCCGCGGACCGGGCCGGACGCGCGCCAGGAGCCCGCATGTCCTCGCAGTACATCTACACCATGAACCGGGTGTCCAAGGTGGTCCCGCCCAAGCGGCAGATCATCAAGGACATCTCCCTGAGCTTCTTCCCGGGCGCCAAGATCGGCCTGCTGGGCCTGAACGGCGCCGGCAAGTCCACCGTGCTGAAGATCATGGCCGGGGTGGACAAGGACTTCGAGGGCGAGGCCCGCCCGCAGCCCGGGATCAAGGTCGGCTACCTGGAGCAGGAGCCGCGCCTGAACCCCGAGCAGACCGTGCGCGAGGCGGTCGAGGAAGGCGTCGGCGAGGTGCTGCAGGCCCAGGCCGCGCTGGACAAGATCTACGACGCCTACGCCGAGGAAGGCGCCGACTTCGACGCCCTGGCCAAGGAACAGGAGCGCCTGGAGGCGATCCTGGCCGCCGGCGACGCCCACACCCTGGAGAACCAGCTCGACGTGGCCGCCGATGCGCTGCGCCTGCCGCCGTGGGACGCGAAGATCGCCAACCTGTCCGGCGGCGAGAAGCGCCGCGTGGCCCTGTGCCGGCTTCTGCTGCAGAAGCCGGACATGCTTCTGCTCGACGAACCGACCAACCACCTCGACGCCGAGTCGGTGGAATGGCTGGAGCAGTTCCTGGCCCGCTACACCGGCACCGTGGTGGCCGTCACCCACGACCGTTACTTCCTCGACAACGCCGCCGAGTGGATCCTCGAGCTGGACCGCGGCCGCGGCATCCCGTGGAAGGGCAACTACACCGAGTGGCTGACCCAGAAGGACGAGCGCCTCAAGCAGGAAGAGAACCAGGAGAAGGCCCGCCAGAAGGCCATCCAGAAGGAACTGGAATGGGCGCGGCAGAACGCCAAGGGCGGCCGCTCCAAGGGCAAGGCGCGCCTGGCCCGCCTGGACGAGCTGCAGTCGGTCGACTACCAGAAGCGCAACGAGACCAACGAGATCTTCATCCCGCCCGGCGAGCGCCTGGGCAACTCGGTGATCGAGTTCAAGAACGTCAGCAAGAGGTTCGGCGAGCGCCTGCTGATCGACAACCTGTCGATGATCGTGCCGCCGGGCGCGATCGTGGGCATCATCGGTCCCAACGGCGCCGGCAAGTCGACCCTGTTCAAGATGATCACCGGCCAGGAGAAGCCCGACTCCGGCGAGATCGTGATCGGCCCGACGGTCAACCTGTCCTACGTGGACCAGAGCCGAGACAAGCTGGAAGGCAACCATAACGTCTTCCAGGAGATCGCCGGCGGCCTGGACATCCTCAACATCAACGGCATCGAGATCCAGTCGCGCGCCTACATCGGCCGCTTCAACTTCAAGGGCCAGGACCAGCAGAAGCTGGTCGGCTCGCTGTCCGGCGGCGAGCGCGGCCGCCTGCACATGGCCAAGACCCTGCTCCAGGGCGGCAATGTGCTGCTGCTGGACGAACCGTCCAACGACTTGGACATCGAAACCCTGCGCGCGCTGGAGGATGCCCTGCTCGAGTTCCCGGGCAACACCTTCGTGATCTCGCACGACCGCTGGTTCCTGGACCGCATCGCCACCCACATCATCGCCTTCGAGGGCGATTCGCACGTGGAGTTCTTCCAGGGCAACTACCGCGAGTACGAGGAAGACAAGAAGCGCCGCCTGGGCGACGACGCCGGCCCGAAGCGGCTGCGGTTCAAGGCGCTGAAGTAAGGCCTCCCTGCAACGGCCGCCTCGCGCGGCCGTTGCCTCTCCAGCACCTGCGCCGCCGGGCGTGGCCGGCACGCGGCCGCGGCGCAGCGCCCGCCGGCCATGGACCGGGCCACCGGATCACGGGATCACGTCGATGAAGGTATTGATCGACAGCCGGCCGGTCAGCGGGTCGGCCGGCGGCACGGCGAAGTTGTCGATCGTCGCCGAGTGCAGCGAGTTGCGCCGGTACATCACCAGCCGGTTGAATACTCCCTCGACCTGGTCGATGCGCTCGAACATCGGCGTGTCCTCGCCGATGTAACCCGGCCCCGGCGCATCCGTGCCCTCGCTTTCCTGCTGCAGTTGCCGGTAATAGGCCTCGTGCCGGCCTTCGTCCACGTATTCGAAACCGGTGGCACGGTGGCGGTAGAACGCGGTACCGCCCCAGTTGCCGTGAAACAGGTAGTGGACCGAGGCCAGCCCCTGGTGCGAAGCCGAGTCGATATGCGGGATCCTTTGCAGGAACACCAGCTGCTCCGGCGCCTGGGTGATCAGCGAGTAGTGGCAGGTCGGAAAGCGCAGGCGTCCCGGCCGCAGGCCGAAAACGTCCACCAGGAGCGGCTGCACCAGCCGCTCCAGGAAGACTTCGTACGAGGCCGGCGCCCGGGCACGGATGCCCGGGAAGAACGCGCCCTGGCGACTGAAGTCCAGGCGCGTGGCCTTGTGTACCAGCCGCTGCGGATCGGCCACCAGCTGGTCGATGACCAGCAGCGGTGCCCCTTCCGCGCCGATCCGCTGGACCTGGAGGCGCAGTCCGGGGTGGGCCTGGATCAGCATCCGCGCGTCACTGGGTCAGGCCTCCGCCGACGCCCGCGACCTTGCCGGTCACCCGCTCATGCTGGCGGGCGCGTGCGTACATCTGCTCCCAGGCCGAGGGTGGCGCCTTGCAGTAGCTGTCGATGAACTGCTCCTGGCTGGGCATGGCCGCCACGGCGGCATCGATTGGTTCGCGCACGCGCTCGAGCAGGCGCTTGAGATCGCTGTCCGACAGCGCGCGGGTCAGCGGATGGTGGCTGCGGGGCATCACGCCCTGGCCTAGCATGCAATGGGTCCAGGAGTCGATGCGGAACAGCTCGTCTTCTCCTTGCCACGCGTAGCCAGTCTCGCGGAACACCTGGATGCGCTCGGCCAGGCCCGGCGGCAGTTCCATTTCGCGGCACTGCTTCCACAGGGGCTCATCGCGCTGGTTGAGGTGGTAATGCATCACGACGAAGTCGCGCACGTGCTCCAGCTCCTCGCGGCTGACCTGGTTGAACCGGTCCACCGCCGCCTGGCTGATGCCCTCGGACGGGAAGAACTGCACCAGGCGGGTGACCGCGCTCAGGGTCAGGTGGATGCTGGTGGACTCCAGCGGCTCGATGAAGCCGCTCGCCAGGCCGAGCGCGATCACGTTCTTGTTCCAGGCCTTGCGCCGGCGCCCGGTGCGGAACGGGATGATCCACGGGTCGCGCAACGGCTTGGACGGGTTCTCGGCCAGCAGTTTGGCGGTCGCCTCGTCGTCGGACATGTGCGCATCGGAAAACACGATGCCGCACCCGATACGGTGCTGGAGCGAGATCTTCCAGTGCCAGCCGGCCTCGTGCGCGATCGCGCGCGTGTACGGCACGGCCGGTCCATCGGCTTCGGTCTGCAGCGCCACCGCGCGGTTGCTGGGCAGCCAGTGGTTCCAGTCCTCGTAGCCGGTGTGCAGCGCCTGCTCGCTCAGCAGCGCGCGCGCGCCGGTGCAGTCGATGAACAGGTCGCCCTCGATGACCTGCCCGTCCTCCAGCACCAGCGACCGCACGTAGCCGCTGTCCGGATCCTGGCGTACCTGGGCGATCTTGCCCTCGATGCGCTTGAGCCCGCGGCCCTCGCACTTGACGCGCATGAACGCGGCGTACAGCCCGGCGTCGAAGTGGTAGGCATAGCTCACATCCTTGCGCTCCATCGCCGTGGCCCCTTGGGTCCAGCGCATCGACCACTGCTGGGGGTTCTGGCCGGTATTGAACAGGGCGAAGCGGTCCTGGCGCGCGGCGACGGTCTCCAGGCAGTAGTCGCCCAGTTCGCTCTGCATGCCGCGGCGGCGGCTCTCCAGCCAGAACTGGTGGAAGTCGCACGACCAGGTGTTCACGCCGGTGGTGCCGAACGGATGGATGTAGCGCGAACCCGGGCGGATCCAGTTCTCGAACGAGATCGCCAGCTTGAAGCTGCCGGCGACCGAGCTGAGGAACTCGCGCTCGTCGATCTGCAGCAGCTTGTGGAATGTGCGGATGGTCGGGATCGTGGACTCGCCCACGCCGACGGTGCCGACCTGCTCCGACTCGACCAGGGTGATGTCGAGCAGGTCGCGAAACTGGTGGGTCAGCGCGCACGCCGTCACCCAGCCCGCGGTACCACCCCCGGCGATCACGACCTTGCGGATCCTGCCCTTCTCCGTTTCCACCACGTCCCCTCCCCGATTGCGTACCGAAAGCGTGCGGCCGGCGGCCGCGGTTGCCGGATGCGTGGCCCGCGTCGGCGGACCGGTGGCCATGGCGGCGCATCCGGAGGCCGCCATGCCGTTGTCGCGTGACGGCCTCAGCGGTTGAGCCGGGCCAGCAGCATCGCCCGCAACTGGCGGGCCTGGGTTTCGTCCACCGGCGCCAGCATTCCCCGCGCCGCTTCCGGCAGGTGCTCGCCGGCGCGGCCGGCCGGGCCGAACACGTAGTACTCGAACACCTCGCGCCAGGCCTGCTTCTCGCGCTCGGGCCGGTCGCGCAACGACCACATCGCCAGGTAGAGGGCGTGCATCGGCGTGGGCACCCAGGCCGGCATGCTCATCCACCAGTAATTAACCAGGACGTTGAACGCTTCCAGGCCCTCGACGTGGTGCCACCACATGCTCGGGATGAAGATCGCGTCGCCCGGCTCCAGCACCGCGACCTGCGCATTCGGCAGGGCATCGGCGAAGCGCGGGAAGCGCTCGAAGTCCGGGCGGGCGAAATCGACCACGCTGACCGCCTGGCCGCCGGGCGTCGGGTCCAGCGGGCCGGGATAGAGGTTGCCGATCTGGTCCGGCGGGAACAGGGTGAAGCGGCGGCGTCCGACGCCGCACACGGCGATGTTGTTGGGCGCATCGTAATGGCACGAGGCGGTCACCCGGTTGCCGATCCAGACGCTCGGCGGCGCCTGGATGCCGTGCGCGGCGAAGTCCAGGTCGTTGTCCGCGCGCATCGCCGGCAGGCAGGCGTCGACCTGCTGGGACGCAACGTAGTAGGTGGGCGGCCGTGGCTCGTCCAGATGCGCGGCGATCTCGTCCAGGACCTGGTCGAGCCCGCCGCGGCGGACCTCGCAGTTCAGCGCACTCAGGTCGTCGTTGTAGAACGGCCGTCCGCCCACCTCCGGACTGCCGTAGGAATACTGCACCGGGCGGCCGCTGGAATGCGACTTGAGATAATCCATGGCCGCCTGCGTGCCGTTCCTTCCGGCCCGCACCAGGCCCCAGTCGCCGGCCAGGCCCTTGAGTACGGTCGGCACCGCGGCGTCCAGCAACTCGGCCAGCGGCAGCGCATCGCCCCGGCAGCCCTCAAGGACACGGATGCTGGCCGGTTGCGGGGCCACGGTTCAGTTGCTGCGCTCGCCCGCGCCGGCGGTCTCGGGCTGCTCGCGCAGCCGGCGCTGCTTCTCGGCGATCAGCCGGCGCATGTTGTTCAGCGACGCCAGGATCAGGTAGACGCCTTCGAGCCAACCGTCGCGATGCAGCCCATGCAGGGCCTCGGCATCAAGCGCGGCCAGGCGGTCGCGGTCGATCCCGTACAGCCCGGTCAGGTTGACACTGTGGGTCGCGTCGAAGCGCACGTCCAGGCTGATCGGCTGGATCAGCTCCAGCCTGTCGAGCGCGGCGAACATCACCCGGCCGGCTTCCACGCCGTCGTTGATGCCGCGCAGGATGGTGATGATGTGCTGCAGGTACGGACTGTTTCCTCCCTGCGGCAGGAATACGTGCTCGCCCTCGCCCTGGCCCACGCGGGCGTGTTCCATGTCGACGTGGATGACCGGCTCGCGGCGCAGCTGGCCGTCCACCTGCTGCTCCTGGAAGCCGATCAGGAACGGGCCGCGCGCGATCACGCCGGGAAGGTAGCCGGCGCTCCAGCGGTCTCCCTGCAGAAACAGGTTCTCCTCCTTGTCGAATCCGAGCAAAGCGACCGACTGGAACTGGCCGCTGGTGGGATCCTTGCGGAAGAAGATCGGGTATTCGCGCTGCAACTCGGCGTACTCGGTCGGGAAGGCGGGCACCATGCCCATCGCATCGCCGAACTCGGCACCGAAGCGGGTGACGACCCGCAGATCCTTGTGGGCAACATTGTCCAGCGTTTCGTATCGGGCCATTGGTCTAACGTCTTCGAGCTGCAGTCCGTGGAATGTTATGCACCTTTGCGGAGCGGAAAGAAAGGGGCCGCTGCCATGGCAGCGGCCCCTTCCGTGTTGCGGTGAAACCTTAGAACTTGTAACGCACGCCCAAGGTGTAGCGCGGGCTCTGGTCGAGCAGTCGCACGATCTGCTTGACGTCGCGGGCGTGCCAGCGCACGTCCTCGCCGGTCAAGTTGATCGCCTCGACGCCGACCGACCACTTGTCGTTGAACGCGTAGCTCACGCTCAGGTCGATCTGGTCGTAGTCCTCGACGTAGTACGGGTTGCGGCTGCCGCCCTGGTTGGACAGGATCAGGTACTCGTCGCGCCAGTTCCAGGCCAGACGTGCCGACCAGCCGAACTTCTCGTACATCAGCATCAGGTTGGCGGTGTCGCTCAGGCCGAGCAGCGCGAACTGGTCGACGCCCGGATCGCCGGCGTTGTCGATGCCTACGTCACCATCGACGATGGTGTAGTTGGCATACACGCCGAAGCCGGTGTCGCCGAAGAAGTACTGGCCGCCGACTTCCCAGCCGTGCAGCTTGGACGACTCCTGATTGATCGGCCGGGCGACGTTGAACATGTACAGCGGATCGTCCGCCTCGCCGACCAGGTCGTAGGCGTTCTCCATCGCCAGCGCCTGGGCGCCGCTGCCGTTGTAGGCCGCCAGGCCGCCGGTGGCGCCGGCATTGCGGTACATCGCAAGCGCGGTGAACAGGGCGGTGTTGTCGGCCGTGCAGGCCGAGCTCGGGTCGTTGCCCGCCGCGGTCACCTGCGCCGCGCATGCCGAGCTCTGCAGGAACGCCAGTGCCGCCTGCGCATCCGGACCGGAGGTCGGATCGGTCAGGCCGTACAGGCTCTCGCGGACCACCGTGTTGCCGATGAAGTTGTCGACCCGCTTGTTCCAGTAGGTCAGCGAGACGTAGCTGGCATCGGCGAAGTACCACTCCAGGGCCAGGTCGAGGTTGTCGGACTCGATCGGGTCCAGGGTCGGCGTGTTGGCGGTGCCGGTCGCACGGTAGGTCTCGTTCACCAGCACCGAACCGGTGAAGGTGTTCGGGCCCGGGCCGGCGTACAGGTTGCCGTACGGCGCGCGCGCGATGCTCTGGCTCACCGAGGCACGGGCCTTCAGGTCGGCGGTCAGGTCGATGCTGAAGTCCAGGTTCGGCAGGATGTAGCTGTAGCTGTGCTTCTCGGAGAACGGCAGGGTGTCGCTGGTGCGGTCGATCCGCGAGTCGTTGTTGGAGGTCCACACCAGCGACTGCGGCACGGCGACCGCCGAGGTCGAGACCAGGTCGGTCTTCTCGTAGCGGATGCCGAACCGGGTATGGGTGCTCAAGCCGCCCAGAGTGCCGTCCAGATCCAGCTGCATGTACGCCGAATTGGTCTTCTCCTCGATGCGGTTGTCCGCGGCCAGGATCGGGTTGACGCTGAAGTTGGCGCCGTAGGCGTCGGCCGCCCACAGGCCGCCCGCGGTGGCGCTGCCGCGCCAGCCGCCGGTCGGAGCACCGGCGCCGCTGAAGTCATCGAACAGGCCGGCGTAGTTGGTCGCCTGCAGCAACGGGTAGAGGCCCGGCTCGTTGCCGGTGTTGGCCGCGCTCCAGTCGCCGAGGGTGTTGTACTGCTCCGAGGCCTGACGGCGGATCATCGAGACCTTCGAGGAGTCCACGCCGAACTGGAAGCGGCCTTCATCGAAGTCCAGGATGCCGTCGAGGCGGGCCTGCTTGACCTCGGTTTCCTGACGCACGGCGTTGACGCGCAACACCTGGCTGCCGATCTGCTCGACCGGGAAGTCCGGGTTGAGCACGCCGTTGGTGCCGGCGGCGGCGGCGGCCATCGACGGATACCAGCTGCGGGCGGCGATCGGCAGGCCGCTGTTGAAGTACATCTCCTGCGACCAGGCGCCACCGCAGTACGGGCCGCTGGTGCAGTTGTTGGTGCCGGCCACGCTGAAGTAGGTGGCGCTGCCACCGGTGGCCGGGTCGTTGGGACGGCTCTCCGAGGTGGTGTTGTGCGCGTCGAACGCCAGGCGGAAACGGTCGCTCACCTGCCAGTCGGCGTTGAACCCGATCGAGTCCAGGGTGTAGCGCTGCATGTTGCGCTGCTGCTCGTAGCCGAAGTCCTTGGTCTCCACGATCTCGCGCAGGTAGACCGGGGTGGCCACTTCATTGCCGTCGAACTCCATGTGGGTGAAGCTGCCCTGCTGCAGCCACTGGGTCTGCTCGCCGCGGTCTTCCTGGATCTCGTTGTTGGCGTAGGTGTAGTCCAGGGTCAGGGTGATGGCGTCGGTCGGCGCGAACTGCAGCACCGCCTGGCCGTTGGTGCGCTCGCGCTGGAAGTCTGCGAAGGCGTAGCGCAGATCGTTGGGCAAGGCATACAGCTGGCCGATCTCCGGCGCATTGACGATGGTGCCGCCCGGACGCAGGACGCCGGCACCGCCGTTCCAGCGGGCGATGTTCCAGTTGTTTTCGGTGGCCTGCACCGAACCGCCGTGGCGCTTCTGGTAGCTGGCGCTCAGGCCGATACCCCAGACCTTGTCCGGGCTCGCGTAGCTGAACACGCCCGACACTTCCGGGGTGATGTCGCTGCCGAAGAGCTGGGAGTCATCGGAAACGGCCTTGACGCCGGCGCTGGCAACCACTTCGCCACCGCGGTGGTTCAGCGGACGATCGGTGAGGATGTTGATCGTGGCGCCGATGCCGCCGCTGGGCACGTGGGCCTGGCCGGTCTTGTAGACCTCGATGCCGCTGATCGCCTCGGAGGCCAGCTGGGCGAAGTTGAACGCGCGGGTACCGGCGTCGACGCCGCCGATCGGCACCTGGCCCGCCGCGCCGAACGCGTCGGCGCCGGGGACCTGGCGGCCGTTGAGGGTGACCAGGTTGAACTGCGGGCCGAAGCCGCGCGCGGTGATCTGCGCGCCTTCGCCGTCGCGGCGCTCGATCGAGATGCCGGTGATGCGCTGCAGCGATTCGGCCAGGTTGGTGTCCGGGAACTTGCCGATGTCCTCGGCGCTGATCGCGTCGACCACGCCGGCCGAATCGCGCTTGATGTTCATCGCCTGGTTGAGGCTCTGCCGCAGACCGCTGACCACCACGGTGTCGAGGTTGGTCGCCTCGGTCGAGGTTTGCGCGTCCTGGGCGAACGCCGGGTTGATGATGACCATGCCGCCGACGATGGTGAACATCGCCTTCGAGCGGAAACGCTTGAGCTTGTGATTCATTCGATAGTCCTCAGCACTGGAGTTGGACGTGGGTGGGCGCGTCATCTACGGCGCACGCCGCGGCACCGGCCGCGGTCGCGTCTTTCGACAGCGCTGGACATCGACAACTGCAAAAACTCATGTTCGTGACCCTCCCCTTTGTACTTCGATTGATGGATCCATCCGCCCCTCTCGGGGCATTCGCAGGCCGCAACCTGCAAGTCGTCCGGAATGCGGAAAGCCCTTCCGGACCGCCGGCTTTCATTCCTTCCGGCGAAACCTCGACCCGATCATCCGCAGCAGTAGGCCATGCCCATGGATCCGCCCCCTGCGTCGTCCGGCAACCGGGCCGGTATCCATGGCGTCCTATCTGATAGCGCTATCAGATCGCTTCGAAATAGGAATAGCACGCACAAATCCGGGGTGTCACCGTGCAGCGCAACACATTTTTTACAGTTGCCCCTGCAACGTTGCGCCATTGAAAACAAGAGGTCCGATGACACCGGGAGGCAATTCGCTGGCGAATGGGAGGGGACGTTTTGCCAGCCGCGTATTCATGCGATCCAGGACGATCGGTAACGCCCTTTCAATCAGGCAATTACCCGGAGCCCGGCATTTGCCGGAAAACCATCCGCAGCAGTACTGGATCGAGACCGTGTCGACGGGAACCAATCGTTGTCGCGGCTGACGACGGCGGCAGTGAAAAAATCGTTCATGGCGATCGGCGGGGCAGGACCGGACCTGCGATCCCTCCCATGGCGTTCTCGGGGCGGGCTGCCACTGACAGCGCTGGACCGCGCAGGCCCGCTCAGCCGTCGATGAAATCGCGGTAGCCGGCCAGGAACGCCGCCAGCTGCGCCGTCGTGCGCTCGTCGACCAGCGCGCCCTGGGCATCGAAGGCTTGCCCGGCGCGCGACACCATCAGCCGGCCCTGCGACCAGAAGCGGATGCCCAGCGTGCGCAGCACCGGCAGCCAGGCGTCCTGCGCCAGTATCGTGCCGAAGCCGCCAGGCGAGGCGCCGACCAGGGCCACCGGCCGCCCGCCGAACACCGCGGGCGCCTCGGCCGGCGGGCGCGAGAGCCAGTCGATCGCGTTCTTGAACACCCCGGGGATGCCGTTGTTGTACTCGGGCGTGGCCAGCAGCAGGCCGTCGCAGGCGAGCACGCGCGCCTTGAGCGCGGCCACCGCGGGCGGCTCGCCTTCGCCCTGCTCGAGGTCGCCGTCGTACAGCGGGATGCCGTGCAGGGTGGCCAGTTCCAGTTCCACGCCCTGCACCTGCAGCGCCTGCGCGGCGCGCAAAAGGGCGGTGTTGAACGAGCCGGTGCGCAGGCTGCCGGAAATGCCGAGGATGCGTGCCATGCGGGAACTCGCCTGTGCGCCGGAAGCGGCCGGCGCCAGCATAGCCTTACCGGCCGCCTTCCCCGCGCTCAGGGCGCCGGCACGCCGAAGACCTGGCGCAGGTAGGCCAGGTAGCCGGGGTCGTCGACCATGGTCTTGCCGGGGGTGTCGCTGAGCTTGGCCACCGGCTGGCCGTTGCAGCGGACCATCTTCAGCACGATCTGCAAGGGCTTGGGCCCCAGGTCGTTGGTCAGGTTGGTCCCGACCCCGAACGACATCCGGGCGCGGCCGCGGAAACGCGCGTACAGCGCCATCACCTTGTCGATGTCCAGGCCATCGCTGAAGACGAAGGTCTTGGAGCGCGGATCGACCCGGTTGGCCTGCAGGTGCGCCACCATCCGCTCGCCCCACTCGAACGGGTCGCCGGAGTCGTGGCGCATGCCGTCGAACAGTTTGCAGAAGAACAGGTCGAAGTCGCGCAGGAACGCCTCCAGGCCGATGGTGTCGGTCAGGGCGATGCCGAGGTCGCCGCGGTACTCGCGCGCCCAGTTGTCGAACGCGGCCACCTGGGAGTCGCGCAGGCGCGGGCCCAGCGCCTGGTGCGCCTGCAGCCACTCGTGGGCCATGGTCCCCTGCGGCACCAGGCCCAGCAGGCGGGCGAAGTGCACGTTCGAGGTGCCGACGAAATGCTCGCCCAGCTCGGCGCGCAGGTGCGGCAGGACCTCGCCGTGCCAGGCGTGCGACCAGCGGCGGCGGGTGCCGAAGTCGGTCAGCACGCAGTCCTCGAAGCCCACCGCCTCGCGCAGCCGCGCGGCCTTGGCCCGCAACCGGCGCAGGCCCTCCTCGCGGTCGGGCGGGCCGTAGGTGCCGCGCATCCAGACCTCGCTGACGATCGCCAGCAAGGGCACCTCGAACAGGATGGTGTGCAGCCAGGGGCCGCGCAGGCGTAGTTCGATCCCGCCCGCCTCGGCCGGGTGGGCGCGCAGCCGCACGTACTTGCGGTCGAAGTGGAACAGGCCGAGGAAGTCGACGAAGTCCGGCTTGAGGAAGCGCAGACCGCGCAGGTAGTCCAGTTCCTCCGGCCGCATCCGCAGGGCGCACAGGGCGTCGATCTGCTCGGAGATCTCGCCCAGGAACGGCACCAGGTCCACGTCCGCCGAGCGGCAGCGGAACAGGTACTCGACCTGGGCGCCGGGATGCTGGTGCAGCACCGCCTGCATCATCGTGAACTTGTACAGGTCGGTGTCGAGCAGCGAGGGAATGATCGGCATGGTCGCCTCCGGAGGGACTGGCGGGTTCAGTGCGGCGCCAGCACGCGCGGCAGGCGGGCGGCGAAATGCGCCCAGATCGCCGCGAACACCGCCGCGCGCGTGGCCGGGCCGCGGCGCGCGGCCTCGAACTTGCGGAAGTAGCGCCACAGTCCGCGGTGCTTGTGCCATTCCACGAACAGCGGCCGCGAACGGCTGGACACGCCGCGGACGTGCAGCACCGGTACGTCGTTGGCCACCGCCACCACCGCTCCGGCCTGGCGCGCACGCCGGCACAGGTCCAGGTCCTCGGCGTGCAGGCGATAGCCCTGGTCGAAGCCGCCGATGCGCACGAACAGTTCGCGCGGCATCAGCATCAGCGCGCCGGACACCGCGTCCAAGGGTTGCAAAGGCCGGCCCGGATCCATGGCCACGTCCAGGCGCGCGCCGGCGGCCGGGTGCCGCAGCATCGCCGCGAAGTCCGGATCGCGGCGCCGCGCCGCGCCGTCGCGCAAGCCGTCGGCGCCATGCAGGTCGGCGCCGACCAGGGCCTGGCCGCCCAGTGCCAGCGCATGCCCGCGCAGCCGGTGCAGCGAGTCCGGCCTCACCTGCAGGTCCGGGTTGACGAAGGCCAGCCAGGGCGCGTCGCTGTCGGCCGCGCCCTGGTTGCAGGCCACCGCGAAGCCGGGATTGTCGGGATTGGCGATGAAGCGCAGGCGTGGATCGGCCAGCGCGTGCCGCTGCAGGATTTCCAGGCTGCCGTCATCCGAGCCGTTGTCCACGACCCGGATCTGCTCCACGCCGCGGGCGGCGCGCAGCCGGACCAGGCATTCGTCCAGGGTCGAGGCGCTGCGGTAGCTGACCACCACCGCGGCGATGCCCTCGCCGCCTTCCACGTGTCCGCCCCCGGCGCTCATGCCGCCGGCTCCGTGGCCGGCGCGGCGAACAGGTCGTCCTGCGGGTTGTCGCGCAGGCGCGCGTGCAGGTCCTGCAGCTGCCGGCGCTGTTCGTGCAAAGGGTCGCGCATCAGGAAATCGGCCAGGCGCGAATGCCAGGCCGGCCAGCGCGCGGCCAGCACGTCGAGGTCGCCGTCGGCGGCCCCGCCCTCGCCGCCGCGGGCCACGAACGCGGTCTCGCACAGGGCGTTGCGCCAGCCCAGCCCGGCCAGGCGCAGGGACAGGTCGATCAGGGCCGCATACCAGGAGCCGAAGCTGGCCGTGTCCAGGCCGCCGGCGCGCAGGCGGGCGCTGCCGCGCAGGGCCACCGCGTGGCCGATCGCGGCCGGCAGTTCCGGATGCTGCGGCGCCATCGCCGCGCAGGCCTGCGCGGTCAGCATCGGGTCGGCCGGCGGCGGCGAGATTTCTCCCAGCCGCGGCCAGGCGGCGGCCTCGCCGGCGTTGCACCAGGGCGTGGCGGTGGCGATCGAGGCGTCGCGCGCCAGGCAGGCGGCCAGCTGCGCCAGCCAGCCCGGCAGGGGCTGGGCGTCGGCGGCCAGGACCACCACGTCGGCCGGGCCGCAGGCCTGCAGCATCTCCTGCAGATGCGCGGCCTGGCCAATCGGCTGAGTGCGCCGGGTGTACTCGGCGCGCAGCCGGGTGCGTTGCAGCCAGCGCTCGACGATGGCGATCCCGCGCGGCCCGGCCTGGGCATCGTCGGCCAGCCACACCGGGGTGCCGGCGGGGGTGGCGGCGTCCAGCGCCGCCAGGCAGGCATCCAGCGCGTCCTCGTCGGCGGCGAGCGGCAGCAGCACGATGGGCAGGTCGCTCACGGGGATGCGCGGACTCCTCGGGGAATGCGCAGACTTTAACAGGGCGGCCGTGGGCGCCCGCGGCGGGCGGTGCCGGTCAGCGCCGGCCGCGCAGTTCGCGGCGCAGGGCTTCGACCGCCGCCGGGTCCAGGTAGTGCGGCCCCTCGAACAGGAACACGCGCTCGCCCGGATAGGCGCGCAGCTGCGCCGCCAGTTCCGGCGCCGTGGCAGGGCGGAAGCCGCCCGCCGGATCGGGCCGGAACGCTTCCACGATCAGGCGCACGCGCCTGTGTCCCAGCGCCGCGCGCAGTTCTTCGAGGTATCCGGCGGCGACCTGCGGTTCGCGGGTGTGCAGGCCGACCCCGTCCTGGAACAGCACGCCCACGTCCGCGGGCAACCACTCCCGCAACCAGGCCGCCAGCGCGCGACCGCCGACGTTGTGGTTGTCGTACACGCTCACCCACAAAGGACGCGGCAATGCCTGCAGCTGCGCGGCCATGGCCGGCGCGTCGGTCCAGCCCGGGTCGATTTCGACCGGGAAATACCAGGCCGCCACCTTGACCGGCGGCGCGTGCTCGACCAGGCAGCGGGCGCGCTCGCCCAGCACGGCCAGACCGCCGCGCGCGCGGGTTTCGTCGTAGTCGCCGGCCAGGCCGAGGATCACCTGCCGCGCCCACGGCTCGCGTGCGATCCGCTCCCAGTCCGGCAGGGCGGCCTCGGACGGCGGGGTGCCGCAGCCGGCGACGAAGCCGTGCTCGCCGGCCTGGGTCCACTGCACGACCAGGGTATGCGCGCCCAGCCGATGCCAGTCTCCATGCGGGCGCAGGGTCTGAGCGTCGGGCTGCCAGAACACGCCGTCGATGCGGGCGGCACCGCCCGCGGCTACTGCAGGATCGGCGCCCAGGGCGCAGGCCGCCAGCAGGCAGCCGCGCAGCAGGGCCGCGGTAGGGAGGGAAACAGGCATCGACGCTACGGAGCCGGGAGGGATCAATAGTTGACCGTACCGCGGATGAACCAGCCCTCCGCGCGCGCCTCGCCGCCCAGCCGCAACCGGTATTGCAGCGACAGTTCCAGCCAGGAGCGCGGGGCGAGGTAATGATCCTGGCGGAACCACTGGCGCAGGTTCAAGCCCGGGCCGGCGCCGAAGGCATCGGCCCGGGAGAAGGCCTGGTTGTGCTCAGCCACCACCGCCAGGTGCGGAGTGACCACAGTGCCGCCGCCGCGATGCCAGCTTCGCCCGCCCTGCCATTCGCCGATGGCGTAGGTCCAGCCGTGGTCGAGGTAGCGCCCGGCCTCGGCGTAGAGCTGGCTGCTCCACCACGCCGGCACGTCCGCCCGCAGGTCGGTGCCATGGCTGTGCGACCAGGCCGCGCGCAGCAGCCAGTCGTCGATCGCCGCATCGCCCACATGCTGCAGCCGCTCCACCGCCAGCACCAGGTTCTGGCTGCGCAGCGGCCGCGCGCGCGCGCCGAAGGCGGCCTGCAGGCTGTCGCCGCCGGTCGCCGCGCCGTCCTGGCTCCAGGCGTTGCCGGTTAGGCGGGCGTGGAATTCGACATAGCGACCCTGGCTTTGCAGCGCCTGCGGCCGCAGATAGCCCTCCCAGCCCAGCTGCAGGTTGTCGCCCGGCAGGCGCGCGCCGCCGAGGCCGGCCAGGGTGCTGTCGCCGCGGTAGCTGAAGGAAGCGATGAAGCCGCGGTCCCTGTCCAGTTCGGCCAGCGCGCGGCGGACCTGGAAGCGCGGCTGCGGCGCCAGTTCCACCCGGCCGGCATCGGCTGCGTCCAGGCTGCGGCGGAACCAGGCCGCGGCCCGGTCGCGCACCTCCAGCCGCAGGGCGGTATAGGCCGCGTCCGCCAGCATGGTGTCCGGAAGCGCGCCTTGGGCATCGAGCGCATCGATGATCGCCAGCGCCTGCGCCGGCTGGTCGGCGGCCAGGGCACGGTAGGCCTGGTCGGCGCGCAGGGCGGCGGCCTGCGCGCGGTAGCCGCCGTCGCCGTCCTGCGCCGCCAGCGCGGCGGCGTCGAACAGGGCCAGCGCCGCCTGCGGCCGGTCGGACGCGAGGCGCTGCGCCTGCGCGGCCAAAAGATGGGAGAGCGGCGCAGAAGGCTGCACGCCGCAATGGATGCCGAACGCGTCTTCGCCGCAGGCGACCTGCGGTACCTCGGCCGGCAGTGCACGCAGCAAAGCCGGATCGAAGCGGCCGGCCTCGATCGCATCCGCCAGCCGCAGATGCTCGTCCGCAGCGGCATCGTTCGCCGGCGAAGGCTGCAGCAACTGGCGGGCATCTCCGGTCCGGCCTTCGGCCAGCAGCGCTTCGGCCAGGGCCAGGCGCAGGCGCGGCCGGGCCTCCTCCGGCACCCATTCCAGGCCGTCGCGCAGGGTCTTCTGCGCAGCCGCGGCGTCACCCTGCGCGTGCAGCAGGCCAGCCAGTGCCAGCCAGCCGTCGGCGCTGGTGCCGGCCTGTGCGGTCGCGGTCTGTGCGGCATCGAGCGCGTCCTGCGACGCACCTTCGCGCAGCAGCACCTGCCGCAGCCGCAGCAGATGCGCGGCCGGCAACCCGGGCGCATAGCCCAGCGCCTCGTCCACCGCGACCTCCGCTGCCGCGGCGTCGCCGCGGGTCTCGGCCGCCCAGGCCCGGCGCAAGGCCGCGGTCGCCAGTTGCTGGCCGATGTCGATGCGGCGCGCACGCAGGCCCGCATCGCCCGGGCGCTCGGCCAGCGCGCGCTCGACCGTGCGCCAGGCCTGCGACCAGTCGCCAGCCGCCTGCAGCCGGTGCAGGCGCGTGTTCCAGTCGATGGGCTGCGGGCGCGGCGACGCCGCAGGCGGGCGCTCCGTGGCCGCGGCCCGCCCGGGCACGGACGCAGGTGCGGCACCGCGCGCGGCCTGCTCGGCGCTGGCCAGCAAGGCGTGCAGCCGGGCCACGTCCGGACGCAGGCGCACCGCCTCGCGCGCCTGTTCGGCCGCCTGCGCGTAGTCGCCGCGCGCATAGGCGGCATAGGCCTGCTCGGCGATGCGGTAAGCCGCGCCGCTCAGCGGCAGCTCTCCATCGGCATCCTGGGCGCGGGCCTGCACCGGGGCGGCCAGGATCGCCAGCAAGGCATAGGCCAACAGCGTGGGCTGGATGTTCATGCCTGCAGCACCGTGGCGGGTGCGGCCTGCGCACGGCGACGCTGCTCCTCCACCGCCTGGGCGATCGCCTCGTGGCTGGCCACGCCCTGGCGCACCAGGTATTCGCCGATGCGGCCGTCGCGTTGCGGGCGGTAGGCCGACATGGCGTGCTGGAAGCCGGCCTGCCGCACCAGGCCCAGCTCCACCAGCAGGTCGCCGAGCAGAGGGGTATCGCCGGGCAAGGGCTGGCCGCCGCGCAGCTGGCGCAGACCGGCGCTGATCTCGCTCTCGCGGGCCACGTGCTGGCGCACGCGTGTACGGCCGGCGGCGGCGGACAGTTCGGCGAGCGCCTCGTCGGTCAGCGGGCTGCCCACGGCCAGGTGCAGTTCTTCTTCGGGCGAAGGCAGCGGCAGGACGCGCCAGGCCACGCACAGATCTTCGTCCAGCGCCGGACGGCCGGGGTCCTGCAGCCAGCCCTGGCCGAGCTCGGCGCGCGGCAGGTCGTACTGGTAGGCGATCGCCTCGGCCAGGGTCTCGTCGTCCAGCCAGCCGTGCGAGAGCAGGATCCGGCCCAGCGGCTGCGGCTTACCGGCCTGCTGTTCCTCCAGCGCGCGCTCGATCTTGTCCGGCTCCACCGCCTGCCACAGGGCCAGCAGTTCGCCCAGCCGGCGCCGGGTGTGGACCAGCTGGTCCTGCGAGGGGAAGTCGTGCATGGTCTTGTCCCAGGCCATGCGCTTGCCGAACAGCAGGTACTGCAGAAAGATCTTCCAGGCGCGTGCGGCGGCCATGCAGTTGACCATGTTGCCGACCACCATCCGCGGCACCGACATGACCGCGTGCTCCCAGCCGTACAGCCGGTTGACGAAGTAGAAGCGCTGCACCACCCGCATCGCCAGCGCGCCGGTGGTGAACAGCGCCACCGCCATCGGCCAGGTCCCGGCCTGGAACACGGTCGGGAAGCGCAGGGTCCACACCCCCAGCGCCTCCAACAGCCAGAACAGCAGGAACTGCAGGAACAGGACGTAGGCGATGATGCTCACGAACGAGGTGACGATGCCCTTGCGGTCGCGGAACAGCAGGTACTTGGTCGACAGCGGTCCGCGCCAGCCCAGGGTCTCCCAGCTCTGCAGGCCGATGCCCAGGGTCCAGCGCGCCTTCTGCCGGTAAGCGGCGCGGAAGTTGTCGGGGAAGTACTCGCGCACGCACAGGGCCATGCGCAGGGTGCGCTCGCGCACCGGGCCCCAGCCGAACCAGGACGCACGCCGCACCCGAAACTGGACCGGGAAGCGGGCGAAGATCGACTGCATGCCCATCGCCGCCAGGCGCGCGCCGATGTCGTAGTCCTCGGTCAGGCTGTCGGTGTTGAACGGCTGGTTCCGGGTCTGCTCGCACAATGCCAGCAGCGCCTTGCGCGAGAAGCAGGTGCCGACGCCGGCCGAGGGCACCATCCCCGACACGCTCTCGCGCACCACCAGGTCCTTGGCGTGCCACTCGGCGAACTCGTCCATGTAGGTGCCGGCCACCAGCTCGAACCACTCGCGGTCGAGCGAGGTCACCGGCAGCTGGATCATGTCCTTGCGCGGCAGCAGGTAGTTGAAGAACTTCAGCTCCAGGGGGTGCAGCACGTCCTCGCTGTCGTGCAGGACCACGCCGGCGAATTCGACGTCGTGGCGCTGCTCGTAGGCGAAGATCGCCTGGATCACCCAGTTCAGGCAGTCGGCCTTGCTGGTCGGGCCGTGGTGCGGCACCTCCACCCTCTGCAGGCGGCGGTAGCGCCGGCGCATGCGCTCGACCTCGGCGATGGTGCGCACGTCGTTGGGATAGGTGCCGACGAACACGACGTAGTGGCGGTAGTCCATCACGTCGACCATGTTCTCGATCATCTGCGCGATGACGTCGTACTCCAGCCACGCCGGCACCATGATCGCCAGCGGCTGCTCGGGGCGGCGCTGCAGGTCCTCGGCCGTGAGCGGGCGGTAGTCGCGGCGGCGCTTGAGGGTCAGCGTGCGCCAGCTCTCGCGGATCCAGTACCAGGCGTCGATGAACAAGTCGTCGAGGCTGGAGATCAGGATCAGCACCGCCACCACCACCGCCACCTTCTCGATGGCGGCGTAGTAGTTGGCCAGGTGGATGTTCCACTGCAGCGCGTCCACCGAACTCAGTGCCCCTTGGGCGCGGCGCGGCGGCGGCGGACCTGGGCCACGCGCGCGGCCAGCAGCAGGAACGCGACCGCGCCCACCAGGACCAGCAGCCAGACCATGTGCCGCTGCCAGGCCGGCTCCGGGTTGCCCTCCTCGGCCAGGCGCGCGCCGCTGGGATCCTGTGCGTCGTAGTCCTGGACCAGGCCGCGGCCGTCGAGCAGGGCCACGCTGCCGCGGACCAGGCGGAACGGCGACTCCAGGCGCGGCGCGCCGAACTCGCGGTAACTCACCCCGGCCTGGCCGCCCTGCTCCACCACCTCGACCACGGCCGCGTCCCGCAGCCCGCCCAGGTCGAGCACGGTGCGGCCGTCGGCGGCCAGCACCAGGCGCCCGTCCTTGCCCGGATCGGCCGCGGCGGCGAAGGACAGGAACGCGCAGCCGGCGGCCGCGCCGTCCACCGCCAGTTCGGCCCGCAGGGGCGAGGCGCCGACCGCGTTGGCGACCCGGATCACCTTGGACAACGAGGCCGGCGCGTCGTCCAGCCATGCCTGCGGCAGCTGCAGCCGGTAGGGGCCGGCCAGCTGCGCGGCGGCGGCGGCGAAGCCGCTGGCCCGGCCATGTCCGAGGCGGATGTGGCTGCCGGGCAGGATCGAGACCGGATAGGCGGTGACCGGATCGTGGCAGTAGCGCCGCTCCGGCTGGCGCAGGAAGCTGACCCGCACCTGGTTGCGCGCCGCCAGGGCATAGGCCGGCACCGGCACGCGGATGCGCTGGGCCTGGCCCTTGCGCTCCAGCACCCGGGCACCGAGCAGGTAGTCGTTGAAGAACACCGAAGCCACCACGCCCTCGTCCGCGGCGTCCGGTGCGCCGGCCAGGTCGAGCACCACCTCCTCGGGCAGGCGCCCGTCGGCGGCCACGGCGCCGAGGTCGAAGGAAATGCTGCGGTCGGCGCGGGTGGCGACTTCCAGGCTGCCGGACATCGCGCCGAAGCGGTCCAGCCGCACCCGGTCCTGGCCCGACTGGACCGGCTCGGCCGCGGCCACGGTCAGCGCCTGGCCCTGGGCATAGGCGCGCCACTGCGCGTCGAGCAGCCCGGCCACGCGGGCCGCGGCGGCCGCCTCGGCCACCAGCACCGGCAGGCCGCCGGCGCGGGCCACCGCCAGATCGGCGCGGCTGCCGGCGGCGAACGCGGACATCGCCTGCCCGCGCCAGCGGGCATAGGCCGTGGCCGCATCCGGACCGGTGGCGTTGACCTCGATGGCGAGCGCGTCCAGCGCCGCGGTTGCGGCCGCGCGCAGGGCGTCGTCGGCGATCACCACGTCTACCGCCAGCGGACCGGTCTGGCCCAATGCCAGCAAGGCGCCGACCTCGGCCGCGCTGGCGAGGCGATGCTCGCCGCCGCCGGCCAGGGCGGCGAAGGCCGGGATCGTGCGCAGGCTCTCGGGCACCGCCGCACCCGCCAGGGCGACGCGGTCGCCGACCGCCGGCAGGGCCACCACCTCGACCCGGCGCCCGGCATTCTCGATTACTGCGCCGATCCGCCAGGCCGCGTCGTAGGCCGGTGCCGCCAGGCGGCGGCCCTGGACCAGCAACCGCACCCGGCCCGGCAGCGCGCCCCAGGCCTTGGCCACGGTGTCGACCGCGGCGGCATCGAAGCGATAGCGGAAGCGGCTGTCCGGCGACACCCGCAGGGTGTTGCCCGGCGCGCCTTGGTCGGCGCAGCGCTCCTCGGAGACCACCGACCACCAGCCGATGCCGAAGCGGACGAAACCGCTGTCGCGCGGCAGGCCGTCGATCCCGACCGTCCGCCCGGCGTCGCCCTGGGCATCGATGACCGTGCGCGCGAACACCGGGTCGCCGTCCACCGCCAGCTGCAGGGCGCTGCGGCCCGGATGGCCGCGCAGGTATCGCGCCTCCAGCGCCAGTTCGGCGCCGGCGGTCGGCACCCCGGCCGGCACCGGCAGGTACAGCTCGCGGCGGTCGTCGCGGCCGGCCAGCACCAGCGGCTGGGCGAAGCCCAGCTCGCGCAGCCTGACCTCGCGGGTCACGATGGTGGCGCCGTTCCATTCGGCGAACTGCCCGGCCACGCTGTCGGCGGCGCCGGCGGCCCAGGGCCAGGCCAGCGCCAGGACGAACGGAAGGCTCCGCCAGCGGCGGGCGGAAAGGCGGGCGATCGGAGTCATGCGGTCAGCAGGCGGTGGCGACGGGGGAAAGGGACGGCGACGGGGCGGCGGGCGCGAACGCCGCCACCGGCTGGCCGAGCAGGGCGGCGGCGATGCGCTCGCAGGCGCGGCCGTCGCCGTAGGGGCTGGCGTGCGGATCGAACGCGGCCGGGCGCAAGGGCGCGTCGCAGGCGGCGGCGACCTCGGCCAGGATGCTGTCCACGCCGGTGCCGACCAGGCGCACCGCGCCGGCCTCCACCGCCTCCGGGCGCTCGGTGACCTCGCGCATCACCAGCACCCGCCGGCCCAGCGCCGGTGCCTCCTCCTGGACCCCGCCCGAATCGGTCAGGACCACGTGGGCGCGCTGCATCAGGCGGACGAAGCCGAGGTAGTCCTGCGGCGGCACCAGGTGGAGGTTGGCCAGGCCGCCGAGGTGGGCGTACACCGGGCCCTGCACGTTCGGGTTCAGGTGCACCGGGTAGACGATGTCCACGTCATCGCGCTGGGCCAGTGCGGCCAGCGCCCGGCAGATGTTCTCGAAGCCCTGGCCGAAACTCTCGCGGCGGTGGCCGGTGACCAGCACCAGCTTGCGGCCCTCGGCCAGGTAGGGGAACTGCGCGTCCAGCAGCGCGCGCAGGCCGAGGTCGGCATCGAGCCGGCGCACGGTCTGGGCCAGCGCATCGATCACGGTGTTGCCGGTGACCAGCACCCGGCCGCCCAGGTTCTCGGCGGCCAGGTTGGCCGCGGCGCTGGCGGTGGGCGCGAACAGCAGGTCGGAAACGACGTCGACGAAGCGCCGGTTCATCTCCTCCGGCCAGGGCCTTTGCAGGTCGCCGGTGCGCAGCCCGGCCTCGACGTGGCCGACCGGGATCCTGCGGTGGAACGCGGCCAGCGCCGCGGCCATGGCCGTGGTGGTGTCGCCGTGCACCAGCACCCGGTCCGGCTGCACCCGCGCGTAGAGCTCGTCCAGCGTCGACACCAGCCGCGCGCACAGGCCGTTGAGGGTCTGGTTGCTGACCATCAGGTCGAGGTCGTGGTCCGGGCGGATCCCGAACAGGTCCATGACCTGGTCGAGCATCGCCCGGTGCTGGCCGGTGATGCAGACCTGGGATTCGATGCCGGGGGTATGCGCCAGCGCATGGACCAGCGGCCCCATCTTGATCGCCTCGGGACGGGTGCCGAATACGGATAGGAGTTTCAAAGCGGCTTCACTTGATTGGGCGGGCGCCCGGCACCCTCCCTTTAAACAAGAATCGGGCCATGTCCTGAGGCATGGCCGCAAGAACATGATATCGATCACATTTTCCCCGGAGGGTCGCCACTTTACGTCACTTTGTGACGCGCCGCAGCATCCACAGGCGCGAGGCCTGCCGACCTCGCCGCTTCCGCTCGTGGAACCTGCCCGGCGGAAATCCGCCGGCCATGGCTGCCGCTCCGGACTGCGTCCGCCGGAAACGGAAGCGGCGCCCGCCAGGGCGCCGCCGATGCCGTACCGTTCGTGCGCGGACCGCTCAGCCCACCCACACCCGCGCGTTGCGGAACATCCGCATCCACGGCGAATCCTCGCCCCACTCGGCCGGATGCCAGCTCAGGTTGAGCGTGCGCACCACCCGCTCCGGATGCGGCATCAGGATCGTCGCCCGCCCGTCCTCGCTGGACAGGCCGGTGATGCCCTCGGGCGAACCGTTCGGGTTGAGCGGATAGGTCGTGGCCGGGTTGCCGTCGCCGTCGACGTAGCGCAGGGCCACCCGCGCCGCGGCTTGGTCGACCGCACTGTCGAACTCGGCCCGGCCCTCGCCGTGGGCCACCGCCACCGGGATCCGCGAACCGGCCATTCCGCGCAGCAGGATCGACGGCGACTCCACCACCTCCAGCAGGCTGGTGCGCGCCTCGAACTGCTCGCTGCGGTTGCGCAGGAACTTCGGCCAGTGCTGCGCGCCGGGGATGATGTCGCGCAGCTGGCTGAGCATCTGGCAGCCGTTGCACACGCCCAGCGAGAAGCTGTCGTCGCGGGCGAAGAACGCGGCGAAGGCCTCGCGCACAGCGGCCCGCTCCAGGATCGAGGTCGCCCAGCCGCGGCCGGCGCCGAGCACGTCGCCGTAGCTGAAGCCGCCGCAGGCGGCCAGGCCCTTGAAGCCGTCCAGCGACACCCGCCCGGCGACCAGGTCGCTCATGTGCACGTCCACCGGCGCGAAGCCGGCGCGATCGAACGCGCGCGCCATCTCGATCTGGCCATTGACGCCCTGCTCGCGCAGGATCGCCACCTTCGGCCGCACGCCGGTGGCAATGAACGGTGCGGCGATGTCCTCGGCCGGATCGAATGCCAACTTCGGCTTCAGCCCCGGCGCGGCGAAGTCACGCGCGAGCGCACGCTCCTCGTCGGCGCTGTCCGGGTTGTCGCGCAGCCTCTGCATCGCGTGGGTCACCGACCACCACGCGTCGAACAGCTCCTCCCAGCGCCACTCGGCCAGCAGCTCGCCGTCCTTGCGCACCCGCACCCGCGGCATCGCCGACGGGCGGGCGATGCGCTGGGCGCACTCGGTCAGGGCGTGGCGCTCGACCAGGTCGGCGAACGCGGCGCGGTCCTCGTCGGCGACCTGCACGATCGCGCCCAGTTCCTCGTTGAACAGGGTCCGGAACGGATCCTCGCCCCAGGCGTCCAGGGTGATGTCCAGACCGCGGCGCGAGGCGAAGGCCATCTCGCACAGGGCGGCGAAGGCGCCGCCGTCGCTGCGGTCGTGGTAGGCCTGCAGCAGGCCGGCCTCGCGCGCGTCGCACATCAGCGCGAAGAAATTGCGCAGGCGCTCGGGCGCGTCCAGGTCCGGGACCTCGCCGCCGAACGCCGGCAGGCCTTCGTGGCCGGCATGGACCTGGGCCAGGATCGAGCCGCCCAGGCGCTGCTTGCCGCCGCCCAGGCCGATCAGCCACAGCTCGCTGTCGTCGCCCGGCGCCAGCAGCGGGGTCAGCTGGGCGCGCGCGTCGGCCACCGGCGCGAACGCGGAGACGATCAGCGACACCGGCGACACCGACTTGTGCGCCTGGCCGCCGTCCTGCCACTGCGCCTGCATCGACAGCGAGTCCTTGCCCACCGGGATGCTGACGTCCAGCTGCGGGCACAGCTCCATGCCCACCGCGCGCACCGCGTCGTACAGCAGGGCGTCCTCGCCGGGATGGCCGCAGGCGGCCATCCAGTTGGCCGACAGCTTGACCTGCTCCAGCGCCTGCACCGGCGCCGCGCACAGGTTGGTGATCGCCTCGCCCACGGCCATGCGCGCGGCCGCGGCCGAGTCCAGCAGGGCCAGCGGGGTGCGCTCGCCGATCGACATCGCCTCGCCGGCGACGCCGTCGTAGTCGGCCAGGGTGATCGCGCAGTCGGCCAGCGGCAGCTGCCAGGGGCCGACCATCTGCTCGCGCGCGGTCAGGCCGCCGACGCTGCGGTCGCCGATGGTGACCAGGAAGCTCTTGGCCGCCACGGTCGGATGTGCGAGCACGCGCAGGGCGGCCTGGTGCAGATCGAGCGCGCCGGTGGCCAGCGCCGGCCACGGCGCGGCCGGCGGATGGGCGGCGTCGCGGTGCATCTTCGGCGGCTTGCCGAACAGCACGTCCATCGGAAGATCGATCGGCGCGTCGGCCGGGATGTTGCCCGGGGTGGCGCCGTAGGCGACCACCAGCCGCTCCTCGGCGGTGGCCACGCCCACGGCCGCGAACGGGCAGCGCTCGCGCGCGCAGATCGCGGCGAACTCGTCCAGGCGGTCGGCCGGCACGCCGAGCACGTAGCGCTCCTGCGATTCGTTGCACCACAGCTCCAGCGGCGACAGCGAGGGATCGTCGCTGGGTACCTTGCCCAGGTCGATCACCCCGCCCACGCCCGAGTCGTGCAGCAGCTCGGGGATGGCGTTGGACAGGCCGCCGGCGCCGACGTCGTGGAAGAAGTGGATCGGGTTGCGCTCGCCCAGCGCCACGCAGCGGTCGATGACCTCCTGCACCCGGCGCTCCATCTCCGGGTTGTCGCGCTGCACGCTGGCGAAGTCCAGGTCCTCGGCGCTCTCGCCGGAGGCCACCGAACTGGCCGCGCCGCCGCCCAGGCCGATCAGCATCGCCGGGCCGCCGAGCACGATCACCGCGTCGCCCGGCTGCATCCTGATCTTGTCGACCTGGATCCGGTCGATCGCGCCCAGGCCGCCGGCGAGCATGATCGGCTTGTCGTAGGCGCGCGCGATGTCGTTTTCCGGCAGCTCGAAGCTGCGGAAATAGCCCAGCAGGTTCGGCCGGCCGAACTCGTTGTTGAACGCGGCGCCGCCCAGCGGGCCGTCGAGCATGATTTCAAGTGCGGGAGCCATGCGCGGGTTGAGCGCGCGTGGCGCCTCCCACGGCTGCGGCAGCGTGGGGATGCGCAGGTGCGAGACCGAGAAGCCGGTCAGGCCGGCCTTGGGCTTGCCGCCGCGGCCGGTGGCGCCCTCGTCGCGGATCTCGCCGCCGGCACCGGTGGAGGCGCCCGGGAACGGCGAGATCGCGGTCGGATGGTTGTGGGTCTCGACCTTGATCTGGAACGCGGACGGCACCGCGGCCTCGGTCCGGTATTCGCCGGTCGCCGGATCGGGGCGGTAGCGCGCGGCGACGTGCCCTTCGATCACCGCGGCGTTGTCGCTGTACGCGCTCAACGTGTGCTGCGGGGTCTTCTGGTGGGTGTTGCGGATCATCCGGAACAGCGAGCGGTCCTGGTCCTGGCCGTCGATGGTCCAGCTGGCGTTGAAGATCTTGTGCCGGCAGTGCTCCGAGTTCGCCTGGGCGAACATCATCAGCTCCACGTCCGACGGATCGCGGCCCAGCTCGGCGTAGCGTTCGCGCAGGTAGTCGATCTCGTCCTGGGCCAGGGCCAGGCCCAGGCGCCGGTTGGCGCTTTCCAGCTCGGCCAGGGCGATCCGCTCCAGCGGCTTGCGCGGCGGCGCGGCGAACAGCGCCTGCGCCTGTTCGCGGTCGGCCAGCAGGGACTGGGTCATCGGGTCGTGCAGCAGCTTGCCGAGCGCGGCCTGGGTGGCGACGTCGGCCGGCCAGCCGGCCAGGTCCAGGCGCAGGCCGCGTTCGACCCGGGCCACCGCCAGCCCGGCGCCGCGCAGCAGCTCGGTGGCCTTGCTCGACCAGGGCGAGCGGGTGCCCAGGCGCGGCACCACGTAGCGCGACAGGGCGCCGTCGGCGCGCGGCGCCTCGGCGGCTCCGGCCTGGAGGATGCGGTGGAGGGCGGCCGGATCCGGCGCCGTGTCGCCCGGCTGGACGAAGTAGACGTGCCAGGCGCCTTCGATGCGCAGGCCGGGGACCAGGGACTGCAGGCGGGTTTCGAGCCGCTGCCGGCGGAACGGCGAAAGGGCGGGCGCGCCCTCGAGGACGATCATGTCCGGGGGAAGTCGCAAGGAAGGAAGGCCGGCCATTGTACCGGACCGGGCCCCGGACCCGGCCACGACGACGCCCGGGGTCGGCCGACGCGCCCGGTGGCGGCGGCCGGACGCCGCCGCCTTACCCGGGACCGCAGATCCGGCGGTACCGTCCGGTTCCCCTCAGCGCGACCCGCCTGCCGTGGCCGTCTCGCCGGAGAGGCGGTCCAGCGCCGCGCGCATCTGCGCCGGCGGCATGTAGCCGCCCAGCTGGGTGCCGTCCGGGGCGAACACCGCCGGGGTCCCGGACACGCCGATGCGCTGGCCCAGGGTGTAGTGCATGGCCACCGGGCTGGTGCATTCCTTCTTCTGCACCCGGGTGCCCGACTTGGCCTGGGTCAGCGCCTGCTTGCGGTCGGCCGAACACCACACCGAGACCATGTCGCGGAAATCGTCGCTGGCCAGCCCCATCCGCGGGAACGCCAGGTACTCCACGGCGATGCCCTGGCGGTTGTACTCGGCGATCTCCTGGTGCATGCGCCGGCAGTAGCCGCACTCGATGTCGGTGAAGACGCTGACGGTGTACTTCGGGTTGGGCGGCGAGAACACGATCCGCTCGTTCTCCGGCACCTTGGCGATCTCGCCGCGGCGGAAGGCCATCAGCCCCGGGCTGGCGGCCGGCTGCCGGGCCTGCAGGTCGAACGGCTGCGCCTGCATCAGGTAGCGGCCGTCGTCGGAGACGTACAGCACCTGGCCGTCGAACAGCACCTCGCGGAAGCCGGCGAAGGGGGCCGCGCCGACGTAATCGGCCTGGGTGCCGGCGGCGATCTGGGCCAGGGCCGCGCGCACCGCTTCCTCGGGACTGCCGGCCGCGGCCGGAGCATTGGCGGCGGGCGCCTTCGGCGCAGCGGCGGCGGGAGCCGCCGGCGGGGCCGGCTGGGCACAGGCGCTGAGGCTGACCGCACCCAGCAAAGCGGCGGCGAGGAATCGGGACATGCGGGGGACCTGCGGCGACGGAAACAGGCTGCGATTCTGGCACATCGTGCCGCCTCACCCCCTCGGGTGGTGGCGGGCGTGCAGGCGCTGCAGGTGCTCGCGCGCGACCAGGGTGTAGATCTGGGTGGTCGACAGGCTGGCGTGGCCCAGCAGCAGCTGCAAGGCGCGCAGGTCGGCGCCGCGGTTGAGCAGGTGGGTGGCGAAGCTGTGGCGCAGGCCGTGCGGGGTCACCGTCCGCGGGTCGATCCCGGCCACCGCGGCATGGCGCTTGAGCGCCTGCCAGTACGCCTGCCGGGTCGGCGCCTGCCGCGCCGGGGTCAGGAACAGCGGCACTTGGCCATGCGCGTCCGCCGGCACCGGGCGGCCGCCTGCCAGCTGCGGCCGGGCCTTGGCCAGGTAGCGCTCCAGCCAGTCCTGGGACTCCTCGCCCAGCGGCACCAGGCGTTCCTTGCCGCCCTTGCCCAGCACCCGGACCACGCCCTGGCGCAGGTTGACCGCGTTGGCCGGCAGGTTGACCAGCTCGCTCACCCGCAGGCCGGCGGCGTACATCAGCTCCAGCATCGCGCGGTCGCGCAGGCCCTCGGGCGTGTCGACGGCGGGGGCCGCCAGAAGCGCCTCGACCTGGGATTCGGTCAGCGCCTTAGGCAGGGGCCGCGGCAGCCGCGGCGGTTCCAGCAGGGCGGCCGGATCATCGGCACGCACGCCCAGGCGCACCAGGTGGGCGTAGAACCCGCGCAGGCTGGCGCGCAGGCGGGCGTTGCTGCGCGGCTTGTAGCCCTGGCCGAAGCGCCAGGCCAGGTAGTCATGCAGCGTCTGCCGGTCGGCGCCTTCCAGCCCGCCGCGGGCGCCGTCGAGCCAGCGCGCCAGCTGCTCCAGGTCGCGCCGGTAGGCCTCCAGGCTCTGCCGGGCCAGGCCGTGCTCGGCCCAGACCGCATCGATGAAGCGGGCGATGGCGCGCTCATC
Source organism: Pseudoxanthomonas jiangsuensis (assembly GCF_010093185.1). GTDB lineage: Bacteria > Pseudomonadota > Gammaproteobacteria > Xanthomonadales > Xanthomonadaceae > Pseudoxanthomonas > Pseudoxanthomonas jiangsuensis. Next base: position 9,729 of record NZ_PDWL01000010.1, on the reverse strand, counting down.
GGCATCGCGCAACGCCGGCAGGCCCCGGGCGAGGCGGCGACGGTCGGCGGTGCTGCGGGCGGTGTCGTGCATCGGGGACAGGATAGCGTCCGCTACGACCGCGGCCGCGCCGCTATCCTGTGCGCCGATGGAAGACACCGCCAAGCCCGCTCCGACTGCCGATACCGCGCCCGGCGCATCCCCGCGGCCGCGCGCCCTGGTCCTGTGGCGCCTGCTGGCGCTGTTCTACGACCTGTGGCCGGCGCTGGCGCTGTGGATGCTGACCGCCCTGCCCTTCGTCCTGCTCGACGTGGCCACCCACGGTGGCGACACCCGGCACAACATCGCCCCGTACAGCCCGATGGGCTGGCTGCTGTGGCTGGCCTGCTGGATCGTCACCGGACTGTACGCCACGGTGAGCTGGCACCGCGGCGGCCAGACCCTGGGCATGCGCCCCTGGCGGCTGCGGCTGCAGGCGGACGACGGCGGCCTGCCCACCATGCGCCAGCTGTGGCTGCGGTACGCGGTCGGCACGCTGTCCCTGCTCGCCGGCGGCTTGGGTTTCTGGTGGGCCTGGTTCGACCGCGACCGCCTGGCCTGGCATGACCGCGCCAGCGGCACCCGGCTGGTGCGGGCGGCCATGGTCTGATGGGCGGCTCTCCGGTCAGCCGGACTTGCGCCTGAACAGCAGCCACGAGGTCAGCAGCATCAGCACCGGCGGCAAGGCGTAGGCGATCCGGTAGTCGAAGCGGAACGCGCCGGCCAGGCGCCCGAACTGCATCTGCAGCAGCATGAAGCCCAGCGCGAAGACGATGCCCAGGAACAGGCGTTTGCCCATGCCGCCGCTGCGCAGGCTGCCGAAGGCGAACGGCACCGCCGCCAGGCACAGGGCCAGCACGTTCAGCGGATAGAACCAGCGGCTCCAGTAGGTGTCCTCGTAGTCGCGCGCGTCCAGGCCGTTGCGGCGGCGGTACTCGATGCTGGCCTGCAGGTCGGCGGCCGACAGGTTGCGCGGGCGGGTGACGCCGGCGGCCAGGGCGTTGGCGTCCAGCTGCGAGTCCCAGCGCTGCGACTCCACCTTCTGCTCGCGCGCGGAATCGGCGCCCAGCTCCACCCGGCGCGCCTGCTGCAGGCGCCAGCCTTCCTGGTCGTGGACCGCCAGGGCGGCGCGGGTCAGCGATTGCAGGCGCCCGTCCTCGCCGACCTGATACAGGCGCACGTCGCGCAGCTCCAGCACGCGCTGGCCGTCGACCACCCGCTCCTGGCCGTCGATCGCGTTCAGGAAGGTGTCGCCCTCGCGCGCCCACAGCCCCGAATAGCGGGCCATGGCGATGTTGTTGCTCTTGGCCGCCAGCTTGAGCTGGTCGGCCTGGCGCTGGCCCCACGGCGCCAGGGTCTCGCCGGTGAGCACCATCAGCGCGGTCAGCAGGGTCAGGGCCGCGGCCACCGACAGCGACAGCCGCCTGCGGGAAAGCCCCAGCGCGCGCAGGGCGGTCAGCTCAGAGGTCGCCGCCAGCTGGCCCAGGCCCATCAGCGAGCCGATCACCGCCGCGTACGGGAAGATCGAGTAGGCCCGGCGCGGCACCGAATAGGCGACGAAGGCCAGCGCGGTCGGGAAGTCGTAGCTGCCCTTGCCCAGGTCGCCGAGCTGGCCGGACAGGGCCAGCATCACGTCCAGGCCGACCAGCACCGCCCAGGTCAGCAGTACCGTGGCCAGCACCACCCGGCCGATGTAGAGGTCGTGCAGGCGCGGGCGCAGAATCATGCCGCCACCTTCCGCGGCCGCGGCAGGCGCCCGTCGCGCCGGTACAGCCATACCGCCAGGGCCAGCAGGGGCAGGGTCAGCCACCACAGCCCGGCCGGCGCCGGCAGGTCGCCTTCGGCCAGCAGGCGGACGCCGATGAACATCAGGTTGAGCCCGACCAGGTAGGCGAGGAAACCCAGCATCAGCCGGCCGTAGCGCTGCTGCCGCGGCGAGCTGCGCGCCAGCGGCACGGTCAGCAGGGCGAAGCCCAGGGCCAGCAGGGGCGGCGTCAGCCGGCCGTGCAGTTCGGCCACCGCGGCCGGGCGGCCATCGCCGATCAGGTCGGTGGTGGCGGTCAGCTCCGGGTCGTCGTCCTTGCGGCTCTCGGCCCGGTCGGGCAGCGCCACCTCGTTGCTGGCGTAGCGCATCAGCCGGAAGTCCAGGCCGGCATCGAGCGGGCCTTCGACCCGGTGGCCGTCGAGCAGGCGCAGGTAGCGGTCGCGGTCGCCCTCGAACTCGAGCGAGCCTTGGCGGGCAGTGACCACGTCCACCCGGCCCTCCTCCTCGCGCTGCAGGAACACCCCCTGCAGGTTGCGCCCGTCCTCGCTCATGCCGTCGATGTAGACGATCCCGCCGCCACTGGGCAGGGCAGTGAAGCGGCCCGGCTCCAGCCCGGCCACGATCAGGCTGCGGTTGGCCTGCTCGATCATCCGCGCGCCGGTGCTTCGCGCCCAGGGTCCCAGCCACAGCGAGCACATCCCGACCACCACCACCACCGGCAGGGCGGTCATCAGCACCGGCCGCAGGAGCCGGCCCGGGCCGACCCCGACCGCGTTGAGCACGGCCATCTCCGAGTCCCGGTACAGCCGGGCCACGGCCAGCATCAGCCCCAGCATCAGCGCAAGCGGCAGCACCAAAGGCAGGTAGACCAGCAGCTGCAGGCCCAGCTGGGACAGCATCAGCCGCGCCGGCAGGCCGCCATCGGCGATCTCGCCCAGCACGTCGACCAGCACTCCGCCCAGGCTCACCACCAGCAGCACGATCAGGGTCGCCAGCACGCTCTGGGCGAAATCGGCCAACAGGTATCGGTCGAGCTTCGGCATCGGCGGGGCCAGTCCTATAAAATCCCGGGTTTCGCGTGGACGCCGCCGGCCGGGGCCGCATTGCCCCAGGCGCCGGGCGGTCGACGATTGTACGTACCTGTCACCAGAATCTGGGAATCTGCTCAATGGCCCTGCAATTCACCCTGAACCGCGAGGCCGCCGCCGCGGCCGCCTTCGACTGCGTCGTGGTCGGCGCCTACGCCGACAAGGCGCTCACGCCCGCGGGCCAGGCGATCGACGACGCCAGCGGCGGCCGCCTGCGCGCCCTGCTCGAGCGCGGCGACCTCAGCGGCCGCACCGGCCGCAGCCTGCTGCTGCACGACCTGCCGGGCGTGGCCTCGCCGCGGGTGCTGGTGATCGGCCTGGGCGAGAGCGCCAAGTTCGGGGTGCCGCAGTACCTCAAGGCGGTGGCCGATGCGGTCCGCGCGCTCAAGACCGGGCCGGTGTCCAGCGCATTGTTCACGATCAGCGAAGCGGCCGTGACCGGCCGCGACGCCGCCTGGAACGTCCGCCAGGCCGCGATCGCCGCCGACCACGCCGCCTACCGCTACACCGCCACCCTGGGCAAGAAGAAGGACGAACCGGGCCTGCGCACGCTGGCGATCAGCGGCGAGGACGCCACCGCCCTGGCCCAGGGCGAGGCGATCGCCGCCGGCGTGGCCTTCACCCGCGAGCTGGGCAACCTGCCGCCGAACATCTGCAACCCCGCCTACCTGGCCGCGCAGGCGCAGGAATTCGCCGCCGCCCACGAGGGCGCGCAGGCCGAGATCCTGGACGAGCGGCAGATGGAGGCGCTGGGCATGGGCTCTTTGCTGGCCGTGGCCCGCGGCTCGGTCAACCGCCCGCACCTGGTGGTGCTGAAGTGGTCCGGTGGCGGCGACGCCAAGCCTTACGTGCTCGTCGGCAAGGGCATCACCTTCGACACCGGCGGCGTCAACCTCAAGACCCAGGGCGGGATCGAGGAGATGAAGTACGACATGCTCGGCGCCGGCAGCGTGCTGGGCACCTTCGTGGCCGCGGTGAAGATGAAGCTGCCGCTGAACCTGGTCGTGATCGCCCCGGCGGTGGAGAACGCGATCGACGGCAACAGCTACCGGCCGTCGGACGTGATCACCTCCATGTCCGGCAAGACCATCGAGGTCGGCAACACCGACGCCGAGGGCCGCCTGATCCTGTGCGACGCCCTGACCTATGCCCAGCGCTTCGAGCCGCAGGCCCTGGTGGACGTGGCCACCCTGACCGGCGCCTGCATGGTCGCCCTGGGCAAGTACGCTTCGGGCCTGATGAGCAAGCATGACGACCTGGCCGGCGAGCTGCTGGCCGCCGGCGAGAACGTGTTCGACCGCGCCTGGCGCCTGCCCTTGTGGGACGAGTACCAGACCCTGCTGGAATCGACCTTCGCCGACGTCTACAACATCGGCGGCCGCTGGGGCGGCGCGATCACCGCTGGCTGCTTCCTGGCCCGCTTCGCCGAGGGCCAGCGCTGGGCCCACCTGGACATCGCCGGCTCGGCCAGCGACGAGGGCAAGCGCGGCATGGCCACCGGCCGCCCGGTCGGCCTGCTGAGCCAGTGGCTGCTGGACCGGGTCGGCTGAGCGTGCCCCGCGCCGACTTCTACCTGATCGCCAAGCCCCGTTTCGCCGAGCAGCCCCTGCTGCTGGTCTGCGAACTGGCCCGCCGCGCCTGCGACTCCAACCAGTTCGCCCTGATCCTGGCGCGCGACGCGGCCCAGGCCGAGGAACTGGACGACCTTTTGTGGTCGTTCGATCCGGACGCCTACATCCCGCACCAGATCGCCGGCCAGGACGAGGAGGACGAGGTCACCCCGGTGCTGATCGCCGCCCCCGGCACCGAGGCGCCGGCGCGGCCCCTGGTGATCAACCTGCGCGACGAGGCCTGGGGCGCGGCCTGCGAGCGGGTGCTGGAAGTGGTGCCCGCCGACCCGGCCACACGCGGCCCCTTGCGCGAGCGCTGGAAGCAGTACCAGGCGCTGGGCTACGAACTGAACAAGCACGACATGTAACCGCCGTCCTTCAACTGCCGTCGTCCCGGCGTACGCCGGGACCCAGCGACTTGCAGCACTGGACCGCTCCCGAAAGACACTGGGTCCCGGCGTACGCCGGGACGACGAAGAAGACCATGACCGATACCACCCTCCCCTCCGGCTACGAACCCAAGTCCTTCGAATCGCGCCTGTACGCCGAGTGGGAGGCCAGCGGCTGCTTCAGGCCCAGCGGCCAGGGCGAGCCGTACTCGATCCTGTTGCCGCCGCCCAACGTCACCGGCACCCTGCACATGGGCCATGCCTTCCAGCACACGCTGATGGACGCGCTGGTCCGCCACCAGCGCATGCTCGGCCGCGACGTGCTCTGGCAGATGGGCACCGACCACGCCGGCATCGCCACCGAGATGGTGGTCAGCCGCAACCTGGCGCTGGAGGGCAATGGCGAAACCCGCGACTCGCTGGGCCGCGAGGGTTTCATCGCCAAGGTCTGGGAGTGGAAGGGCCAGTCCGGTGACACCATCGAGCGGCAGATGCGCCGCCTCGGCGCCTCCGGCGACTGGTCGCGCAGCACCTTCACCATGGATCCGCAGCCGTCGGCGGCGGTGGTCGAGGCCTTCGTGCGCTGGCACGAGCAGGGCCTGATCTACCGCGGCCAGCGCCTGGTCAACTGGGATCCGGTGCTGAAGACCGCGATCTCCGACCTGGAGGTGGAGAATGTGGAGGAAGACGGTTTCCTCTGGTCGATCCGCTATCCGCTGGCCGACGGCGTGAGCTACGAGCACGTCGAGGTCGATGCGGAGGGCAATGAAGTCCTGCGCGAAGTGCGTGATTACCTGGTCGTGGCCACCACCCGCCCGGAGACCATGCTCGGCGACACCGCGGCGATGGTGCATCCGGAAGACCCACGCTATGCGGCGCTGGCGGGCAAGGAGATCGTGCTGCCGCTGACCGGCCGCCGCATCCCGGTAATCGCCGACGACTACGTCGACCGCGCCTTCGGCACCGGCGTGGTCAAGGTCACCCCGGCGCACGACTTCAACGACTACCAGGTCGGCGTGCGCCATGGCCTGCCGATGATCAACCTGTTCACCCCAGTGGCCGCGCTCAACGACGCCGCTCCGGAGAAATACCGCGGCCTGGACCGCTACGACGCGCGCAAGGCCGTGCTCGCCGACCTGGAGGACCTCGGCCTGCTGGTCGAGACCAAGCCGCACAAGCTGCAGGTGCCGCGCGGCGACCGTACCGGCCAGGTGATCGAGCCCTACCTGACCGACCAGTGGTTCGTGAAGATGGACGCGCTGGCCAAGCGCGGCCTCGAACTCGTCGAGTCCGGTGAGGTGAAATTCGTCCCGCCCAACTGGATCAACACCTACCGCCACTGGATGGAGAACATCCAGGACTGGTGCATCAGCCGCCAGCTGTGGTGGGGCCACCGCATCCCGGCGTGGTTCGACGAGGCGGGCCGCTGCTACGTCGGCCGCAGCGAGGACGAGGTGCGGGCGAAGCACGGCCTCGGCGCCGAGCTGGCGCTGAACCAGGACAGCGACGTGCTGGAGACCTGGTTCTCCTCGCAGCTGTGGCCGTTCAGCACGATGGGCTGGCCGGACCAGGCGGCGATGGCGCAGCGCGGCTTCGACCGCTACCTGCCCTCTTCGGTGCTGGTCACCGGCTTCGACATCATCTTCTTCTGGGTGGCGCGGATGATCATGGCCACCGACAGCTTCACCGGCCAGGTGCCGTTCCGCGACGTCTACATCACCGGCCTGATCCGCGACGCCCAGGGCCAGAAGATGTCCAAGTCCAAGGGCAATGTCCTCGATCCGCTGGACATCATCGACGGCATCTCGCTGGAGGACCTGGTCGCCAAGCGCACCAGCGGCCTGATGCAGCCCAAGCTGGCCGAACGGATCGAGAAGGCCACCCGCAAGGAATTCCCCGACGGCATCATCGCCCACGGCGCCGACGCCCTGCGCTTCACCATCGCCGCGCTGGCCGGCCACGGCCGCGACATCAAGTTCGACCTCGGCCGCGCCGAGGGCTACAAGAACTTCTGCAACAAGCTGTGGAACGCCAGCCGCTTCGTGCTGATGAACACCGAAGGCGCCTCCTTCAGCGGTGCGCCGTCTCCCGCGACCGACGCCGAGAAGTGGATCCTGGCCCGCCTGGCCGCGGTCACCGCCCAGGCCCAGGAACATTTCGCCGGCTACCGCTTCGACCTGCTGGCGCAGGCTTTGTACGAATTCGCCTGGAACGAGTTCTGCGACTGGTTCGTGGAGCTGGCCAAGCCGGCGCTCAACGGCGAGGACGCCAAGGCCGCCGCCAGCACCCGCCACACCCTGCTGTACGTGCTCGAATCGCTGCTGCGCCTGCTTCACCCGCTGGTGCCGTTCGTGAGCGAGGAACTGTGGCGCCAGGTCGCCCCGCGCGTGGGCGTGGCCGGCGGCTCGATCTCGCTGCGGCCGTACCCGGAGCCGGCCGACTTCGCCGGCCAGGACTACGCCGCCGCCGAGGCCGACATCGAATGGTTCAAGGCCATGGTCTCGGCCCTGCGCCGGGTCCGCAGCGAACTGGGCGTCTCGCCCGGCAAGCAGGTGCGCCTGCTCCTGCAGGCCGGCGGCGAGGCCGACCGCGCCCGGGTCGCGCGCTTCGAGGCGCAGCTGCGCTTCCTGCTGCGGCTGGAGTCGGTCGAATGGCTGCAGCCGGGCGTCGAAGCCCCGGCCGCCGCCGCGGCCATCGTCGGCGAGCTGAAGCTGCTGGTGCCGCTGGAGGGCCTGGTCGACCTCGACGCCGAGCGCACCCGCCTGGACAAGGAGATCGCCCGCGTGGCCGCCGAGAAGGACAAGAGCGAGGCCAAGCTGGCCAGGTTCACCGACAAGGTGCCGGCGGCGGTGGTCGAGCAGGAGCGCCAGCGCCTGGCCGACTGGAGCGCCCAGCTCGACGGCCTGCGCGGGCAGCGCGCCAGGCTCTGAGCGAAGGCGCGGGAGCGGACCGCCCTACAGCGGTGGCATCCGCTCCACTTCGCCGGAGACCAGTTCCATCGCCATCACGATCGCGTCCTCGCGGCCCTCGTGCGCCGGGTAGTAGCGCGGGCGCCGGCCGATCTCGTTGAAGCCCTCGCTGTGGTACAGCGCGATCGCCGGCGGATTGGACGGACGTACCTCCAGGAACACCCTTTGCGCGCCCTGGTCGCGGGCCATGCGCAGCAAGGCCCGCAGCAGGTGCCGCCCCAGCCCGCGCGACTGCCGCTCCGGTGCGCTGCACAGGTTGAGGATGTGGGCCTCGTCGGCGGCGATGCTCATCACCCCGTAGCCGGCCGGGCGGTCGTCCTCCAGCGCCAGCAGGGCCGGATAGCCGGCAAGCAGGCAGTCGCGGAAGATCCCGCGGGTCCAGGGAAAAGGATAGGCGCGGCGCTCGATCGCCATCACCGCGTCCAGGTCGCCCTCGCGGATCGCCCGCAGCCGCCAGGACCGCGGCGACAGCTCGCGGTAGGCGGCCACGCTCACGGCCGCTTCCTCAGCGCCCGCAGCTGCGGCCAGAACGCACGCTTGGCCGCCGGGTCCTGGCGCAGCCGCTCCACCGGCCATTGCGCCATCGCCGCCTGCGCCGCGGGATCGGACGGGTCCAGGCCGGAGGCGCGCAGCAGGGCCAGCTGCAGGCGGTCGGGCAGGCGCGGCATGCGCCGGGCCGCCGCGGCCGGCCGCGTGCCGGCGTCCGCCCCGACCGGCGCGGCATCCGCGCGCGCGCGCGCCGGGACCGCCGCGTCATCCAGCGAGGGTGCCCGCCGCGGCGCATCGTCGCGCCAGTCCGCCGGCTGCGGCCGGGCCGAGGGCACGGGGCGCTCGCGCGCGCCGGCCGCACCTGCCCCGGCAAGGGCCTCCTCCGGCGCCACGTCGGCCTCGACCGGCGCCTCCGCGGCCACCTCGCCGTGGCGATAGACCACGTGCCCCAGCGCCTGCAGCCAGTAGCGCTGCCGCGGGCTCCAGGGCGAATCGCCGGCGGCCGGCAGGGTCACGCCGCCGGCTCCGCAGGCCGTCGCGCGCGCAGCCACAGCGCCAGCACGGGCCCGGACAGGCCATACAGGATGCCGACCGCGAACAGCACCCGCGGCGGGTCGATCACCACCATGGCGATCACCACCGGCACGCCCAGCAGCACCGCGAACGGCACCCGGTCGGCGCGCGCGCCGCCCTCGCCGCTGCCCTTGAAGCTCCAGTAGCGGATCCGGCTGACCATCAGCAGGGCCGCGCACAGGGTCACGCCCAAGGCGACGTAGCGCAGTTCCTCGCCGCTCCAGCCCAGCTGGCCGTCGGCGAAGGCCCAGACGAAGGACATCATCAGTCCCGCCGCGGCCGGGCTGGCCAGGCCGACGAACCAGCGCTTGTCCACCACCCCGACCTGGGTGTTGAAGCGGGCCAGGCGCAGGGCCGCGCAGGCCGCGTAGAGGAAGGCCACCGCCCAGCCGACCCGGCCCAGGGTGCCGCCGTCGAACTTCAGCGCCGACAGCGACCAGTGGTACATCACCAGCGCCGGCGCCAGGCCGAAGCTGACCAGGTCGGCCAGCGAGTCGTACTGCACGCCGAAGTCGCTGCTGGTGCCGGTCAGGCGCGCCACCCGGCCGTCGATGCCGTCGGCCAGCCCGGCCACGAACACGGCGATCGCCGCGGCGGTGAACTGGCTGTTGGCCGCGGCGATGATCGCGTAGAAGCCGGCGAACAGGCCGCAGGTGGTGAACAGGTTCGGCAGCAGGTAGATCCCGCGCGAGCGCGGCGGCGGTCGGTCATGGTCCATGGCGCCAGTGTACGGGCCGGCCGGCGGCTTGTCGGAGGAATGGGTGACGCCGTTGGCGTCCTTCCACTGGTAGACGTTCTGGGCCATGGCGCCGGCCGGCCAGCGCTACG
>NZ_PDWL01000109.1 GCF_010093185.1 Pseudoxanthomonas jiangsuensis | reverse complement strand
ATGTAGCCGGCTGCCGACACTTGTCCGGCAAACCTAATTTCTCGATGATCGGAATTGGTTCATCGCCGGGAATCGTCCCTGTAGCGAAGACACTGCCAGGAACTTGAGCGGTACGATCGCCGCCGCAGCCGGCGAGGGCCCCAGTGGCAAGCACGAGGGCGGCTAGGACGCGACCGTTCACCACCACTCCCCAATTGGCTTCGCCGGCTTCACAGTGGATGGCGTGAAAGCGTCGGACCGCTTCTGTTTGCCGGGGGACGCTTCCTGGCCTGGTGCAGGGCATGCACGTTGCGCTGCGTCGCCATAGGCTTGCGCCCTATTCAGACGAGTCTGCAAATTGGCGGCTGCACTCTTCCCGTCACTTCGGTCGATCAACGCCCTGCATTCCGCATCAAACAGCAAAGCGCATCCGCATTTGGCCGGTACGCTCGTGGGGAGGACTTCTGGAGCTTCACAGGTCAAAATCTGTTCGCAGGATTGTCCCGCAGGTTGCGCTGTGCAGCCTGCGAGGCTGACAGCAGCAAGCACGATGGCGCCTAGGACGCGGGCGCTCACCACCACTCTCCAATTGGCTTTGCAGCTGGTTGGGT
>NZ_PDWL01000108.1 GCF_010093185.1 Pseudoxanthomonas jiangsuensis | reverse complement strand
ACCTTGTTCACCTGAGAACAGCTGACAAAACGCTGCGCTCACCACCAGGCCTGCGTGGCCGGTGCTCGGAATCTCGCGTACCACTCTTTCGTTGTGGTTCCGCGCGCACCGTCCACACCCACTGGATGCTCGCTCGCTACGTTTTGTTCGCCGCTCCAAGACCGGTAGCGTTTCGGCGTCTATTGCGAAGATGCACGACACAACGCCCGGCACGACCGGGCGTTTTTGTGTGGCCGCGTGCCGCGGCGCAAGCAGGGCTTTGGCGGATCAGACGTCAGGTATGTGGGGGCGCCCAACGCACGCATGGCCAACCCTCGCGGCGCAGGCGCATCGTTGGCGAGGTTCCCTGTGTGAAGCGATGCGTATCGTGACGTGCGTGTGCAAACCGCCAAAAGAAAGAAGCCCGGTCGGGGGACCGGGCTTCCAGTGCAACGCGGGAGAGAGATCGCATTGCAGTCAAACGTGCGGCTTACCAGCTGAAGCGCGGGCCGACCGACCATTCCTTGTTGCCGTCGCCATCCATACGGATGTCGCCGTTGATGCCCCAGTTCTGGTTCAACTTCACCTGGGCGCCAAGACGGCCGTAGAAGTT
>NZ_PDWL01000107.1 GCF_010093185.1 Pseudoxanthomonas jiangsuensis | reverse complement strand
GCACCTGCACCGTTTCCTCACCGGTCACCAGCGACGTCATGGCTGCGCCGTCCTCCAGCCAGCGTGCGCCCATCCCGACCAGCACCGCATTGCCTGATCGCGCATCCCGATGCGGCTTGACCCACAGCGGCACCCAGGCGTGCTTCAGCGCTTCCACCGCACCGCTCCAGGTGCCGCCCTTGCCTTCGGTGGCGCTGACGATGACGGCGGCATCGGACAGGGCGTAGATGTACTTGTTGCGGGCCATGGCATTGCCCACATCGAACCCCGCCTCGGGATTGAAGGGCGACACCAGGACGAGATTCCTGTCCATCAGGGCGCGGCGGTACTTGACCGAGTTGCTGGTGCGCAACAGGCTGTCGGCCAGCACGCCGATCACGGTGCCGTCGCGTTCCAGTGCACCGAGCATGGACGCTTCATCGACGCCCCGTGCGCCGCCGGTGACCACCGAGCGGCCCTGCAGAGCGATCATGCCGCCCAGGCCGATGGTGAACGCCAGATCGTCCTCGCTGGCATCGCG
>NZ_PDWL01000106.1 GCF_010093185.1 Pseudoxanthomonas jiangsuensis | reverse complement strand
TCAGAAAAGAGAGCATATACATCAATTAAAAGTGATGAAGAATGAACATCCCGCGTTCTTCCCTCCGAACAGGACGATATTGTAAATTCACTTAATTACGAGGGCATTGCAGTAATTGAGTTGCAGTTTTACCACTTTCCTGACAGTGACAGACTGCGTGTTGGCTCTGTCACAGACTAAATAGTTTGAATGATTAGCAGTTATGGTGATCAGTCAACCACCAGGGAATAATCCTTCATATTATTATCGTGCTTCACCAACGCTGCCTCAATTGCTCTGAATGCTTCCAGAGACACCTTATGTTCTATACATGCAATTACAACATCAGGGTAACTCATAGAAATGGTGCTATTAAGCATATTTTTTACACGAATCAGATCCACGGAGGGATCATCAGCAGATTGTTCTTTATTCATTTTGTCGCTCCATGCGCTTGCTCTTCATCTAGCGGTTAAAATATTACTTCAAATCTTTCTGTATGAAGATTTGAGCACGTTGGCCTTACATACATCTGTCGGTTGTATTTCCCTCCAGAATGCCAGCAGGACCGCACTTTGTTACGCAACCAATACTATTAAGTGAAAACATTCCTAATA
>NZ_PDWL01000105.1 GCF_010093185.1 Pseudoxanthomonas jiangsuensis | reverse complement strand
TGCTTGCCACGTGCCCGTCCGCCCCCCCCCCACGCCCCGTTGCGCCGTGTGCCCCCGAAGCCAAAATGGGCGGGGGCCCCTGGGTGTATTACCGCCCCACCCTGCCTGCCCCCCCTCTGCCCGGAGAGGCCCCCGCCCCCCCCCGCCACCCCCCCCCGTCCCACCACCGGCCGCCTCCGCACCGAACGCAGCGCCACCCCCCCACCCGCCACACACGTTCTTTCCCGCCCATCCGCAGTCGCTTCAACGCCTGTCACCGCCATCGCCGTAGAGGAGTCTTCCTGGTGAACACGACCGTATCCAACCAGACCCCGCGTATCCGAATTTTCGACACCACCCTGCGCGACGGCGAGCAATCCCCCGGCTGCAGCATGACGCCCCAGCAGAAGCTGGTCATGGCGCGCGCGCTGGACGAACTTGGCGTGGACATCAGCGAAACCGGTGTTCCGGCCAGCTCGCATTCGGACCGCGAAGCGGTGGCGATGATGGGCCGGGAACTGCGCCGCCCCACCCTGGCGTTTTTGTCGCGCTGCCTGCAGGCCGATATCGAAACCTCGGCCAAGGCGCTGGAGACAGCCGCAAACCCGCGCCTGCATGTGTTCCTGTC
>NZ_PDWL01000104.1 GCF_010093185.1 Pseudoxanthomonas jiangsuensis | reverse complement strand
ACAATCCCAGCATGGCCGATGTCGCCACACCGGCGATGGAGGTGCCGAACGCGAACGCCAGGCCTTCCACCGGTGCTGCGAGCGAGCCGCGAATGGCCTGCAGATCGGTGGCGCTCTGCAATGCAAAGCCGGTGCCCTTGAGCGTGGCCATCATGCCGAGCAAGGTGCCGAGCATGCCGAGCAACACCAGCAAGCCGACCAGATACGGCGTCAGCACCGGTGCCGGCAACGCCACGCGCTCGCCCCTGATACGCAGGCGCACCGCATTACGCAGGCCGGGGTGTACCGCCTGCAGCCAATCGCTCAGGGCAGAAGGCGCCGTGGTCAACCCATCGACTGCCGCTTCCAGCGTCGCAGTGGCCTGGCGGTAGCGATACAGCTCCAGCGCGCCGGCCACATAACAGGCGCCGATCACCGCCGCGACGCAGGCGCCGAGCGGGTTGGAGCCGAGATAACCGATGCCGACCCAGCAAACCGCCAGCAGGCCGACGAGAAACACACACACGTGTACGAGAGTTCTGAACATGACGTCCCAGTTAGCGGGTACGAAGCGCTGCAAGCAGGCCTTCGATCGGGTGAAAACGAACATCCAGTTCGGCGAGCAACACGC
>NZ_PDWL01000103.1 GCF_010093185.1 Pseudoxanthomonas jiangsuensis | reverse complement strand
GGAACTGGCGACCGGGCGCGTGCGCTGGAAATTCCAGACCACCCACCACGATCTGTGGGACTACGACGTGCCCGCGCAGCCGGCGTTGTACGACATGCCCGACGGCAAGGGCGGCACCGTGCCGGCACTGGTCCAGGTGACCAAGCGCGGGCAGATCTTCGTGCTCGACCGCCGCGATGGCACCCCGATCACCGAGGTGGCGGAAAAGCCGGTGCCGCAGGAGCATGCCGAAGGCGACCGGGTCAGCCCGACCCAGCCGTACTCGGTCGGGATGCCGGCGATCGGCGCGCAGCCGCTGACCGAAAAGATGATGTGGGGCGCGACCTTCTTCGACCAGCTGGCCTGCCGCATCGCTTTCCGCAAGCTGCGCTACCTGGGTGATTTCAGCGCGCCGAGCAGAAAAAAGACTAAGGATCAATATTCAATAAGCTCTTTGACTTCAGGGTTCGGATCTGTCGTTGTGGAGTATTTAGGTTCGTAGAATATGAATACCTGTTGTTTCTTGGCATATCTGCCTTCCTGCAAGTCTTTTCAGTACTATTTATGACATATTGTGCTCATTTTGGTTAATCTCCA
>NZ_PDWL01000102.1 GCF_010093185.1 Pseudoxanthomonas jiangsuensis | reverse complement strand
CTGGTCGACAGTGGCCTGGTGAAAGGCGTGGCCGACCTGTATCTGCTGAGCGTGGACCAGCTGCTGCAATTGCGCCTGATCAGCACGGCCGACAGCCCGCACGCGTTCTTGCGCGAGGCGGGCGAGCATCTGGCCAGCGGTGCATATGCGCAGCTGGAAGCCAGCGTGGTCGGGATCGGCGTGGACCTGGCCGGGGAGCGCGACGTGCCGCAGACCTGGCAGGCCGATCTGCTCCGCGCAGGCTTGCCGAGCTTCGACTGGAACCGCAAGAAGATCGCCACCAAGTGGGCGGAGAATCTCATCGAGGCGATCGAAACATCGCGCGATACCACGCTGGAGCGTTTCCTGTTTGCGCTGGGCATCGAGCATGTGGGCGAAAGCACGGCCAAGGCGTTGTCGGCCTGGTTCGGCGATCTGGAATTGATCCGGCATCTGCCGTGGCCGCTGTTCAAGCGCGTGCCGGATATCGGCGGCGAAGTAGCGCGCTCGCTGGGGCACTTCTTCGACCAAGCCGGGAATCAGCAGGCCATCGATGACCTGCTGCAGCGTGGCGTGCGCATTGGCGACACGCATCCGCCTTCGCCCAAGCTGCGCGAGGCGCTGAGCTTTGCCGCCGTGCTGGAAG
>NZ_PDWL01000101.1 GCF_010093185.1 Pseudoxanthomonas jiangsuensis | reverse complement strand
GTCAACCTGACCACCTTCGTGCGCGACCCGTTCACCGACCAGGCGCGCTTCGACTGGGAGGAATACAAGGAAGTCGTGCGCGTGTTCACCCGCATGCTGGACAACGTGGTCGAGGTCAATGGCCTGCCGCTGCAGCAGCAGCGCGACGAGATCATGCGCAAGCGCCGCCATGGCATGGGCTTCCTCGGTCTGGGTTCGACCCTGACCATGCTGAAGATGAAGTATGGCAGCGCCGATTCCTGCACCTTCACCGAGCAGGTGGCGCGCGAGATGGCGGTCGCCGGCTGGGAAACCGGCCTGGCCCTGGCCCGCGAGAAGGGTGCCGCGCCGATCATGGAGGAGCGCTTCGAGGTCACCGCTGAGATGCTGCGCAAGCGTCCGGAAATGGCCGCCGACGGCTGGCGCGTCGGCCAGCAGATCCCCGGCAAGGTCCTGCACGCCCGCTACAGCCGCTACTTGCAGCGGGTCGCCGAAGTGGCGCCTGACCTGGTCGATGAACTGGCCGAAATCGGCTCGCGCTTCACTCATCACAGCTCGATCGCCCCGACCGGCACCATCTCGCTGAGCCTGGCCAACAACGCCAGCAACGG
>NZ_PDWL01000100.1 GCF_010093185.1 Pseudoxanthomonas jiangsuensis | reverse complement strand
ATCCCCGGCTTTTCAGCAGCCGAATGGCTGATCATCCCGGCCCCACACTCACGTCCCCCCAAGCATCCGCATCAAGCTCGGCAGCCCACTGCCCTGCATGTAGCGATCGCGCTGCAGGTCCAGGCACTGCGTCAGCACCAATTGCTTGACCCGGTCCGGTGCGCCGATGAACTCGCGGCGCACCGACAGGAACGCGGCGATCAGTCCGGACACGTGCGCCGCAGCCATGCTGGTGCCGCTCATCTCCACCATCCATGTGCCGGGATCGTCGACCGCGTAACCATGGTGCGCCGACAGGATCTTTTCGCCTGGCGCGACCAGGTCGGGCTTGTAGCGGCCATCGGCCGTGGGCCCACGCGAGGAGAAATACGAAATGCCGTAGCTGTGCGGGCTGCTCTTGTGCAGAAAAAAAACCAGAACAGAAGTCAAGCTGAAACTCACACAGGCGCATGGCCATGACCCAGATAAAATGGCAGACGGCAAACACCGCACGCTCCATAGCGACATCGCAGCTGCACAGTGCTAGGCACCAAGACCGACGCCCGTCATATGTGTGATAAGGAAGTACTCGTTCGAGGCCGCGGTACGA